>NZ_KB911550.1:149772-289950 GCF_000383555.1 Rhodococcus sp. 114MFTsu3.1 | reverse complement strand
CGCAACGGTATATGAAGACCTCGATCGTGATGACCACCAACCGCGGCGTCGGATCGTGGGGTGAAGTTCTCGGCGACAACACCGTCGCCGCAGCCATGCTCGACCGACTCCTGCACCGCTCCGTTGTGCTCAACCTCGACGGAGATTCCTACCGACTCCGCGACCACAACGCACGATCGGAGAAACTCCGCAAAGCCGCCACAGGAACGCGCCAACCGCTACAGTGAACACCGCTCACGAGTGGGGAATTTCGGTGAGCGTGGTTGGGGAACTTCGCTGAGCCTCGTCAACACGCCGCTAGGCAACGGACTACCGCATTGTGATCACGTACCGGGTCATGGGACGCCGCCGACGCTTCTGCAGCACCGCATGCAGAGTCCGCGCTAGCAGGCACCAGGTCGACGTGCCGGAAACCGGCAGTCACCCACATGCCACCGGCCGTCAGGTAGGAGACGATGGAGATCTTGAGCATCCCGGAACCTCGACGGTGACACCGCCGAGCGGTTGGACCGACACACTCAGATCGGCACCGATCCAACAAGCGGTGCTCGAGCCGCACTTGTATCTGGGATTCGCGATCCGCAGCGGAATCGTCCCGCGGGACCGGGACCGGTGGAACGAACCTGTCTTCTGTGTTGCGTTCCCTGACGCCACCCAGCACGATGTGGAATTCGCCATCCAGTAGGGCTTCCCCGGCCTCACCAGAGGGGTGCACCGCGATGCTGGAGACAGCACCGACTACCCCGACGATTCAGACGAGTTCATCGACGACGAGGTGAAGGCGTTGCCGTCCACACTGGTTCCGGATCCACCGACGATCGAGAACTGGCTGATCTACATCGTCCGCTAACTCAACACCTCGCACCGCGATACCGCCGCGTTGGTGCAGTCCTGGGCGCGATGACCCCCGCCAGGCCACCAACCCACAGCACTCCCGCCATCGAAACTCACCGGGCTATCCCGATGGGGACCGCGCATGCACGGTTGATCGCCCCTAGGCGCCGATCCCATGCCGAGAGAATCCGTCCCGGGTGGGACGTCGACCGGACTGCCCTCTGCTGACCGAATGTTGTGTCGTCTCCCATTCGGGGACAGTGGATTTGCGGGCGATGGTGTGGGCGGGGATCGTCTACGACGAAGAAGGCGAACAGATCAATCTCGCTGATCCACGCGCCTGTGTCGGTGGCTGGACAATTGCCCGCGCCACCCGACTCCCGACGCGGCGGGGCGGATCTTGAACGGTCCCACCGGGCGGTGGGACGCACCCACCAGCACCTGAACAAGGGACGCGGGTCGACGCGCACGGTGCGATTCCAGACGGAGTTGCCCGGGCCGTGCAGCCGGTACGCCAGTGTAGGTCTGAGACGACAGTGTCTCTCGAAGCGATGGGGTGGCGCGGGCAACGGTAGAGAGTCATCGTCCCCGGGGGGTAGGAAAAGGAGGCTGTGTTTCCCGCGCCGCGCCGCACCAAGAAAAAGGTCCACCGTCTCCGGGTGCGACGGGACAAATATTCACTCCAATTCCTGGATTGATGGTGGCGGTGCGTGGTAGGTCACAGTCCGGTCGTGTCCCCGAGCCCGGGCAGGTGTCGGCGATGCGACGTCCAGGTCGCATCGCCGACGATCGGATCATCGACACTGTGGCGGTCCATCAACTTACTTCCCCGGTCGCAGTGATCACGTTCAATAGTTCGGTGGAGGCGCGGGCGGAGAATCACGGTCCGGACAGGGCACACTAGAGCAGGCATCCTTACAACGTCGCGCACTCGAAGTCGCCGCTCAGCCATACGTGTGGGTGGACATGAGACCTGACACCCGAGATGCGTCTTTCTTTAACTTGATCCTTCACAACGAGGGTCCGACCATCGCAGAGGACGTACGAGTGTTCATCGACCTACCTTTACCCGCCAGTTGGCGCCCATCCCAGGCCGCAGGGCTTGCCGGATAGGCGTTCGCGGCACTCCAGCCGGGGCAGGCGATGATCTGGAATCTCGGACTGGCCACCAAGATCGTTGACGCAGAGACCATGAAGCAGTTCGACGTGACCCTCTCGGTAACAGGACCCGTGAGCGACGGATTTTAACGTCGCAGGGTCTCAGAGGGAGATTCCCCGAAGCGTTCCTTGTACTGTTGCGCGAATCGGCCGAGGTGAAAAAACCCCCACTTGCTGGCGATATCGGTAATCCGTACTACAGGGTCTCCGCTGTGTCTGCGCAGCTCTTCATTGACGTGCTCGAGTCGCACTTTGCGAACGTAGGCCATAGGGGAGAGCCCAAACAACTTCTGGAACGACGCGTGAAGCGTACGTACACTCATCGATCCGGCCCGAGCCAGTTCGGTTGGAGTGAGGGGCTCGTCGGCATTCATTTCGATGAAGTCAACGACCGGTTTGAGGCGGCCGAGCTTTACATGGTCCGGTGGAGCAAGTAAATCATCCTTGTACGGATGTTCTGCAGCGGTGAGCAATTGGCTCATGATGAAGGCCTCGAGCTGGTCCCGCGCCAGGGGCATGTCCGCTATACCGCCGGGTCGATCGAGTTCGCCGACAAAAAACTCCACCGACGCGAGAAGGCTTGCCCCCGCAGCGGTAGACAGATCCAGGCCGAAGTCGAAATCGATGGCGGAGTTCACTTTACGTCCGAGAAGATCCGATAGATGGGCTTCAAGACTCGCGCGGGGAACTTTCAAGATGATTTGTTCCGCTTGCGGGCTCCAGTTCACAGTGTTGGTCTGCTCGGGGTGCAGGATCACGCCGCGCTGCCGGGCGTGTGTCGTCTCCCGGCCGCCGTCCTGCCTGCCCGCATCGGTGTGACCGGTGGTAGTGAGGTTGACGTGGTAACAGACTTCAGTGGCGGGCATCCGCAAAGTGGCGTCGGTGCCGTACGTAAGAAATCCGGCGGTGAACAGACGCTGTTCGACGGCGTTGAGCGTCATGCTGAGTTTCGCCGGATCATCGGCGTAGAGCTGGTGCGGAAGGTAGACGTCGGTGACAGCTTGACGGGCCTCGTCCAGATTGCGCGTGTGTAGGACGGGGTAACCCTCCAAGGGGCGATTGTTGCGCTCGGTCACAGTCATCTTCTCCTCACCGGCCACCATCATGATCCGACCGGTGCTCGACCGCAACGCACCTGCGATCGAGCACCGGTCGATACATCAGTGGCGCAGACCCGACTGCTTCAGCAGGGGCATGACGTTCTCGCCGAAGTACTTCATCTCTTCGTTGTAGTCGATCATGCCCATGATCATTCCGTTCATGCCGGCGTCGTTGAGCTGCTGGATCTGGTCGACGCACTGTTCCGGTGTACCGACCACCGGGTAGCCGCCCCACCCTGCGATGAAGCGACCCTGGAACTCCTTCTTCGCTGCGTGATCGAAGGACTGACTTGCGCCGGACCCGGCGATCTTGATGACGTTGCCGGCTGCGCCCCAGTCTCCGTCGTCGAGGACGCGCTGGAAGTCCGCTTTCGCTTCTTTTTCGGTGTCGCGGCAGACCACCAAGCCGTAGGTCATCGGGCTGATCGTGCGCTGATAGTCGGCTTTGGCCTTGTCCACCAGCGCAGCGGTGTAAGCCTTCATGTTCTCGAGGGTGTCGAGCGATGCAAAGTTGAAATCGACGTTGCGCGCCGAGAACTCGATACCGTTCTTGGAATTGCCCGCGTTGATCATCGCCGGGCGCGGTGCCTGATAAGGCTTCGGGTAGGACTCGACACCGTCCCCCTGGAAGTACTTGCCCTCGAAATCGAAAGATCCCGGTTCGGACCAAAGCTTGTTGACGTAGTCGATCCATTCCTGCCCGAAGGCGTAGCGCTCGTCGTGCTGGCGCTGCGCACCGCCGAACATTTCCATTTCCGGTGTTACCCAACCCATCACCAGGTTGAGTCCGAAGCGGCCCCCGGAGATGTGATCGATCGTGACAGCGGCCTTCGCTGCGACGATCGGATGCACGGTCGGTAGATGCGATGTCGCGAAGATAGCAATGTTTTCGGTTGCTTGCGCGAGACCAGCTGCCCACGAATAAGTCTCGAAGCAATTGCCGTTGAAGTTGGTGGTACCACCGAAACCCTTCCATCGAGCCACCGGCACCAGCGCTTCGAAGCCCAACGCGTCGGCCCGCTTGGCGATTTCGAGGGTGTGCTTCCACGTGGCCTCGTACGACGTCGGGGCATGCGACATGATCAGCCCGTAAGAGCAGTTCGTGCCGAACAGCCCCAGCTTCATCTTCTGGTCGTTGAACATCGGGTTGGTCGTGTTCCGGTCTACGAGCGGAGCCGTCTCTTCGATCGGACGGGGCGCGGTGGGGTTGTATTCGAGCGTGTCGGTCATCGTTGTATCTCCTGGTCAGCCGAGCTTGAATGGGTCGCGTGTGGCTCCGGTGAGCTCGACCCACACGGATTTGGTTTCGGTGTATTCGTTGATTGCGTCCAGACCGTTCTCACGGCCGAGGCCGCTGTCGCCGAAGCCGCCGAACGGCACGTTCGGAGCTAGGACTCTGTACGCGTTGACCCACACCGTTCCGGCGCGCAGCTTTGCTGCAATTCGGTGAGCGCGGTGAACGTCCTTCGTCCATACAGCGCCGGCCAGGCCGAATTGAGAGTCGTTCGCGAGAGAGAGCGCCTCGTCTTCGGTGGAGAACGTGTAGGCGGCCAGCACGGGACCGAATACTTCTTCTTTGACCACGGTAAACTCGGGGGTGACGCCGGTGAACACGGTCGGTTCGATGAACATACCACCCAGTTCCGCGCTCGCCTTTCCGCCGCTGGCGATGGTGGCACCTTCGTGGATGGCCGTTTTCAGGTAGCCGAGTACCTTCTCGTACTGTGGCCGGTTCGCCACGGGGCCCATCTCGGTGGCGGCGTCGTTCGGGTCGCCCAACTTGATGGCTTTCGCTCGGGCGGCGACGAGTTCGATCAGTTCGTCGTGCACGCTCTCGTGCACGATCAGGCGTGAGCCCGCCATGCACGTCTGGCCCGTTGCCGCGAACACTCCGGCTACCAATCCATTTGCGGCAGCGTCCAAATCGGCGTCGGGAAAAACGATCTGGGGTGACTTGCCGCCGAGTTCGAGGGTCACCTTGTTCAGGTTCTCGGCAGCGGCCTTCGCAACGGCCCGACCCGTGGTGGTCGATCCGGTGAACGCGACTTTGTCCACACCCAGGTGGCTGGCAAGATGCTCGCCGACCTCGCGGCTGAACCCGGACACGACATTGACTGTGCCAGCTGGGAATCCGGCCTTGTCGACCATCTCGGCGAAAGCCAGAGTCGACGCCGGAGAATGCTCGGACGGTTTGATGACGAAAGTGCATCCTGCAGCCAGGCCCACCGCGAGTTTGAAGGTGAGCAGGAGTAAGGGAGAGTTCCATGGGGTGATTGCGGCCACGACTCCGACGGGTTCCCGGCGGGTGTAGACGAAGTAATTCGGTTTGTCGGAGGGAATCGATCTGCCCTCGATCTTGTCCGCAAGGCCTGCGTAGTAGTAGTACCACTGGGGAAGGTACTGGAGCTGGCCGATCATCTCACGATACAACTTGCCCGAGTCCTGCACCTCGAGACGAGCAAGGCGTTCGGCGTTCTCTCCGATTATGTCGCCCAGCTTGCGGAGCAGGCGAGCGCGCTCGAATCCGGTTGCAGCACCCCACTCGCCGTCGAGGGCCGACCGTGCGCTGGCCACAGCGGCGTCGACGTCGGCGGTGGAGCCGTCGGGGATGGTGGCCCAGGTACGGCCGAGGTACGGATTTTCGGTGCCGAACGTCTGCCCCGACTGTGCGTCGACGAACCGACCGCCTATGTACATCTTGAATTTTTCCAAGTCCGCCGTCTCATGGGGAGAGGGCTCGAGTTGAGTGGATGTCATGGCTCACTTCCTGCGAGTTTGTGTGGTGCATGTCACCATTTCCTGACGATAGGCAGCGGTAGAGGGTCCCCGATATCCCGAGAGCGCCGTGGACTATCCGCTGTGTGCAGACATTGGCCGGCGGATGCTTGTTCTTTCACTCTGCGGATAGTGGCGGCACTGCGGGGATAGTGACACCAGTCACAGGCTGTCTATGGTTTGACGCAACTACATCCGCTGCTGCAGAGGAACAACGATGAAACTCTCGGAAATTGCCCCCGGACAGATGAAGGACGTGCTCGGTCACTTCTGTTCGGGTATCACCGTGATCACCGCGATGTCCCCGGATGGCCCTGTCGGATTCACGTGCCAGTCCTTCAGTTCGCTCTCGCTCGACCCGCCGTTGGTGACGTTCAGTCCAGCCCGCAGTTCCACTACCTGGCCCAAAATCCGCGAGATCGGCAGTTTCGTGGTCAATGTACTGGCCGAAGATCACGATCAGCTCAGCAACGGTTTCGCCAAGTCTGGCGCGGACAAGTTCGCCGGCGTCGATTGGACCGAAAGCATCTCGGGTGCACCGGTACTCGACGGCGTTGTGGCCTGGGCAGACTGTTCGTTGTGGGCCGAGTACGACGGCGGGGACCATACGATCGTGGCTGCGTCGGTGTCGGATCTCCGCGCGTACCGCGAACGCAGCCCGCTGCTGTACTACCGGGGTGCCTACCACCTCATCGATCGTCACCCACGCCACCCGGGGAGGTGACGGGCATGAACGCTGTCGCTCCGAATATTGTTGGTGTCATTGCCAGTTCGAATACACTCTCCCGCACGTCGACCGCCGTGCGCGGTGTTCTCGACGGTGCCGTGGCGTCCGGTGCGACCGTGCAAATGGTCGAGCTCGCGACTACCACGGTTGCCGACGCCATCGACGCGATCGACGGTGCCGACGGTGTCGTCTTGGGGTGCGCGGTCTACCGAGCTCGGCATACCGCCACGCTGGCGTCGTTGCTCGAAAGCGTCGAACGCTGCCAATACGGTGAAACCCGAGCTCCGTTGATGAGCACGGCAGCGGCGATCGTGATGGGCGGTGCATCCGAAAACCACTCCTTGGCATCCCAGTCACTGGAAAGAGCTTTGAACTCGTTCTTCGCGGTGCGACTCGTGTCGCCGCCGCTGTACCCGGCGCAGTCCGACTACATCGATGCGACCACGCTGACCGAGCACGCGGCGACGCTGGCCCAGCGTGCGGGCGGCCCTTTGGCCGAACTGGCCGCGGCCGTTCGATCCTCACGCCATCTCGCACGTTTGGAGCCACAGATATGACCTCTCTCGCACCCCTCACCGACGCTGTTGCTGCGATTGTGCGCGGCCGAATGGTTCTCGTCGCCGACGACGCCGACCGCGAGAACGAGGGCGACCTCATCATGGCCGCCCAGTTCGTCGACGCCGAGCAGATGGCATTCCTGCTCCGCCATGGAAGCGGGATCGTCTGCACGCCGATGTCGGGAGAGATTGCCGACCGTCTCGAACTGCCACCGATGGTGCAGACCAATACCGACAACCACCAGACCGCGTTCACAGTTGCAGTCGACGCCGCGGACGCCGGCACCGGTATCTCCGCGTCCGATCGAGCGCACACCGTGCGGGTGCTGGGGCACCCGCGGACGCAACCCGACGAGCTGCGGCGGCCAGGACACCTGTTCCCGCTCCGCGCCCGCCCCGGCGGAGTACTCGAACGGCCAGGGCATACCGAGGCCTCGATCGACCTGCTCCGACTGGCCGGACTGTACGAGGTCGCAGTGATCACCGAACTCGTCTCCGACGACGGCGTTCCGATGTCGGGCCGAACTCTGAACGACTTCGCCGCAGAACACGACATCCCCATGATCACCGTCGCCGATCTGGTCGCGTTTCGCACAACCGTCGAGACCGCACCAGTGCTGGGTGAATCCGCATTTTTACCAACCGATTACGGCCTATTCGATGCCCGTACCTACACGGCGCAGGACGGCGGAGCCGAACATCTGGTACTCACCCACGGCGACGTACAAGCAGCATCGCTCGAAGACCAAGGTGTCTTGGTCCGAGTGCACAGCGAATGCCTCACCGGTGACGTCGTGAAATCTCGCCGATGCGACTGCGGGACACAACTCGACTCTGCCCTACGAGCGATCGCAGACGAGGGCGCGGGTGTACTGGTGTATCTACGTGGACATGAAGGCCGAGGAATCGGCCTGACCCACAAGCTTGCCGCCTACAAGCTGCAAGAATCCGGACAAGACACCGTCGACGCCAACGTCAGCCTCGGTCTACCCATCGACAGTCGCGACTACAGCATCTCGGCCGCTGTACTCACCGCACTGGGTATCGGACGGATCCGGTTGATCACCAACAACCCGCACAAGGTCGACTCCCTCACCGCAGGGGGTCTCGACGTCACCGCGAGAATTCACTCCGCCACTGCGGTCACCGCCGACAACCTCACCTATCTGCGCACCAAACGCGACCGGATGGGCCACCTACTCGACCTGCCACTCGCGCAGTCTTGAACGACCCTGCGGCGCAAACTACTACGTCACGAACGGGCAATCCATGGCAGATACCCTGACCTATAAAATACTTCGAGCACATCTTGCTGCCGGTGACCTCGTACCCGGCTCCGACATCACTGTGCGCACCGATCAAATTCTCATGGAAGACGCCACAGGAACGATGGCAGCCATGCAGTTCGAGGAGCTCGGGCTCGACTCCATCCGCGTACCCCTCGCTGTGATGTATGTCGACCACAACGTGCTTCAGATCGACGACAAGAACATGCAGGATCATACCTACCTGCGCACCTTCTCGGAGAAGTACGGCATTCGCTACTCGCCTGCTGGACACGGCATTTCGCATTACATCCATCTCGAACGTTTCAGCAAACCCGGCGATCTGATCCTGGGCGCAGATTCGCATACCTCGACCGCAGGCGCAGCTGCGATGTTCGCTACCGGTGCAGGCGGCCTCGAAGTTGCGGTAGCCATGGGCGGGTACGGATTCGATTTCCCGTGTCCCCGCGTGATCGGTGTGGAACTCACCGGGCGACTCCGCGACGCCGTCGAACCCAAGGATGTCGTCCTCGATATCCTGCGACGATACGGCGTACGGGGCGGCCGAGGAGCGGTGTTCGAGTTCCACGGCCCGGGCGTGCACACTCTCACCACCTCCGGCCGCGCCACGATCGCGAACATGATCATCGAAACCGGTTCCACGACAGCAGTTTTTCCGTCCGATGACGAAACGCAGCACTGGCTCGTCGAGCAGGGTCGACCGCAGGACTACCAACCGCTCCAAGCCGACCACGGGGCCGTTTACGACGAAAATATCTCCATCGATCTGGGTGCCCTCGGCCCCCTCGTTGCCGTGCCGCACTCACCCGGCAACGTCCTCGAAGTCGCCGAGCTGCCGGACACTCCTCTAGCTCAGGTCTGTGTGGGTTCGTCGGTGAACAGCTCCTACGACGACCTGGCGGTGGTCGCTGCGGCCCTGCGGGGCAAGACCGTGCACCCTCGGATACAACTGACAGTCACACCGGGATCACGCCAAATCCTCACTACAATTATCGAATCTGGGGTCTATCGCGACCTCATGGAAGCCGGCGCTCGCATGCTGGAACCGATCTGCGGGCCCTGTGTCGGCATCGGGCAAGCGCCGCTGGCCGGCGCTCCCTCATTGCGTACGTTCAACCGGAACTTTCCCGGACGCAGTGGCACCGCCGAAGATCAGGTGTACCTGTGCAGTCCCTCCACGGCTGCGGCCAGCGCACTAGCTGGGCGTATCACGGACCCATCCGGACGAGATCCGATCCACCCTCGCCCGGCTGCGGCACCGGACACCACCGTGCACGATCGCCATATCACCGCCCCGCTCCCGTTGGGCGACCGCTCCGCCATCGTTGTCGAGCGCGGACCGAACCTTATTTCGCCGCAGCTGCCTCCGCCTGTGCCCGACGACTTGCCGGTTCGTGTTTTGATCTGCATCGGTGACGACGTTTCGACCGGCGACATGGCACCCGACGGTGCCATCGCGATGTCGGTGTGGTCGAACATCGCGCTGTGCGCCCGGTTCATGTTCAACCGGTTCGACGCCGGGTTCCACGACAGAGCTCTCGAATGGGGCGGCGGGATCATCGTCGCAGGGGACAACTACGGCCAAGGCTCTTCACGCGAACACGCCGCGCTGATTCCCGTCCACCTCGGTGTTCGGGCGATCGCTGCCACAAGCTACGCCCGCATTCACCGACGTAATCTCATTGCCGCCGGCATCGTTCCCCTCGTACGAACCGCCGATACCGAGCCGGAAATCGGCCAGACCTGGCAACTGCACGGGCTCAGGACAGCTCTGCGAACCGGCGAATCGGCGGTCACAGCGAATACCGGCCATGCCGACATCACGTTCACCCTCGATCTCACCGAAGGCGAAAGAGCAGTCCTGCTGGCCGGCGGCCTACTTGCACATATCAGGCAAGGCGGCCGAGCCGCACTACGCCAGCCGATATGGGTATGACGCCGACAGACCGAAGGAACAACCACATGACGAACACGGCCTTACCGCTCGCTGATATTCGGGACCTCGAACTGGGAAACTACATCGCCACCCCGACTGCCGCGCGAATGCTCGCGGATTCAGAGCCGAAGTCATCAAAGTCGAGCGGCCCGGAACCGGCGATGGGCTCAGAAACTGGCGGCTCTGTTCCGGTACGACGTCGATGCTGTTTCGCACGGTCAATCGCAACAAGATGTCGATTGTCCTCGACCTGCGGACCGAGCAGGGCAAGCGCGATGTCATCGATCAGGCTCCGAAATGCGACATCGCGCTCGAGAACTTTCGCCCCGGCACACTGGAGCGGTGGGGCGGCTTCCCCTCGAACCCCGCCGGCGATGCGGTCCAGTTGCACCGGGTCTCGGCGATCAACTGCGCGCACCTCGACGCCGGTCAGCCCGCTCCCGGACGAATGACGTCCATCCGGACCGCACTGGACTCGGCACGTAGCGACAGAACGATCCGGTATGCCGAGCAGTACCAGGTGATCGCGGCCGGACCGCCGACCTCCGGATCGACGGCTGCGCTGTTCGGTTGCCGCGACGCAGTCCTCCTTGTTCTCGCCGGAGCGGGCCTGCCCTGTAGGGCTATTGCAGGACTTGATCGCACAGACATCACCACCGATGGCGACAATGTGTGGATCGAGGGCGGCCACCGTATCGGCATTACCCCCCTACGACGTCGCCGGGTTCGACCCGGCCGCGATATGGGATCGGCGGCACACGGTCCAGCAGTTTCCGAGCGCTCCCCCCTCGACGGGGCTGCTGGCGTATCATGTGAAGCGCAACACGGCTCCTGACATGACTGGGCTGCCGCAGAGCCGACCGGCCGCGGTAGCGAACGGTCGGTGGGGCCCCTTGCCCGGTCGCGGCGATGACAGTCGCTTAGGTCGGAGCAGTGATCGCCAGGCACCGTACCGGTGCTTCTCCGCTGCACACCCCACGCCGCCCGATCATCAGACGATCCTACGGTACCGAGCGACGCGCCGGAACCGGTAACTGCAGATCTCGACTCCGGGTACTAACGATGGGGCGTCGGCACGTCGACGTGCCCATATGGCGCTGGCCGATGTGTGGAACATGGTCAGCCGGCGGCAACGAGGCGCAGGATTTCGTACTCCCGCGATGAAACCAAACTCTCGGCGGCCGACCCACCGCCGATCGACGGCTCTTTTGCGCTCCGATACGTGCCGGTGTGGGCGTCGTCGCGGATCGCATAGGCCAGTGTTGAGACTGAGGCGACCTCGAGGCCTGCCGCTCCAGCGGCAAACGCGGAGGCGACATTAGTGGATCGGGGAACGCGGTGAACAACAGCACTCGGGTCTCATATCGTGACTCGCGAGTCGTGGTTCCGAGCGCTCATGTCGCTACGAAGTCGTATGCGTTCAGTTGGAATCACCGGAGGCCAGGCGGTCTTTCGGCCCGGATCTCGGTGTCACGAGCATGTCACAAGTCGGTACCTACGTAGGTGGATTCGAGTGATACCACCTGGACGATTGACACTGGTCAGAGGTGCTGTGGTGAGTCCGCATGGACGTATGTGGTTGTGTCCCAACATACTTGTAAGCGAGCGGTCAACGGTTTAATCCCGTTAGGCGGCTCCGTACATGAAGGCCCTGACCACGTCACGCGGTCGGGGCCTTCGTCGTTGCGAGGTGCGTCGGCCCGGGTGCAGGTGACCCCAGTGCACGGTATCGATGCGGATCTGCGGGATTCCGCTGATGGCCGGTAGTTGTGTGCACTGGGGTCAGTGTCGATTTCGGCGGGCCGATGGCTACCAGAGAACCATTGTCAGGAATCCGATTCCCAGGATGATGCCGAGGGCGCCGGCGCCGTAGGCGAGGGCAGCGTCGGTGCGTGATGCGGGAGGCCCCGAGAGGATCGGGCTGCGGTCGGCCCAGAGCGCGGCGCCGAGAGCGAGGATGCCGAGCGCGACTCCGAAGCCTGGGGTCCAGAAGCACACGATGGACAGTGCGCCGATCATCAGCGCTGAGTCGGTGTTCTCGCGGCGGTCGAATGCTCGTCGGTTCCACCACCGCCGATCCTCGGGTCCGCCGGCGGTTCCCTCGGGATTGTTCCTGTCGGCCGTCAACGTCATTGCGTGTGCTCCTTCGTGTGTCGCATGCTGCCCGATGCGGTTCTCGCGCAGCATCATCGGCCGTCCTCGTGAGACGGCGCCTGCCTCGAAAATTTTTCGAAAAATTGTGCACAACCATCTTGGCACTCGGATGGTGAGAGTGCTAATTTCTGTATCGCACAGTCAAGAGCAGCCCGCTACAGGGGCGGGTGCATCTGGAGTTGATGGAGGTGGTTGCTGTGCTTCGCTTCGATCCGTTCCGTGACCTCGATTCCATTACCTCGGCCATGCTGGGGACGTCGAGCGGTTCCGATCGTGCGCCACGGTTCATGCCGATGGACCTGTACAAACTCGACGATCACTACGTTCTGTCGGCGGATCTTCCCGGGGTGGATCCGGGTTCGATCGATGTCGATGTCGACCGCGGAACCCTCACGCTGACAGCACATCGCACTGCACCGGATACCGATGGGGTGCAATGGATTTCCTCGGAACGTTTCGCCGGTACGTATCGTCGCCAGCTCGCGCTGGGCGACGGCGTCGACTCCGAGCGCATTTCCGCGTCCTATGACAACGGGGTCCTGTCGGTGACGATCCCGCTGGCCGAGCGCGCCAAACCGCGGAAGGTTCAGATCAGCGCCGGCGCCTCCGACGGTCGACGGTCGATCGAGACGCAGTCGAAATGATCGATCCGGTCATGTGGCCCGAGGGCCCGTACGAGTGTGCGCCGGCAGATTTCGTCGAGCAGCGTATCGAAGTCCCGTTCGAGGACGATGCGTATCCACCGACCGCTCGCTTCGAGGTTGTCGGGGCGGCGTAGATCAGGCGGAAGTGCCTGTGTGGGGGTGGCGCGGGGCGCTGCCGGTTTCTTGACAGCGCCCCGCGCCGCGGTACGTCCGTGTAGCGGGGTACCGGCAGCTCGGATGCCACGACTGCCGCGTACCCAAACCTGGCCCCCCTGCGGTAAGTCGAGCATCGGCGGCGCATTCGATTCCGGTTCCGGATGATCGTGTGGTCGAATCTGTTGGTGAAGGATTCTGTGGTCACTGATGCCAGTACGGCGGAGGGCGAGAGCCTCGCTGCCGCCGACGACGCAACCCGCGCGGCTGCCGCTCGCTTCGGGGCGGTGGTCGCTTCGATCGGTGACTCCATTCGCGACGACGACCATGTCCTCGAAACCCTCGACCGGCTCGTCGCAGTAGCATGCGAGCACATCGGGGACGTCGACCACGCCAGTGTCACCATCGACGTCGACGGCCGAAGCTTCACTGCGTGCTCGACCGACGACTCGACGATGGCTATCGACCTCGAGCAGTACGACCTCGATTCCGGGCCGTGCCTGACCGCTGCTCGCACGCCGGAAACAGTGGTCGCGGACTGCGACGTGATCGACCAGCGATGGCCGAACTTCGGGCCGACCGCCCGCGCTGCAGGTGTGCATTCGATTGTCGCCGAACCCATCTCGTCGGCGCAGGTGACGTTCGGTGCCGTCAACCTCTACAGCCGCACCGCGCATGCTTTCGACGATATCGATCGATCCCTGCTGGCGGCATTGACCGCCGCGATCGGATCCGCCGTCGGCGACTTCGCGCGGATCGGCGCCGCCCAGGACACCGTGGACGGCCTGCGTACCGCTATGGAACATCGGGCCCCGATAGAGCAGGCGAAAGGGATCCTGATGGCTCTGCATCGCATCGGACCCGACCAGGCTTTCGACATCCTGTCCACTCGGTCTCAGAACACCAATCGCCGTCTTCGTTCGATCGCCGTCGAATTCGTCGCCGCCGTCAGCGAGGTCAGTACAACGGTGACCGATACTCCGACGTGACCGACGCGCTCCGTCTCGGCCGGGGAGCTACCGCGATCGATCCCCGAAGAGCCGTTATCGCGATGTTATTCCCTGGTTATCAATTCGAGATAGACCGGTCGAGTCTTCGATATCGGACACTGGAAAACTAATTGCACAGTCAACGAGGTGACGCAGGAGTGACGGTCACGAGTCCGTCACGGCGCGAGCACCCGGGAGAGGACACGATGACCACCGCCATGCCCGACTCCTCCTTCTCGTGGACCGATACGCACGCGCCGCCGAGCGTGGTTGCCGATGCGGCGGACCGGTACGACATCGATGTGGAAGCCGTATCCGCCGACCGCAGGGTGGTGCGACTGGCGGGGGAGTTCGAGATGGAGTCCCGTACCGACGTTGCCGCAGTCCTCGACCGAGCGATACGCACCGGATCGAAGGTCGATGTCGATCTCTCGGC
The DNA here is from genome assembly GCF_000383555.1 of Rhodococcus sp. 114MFTsu3.1. Classification (NCBI taxonomy): domain Bacteria; kingdom Bacillati; phylum Actinomycetota; class Actinomycetes; order Mycobacteriales; family Nocardiaceae; genus Rhodococcus; species Rhodococcus sp. 114MFTsu3.1. Next base: position 275,201 of record NZ_KB911550.1, on the reverse strand, counting down.
TGTGACGTTTCTGTACTCGGGTGCGGCGAGGTCGATCATCGACGCCGTCGATGCCTCGGAAGCATTCGGGCAGCAGATGCAGGTGGTCGGCGCGAACCGCGTCGCGTGCAGAATCTTCGGCGCTCTCGGCGCCGAACATCTTCTCCGAGAGAACTCCGATCGACATGCCTGACGACACGAGGGTTCGCGATGGGGGCCAGGGCGCGTAGGCGCGTGAGGGTGTCGAGGGTTGGCCGCATGGACGACGGGTACTGAGATGGTCATGATGCTGTGGACATCGCAGAAGAATGTGCACTCGTGGTGACCGACGACGCGGATCCGTCACCGTTTTGCGCTGTACTCACCTCGACGGGGCGGACTCGGGTGCTGACTGTGGACGGCGAACTGGACATGTCTGTCGTGCCGGATCTGGCCACAGCTGCATTTGCCGCTGCTGCCGAGGCCGAGGGTGGTCTGGTCGTCGACCTCACCGACGCTGCTTTTCTGTCCTCCAGCGCCATCACGACCCTGGTCAAGACATCCGAGCATCTGCCGCAAGGGGCGGTGATGGCGCTGGTTGCGACGCGGCCGGTCGTGCTGCGTCCGATCGAGCTCAGCGGGATAGATCGCTTCATGCAGGCCTTCCCTGATCTCGCTTCCGCGATCGCGCACGTGAGCGGCCAGGACAGCGACGCGACCTGATGACCGAACGCAACGCCGATCACCGCGCCGTCGACCCCGCTCGGTGGACACACCATGGCCACGCCGACCCGTCGTCTGCGACGATGCTGCGTCGACGCGTACGACGTTGGGCTGCATCGTTCGACGTCACCGAGGACCTCGTCGACGCCATCGAGCTCGCCACCTACGAAGCCCTCGCCAACGTCGTCGAGCACGCGTACACCACCTCGGACGAACCCGGAATCATGACGCTGACTGCCGTCCGCGAGGACTCGACCATCACGATCACCGTCGTCGACGCCGGGATCTGGAAACCTCCTGATCCCACGCCCCACCGCCGACACGGACTCGATCTGGCCGCAGCCGTCAGCGATCACCTCGCTCTCGACCACTCCGCAGTGGGAACCGTCGTATCGATGACGTGGGCGCTCGACTGAAAAGTTGATCAGGCCCGCTGTCGGCGGGGGTCTGCCTGGGTGAGGTGGTGATCGAGCAGCACGGTCAGGTGCTGCTCGACATCGTCGAGCGCTGTGCCACGCACATCCATCACGGCGCCTTCGATTGCTGCCAAGATCGTGTTCGCGAGGGATTCTGCGGTGGATTGCTCGATGCCGTGCTCGACCAGCGATGTTGCGACCGCGGGAGTGGTGGCGCGAGAGACTGCGGCTGCCCGATGGGCAGCCTGCGGTGAATTCGCTGCCGGACACCACGTTCTGACACTGCGCGATGAATGAAGCCAGGCCCTCGCGTGGGGTGGAGTGCGCGGCTGCGGCGGCGATCTGTGCTTCTCGGGTCGATGCTCCGTGGCGTACACGCCGCCGGGACCATCGTCGGGCGAGATCTGGTCGCCGAGATACGGTCCGGAGAAGTCGTCTCGACAGCGACGCTACCGTCGTGGTGCAGTGACTTCGACCCGTTCTCGGTAACCCGAGCGCTTCACCGGTAAGGCAGCGCCGCTCAGATCTGTGCGGGTTGCCAGTCGGGTGCGTGTTCGAGAATCACTTGCTGCAGTAGGCGAGTGGCCTTCCGAACACCTTCGGCAGCGTTGACCAACGCGTCCTCGTGCTCGATGTTCAGTGTGGCGTCGTAGGTGCCCGAGTCCGAGTGTGACGTAATACCATGCGCGCGCATGCGGATCGGTGACGTCGACGGTGTCGAGCACGCCGTTGTGTGCTGCATTGTGTCGGTTGATTCGTACATCCTTGGCGTGCACATGAAAGATGCTGCGGCCCAGGCTGCGAATGACCGACGGGATGTCTGCGCCCATCCACATCAGGTGCGACGGATCGAGGTTCGCCCCGACGACGGTCGGGTCGGTTGCGTCGGCGAGTCGTTTCATCGTCGAGACGTTGTAGACGAGTTGCGAGCCGCACATTTCGACTGCAAGCCGTACGCCGTGGTCTTTCGCGAAGCGTGCCAATGAATCCCAGTAGGGAAGCGCGATGTCGTTCCATTGGTACTCGAGAATCGCGAGGTTCTCGGGCGGCCACGAGGTGGTGATCCAGTTGGCCGACGAGTCGCCGGGCCCACCGGGTAGTCCGACATCAGTACGACGGTGGGCACCCCGAGCAACCCGGCGGCCTCGATGGTGCGGCGGACGACGTCGTCGTGGGCAGGTCCCGTGACGGGGTGGAGTTGATTGCCGTTCGCGTTGAGCGCGCTGATCGTGAGATGTCGCGCTTGGACTGCGTCGGTCAGTTTCGCGCGGGCCGCTTCGGATTCCACGAGTTCGGACAGGTTCGCGTGCGGCGCAGTCGACCAGTTGCCGGTAGCGATCTCCACCGACGACAGACCGGCCTCGGCGGCGATGTCGAGCGCTTCCTCGAACGGAAGATGGCTCAGCGAATCCGTGATCAGTCCGATCTGCATGTCAGTCTCCTGGTGTGGTGGTCAGCCAACACTAGAACGTGCTAGATCAGTTTGTAAAGACATAGTCCGTTCGTCGTAGGGCATCATGAGGGGATGAGTGATCTCGAATACCTGGCCACGTTGCTTGCTGGACTGGATGCGGAGATTGCGCGAGTCGCTGCTGCCGATTCGGGTTCCGACGAGCAGTCGTCTGCCATCGACGACGCGGTCGACGCTGTCCTGCGGTTGCGTGCGAAGGTCAAGGCCGGTTACCCCGGCAAGAAGGCCTATTACATCGCGGCGTCGACCGACCCGAATGGAATCCGGGTCGAGGGCATTTCTGCCCTGCAGGGCAAACGTGCCCACGAACTGGTCCGCGACGGCGGATGGATGCACACCGATTCCAGCACGGTGCTCGATCTTCTCGACGACGATCAGATCAGTCGGTACCGTGCCGTCGCGGGACGCGGCGTGACGCAAACATTTCGGGACGCACGTGAATACCTTTCGACAGCAACGGGTCTCGCCGACCAATAGATCTGACCAACGTCGATCTGGGCCGAAACGGTCGTGACTCGATCAGTTCCCCAGCACGATGCCTTCTCGACGAGGGTCGGCGCCGCCGGTCCAACCGTTGTCGGTGCGCTGGAGGGCGCTGAGGCCGCTGGATTGGTCCGCCGTGGAGACCTGGTGTCCCCATTGTTCGAGTTGGCGTACGACGGGGTCGTCCGGGCCGGTGACGTTCGGGTGTTCACCGCCGTAGTTGGTGGCAGGGGAGTTCGCCGCACCGAAGTCCACCATCGAGACGGCCTGCTGGGGGTTCATTCCCCAATCGAGAACGCCGACAAGTGTCTTGACGACGAACTGAATGATGACGGATCCGCCGGGCGAACCTGCGACCAAGGAGAGGTCGCCCCGGCTGCCGTCGTCGGTCTTGTCGAAGACGAGGGTCGGCGCCATGGAACTGCGTGGGCGCTTGCCCGGTTCCACTCGGTTGGCCAACGGAGTGCCGTCGGGTGCCACGGGCTCGGCGGAGAAGTCCGTCAGCTGATTGTTCAGCAGGAAGCCGTCGACCATGTGGAACGAGCCGAACGCGGACTCGACGGTCGTCGTCATCGACGCGGCGTTTCCGTAGCTGTCGACGACGGAGATGTGGCTGGTTCCGTGTTCCTGCTCGGTGGACGACGCGAACTGCACGGGGCCGAAGTCGCCGTGCTCGGCCTTGCCCATACTGCGCGCAGGATCGATGAGAGCCGCACGCCCCGAGAGGTATTCGGGGTCGAGGAGGGCGTCGGGTGAACCACCGGGCAGTGGTACGAAATCCGGGTCGGCGACGTAGAAGTCGCGATCAGCGTAGGCGAGCCGTTCTGCTTCGGAGATCAGATGTACACCCTCGGCCGTCGGGACACCGCCGTCGGCATCCATGTCGGTGGGCGCGTACTGGCCGAGATCGAAGTTCGACAGAATCCCCATCGTCGACGCGACGGCTATCCCACCGGACGACGGACCGGGCATCCCGCAGATGTCGTGGTCTCGGTATTCGGTGCAGACGGCGGTTCTGGTCTTCGGCTCGTAGGCGGCCAGGTCCTCCATGGTCAGCAGTCCTGGTGTCCGGCCGGCGGAGGTGTCCGCGGTGGCGTCGACGATGGCTTGCGCGATGTCGCCGGTGTAGAAGGCGTCGGCGCCGCCTGATGCGATGGCGGACAACGTCTTCGACATCCCAGGATTGGTCAGTACCGTTCCCTCGGCCTTCGGGGACGCGTCCGGATTCAGGAAGTACTCTTTCGACGACGGGTCGAGCGCGAGCTTCGGCGCGGAATCGGCAATGGACTGTGCCATTCGCGGGCTGATCTCGAAGCCGTTGTCCGCGAGCGCGACTGCCGGATCGAAGAGCTCCGCCCAGTCCTGCTTTCCGTGGTCGGCGTGGGCTTGCTCGAGCATACGCATGACGCCCGGCACGCCGATCGATCTGCCGCTGGACCGTGCGTCGGGCTGGGGCACCGTCCGGTTCACGTCGTCGATGTACCGCAGGTAGTCACCGGTGGCTGCCGCGGGTGCGACCTCACGTCCGTCGTACGCCTGTATGTCGCCCGACGCCGCGTCGTAGTAGAGGAGGAACGCGCCTCCGCCGATTCCTGACGATTGTGGTTCCACCAGACCGAGGACGGTCTGCGCGGCGATCAATGCGTCGGCGGCGGTTCCGCCGTCCGCCAGCACCTCGCACGCAGCGTCGGTGGAGATCGGATTGGCCGTCGACACAGCGAAGTCCGTGGTGTCGACCGGTTCCATCCCGGAGCGATACCCGGTGGCAATCTCCGGATTGGTACCGATGTCACCGCCGGCCGACGGCGCCGCGTCCACCGTCGTCACCGAGTCCGACGCGGGCAACGTGCAGGGCTCGGGCGCGGAGGCGTCGTCCTGTGACGTGGTGCAGGCGGTGATGGGAATCAGCACCAGAGCGCAGGCCGCAATGGTCAGTTTCTTCGCACCGAACTCCGAGACACCCATTGCCCGACGCTACCTCACGGTGTGGTGGTGACGCGTCGCTTCAGGCGTGATCGGCCCGGCTCACGCCGTTGCAGGGGCTCCTGCGATGCGGTCCGCGGCACCCCGCAGGGCGCTGGAGATCGCGTACATCGCGGGTGTGTACTGGCGGCGGGCAAGCGACGCGATGTAGATGACGCGTGTCGGAACGTTGTCCTGTGCGCGGAAGCGAACGGTCTGTACATCCGGGCGATGGTGTACCACTGCAAGTCTGGGAACCATTGCAATGCCGACTCCGGCGGCGACCATGGCTTCGATCTCCTGATAATCGTGGGCCTCGTACACCACTTCCGGCTCGAATCCTGCTGCGCGGCAACTGCGGAACAACACTTCGGCGGCCGGGTGGTCGCTGCTTCGGATGATCCACCTCGACTTCTCGAGGTCGGACAGGGCAACTTCCCTGTCTGCGTGAGTGTCGGTGATCGGGCGGAGCAGGAGGGTCTCGTCCTCCATCAACGATTCGAGCGACAGCGACCTCTCGGCTTCCTCCGTCCATGCGTAGCTCCACAGCAGGGCCAGATCCACTTCGCTGGAGTGAAGCATGTCCAGCAGCTGAGGGCGTACCGCCGACCTGACGCGGACGTCGACCCCCGGCCATCGTGCGTGGTAGTCCTTCAGTGCGTCCGAGAGCAGTGATGCGCTGACGGTGGGGAACGAGCCGAGTCTCACCGATCCACGCGTCAATCCGCGGATTGCTTCGAGATCGCCGCTTGCCGCCCGCATCTCACGGCGGAACAGTCTGGCCCTGCTCGTGAGGATCTCTCCTGCTTCCGTCAACTGCACGCCGCGGGGGAGCCGCGTCAGGACCGGCTGCTTGATGCTGTGTTCGAGCTTGGCGATGCGTTGGGACGCAGCGGACGGGGTCATGTTCGCGCGTTCGGCGCCTGCGGTCAGCGAACCCGCCTCGGCAATGTCGAGCAGGAGGAACAAGGTCACCACGTCGAAGGAGTGCTGCACAGCCGGTCTGCTTTCAGTTGAGCTAAACGAGTTGGTAGCAGAACGATATTGTTCTGAACGGCACAGGTCAATAATGTGACGTGGACAACGTTCAAGCGCTGAATGTAACCAAGGATCGACCCAGCCACCGAAAGACCTCCCATGACCTCCATCGAGTTACTGCCACTCGTCGCCCTGGTCGCGATGTTCGTGATTGCAACCTTCTTCCCGATCAACATCGGAATCCTCGGCTTCATCGGCGCGTTCGCCGTCGGGTACTTCGCGCTCGGATACGACGACAAAGAGATCCTCACGGCCTTCCCGAGTTCGATCGTCCTGACCATCGTCGGCGTCACCTACTTCTTCGGAATGGCGAAGAAGAACGGCACTATCGACCTACTGGTGAACAGCTGTATCCGGGCCGTTCACGGCCGAGTGACGGTGGTGCCGTGGGTGTTCTTCTTCGCCGCATCGGTACTCACCGCGTTGGGGACGTTCAGCCCGGCGGCCGTCGCGTTGATCACGCCCGCCGCGATGGGATTCGCCGCTCGCACCAGGATGAGCCCTCTGGTCATGGGCATCATGGCCATCAACGGCGCTCACGCAGGCGCCTTCTCACCGATCTCCGTGTCGGGTGTGCTGGTCCGCGACATCGTCGAATCCAACGGGCTGTCCATCAACCCGTGGACCCTCTTCTTCGCCAGCTACGGCATCAACCTGCTGCTCTCGGTCCTGACCGTCGTCGGCTACGCCACGTTGGCGCGTGTCCGCGGTCTCGAGTACACCGCCACCGGCACCAGCGAACCCGAGCCCACCAGCGGGTCGCGTGACGGCTCACCTCGTATGACTCCCCGGACCGGCGGCGACGGGGGTGCGGGAGTTCCGGCCGGCGGTGGTCGTCAGGCCACGCAGGTTCTCGCCAGGCCAGGCGGCACCGCAGTGCTCGGCGCGCCCGAGCCCGTCACGGCAGTGCAGAAGCTGACGTTGTTCCTCATCGGCGCGCTTCTCGTTCTCGTCCTGGTCCTGCATCTGCCGATCAGCTTCATCGCGATCGGCGCGGGCGCCGTCCTGGCCTTCACCGACTTGAAGAAGCAGAGCGAGGCGATCGCGGACATAAGCTGGTCGACGGTCCTGCTGGTCGCAGGCATGGTCACCTACATCTCGATCCTCGAAGAGGTCGGCACCATCGATCACCTGGCCGAGATGGCAATCACGATCGGCGCACCGATCGTCGTCGCGATCGTTCTCTGTTACGTCATCGGCGTCACCTCGGCATTCGCGTCGTCGACGGCGCTGCTGGCCGCGATCATCCCGCTCGCGATGCCGCTGCTCGGGACCGGAGCGCTGCCCGTCGTCGGAGTGGTGGCTGCCCTCGCGATCTCGGCGACCGTCGTCGACGTCTCCCCGTTCTCCACCAACGGCGCACTGGTGCTGGCCAACGCTCAGAACATCGAGAGACCGCGTTTCTACCGCCAGCTTCTCCTCAACGCAGGCATCGTCGTCGCCATCGCACCTGCGCTGTGCTGGCTGATCCTCGTCGTCGTGCCGGAGATGCTCTGATCGCGTTAAGTTCTCCTGAGCCTCACGAACATATTTCGTAATTGTCCTTGACGCGCTGAGAACGCACGCTGGGATCAAGCTTCAGAACATGATCGAAAGGCACACCGGATGTTCACTCTTCGAGGAACCTGGATGCGCGGCGGCACCAGCAAGTGCTGGCTGTTCAATGCCGTGGACATCGACCCCTACATCGCCGACGCCGGGGGACTGGACGCGATCCTGACCGCAGCCTTCGGGTCGGGAGATCCCCGCCAACTCGACGGCGTGGGCGGGGGAAGCTCGACAACGTCCAAAGCAGCGATCGTGCGACGCTCGGCCACCCCCGGCATCGACGTCGACTACCTGTTCGCGCAGGTCGCCGTCGAGAATCGAACCGTCGAATGGGGAAGCAACTGCGGCAACTGCGCCACCGCGATCGGTCTCTACGCGGTGCAGGCGGGACTGGTTCCCGTAGGCAACACGGTCACCGTCGTCCGGATGCGCAACGAGAACACCGGTGCCATTCTCGCCGCGGACATCGCGACACCCGGCGGCCGAGTCCCCACCGAGGGCGACGCCGCAGTGCCCGGCACCACCGCACTCGGCGTCCCCGTCGGGCTGACCTTCACCGATCTTGCTGCCGATCGAGTCTCGCTTCTGCCGACGGGTGAAGCCGTCGACAGGATCGAACTGGACGGGAAGGAGTACCGGGGCACCCTCGTTCGAGCGGGCGCCCCGGCGGCTCTCTTCGACGCCTCGGACCTGGGACTCGGCGCGTCCGAACCCAACGACGTTCTCGCCCTGCATCTGCCGGTTCTCGTAGCACTGCGCAGACAAGCAGCGCTTCGCATGGGACTCAGTGCACCCGACGAGCCGATCACCCACGCGATCCCCAAGGTGGGGGTCGTCGGACCGCCGCGGGACTACCGCACAACCGCCGGTGTCGACGTCGACGCGGCCGACTACGACATCTCCGTCCGCATGCTGTCGATGATGGCGCCCCATCCGGCCATCGGTCTGACGTCCGCTGTCGCCGTTGCCGCCGCAGCCACCGTCTCCGGTGGGGTGGTCGCGACCAATGCCCGTATCGGATGGCCGGGTTCCATCCGAATCGGCACCGCCGCGGGGGTTCTCGACGTCGATATCGCCCTGGACTCGGCCGGACTGCTGCACTCGGTCACGCTGCGTCGGGCGGTTCGCCGCATCGCCACCGCCGAACTGTTCGTGGCCGTACCGTCGCCGATCCTGGCCTCGGTCGGTAGCTGAACGCTACTGCCTTACAGCGACGACGGCTTCCAGCTCGACCAGAGCATTCTTCGGCAGCACATGCGTCGGCAACGTCGTTCGAGCGTGACGACCCGCAGGGCCCAACACGTCGATCAGAAGTCCCGACGCGGATTCGGCAGCGGCCGGTTGGTCCGTGAAGTCCGGTCCGCTGGCGATCCAGACGTTCAGTTTGAGAACCTGCGTCACGTTCTCGAGTCCGACGGCCTGGTCGATTCTGGCCAGCAGATTGAGAGCGGCGACCTCGGCGGCGGCCGCGGCGTCCTCGGTGGTGGCGTCCACCCCTGCCTTGCCGCTGAGGATCTCTCCGCTCGGGGTCCGCGAGATCTGTCCCGACAGGTACAGCACGTCGCGGTGCTGCGTCCAGGCGTCGTACGAGTACGCCGGGGCGCCGAGCTCGGGCAAGCTCAGGTTCCGTTCTGCGAGACGCTGCCGGGGATCGATGGTGCTGGTGTCGGTCATGCCGTGGTCCTGTCGCGTCGAGTGAGGTTGTAGGTTCGGCTCCGGCCGATGAACCAGAGATCTTCGGTTCCGATTGCCACATCTCCGTACCGCCAGGGGATCTCGGCGGCGCCGTACGATCCGACGTCCAAGGCGTGCTTGTACCCGGGACGCAGCTCGTTGGCGAAGGACTCCTGTTTGCCCATGAGATGGCCGACGTTGCGGCGACGATAGATGGTGTCGAAATCGGTGTCCTCGCCCAGCATTCCGATCTCGATCATGCGGGGGAGGTGCGGGGCCAGGAACTGCAGTGTTCCTTCGTGTACGTCCTCGCAGACGACGCCGGGACGAAGTTGACCGATGATGCCCTCCCGCACGACGGTGAAGAAGAACTCGTACGCCTCCTTGGCTGCAGGAGTGCGGGGCAGCGAACGCGCCATGTCGGACGTCGCGACGACGACGCCGTCGATGGTCACCTGCACACCGGCGTCGAGCTGAATGCACGTGGTGTCCCCGTTGATCGGGAAGTCGACGGGTGGGCCAGGGAACAGCATGCGGTTCGACGAGTGCAGGTTGGTGAAATACGGCTCGACGACGAACCCGATGGCATTCTCGGTCGTGAACTTGTCGATGAAGTCGACGTAGCGGCCGTAGATGTCCAGTTCGGTGAACTCGTTGCCTGCGTCGATTTCCTGTTCGGCCCAGGCCAGCGCCTCCTCGATCGCGTACACGCTCGTCCTGGCCGCGATGACCTGGAACGGTAGGTCTTCGTGATCGCGGATGTCGCGCCAGTGCGCCAGATCGATCGACGCGGAGACCGGATTCAACCCGGCGGCCACGAGCTGTCCGGCGATCCCGACGGACATGAATTCTTCCTCGATACCGATCCGCTTCCCGGGCACCAGTGCCGCGACGGCCTCGGCGAGAGAGGCATAGTGGCCGACCGCGTCGCCGTACTCGCTTCCGTCGGCGGTGGTGATCACGAACACCCGGTCGCTCCCCGGTGACCACACTGCGATGTCACCGCGTGCCGACCTGCCGGTGATCTCGGAGAAGTTCGGCGGCGCGAGCACGACCAGACCGTCGACACTGCGTTCGGCGGCAATGGATTCCAAGCCCCTGAAACGAGTGTCCGCGGCACCGAAATCCTCGGTCAGACCCTGCAGGTGCGGCACGTCGGAAATCAGCGCGGTGGCGACGTCGGCCCCACGTCGACGCCAGTCGGTGAACCGATCGACGATCTCCGACGTCGAGATCGCGTGAACACGAACAGGACTCGGAGCGAGAGGTTCGGTGGTGACCGTCAGGCTGTCCGAGAGCGTCAACTGGTGGCTGTAGACCACGTCGGCGTCGAGATGCACGGCGTCGTCGTCGGCAAGGTTCTTCACCAGGGAGGTAAGACTCTGCGCGACGGTGACATCGGCGATGGGACGTGGATCGATGGTGACCCACGGTGCGTAGAAGCGGATGCGCTCGGGGGCGACGCCGGCCGAGAGGACGTTGCCCTGTTCCTGCTGGCGGACGAGGAGGATGGCGTCCTCACCGTCGCGGGATGCGATCAGTGGCGTGACGAGCGGATGGGAGTCCAACCGAATGGCCGAGAACAGCAGACTCTTCCGGGGGTGCAGGCCGAACTCGTCGGCCAGCGTGTCGAGATGTGCGGATAGACGCAACATGAATACTCCTGTCGTTGAAAACTAGTCGAGGTCAGCTGATTCCGGCAGTGACCCCGATGTGCGACTCGACTTCGGTGACGTAGTCGGCGAACGTGGGTGAATAGCGGTGCTCTTTGTCGCGGGGGCGGGGCAAGTCGATCGTGATGTCGGCGATGATCCGGCCCGGGCGGTCTCCGACGACCACGACGCGGTCACCCAGCCAGACGGCCTCGGAGATGCTGTGGGTGACGAAGACGACGCTGCATCCCGTCTTCTGCCAGATGCGCTGGATCTCGAAGTTCATGGTGTCGCGGGTCATCGCGTCGAGTGCACCGAACGGTTCGTCCATCAAGAGCAGCTCCGGGTCCGACACCAAAGCCCGACAGATGGCGACTCGCTGCTGCATACCGCCCGACAACTCGTAGGAGTAGCGCTTGGCTTTGTCCTTGAGCCCCACCATGTCCAGGAGTTCGAGTGCCCTGGCCTTCGATGCGTTGTCGCGAGTGCCTCTGAACTCCAGCGGCAGCAGGACATTGTCGAGGTTGTTGCGCCACGGCAGCAGGACCGGGCTCTGGAAGACCATGCCGATCTCTTCGACACCCGCGGCGATCGGATCGCCCTTGATGAGCACCTCGCCCTTCGTCGCCGCCTGGAGCCCGGAGATGGTTTTCAGAAGGGTCGTCTTGCCGCTGCCGGACTGGCCGACGATCGAGACGAACTGGCCGTGCTCGACGTCGAAGTTCACGCCGTCGAGGACCGCGTTGGTGTCTCCGTCGCGCGATCGGAACGAGACCCCTACATTGTTGACTTCAACTGCCTTGTTCATTGTTCTCTCCCGGTCAGGTAGGCGGTCATGGTGCGGAGATCTCGTCGGAAGTGGGTAGTGGGTCGATGTAGTCGTTGCTGTAGACCTGTGCGGGCGTCAGCGTCGAGTTCGGATCGAGACCGAGAAACTCTCGGGAGACGTCGATCATCTGTTGGACGCCGTCGTCGGTCATGAGGCCGAAGGGCTCCGACTCCTCGCCGAGGCGATTGTTCAGCGCGCACTGTTCGTCCAGGGCAAGAACGACGGTGCTGGTCTCGTACCCCTGCACCTCCTTGTGGAACGAGTCGGCAGCGCCCTCCGGGTTCTCGCAGGACCACAGGTATGCCTTCTGCAGCGCCCGGTTGAACTTGACGACGCGCTCCGGGTTGTTCTGCAGTTGCTCGTTGGAGAAGACGATTCCGTTGCCGTACAGATCGATGCCGAGGTCGGACCACTTCAACACCACCGGCTCCTTGCCGAGGGCATCGATAGCCGGACCGTCGGATACCGAGAGAGCCAAATTGGCGTCCCACTGGCCCGAGACGAGCCCGGGAATCTTGGCGCTGCTGGCCGCGTGGATCACGTTCACGTCGTCGGCGGAGAGGCCCAACTTGCTCAGAGCGTACGGCCACATGGCTGTCATCGCGCCTGCACCCTCGGTTGCAATGGTTCTGCCCGGCAGGTCTTCCCAACTGTGGATGTCGCCGTCGGACAAGGCAACCACCGCGTAGGCCGACCGGGCCTGCAGCAGGTCCACCTGCGTCACCTGAGCGCCGCGACCCTGGTTGAGGACGGTGACACCGAAATCGGCCCACCCGGCGTCGACCTTGCCGGTATCCACGGCGGCGACGGTGTTACCCGACCCGGATCCGGGCATCACGGTGACGTCGAGGCCTTCCTCCTCGAAGAATCCACGATCAACGGCCGCGAAGAAGGGTGCGTGCTTGGGCAGGTACCCGACGTCGACCATCAGCGACATCTTCTCGCCGGATCCTGTTGCGCTACAGGCGGTCAACGGTGCGACGAGGGCGGCGGCGATCATCAACGCCGCAGTGCGTGTCCTACGCATTCTGGTCTCCAGTTCGATCGGTCATTTCGCGTGGGACTTCCAGGGCATGAGCTTCTTGCCGGCGAAGTCGACGACGAAGAACAGAACCAACGCGATGGCGGCGAGTACGAAGAACGCCGCGAACATGGCGGCCAGATCCACCTGACTGTTGGCGAGCATGATCACGTATCCGAGGCCCTTCGACCCGGCGATGAACTCACCGACGACGGCGCCGCCCACAGCAAGGGAGATCGAGATCTTGGCACCGGAGAAGATCGACGGAAGTGCGTAGATGAACTCGATTTTCGTCAGACGCTTCCATGTCGACGCCTTGTTGATCCGCGCCAGTTCCTTCAGCTCGTGCGGAACGGTGCTGAGACCGTCGAACGTGTTGATGACCAGTGGGAAGAATGCAATTGCCATGGCGACGAACGCTTTCGACTCGAAGCCGAAGCCGAACCACACGATGAACAGAGGTGCCAGGGCGACCTTGGGAATCGTGTCGATCGTGACGAGGGCCGGATAGAGAAACGTGCGGATCGTCGGTGAATAGTGCAGCAGGCCCCCGCACACGATGCCGAGCAACGTGCCGCCGACGAATCCAGCCAGCGCCTCGCCGATCGTCACCCAGGCGTTCGTCGCGAAATAGTCGAAGCGGGAGAACAGTTCGGCGAACGCCGCGACGGGTCCGACCAGAATGTATTCAGGAGGTCGGGTTATCGCCACTGCCAGTTCCCACAGGCCCAACAGCCCGAGGATGCCGACGACGGCTTTGGTGCCGGTGACGAGCGAGTCGCGACGAGGCCACGGCCTGCGGGTCGGTACTCGAACCGGCGGTGCGGCAGGAGTCGGAACGCCTGCGGGCGCTGCGCTTGTCTGTATTTCGGATGCTGTCATGGCCATTCATCCTTCGGTGAGGGATCGAATTCAGGGCTGGATCGTTGTGACCGAACGACGACTGGGGTTGCCGACACGGTGCGGGCTCGACGAGGACTGGTGGGCGCAGGCATTCCGGCGTGCCTGCACCGCTCGGTGGTGCGACTGCTCCCGATTGCGCGATCGGCAGCGACTACTTCGTCTGCATGAACAGGGTTTCACTTTTTGGTGAACTAGGCGAACCGTACAACGTGATCGTCGACACGTCCATAGATCGCCGGCAGACAATGTCCACGCGCTGACCGGTGGAGACAGCTGTTCGTGCCGCTCTACCGGCGTCGATGCCCCAGTTGAATCGACGGATGCCAAAAAGAATGGGCGTGTACCGGCCTTCCGGCCCCGCGATCGACGTCTTCGTCCACCGGATCGGCCTGTACCGTGGTTCACTGTCTGGTGTAAGTCGCCGAACAGGCGTAGGGAACGAGTGGAGACAGCCAGGGGGTTCGACACGATGTCGACAGCGTCCGAGGTTCAGGGCCGCCGAGGTGCACGCGGCGGGGATGTTCGGGGCAACATCTTGACGGAGGCCATGGCGGAGTTCGCGGCCAAGGGCTTCACCGGCGCCCGAATGGACGACATCGCGCTACGGACGAAGACGACGAAGAAGATGATCTACTACTACTTCGGCGACAAGAAAGGTCTCTACCGATCGGTGCTCGAGAGCGCGATCGTCAACATTCGCGCCGAGGAGCAGCGGGTTCACGTCGACGAACTCGATCCCGTGGACGCACTCCGGCGCGTCGTCGAGCTGACCTTCGACTACCACGAGCGGAACCCCGACTTCGTCCGTCTGATGGCGAGCGAGAACACGCTCAAAGCCTTCTACCTGGGACAATCCGGGGAGCGCAGCGAACTCGCCGGCCCGGCACTGGATCTACTGTCCGACATCCTCCACCGCGGCCGTGAGGCGAAAGTCTTCAAAGACGGTATCGACGCCGTCGACCTCCACTTCACCATCACCAGCTTCAGCTTCTTCCGCGTCTCCAACCAGTACACCTTCGACTGGCTGTTCCAGTTCGACCCCGTCGCGCCCGAGAACCGGGAGCGTCTTCGAAAAATGCTCACCGACATGGTCATCGGATACGTGACGGTCGGCTGACGCTGCACAGAGTGTGGTCTGGAGACACGAATTGCCCGATACTTCGTCGATTCGGCGCTAATCCGCGAATTCGTGAAGTATCGGGCAATTCGTAGCACTCGGTCGTAGTGGCGCCCTAGCTGTGACTCGAGCTGCTCGACTGTGTCGCGGGCTGCAGTTGTTCGTGAACTGCCGAGGAGCGCGCGGTGACGGGTTGCGGCTGGTGTTCGAGGACTTCCATGTCGAAGTCGTTCTCGGTGTCGCCCTCGGGAGGGGGAAGTACTTCGCCGGCGAAGACGCGGCGGGCGCGGTCGACGTCGAGTTCATGGTTCCATTTGGCGACGAACAGGGTGGCGACGGCGTTGCCGATGAAATTGACCAGTGCGCGGCATTCGGACATGAACTTGTCGATGCCGAAGATGAGCATGATGCCTGCGGCGGGGATGGTGCCCAGTGTGCTCAATGTCGCTGTCAGGGCGATGAATCCGCCGCCGGCCACTCCTGCCGCTCCCTTGGAGGTGAGGAGCATGACGCCGAGGAGTCCGAGCTGCTGGGCGATCGTCAGGTCGGTGTTGGTGGCCTGCGCGATGTAGAGCGCAGCGAGGGAGAGGTAGATCGCGGCGCCGTCGAGGTTGAAGCTGTAGCCGGTGGGGACGACGAGGCCGACGGTGGTCTTCTTGACGCCTGCGTATTCGAGTTTGCGCATCAACCCCGGCAAAGCGGGTTCGGCGGTTGATGTGCCGAGGATCAGCAGGAGTTCTTCTTTGAAGAAGCCCAACATTCGGAAGATGTTGAGCCGCAGGTACGCCATGACCGACCCGAGTACGACGATGACGAACAGTGCCGAGGTGGCGTAGAACAGAAGGATGAGGCTGCCGAGGCTGGTGAGCGTGGACACGCCGTACTTGCCGATGGCGAATGCCATGGCTCCGAAGGCTCCCAGTGGGGCGAGCTTCATGATGAAGCTCAGGACCTTGAACACGACCGCAGTGAGTCGCTCGACGGCATCTCGGATCGGATCCGAGATCTGGCCCACCGCATTGATGGCGACGCCGAAGATGACGGCAAGGAAGATGACCTGAAGGATGTCGCCCTCGACGAAGGGGCCGACGACACTGTCCGGGACGAGGTGGGTGATGAATTCCCACCATTCCTTCTCCTCGCCTGCCTTGATGAAACTGTTTGCCGAGTCGGTGGTTTCGAGGGATGCTGCGTCCGCGTTGACCCCGTCACCCAGTCGGAAGATGTTGATGGCCACCAAGCCGGTGAGCATCGCGATGATGGTGCCGACTTGGAAGTAGGTCAGAGCCTTGATGCCGGTCAGGCCGACCTTCTTGAGGTCTGCGACCGAGGCGATGCCGCCGACGATGGTCAGGAACACGATCGGCCCGATGAGCATCTTCATCGCGGTGATGAAGGTGGTTCCGATCGGTTCCATCGCTTCGCCGGTGCTAGGCCAGAGCCATCCGACACCGATGCCGGCGACGATGGCGACGATGACCCAGAAGTAGAGCTGTTTGTACCAGGGTTTCTTCACCGTGGTCGGTTGGTAACTCGCTGTGCTGCTTGTTGTTCCCATGAGATTCACCTCGGGTGAGAGTTCGCATTTTCTTCGTTGCTGGTCGAGAGTTACCGACCGACGTGGGTGACGCGGTGGATCAGGCGGGTGTCAGGGCGTTCTGCAGTGCATGGACGATGGCCTCGGTGACCTCGTGGGTGTCCGAGGTACCGCCGATGTCGCGCGTCAGTGCGCCGCCACCGGTCGCCGTTTCGATCGCAGATTCGACGCGGCGCGCTTCCGCGTGCAGCCCGAAGTGATCGAGCATCAACGCTGCGCTGGCGATGGCGCCGATCGGGTTGCTGATCCCCTTGCCTGCGATATCGGGGGCCGAGCCGTGAACGGGTTCGAACATGCTCGGGAAGCGGCGCTCGGGGTTGAGGTTCGCGCTCGCGGCGACGCCCAGGCTTCCCGCAAGGGCGGAACCGAGGTCGGAGAGGATGTCGGCGTTGAGGTTGGAGGCCACGACGACGGACAGGTCCTCCGGATGCAGGATGAACTTTGCGCTCATGGCGTCGACGAGCACGCTTTCGGTCATGACGTCGGGGTAATCGAGTGCGACGCGCTTGAAGACGTCGTCCCACAGCACCATTCCGTACTGCTGAGCGTTGGATTTCGTGACGCTGGAGACTTTCTTCACGCTACGGGTACGGGCTAGATCGAACGCGAAGCGCATGATGCGCTCGCATCCCTTCTCGGTGAACAGCGCGGTCTGCAGTGCGACTTCGTTCCCGGGTCCGCGGCCGCTCAGGTTGCGCCCTCCGAGGCCTGCGTACTCGCCTTCACTGTTCTCGCGGACGACGACCCAGTCGAGTTCGGTGTCGTCGGCCTTCCGAAGCGGCGACTGGACGCCGGGGAGGAACTTCACCGGGCGAACGTTGGCCCATTGGTCGAAGTTCTGCGTGATGTTGAGCCGCAGACCCCACAGGCTGATGTGATCCGGAACGTTTTCCCAGCCGACAGCACCGAAGTAGATGGCGTCGTAGCCCTTCAGAGTGTCCAGTCCGTCGTCGGCCATCATCTTGCCTGTTTCGGCGTAGTAGCCGCAGCCCCAGGGGAACTCGTCCCACTGGAAGGCGAACTTGCCGCCGGACTGCGCGGCCAGAACGTCCAACACGCGCCGGCCCGCCTCGACCACCTCGCGACCGACACCGTCGGCCGGGATGGACGCGATCTTGTATGTGGTGGGTTCGATTGCCATGAGTTCCTCCGTTGTTGTGCAGGTCACATTCTGTCTTGAACCATTAAGGGGTGACAGGGCAATCGGCGTCCAAGACCAAAAGCCGATCCGGCTTATCGGTTTTTCCTAATCGAGTCGGATTTTCGCAGGTAGAGTGCGTGCTCGGGCACCGGCTTCACGGAGCGTCATCACACCCGAGGAGGTTCGACGGATGGACGCGCGGCATCTGAGGTACTTTCTGGCCGTCGTCGACGAAGGGGGCATCAACCGGGCAGCCGAGGCGCTTCTCATTGCGCAGCCGTCTCTGTCTCAGTCGATCGCATCGTTGGAGCGGGAGCTGGGTGTTCCGCTTTTCCACCGCATCGGACGACGCTTGGTCCTGAGCGATGCGGGCGAGACCTTGATCGGCCCCGCGCGGGTGGTGCTGCGAGACCTCGACGACGCGGCCGCCTCGGTCGAGGAGTTGAAGGGTTTGCGTCGTGGACGTGTAGATCTGATCACGATGCCCTCACCGGGTATCGAGCCGTTGACGACCATCCTGACTCGGTTCAGCACGTCGTATCCGTCCGTCACCGTGAACGCCGAGGCTGCCTTCACCCCGGACGAGGTTTTGCACGCAGTGCGAACCGGCGCGTGCGAAGTGGGAATTCTGGGTTCGCCCAGTGACGTCCGTGCCCCCGAGCTGGAGGTCGTGGCACTGGAAAGCCAACCGTTGATCCTCATCTCGGGCGCGGGCGCGAACACCCCGGACGCCCCGGTCATCGAACGGTCCGAACTGTCCGGACTGAGACTGATCGTGTCCCAGCACGGTTCGTTGATGCGAACACTCGTCGACGAGGTGCTCGCGAGTGGCGTCGACGCCACCATCGCCGCCGAGGTTGCACATCGAACGTCGATCCTGCCGATGGTGCTCAGTGGATTCGGCCAGGCGGTCATGCCGTCGTCGTGGGCGCCGTCGGCGCGGCAGGCGGGCGCCAGAATTCACCGGATCGTCCCGGAGTCGTATCTGCACGTCGCCGCCGTCTGCCGGAAAACTCACCTGACACCGCCCGCGCAGAAACTCATGGACGAAGCGCGGTTGTATGCAACAGGGCAGCCGGCCCTGTGGGATCAAGGGTGAGGTGCTCGTCGAAGTCAGCGGCGAATGGTCAGTACCAGTTCGCTGTTTCCCTCGACAGTTCGAATCCGTGTCCGTTTGCGGTGCTGCACATCATTGCGGTGCGCCTGGCTGTACATGTGTATCCGTCGAAGGTGACGGACTGGTCGTACTCGAGTACTACTGGGAACTCCGAGGCGAATACTCCTTGGTTGAAGCAGGTCGGTTCCACTCGGTCCGGGTGCAGGAAGAACCCCTTGGACAGTTCATCGACGGTGAAGGTGGGGTTGGTGCAGGCCGCGCCCCGAGGCACTGGCGCGTCGCGCGATTGGCAGCCGGATCCGTAGGTGTCGGAGGAGATTCGGCAGGAGATGTTCTTGGTGGGCGACGTCCACGCGATGCCGTTGCCGTCGGCGGCCAGGGTTGCCGGATCGACCTGCTCGACCGGCTCTACCTGCTCGACCTGCTCGGTCGGTGCGGCCGGTGCGGTCGGTGCGATCGGGGTTCGAGAAGTGCTCGTCGCGCCGGGGCTCGGGGCGGCAACGTCGTCGGAACTCGCGCATCCACTGAATGCGACTACCGAGAGCGCGATGATCGCGCACGCAGCTGCAGTGCGAACAGGAGTAGCCGGTTCGGCGGCGTCACGCGACCGGAAGAGGCGCGTCATCAGACGCCGAGCACGGTGACGGCCGGGGTGAGATAACCGAAGTACTCGGGGGCGAGCGGGATCAGTCCGGTCCACCCCGGGACGCGACCGTAGACCACGAGCAGGACCGGTCCGGCGCCGGTCGGTAGCACCGCCGTGCGATCGGTGGCCGGGTAGATACCGTCGAGGGTGCCCGGTACCGCGTTCGGGAGGCCGGTCAGACCGGCTCGGCCTGTGCTCAGGTTGACCCAGCCCACGCGCAGGTCCGACGGTTGGTAGTCGAGCCAGCGCTGCACCACGGTGATCTGGCGAGCGGGGTGGTCGATGATCGCGTCCACTTTCGCACCGGGGAAGCCGCCGGTCCGATTCGCGAGGTTGACGGTGTCGACCCCGTTCGCGACAGGCGTGGCGACGGCAGCAAGTCCGGCGACGTCGGCCGGTACACCCACGGCCTGCAGGGCGGCAACGGGGTCGACGGGTGGACTCGCATGAGCTGTGCCCCCGGCGCCGAGCGTCAGCGCGACGGTGGCGGCGAACCCTACGACGAGAGAGGTCAGTGTGGTTCCACGTTTCATCTCCGGCTCCCCATCTTCTACGAGCGATGTGTGCTCACCGTAGGTGCCGCGGGTGCAGAAATGGCGATTCTCGCCAAGTTGTTACCCGACGTAACCACATTGTGTTCTGCGAACTCGTTGCTGCCGACAAGCGTCGATGCACAGTCGGGGATCGGTCGGTAGTCTTGTACTACTGAAGCTGTAGTAGTTGCATTCGGTAATGGGGTCGAGTGGTCACTGGGGGATCCATGAAGCATGATGCACTGCCGTTGAGCACGCCGCAGGTCGATATCTGGTACGCGCAGCACTTGGTGCCGGACATCCCCTTCGCCATTGCCTACTACGTCGAACTGAACGGAAACATCGACGTCGACGCGTTGCTGGACAGCGGTGTACGTGCCCACGTGGAATACGGATCGGTGTCCATGCGCGTTCGCGACGACGGGCGGCGTCCGGTCCAGACGTTCACCACCGACGTGCGCGACGCCACCGCGGTGGTCGATTTACGCGGCGACGACTCGGCCAGGGACACCGCTCTGCGCTGGATGGACCAGGACTGCCGAACCCGCTTTCCGCTGGACGGATGTCTGGTTCGACTGCGGTTGTTCCGTCTCGCCGACGACCATGTCCTCTGGTACACCCGCGCGCACCACATCGCGCTCGACGGATACGCATCGGTGCGAGTACTGGAGCGGGCCGCATCGATCTACGATGCCGCTGTCTCGGGAAAGGAACCGCCGGCGGCAGATGTCTCGACCCCCGAAGCGGTGGTGGACGAGGACCGCAAATACCAGGCTTCGGCTCGCGCGACACGCGACCGGGAGTACTGGCGCGCATCGGCAATGGATAACGCTCGCTCTGCCGGAGTGACTCTGGGAAGTGTCGCTGCGCCGCAGGCGATGTCGACGACGATCGTCGGAGCCGGCGCGTCGCCGGATCTCGAGAACCTTGCCGGCTCGCCGACAGCGGGGCACGCGACGTCGAGCATCGTCATCGCGGCCTTCGCGGCATTTCTCGCGCGCATGACGGACTCGGCGGACGTGCGGCTGTCCCTCCCGGTATCGGCGCGATCGACGGCAGTGCTTCGCAGGGCCGGGTTCACGACGTCGAATGTGGTGCCGCTGGAGTTGGTGGGCATCGGGCGTACGACAGTCGGTGGCGCGGTGAAGATGACCGAGACCGCGCTCGGGTCCGTGCTGCGCCACCAACGGCGGCGGCCCGATGCGGGGCCCAGTGCTCTCGGCGACCTGCATTTTCCCGCAGTGTCTTTCGGCCCGACGGTCAACGTCATGATGTTCTCCAACCGCATCGCAGTAGGGGGCATCGACGGACAGGTGCACATCCTCACCACCGGTCCCGTGGTGGACCTCGCGGTGGACATCTACCCCGATCGAGGCGACCGGGGGCCGCGGATCGACTTCGAGGGCAACCCGTCGGTGTACCCGCGTCGCGATCTGGCTCGACATCACAGGCGGTTCCTGCACTTCCTCGATCTCTTCACGGCCCCGAACGTCACCGACACCGCCGTCGGGGACCTCGATTTGTTCCTCCCCGACGAATCGTCCACGGCCGCAGCGTCCGTCGGCGCCACCGTGGATGCGAACACAACCCTGATCGATGTATTCGACGAGGCCGTCCGTCTCGTGGGAAACGGCATCGCCGTCGACGACGGTGCGACGGTACTGACGTACTGGGACCTGAACGAGCGTGTCGATTGTCTGGCGCGTGTGCTGAGGCACCGAGGAATCGAAGCGGAAGACACTGTCGCAGTGTGCATGAGCCGCACCGTCGATTCGGTGATCGCGTTCTGGGCCGTCGCCCGCGCGGGTGCGGTGTTCGTCCCGATAGACCCGAGACTGCCCGACGACCGGATCGAGTTCGTTCTCCGAGACAGTCACGCCGTGATCGGCCTCGCAGCGAGGTCCGAGGCACCCGCGGCGTCAAGCGGACTCGAGTGGGTACTCGTCGACGATGCCGTCGAACAGGCATCGCTGCACGACGACCCGGTGTCGAGCAGAGCTCGCCCTGGCAATGCCGCGTACGTCATCTATACCTCCGGTTCGACCGGCACGCCGAAGGGGGTGGTGGTCACACACGAGGGTGTAGCGGGACTGGTACAGCAGATTCGGTCCAGCTACGCGCTCGACCCGACGTCGCGAGTGTGCCACCTGGCATCGCTCGGATTCGACACCTCGGTGGTCGAGCAACTCGCCGCCGCGGTGGCGGGAGCGTGCCTGGTGATCGCGCCGTCCGATGTCTACGCGGGTGACGAGCTGACGAACCTGCTCGCCTACCGACGAGTCACCCATCTGTTCATCACACCGTCCGCATTGGCGACGCTGGATGCTTCGGCGCTCGACGACGTCGGGACGATCGTCATCGGCGGCGAGTCGTCATCGACCGACATCGTCGACGCGTGGGCGCCGGGCCGGCGGTTGCTCAACGCCTACGGACCCACCGAGACCACCTGTAGCGTCACGATGACCGGTCCGCTGAGCGCCGCAGCCGACGCCGGAATCGGAACTGCCATGGTGGGCGTCGTTGTTCACCTGCTCGACAGGAACATGAGGCCCGTGCCGCCCGGGGCGATCGGGGAGATCTACATCGCGACAGCCGGTGTGGCGCGCGGTTACGCCGATCGCGCCGCAGCCACCGCATCGAGGTTCGTGGCGTATCCCTTCGGCGGCACCGGAGTTCGAATGTTCCGCAGCGGGGACATGGCGCGGTCGGCCGCACACGGTTCGCTCGTGTTCGTCGGCAGAATCGACGACCAGGTGAAGATCCGTGGCAACCGCGTCGAACTCGGTGAGGTCGACGCGGCACTCCGCCGATACCCGAACGTCGTCTCCGCGGCGTCCGCACTGCGCCGAGGAGGACGTGGTGAATCGCGGATCGACGGATTCGTCGTGTATGACGGGGTCGGATCTGTCGATTCACAGGACATCAGACGGTTCGTCGCGAAGATTCTGCCTGCCCACGCGGTCCCGGCCACCGTTACCGCCGTCGAATCGATACCTCTCACGGTCAACCGGAAGCTCGACAGAGCCGCGCTGCCGGAGCCCGTTGCCGACACGGCATCCGGTTCGATCGAGGAGCCGCCAGAGCCGTTGGAAGTGGTTGTTGCACAGATATTCACGACTGTGCTCCAGGTGGAACGGGTCGATGTCACGGCGTCGTTCTTCGACCTGGGTGGTGACTCGTTGGTGGCAACCGGAGTGGTGGCGCGCCTGCGGGCGGAACTGGGTGTCGACGTCGGTGTTCGGGATCTCGTCGGTGCTCGGACCGTGCGGGCACTCGCCGCGATCATCGCTACGCGGACTCGGGATCGGTCTTCCATGGACCGTGCCATTTCCGGAGGGTCGAACGGCGTTGCGGTCGTTCCCTTGTCCGCGAGCCAAGTCGACATCGATCGCGACTGTCGGCTGCCGCTCTACAATCTGCCGTTCACGGTCGACATCACTGGCCCGTTCGATGTGTCGGCCGCCGAGGCGGCGTTCGTCGACGTGCTCGTTCGGCACCGGACGTTGCGCACTGTGCACCCGGATTCGCCGTGGGGGCCGCGTCAGATCGTCGTCGACGACATGGCGCGGTTGCAGTCCGCCCTCGGCCGTGCATCGTTCGACGCGCACGCTCTCGCCGGCGTCCTCGAAGCACCGTTCGACGTACGATTCGAAATGCCCATTCGGGCAACGCTGTTCGACACAGAGCCCGGCGCCCATGTGCTCGCGTGCGTGGTGCACCACATCGCTGCGGATGGATGGTCGCTCGGTGTGCTCGCCCACGACTTCTCGGTGGCGTATCGCGCCAGAGCGTCGGGCGACGCACCGGCATGGACCGATCTGCCGTTGCAGTACGCCGATCACAGCGTCTGGGATTCGCAGCGATCCCATGCGTCGGCTCTGGACTTCTGGCGCCGCGAGCTGAGTGGCCTTGCCTTCGACACCGAGATCGGCACCGACCGCGCCAGGCCGCAGGAGTGGGATTTCACGGGCGGCAGAATCGAATTCGATCTTGTTGGAGGTGATGTCGAGGACGTGAATCTGCTGGCGCGACGGTGCGACACCGGCAGATTCACCGTGCTTCGAGCAGCACTCGTCGTTCTCGTCTCCACGATGACAGGGCGGACCGACATTGCGATCGGTACACCGATCGCCGGACGAGACGACCCGAGGTACGACCCTCTGGTCGGCATGTTCGTCAACACTCTCGCGATCAGAACCGACATCACGCACACGACGACGTTCGCGGACGTCGTCGCCGCTGCGCACGTCAGTGAGACACGTGCCCTCGACCATTCGAGCGTTCCGTTCGATCGCGTCGCCGCGGAACTGGATCCCGGAACCCACCCGACGCGTCATCCGCTGTTTCAGATTGCGCTCTCCTTGGACGTCTTCACGGCGTCGCATGTCGACGTCGGAGGCACGCGTTTCGACGTGACTCCGCGCCCGCTCGAATTCGCGAAATGCGATCTGCACATGCATGTCGTCGAGCGTCGTGACAAGGCGGGCGAGGTATCGGGCCTGTCGTTCGCACTCGTCTATCCCGCAGTGCTGTTCGATCACGGCACGGTTCGAACGATCGGTGAGCGCTATGTGGAGATCCTGCAGCGCATGATCCAGAACCCGTCCGATACGTGGACTACAGCATCGTAATACTACAAAGCCTGTAGTATTACGATGGTCCGAACCCGAGGAGACTTGAAGTGTCGACTATCGATGGCTTGCCCGTTCACGTTCTGTTGGTCCACTTCGTCGTAGTGCTCGCCCCGCTCGAAGCCGTGTTGGCCGTGGGGGCAAGTATCTGGCCTGCGATGCGTCGCAGGCTCGTATGGCTCATCGCAGTGCTTGCGCTCGTGACGCTCGTGCTGACCCCGCTGACGACGGATGCCGGTGAATGGCTGGAGAAGCGCGTTCCCGAGTCCACGGTCGTCGAGACCCATGCCGAGTTGGGTGACACGATGCTCTACTTCGCTCTAGCAGCGGTTGTCGTGGCTGCATTGCTCGTCGTCCGCCATCGTCGCGATCTACGTGGGATTCGTCCGGTGAAGTGGCAGTCGATCGCCGTCGTCCTGATCGCCGTCGTGGTGGGAGCAGCGACGATCGTGCAGGTCTATCGGATCGGCGAATCCGGTGCCCGTGCGGCGTGGGAAGACGCTTTCACCTCGGCGCCGGCGCAGGATGGTCCAGTCCGCTGACGGGTGATCCCCACCGGTCTTCTGACAGTCGGTTCACAGGAGGTGAGCATGCCGGACTCCGTTCCCGGTACCCACGAGGCAGAACCGCACCGTGACATCGGCGGCCGCTTGAACTGGCTACGCGCCGGAGTTCTGGGTGCCAACGACGGCATCGTATCGACCGCCGGCCTGGTCGTCGGTGTTGCCGCTGCCACCGTCGAGCGTGGTCCGGTGCTGACCGCGGGCATTGCAGGCCTGGTTGCCGGCGCGGTGTCGATGGCGCTGGGTGAGTACGTGTCGGTGAGCACACAACGCGACACCGAGCGATCGCTGTTGGACAAGGAACGCCGTGAGCTCGAGGACGAGCCCGAGCAGGAACTGGCAGAGCTTGCCGCGCTGTACGAAGCCAAAGGCCTGTCGCCGGCGACGGCCATGACGGTCGCCCAAGAATTGACCGCGAGCGATCCCTTCGCAGCCCACGTCGACGCGGAACTGGGTATCGATCCGGATGCGCTGACCGATCCGTGGCAGGCAGCGGGGTCATCGGCGGTGGCGTTCGTCAGCGGAGCTCTTCTCCCACTGCTTGCCATCGTTCTTCTGCCCGCGTCCGTCCGGATCCCGGTGACCTTCGTCGTCGTGCTGATTGCACTCGCCGCGACGGGCACGATCAGTGCGAGGCTCGGCGACGCGCCCGCTCGACCCGCCGTGACGAGAATCGTGATCGGGGGAGCGTTGGCCATGGTTGTCACCTACGGTATCGGGCAACTCGCGGGTGTCGCCGGGATCTGACGGCGGCGTTTCTCACCGGAAGACCGAGGTGGGAGCCTCCCCGGCTTCCGGTGAGATCACGTCCTGCACGACGTCTGCGAGGGCTATGGACATTGCCGAGAACGCCACGATCAACACGACCGCCGCGACAACGACCGGTCGACGTTGGGGCGGTGGCGCGGGTTCGGTCAGTGCGCGGACACGCCGTACGACGTCACCGCCGGTACTGGACAGTGCGGTCGTGTTCCGTTCGACGTGTGCGCGGAGCAACGCGGTCCGCGCGAGCGCCGACATCGCGGCGCGCCTGTTGTGCAGTGCTGCCGCGTGTTCGTCGGCATGGCGCTCCGCGGCATGACGGACGTGTCCGACGACCGGCCGCAGCAGGGGATTCAGCTGGGCTGCGATCTCCACCATCTGCGTCCAGGCACTGTGTCGGAAACGGAGATGTCCACGTTCGTGCTCGATCACGGTCTGCAGTTCGGTGTCCGACAGCATCTCGACGAGCGCGGTCGTGACGACCACCGCACCACCTCCCGACGCGACGGCGAAGGCATCCGGTTCGGTCGACTCGACGACCACCGTCCCTCCGTTCGTACGCGCGGATGCTGAGAACGGGCGTGCGTCGCGCGCACTGACGACGACCCGACGACAGTGGGCCACGACGGAGGCGAGCCTCCACACGACCCAACCGAGTACGACTACCCCCACTCCGATGAGTGCTGCGTTGCCGGACGCACACAGCACGGATCCGAGGGCTGCACTGGATGCGACGACGCCGAAGGCCGTGACGGCGGCAAGGACAGGGACCACGACGACCGTGGAGTACGGAGAACGATCGTCGGCCGTGCGGTGTGCGTACGTTCTCAGCGCAACCGAC
The DNA here is from genome assembly GCF_000383555.1 of Rhodococcus sp. 114MFTsu3.1. NCBI lineage: Bacteria > Bacillati > Actinomycetota > Actinomycetes > Mycobacteriales > Nocardiaceae > Rhodococcus > Rhodococcus sp. 114MFTsu3.1. Next base: position 248,575 of record NZ_KB911550.1, on the reverse strand, counting down.
ATGATCCACGGGAGTGCGGCGACGACGACGAAGAGTGTCATGTCTCGCCGTCGGAGGAGTTCCGAGACAACAGTTCACGAAGTACGACTTCGTCTTCGGGGTCGAGCGATGCGACGAAGTTGGCCAAAACGTCTGCCCTTTCCGCGCGCGTGTCGAGTTCGGTGCGCATTCGCATGGCCGCACGCAGAGCAGGCAATTCGTCGACCGGCGCCCGGAGTGTGTAGACGTACGAGCGCCCGCGTCGTTCGCGATCGACGAGCCTCTTGCCGTGCAAACGGACCAATGCCGTCATCACGGTCGTATGGGCGAGGTCGGAACCGAGCAGATCCCTGGCCTCGGCCACCGACAGTTCTCGGTGTTCCCCGAGCAGCTGAAGGACCGACTCCTCCAACTCGCCAGACGCTCTCCGCACGATCTCGCCCTCACTGTCGACCTGGTGACCAGGATAGGTCACGCCGAGCTCGGCATCGTGTGTGCGGAGCAACCGAACTGCTCGACGCGCGCAGAGTCAGGGTTTCGTCGGCGGCCGGTCCGCGGTGACGGGCTGGACCGAGTCGGGTCGAGGAATGCGCCGGTAGGGCCGCTGTGGTGGTCCGATGCGGTGCATACGGCGCGGTGGCTGCTCGGTCTCGTCGATCTTCTCCACTGCCGGGGGTTCCGGGGGCTGTGGTGTCGGTGCCGGTGGTGTCGGTGCCGGCCCGATGTCGAACGAGGCACCGGCCAGGGCCCGTTCCTTCGATGTGGTGGCACCCCAGATACCGTGCGGCTCGGCGGCTTCCAGTGCGTAGTCCCTGCAGGTGCGCATCACCGGGCAGCCGGTGCAGATGGCTTTGGCCCGAGCTTCCATGGCCGCGAGCGATCTCCCCCGCGCGCTGGTCGGCGGGTAGAACAGCACAGGGTCCTCGTGTCTGCACGACCCACGCAGCTGCCAATCCCACTGCTCGGCGACGGGCTGAGGCAGGCTCGGCGGCAACGAACGGTAGCGCGTGACGGCGGAATGCGGATCGAGCGACATTGTTCTCCTTCACACCGCCGCGTGCTGCGCGAGCGTCTTGTACAGGCCTGCGACGTGCGCGGCCGTGTCGTGTACCAGTTCTCTTGTCCGCGAGGACATGTCCGCGAGGGTGGACGGACCCGCCGCGATGGAGAAGGCCGCGGCGATCCCCGCGTCGCGTATCTCCTCGGGCGTCAGGACGACCCGTCCGGCGATGACGACGACGGGGCAGGTGGGAGGCGCGGCCCGTCGCACACCGGCAACGACCTTGCCTCGCAACGACTGCGAATCGAAGGATCCCTCGCCGGTCACGATCATGGATGCGTCGCAGCACAGTTCCTCGAACCCGATAGCACTCATGACCATGTCCGATCCGGGCATCAGCTGCACATCGAGGTAGGCCGCGAGAGACGCAGGCAACCCGCCCGCCGCGCCCATACCCTCGGTCGTGGTGACGTCGGTCCCGGTGGCGGATTTCAGCACGTCGGCGAGATGCGCCAAACCGGAGTCGATGGTCTCCACGTCCGTCGGGGTTGCGCCCTTCTGCGGCCCGAACACCGCTGCGGCACCGCTGTTCCCGAGCAACGGATTGTCGACGTCGACGGCGATCCGAACGGTGACCTCGCCCGCGCGCGGATGCAGGCCGCTGACGTCGATGCTGTCGATGTCGGCCAGACCGGCGGCACCCGGCTCGACGACGCTGCCCGCGCCGTCGAGAAACCGTGCGCCGAGGGCGGACAGGAAACCTGTACCGCCGTCGTTGCTCGCGCTCCCGCCGATGCACAGCAGGATCTCGGAGACCCCGTCGTCGAGAAGTTGCCGGGCGAGTACGCCCACGCCGTGACTGTCCGCTCGCAGAGGCTGCAGCGGGGCGTCGGATACGTGAGGGAGACCGTTGGCTTCAGCAGCTTCGATGACGCCGGTCCTGCCGTCGGCGGACACCGCGATCCGCGCGGATCGGGGTCGCCCGATCGCGTCGACGGTGTCGATCTCGCTGATCCGCGCGTCGAGGGATGCTGCGAGCGCATCCAGCGTCCCCTCCCCGCCGTCGGCCATCGGGCATTCGACGATCCGCGCATCCGGTCCCAGCACGTCCCGGAAGCCGGCGGCCATCGCCGACGCCACGTCGGCGGCCGTGCCGGAGCCCTTGAACGAGTCCGGGGCAACGACGATCGTGGTTCGCCGCGCGTCGGTTCTGTGCTGTTCCATGACAGTAGGTTAGGTCACCGACTCCGGTCGAGGTATGGGCTGTGTGCACATATTTTGAGCAAAATTGTGGCAGATATCGGTGCACGGCACACATTCATCGACGGATGTCGTCCGCGTCGACCCGTCGGGCCGACGCGAGAGCCAGCTTCATGGCCACGGCGTCGTCGAAGACCCGTAGGTCCAGCCCCGTCAGTTGCTCGATGCGGTTCAAACGCTGCACGACCGTGTTCCGGTGGGTGTGCAGAGCGGATGCCGTCGTCACGATCGACAGATTGTTCTCGATCAGTACTGCCGCGGTCTCGCGCAACGCGTCCGACAGTGGGCCGACGATTCGCCTCGCGGAGTCCAGCGCGATGGCCTCGGGCTGACGGCCGACGAGGATGTCGATGTCGAGTGCGGTGAGCTCGTGGACGACGCCGTCCGGCAGGTGGTGCCGGAGCAGTACGTCCATCTGCTGCACGTCGACGACCAGTTCGGGCGTGGATGCTCCCACACGCCCGGTGACGACGGAGGCGCCTGCCGTCCGCAGTCGATCGACGACGACCGCGCGGGTGCTCGCGTCGGACGAACCGACGAGGAGCCACAGTGTGGTGTCGCGTTCCCATGCGACGACGTTGCCGATGCCCACCACGCTGTTGCGGAACCGACCGAGCGCAGCGGGGCCGGTCGACGTACTGCGGGCAGTCACGATCGACCACGGCGGCCGGATCGGTCTGCCCACGTCGCGGAGCATGGCCACGACGCGAGCCTCGGACACTCGGGAATCGACGATCATCGCGTTCAGTAGATCTCGCAGCGACGATTCCCTCCACCGCGCGTCGTCGAGGTGCTGCTCCTGCTTCAGCAGAAGCGACACGGTGAGCACGAGGATGCGGGCGAGAGGCTCGACGACGGCGGGGTCGCCGGTGATTCCGACGACCCCCACCGCCTCGCTTTCCGCTGCTTCGTTCTTCACCGCTTCGTTCTTCACCGCGCCGGGTTCCGCCCCGTCGTCGCTCAGGTAGAACGGCACGTTCACACCCTCGCGCATGTCCGGATCGGCACCGTCGGCGTCGATCCGGACGACGTCCCCGCGCTCGAGTGCTCGCACCGCGCCGTCGTGCAGCGTGCCCAGGCGCGCTGGATCGACGGACGCGATGATGATGCCGTGGGCATCCATGATGTTGACGTTGTGTGCGACCACTGGATGCACTTGGTCGACCACGCGCTGGGCGAGTTCGGCGGTCAGCATCGCCCGAGCGTACCCGGGAGCGTCAGACCGAGACTGCTTCCTCGGCCGGGGTGCTGGTGCGGATCAAGTGATCGAACGCGCTGAGCGCTGCCGTCGCGCCCGATCCCGCCGCGACGATGATCTGCTTGAACGGCGCGGTGGTGCAATCACCTGCTGCGAAGACGCCCGGTACCGAGGTCCGTGCGTGATCGTCGACGATGATCTCCCCGCGCGGGGTGAGATCGACGGTGCCGGAGAGGAACTCGGTGTTGGGTAGCAGGCCGATCTGAACGAACACTCCGTCGAGGTCGACGGTGTGCGCGGTGTCGTTCGTGCGGTCGTTGTACGCCAGCCCGGTGACCTTGGAACCGTCGCCGATGACCTGGGTGCTCAGGGTGCTGACCAGGATGTCGACGTTGGGGAGGCTGCGGAGCTTGCGCTGCAGCACGTCGTCGGCGCGCAGGTGCGAGTCGAACTCCACGAGGGTCACGTGCGCGACGATGCCGGCCAGGTCGATGGCTGCTTCGACACCGGAGTTGCCGCCACCGATGACGGCGACGCGCTTGCCCTTGAACAGCGGGCCGTCGCAGTGCGGGCAGTACGTGACGCCCTTGTTGCGGTACTCGCTCTCGCCGGGAACGTTCATCGAGCGCCACCGTGCGCCGGTGGACAGGATCACGCTACGGGAGAGAAGTCGTGCGCCGCTGGCGAGTTCGACCTCGACGAGTCCCTGCGGGGTAGCGGCGGGGGTCAGCTTGGTGGCGTTCTGGACGTTCATGATGTCGACGTCGTACTGGCGAACGTGGTTCTCCAGCTCGGCGGCGAACTTCGGTCCTTCGGTGTACGCAACGGACGCGAAGTTCTCGATACCCATGGTGTCCAGCGTCTGACCACCGAAGCGCTCGGCGACGACGCCGGTGCGAATTCCCTTGCGCGCAGCGTAGAGTGCTGCGGTTGCACCCGCAGGGCCGCCTCCGACGACGAGCACGTCGAACGGGTCCTTCTCGGAAATCGCCGTCGCGGTGCGTTCCGCGGAACCGGTGTCGAGCTTGCCGACGATCTGTTCGAGGGTCATGCGGCCGGACCCGAAGGGCTCACCGTTGAGGAACACCGACGGAACGGCCATGATGCCGCGGTCGTCGACCTCGTCCTGGAACAGCGCACCGTCGATGGCGATGTGCTTGACGTTGGCGTTGAGCACCGACATCACGTTCAACGCCTGCACCACGTCCGGGCAGTTCTGGCAGGAGAGGGAGAAGTAGGTTTCGAAGTAGAAGTCGCCTTCGAGGTCGCGGACCTGGGCGAGCAGCGCGGCATCTTCCTTGGAGGGGTGGCCACCGACCTGCAACAGCGCGAGCACGAGCGAGGTGAACTCGTGTCCGAGCGGGATACCGGCGAACTGAACCTCGATGTCGGTGCCGATCCGGCGGATGGCGAACGACGGCTTGCGTGGGTCGGTACCGGTGCGGGAGTGGGTGACCGAGTCCGACAGGCCGGCGATCTGGTCGAGGAGTTCGCCGAGCTCGACGGACTTGGGTGCGTCGCCAAGAGAGGACACGAGCTCGATCGGCTGCGTCACGTTCTCGAGCAGGGACTTCAGTTGATTGGCAAGTGCGGCGTCGAGCATGAGGTTTTCTCCTGAGATCGGAAGGGATGGTCGTGGATTCTCAGCTCGGGCCGAGTGATCCGAACGTGGGGGATGCACCGGCGGCACAGGGCATTACGCTCCTGTGCCGCCGCGCACCGATCCGAACGAATCAGATCTTGCCGACGAGCTCCAGCGACGGTGCGAGGGTGTCTTCGCCCTCTTCCCACTTCGCCGGGCAGACCTCACCCGGGTGGCTGCGCACGTACTGTGCGGCCTTGACCTTGCGGAGAAGCTCGGATGCGTTGCGGCCGATGCCTTCTGCGGTCACCTCGGTGAACTGCACGACGCCGTCCGGGTCGACCAGGAAGGTGCCGCGGTCGGCGAGGCCCTGGTTCTCGCGGAGAACCTCGAAGTCGGTGCTGATCTTCAGTGTCGGGTCACCGATCATCGTGTACTTGATCTTGCCGATCGTGTCGGACGACGCGTGCCACGCCTTGTGGGTGAAGTGGGTGTCGGTCGAGACCGAGAACACCTCGACGCCGAGACGCTGCAGCTCTTCGTAGTGATCGGCGAGGTCGCCGAGCTCGGTGGGGCAGACGAATGTGAAGTCGGCGGGGTAGAAGTAGAAGACCGCCCACTTGTCCTTGATGTCCTCGTCGGAAACGGTAACGAAGGCACCGTCTTTGAAGGCCTCAGCGGTGAATGGCTTGATCTTCTTGTTGATGAGCGACATGTACGGCCTCATTCGTATTCGGGTGCGTTGGTGTCGGTTGACGACCCTAATGATCTTGGATTGATCGGGCCAATCGATGATTGCTCAGATCTCGATAGCTCGAGCTTATCGATCCAGCGTGGGCTTTCTGGACTCGATCAAACCTAGGACCGGGCGTGACGGACTACACAGCCTCCCGCGATCAGTGCGTGCGTTCCGCGGCCAATCGCTCGATCCGGGGGAGCGCAACGGCCATGATCGTCAGATACGCGGGCGCCCAGATCGGTACGCCGAAGCTCACCACGCAGCCCTCGCCGTCGGGGATCACCTCGTGTCGAGTCGCCGGAACACCCGCCACCCGCCACGCCCAGAGACGACCGTCCTCGAACTCGGTGATGCGAAACGGCAGAGGCACCCCGACCGGGGTGAACACCCGGCCTCGGGAACCCAGGGCAAGCGGACCGGGGCGGTCCAGTTCGGCGCCGGCCACCGTCGGACCCCACACCGGCCACGCCGTCAGGTCCACCAGAACCTCCCATGCCGCGGCAGGCGGAACGGACATGGGGAGTTCGACGACGGGCATCCCGCGACGAAGGTTCAGGCGCATGCGGTGTGAGTAGCCGTTCACGGCGAATCGAAACGGCCGCCGCCTGGCGTGATGTTCAGCAGAGCGTCCACCCGAGGCATCTCGCGGTAGGTACCGAACCGGTGGTGGGTGATGCTGAGGGCCTGCTCACGCAGGAACGGCAGCATCTCGACGCGACCCGCTTCGGTCACGGCGCCCGACCACACTGCGGCAGACGGCCCGGTGGGCACGTCGGTTCCGGACCCGACGACGCGGGTTCTGTCCGTCCCGCCGCGCGAAACCGCACGCGCCCAGTCTGTTTCGGTGTCGACCGTCACGCCCTTGGTTGTCAGGAACCCGAGCACGCCCTCCCCGAGAGTGACGGACGCGTGCACGGACAGGCGAAGAGGGGAACGGGCTCGCAACCCGGCGGCGACGACGCGCAGAACCTCCGCAGGGCGAGCGTCGGCCTCCGCTCGCACGGTCACCGGGGTAGGAAGGTAGCGCAGCACGTTCGCCTCCACCCCGAGATGCGATACGTCACGGGTGACGCCGAACTCCGTGTCCCACGCCACGAGATCGCTTGCCAGAGAGTGTCGTAGAAAGTCGAGGTCGTCGCCGACCGCTGGGGTCTCGCGCAGGAACGTCTCCGCCCACGCGTCGACCACACAGCCGACGGTCGTGCGGGACGAGGGGCGGGGCGACCAGTCGGACAGGCCGACGAGGTAGTTCGGTCCGCCTGCCTTGCTCCCCGTGCCGACCGTCGATTTCTTCCACCCGCCGAAGGGCTGCCGTCGCACGACGGCTCCGGTGATTCCTCGGCCCACGTAGAGATTGCCTGCGGCGACGCCTTGAATCCACTGCGCCTGTTCCGCGTCGTCGAGGGAGTGAAGGCCGGCGGTGAGCCCGTAGTCGACGTCGTTCTGTACCTCGATCGCCTCGGCAAGGGTAGCGACGGTGATGATGCCGAGGATCGGACCGAAGTACTCGGTTCGGTGGAACTCGGAACCACGAGAAACGCCGACGCGGATTCCCGGCGACCACAGCCGGCTCTCGTCGTCCAGTGCGCGGGGTTCGAGCAACCACGACTCACCGGGATCGAGGTGGGTGAGACCCCGGAGAACCTTGCCGCTCGCAGGTTCGACGAGTGGACCGATGCGCGATTCCGGGTCCGTCGGGTACGCGACCTTCATGGACCGGACGGCGTCGACCAGCTGGCCCAGGAAACGGTCCGATGTGCCGACGGATCCGACCAGAATCGCCAGGGACGCTGCGGAGCACTTCTGGCCCGCGTGGCCGAAGGCAGACTTCGCGAGGTCCTTCACCGCCAGGTCGAGATCGGCAGAGGGTGTGACGACCATGGCGTTCTTACCGCTCGTCTCCGCGAACAGCCGAATGCCGGGGCGTAGCCGGTGGAACAGCTCCGCCGTCTCGTAGCCACCGGTGAGGATCACCTGATCGACCCGCGGATCCGCGACGAGGGTGCCGGCGAGGGACGCCTCGTCGACGTGGACGAGGCGCAACACATCTCGCGGCACGCCGGCCCGCCACAGAGCGTCGACCATCACCGAACCGCAGCGTTTCGCCTGCGGCGCAGGCTTGATCACGACGGCAGAACCCGCGGCAAGCGCGGCCAGGGTCGATCCCGCCGGTATCGCCACCGGGAAGTTCCACGGTGGTGCGACGACGGTCAGGCGCCTCGGCCGATGGAGTGCGCCGTCCACGTGCGCAAGCTCCTCGGCGAGTTCGGCGTAGTACCCGGCGAAGTCGCTGGCCTCGCTGACCTCGGGGTCGCCCTCCTCCAGGGTCTTGCCGCACTCCGCGGCCATGACTTCGAGCAGGTCCGCACGTGCGCGAGACAGCTCGCGCGCCGCGGACCTCAGGATGCGTGCTCGCTCGGTCGACGGGAGCGAACCCCAGCCCACCCCTGCGTCGCACGTCTGCTGAATCAGCTCGTCGAGGCGGACGGGATCGTCGACGGTGTACTCGACGACGAGGTCTTCCCCGATGCCCGACGCCTCGGCGCGCTCGAGAATGCCGCGGCCCCACCCTCTGTTGGCGGCCGAGGAGGGATCCGTGTCGGGGGTGTTGGCGAACGGTACTGGGACATCGGTGCTGTCGGCGCGGTCGGCGCTGTCGGTGGTGCGGTTCTGGCTCCGTCGCGGCGCGGGGACGGAGTCGTCCAGGGCGGTCAGGGACGCGCGGAATCGATTCTCCTGCATCGTGAACTGCGGGGTCGGTTGCCCGCTCTCGGTGGTCAGTTCGAACATCGAGGGCATGAAGTTCTCCGGCGCTGCTCCTTCTTCCAGCCGGCGGACGAGGTAGGCGATCGCGACGTCGAACTCGTCGGCGCCGACAACGGGGGTGTAGAGAAGCATCCCGCCGGTGTCCTCGGCGATCACCTGCGCCGTCGCCGACGCCATGCCCAGCAGCATCTCGAATTCGTATCCGGACTCGATGCCGCGCTGTTCGGCGAGACACCGTGCCCAGGCGAGGTCGAAGAGGTTGTGCCCGGCAACGCCGATGTGCACGTTGCGGATTCGATCGGGATCGAGCGCGTGGTCGAGGATGCGCTTGTAGTTGGTGTCGGTGTCCTGTTTGGACGACCACGTGGCCAGGGGCCATCCGTGCAGAGCGGATTCGACTCGCTCGAGCGGAAGATTCGCGCCCTTGACGACGCGGACTTTGACCGCTGCACCTCCGCGTGCAGTACGCCGGGCGGCCCAGTCCTGCAACCGCATCATCGCGGACAACGAGTCAGGAAGGTACGCCTGCAACACGATTCCCGCCTCGAGCGACAGAAGTTCAGGTCGGTCCAGCAGGGTCGTGAACACCGCGATCGTCAGATCGAGATCGTGGTATTCCTCCATGTCCAGGTTGATGAACTTGGGTGTGCCGGACTGCGCGGCCGCCGAGTACAGCGGTGCGAGCTCGTCGACGGTGTGTGCGACGGCCTCCTCGAACGCCCAGGGCGAGTGCGGCGCAACGACCGCCGACACCTTGACGGACACGTAGTCGACATCCGATCGCGCCAGTAACGCCGTGGTTCCGTCGAGACGTGCCCGAGCCCCGGCCGACCCCATCACGGCCTCGCCGAGCAGATTGATGCCCGGACGCATTCCGTTCCGGCGGATGCGAGCGAGACCGCGAGAGAGTGCGCGCGGCGAGGCGTCGAGCACGAGGTGGCCGACCATCGCTCGCAACGCCTTCTTCGCGATGGGCACGACCAATGCCGGTGCGACCCTCGCGGCCACGTTGCCGAGACGAAGGGCGACACGCAGATGCACGCCCAGGAACTGCGGCAGATCACCGTCCGTCAGATGCGCCCAGTTCCTGGCGGCGACCCGCACGTCCTCCGGCCGTACGACGCCGTCGATGAACCCCACGGCGAACTCCAGACCACGCTCGTCGCGCAGCAGGCCCGCGAGACGCACGGCGGCACGGTCGGCGGAGAGAGTCACCCAACGCCGTGCCAGGGCAACCGCGTCGTCCGCCAGCTCTTCGCGCGTCCTCGGTGCCATGGTCCACACTCCTCCGGGATTGACGGGCTTCGACTAGGGGGCAGGGCTTGTTTCGGGTGTCACCAGTCCATTCTGTATGCGAAGTCCGTCGGCGGTGTTCCACTCGGAGGTTCGAGCTGCCGCCGTCGACGCGAGCGCTGCTCGGAACGCCCGGATCGCGGGGTGCCCGCCGCGTCCGGCACGAACTGCGGTGTAGATGGTGCGGTCCGGACGCCCCGGCAGTGCGCGGAGATCGAGTCCGTCGGACTGGTTCGCGGCGATCAGTGCGGGAATGAACGCCGCGGCGTGGCCGGTGCGCACCAGATGGGCGTGCATCAGGGGGTCCGGGCTGACGAAGCGGACTCGGGGCTCGAATCCTGCGGCACGGCACACCGACCGGGCCCACGTTCCTGTCGCACTGTCCGGCGGGTCCATCGCCCAGGGCACGTCGAACAGGCCTGCCAGGTCGGTACGCGCGGACGGCAACCACGCGGCCTCGGACGGGACGGCGAGCAGAAGTGGATCGACGGCGAGATCCGCCCGGTCGATGTTGGCTCGGACCGGCTCGGGCATACCGGGGTATTCCTCACCGAGAATCAGGTCGAAGGAGTGCGACAACAGGCCGTCGTAGGCAGCGACGACCTGAAGTTGGTCGAACTCGACGGTCAACGACGGTTCCTCGGCAGCCAGCAGGTCCAGCACTGCAGGCACGATCGCGAACACGACCGTCTGAAACGACGCGACCCGCAGTGTTCCCTGAACTGCGGACTGAGCCGACGCGAGATCCGCCTCGGCTTCCTCGAGTTGGCGAAGGACGATCTCGGCGTGAGCGGCGAGTCCGATGGCGGCGTCGGTCAGTGTCACCCCTCGCCCCACCGGTTCCAGCAGCCGAACGCCGGACTCCTTCTCGAGCAGCGACAGCTGCTGCGACACCGCCGACGGCGTGTAGGACATCACACGGGCTACCTCGGCGAGCGTGCCGCGCCGCTGCAATTCGAGGAGGATCCGCAGGCGAGGGACGTTGAGCATCGGGTTCCCGTCATAGGTAAGCAATAATGACCTTTATTCTACAAAATGATTCGCTGGACTTACGTGAGTTTCGCGAGAAGCATTCACTGTCATGACGGCAACCTCCCGGACACCCGGCACGGGATCAGCAGTAGCGATGATGGTCGGGTCGTGTCTGTCCCTGCAGTTCGGCGCGGCTCTTGCCGTTCAGATATTTCCTGTCGCCGGGTCGTGGGCCGTCACTGCAGCCCGGTTGGCCATCGCAGCCGCTCTGCTGCTCCTGCTGGTGCGTCCACGGGTACGCGGATGGTCGAGGGAGCAGTGGAAGAGCATGGCTGCGCTGGGATTCGCATTGGCCGCCATGAACGGATGCTTCTATGCCGCGATCGATCGAATCCCCCTCGGCGTGGCCGTATCGATCGAGTTTCTCGGTCCACTCGTTCTGGCCGCCGTCCTGTCACGTCGGCGCGCCGACGTCGGGTGGGCGTGCCTCGCGCTGGTCGGAATGGTGCTGTTGGGCGTCGAATCCGCGGTTCACGCAACAAGTCTCGATCCTGTCGGCATCATGTTCGCGCTGTTCGCCGCGTCGTTCTGGGTCCTCTACATCCTGACCAATGCACGGGTAGCGGCAACGGTTCCCGGCACAGGAGGCCTGGCTGCGGCAATGGTGATCGCCGCGGTCTGCGTCCTTCCCGTCGGGATGATGCAAGGGCTCACCGCCTTCGCGGACCCCGAAACCCTTGCCCTCGCAACGGTGGTGGCGCTGTTGTCGTCGGTCGTTCCGTACACCCTCGAACTTGCTGCGCTGCGAATCGTTCCGCGCAACGTCTTCGGCGTCCTACTGGCCCTGGAACCGATCTTCGCGACACTGGCGGGATGGCTGCTGCTGCACCAAGCCGCAGGGGCGATCCGGCTGACTGCCATCGGACTGGTCATCGCCGCGACGGTGGGAACCGTCCTGACGGCCGAGCGCGTCGCGTCGGTACCCGCCCGGCCCGAGGTCGAAGCCCTCTGAGCCGGCGCCTGCATGACATCTGTCATGCCCGACCCGTGACGAAGTAGCGCGGTTTCGATTCCCGTCTGCACTGTTGTGGAGCGTGCGTGTCGACGACTCTGGGAACAGACGACAGAGCGACGACTTCGACACGAGGAGGACACGATGACGACTCCGGACCCCACACCGATTCGAGACGAGAAGAAAGCCGACGCCACCCAACTCCTGCTGGACAACCTCGGCGGCGTGAGCGGAATGATCTACACGGCGGTCCCTGTGGTCGCCTTCGTGACCGCCAACGCGGTGGCCTCGCTTCCGATTGCCATCGGAATCGCCGTCGCCATCGCCGTCGTGCTGACAGCGCTCAGAATGGTGCGCGGTGAACCGATCGTCCAGGCGAGCGGTGGACTGATCGGCGTCGTGACGGCCGGTGCCGTTGCCGCGTGGACGGGCTCGGCCGGCGGATACTTCCTGATCGGAATCTGGACCAGCCTGGTCATGGGTGCGCTGATGGTGGCATCCCTGCTCGCGCGTCGACCACTGACCGGACTCCTGTGGAACGCGCTGCACGGCAACAAGTACCCGTGGCGATCGGATCGCTCCACTCTGCGTGCGCACGACATCGCGACCGGCGCCTTCGCGCTGCTGTTCGGTGCCCGCTACATCGTGCAGGATCAGCTCTACGACACCGACGCCACCGGATGGTTGGCCTTCGCGAAGATCTCCATGGGCACCCCGCTGTTCGCCCTCGCGATCCTGGTCACCGTCTGGGCTTTCCGACGCTCCACGAAGCGTCTCGTGAACGACACCTTTCCGAACACACAGGGAGTGAGCCACCCGTGAACTATCGTCACCGACCGCGCCGGAGCGTAAGCGTCCTGGCCGCAACAGTTCTCGTCCTCGGGGCATGCAGCCAGGCCGAGCCGGAGCCGAACACGACTGCAGATCTGGATCGCTTCTACGATCAGGCGGTGACGTTCGAGCCGTGCGAGGGGTACGGCACGACGTCGACCGACGAGGCAGCGTTCGTCAGCGATCCGACGTTTCGGTGCGCGCGCGTGGACGTCCCGCTCGACTACGACGATCCCGACGGACGGACGGCGCAGATCGCGTTGCTGAAAGTCCCCGCGAAAGGCGAGCCCATCGGGTCGTTGCTGCTCAACTCGGGCGGCCCCGGAGGCCCTGGCATGAGCATGGCCGCAGCCGCGGCGACAACGCTGGCGGACAGTCCGTTGACCGAGAAGTTCGACATCGTCGGATTCGATCCGCGCGGCGTCGCGGCGTCGACGCCGGCCATCGACTGCTTCACCGACGCCGAGAACGAAGCAGGCGAGGCGTACACGACAGTTCTGACGGGAGCGAGGTCGCTGTCGGAAGACGGGGCACGCGAGCTGGTTCGGCAATGTGCCGAGCGGTCCGGCGGCGAGGACGTTCTGGCGAACGTCGGAACTCGTGACGCAGCCCGGGACATGGATGTGCTGCGCGAAGTGCTGGGCGACGACCAGCTCAGTTACCTCGGACAGAGTTACGGCACTCGCCTGGGCGCGGTCTACGGAGAGATGTTCCCGCAGAACGTTCGAGCCATGGTGCTCGACGGTGCCATCGATCCACTGCAGAGCACAGCGGACCGTCGGATCGATCAGTTCACGGCGTTCCAGGAGGCATTCGACGCCATGGCTGCGGACTGCGCCACCGAGCCCGACTGCCCTCTCGGGCAGGATCCGGCGAGGTCCGTCGAGAATTTCCAGAACATCGTCCGCCCGCTGATCGACGATCCGATCGTGACCCCGGACGGCAGGAAGATGGACTTCGACGCCGCCTACGGGGCCGTGATCGCCGGGCTGTACGACTCGACCGTCTGGCCGGTCATCACCAAGGGCATCGCGGAACTACAGGTGGGGCAGGCGGAGACGTTGCTGAAGATCAGTGACGTGTTCGGTGGGCGTGACGTCGACGGCGCCTACCCGAACTTCGCCGAGGCGCTGTACGCGATCAACTGCAACGACGAGCAGCGCAACACCGCCGAACAGGAGGTCGAGCTCAAGGAGCGAATTCAGGGCATCGCGCCGTTCACCGACTCAGGTCTGGGGCCGGAAGGCGCACGCGACCCGTGTGAATCCTGGCCCGTCGAACCCACTCTGGGATTCCCGTACGCAACCGACATCGACGGTCTCCCCGACACGTTGACCATCTCCATCACCGGCGACCCGTCCACGCCCTACGCGGGTGGTGTCAGCCTTGCCGAGACGCTGGGTGGGTCACTGCTCTCCGTCGACGGAGACCAGCACACCGTCGCGTTCTCCGGAGCGAACGACTGCGTCGACACGGTCGTGGCCGAGTACCTCGTAGACCTGAAATCCCCACCGGAGGGGGCCCGCTGCGCTCTCGACTAGGCCGTGCGAGTTTCGCTTCCCGCCAACAGGATCGACGCGATGAGCTCTGGGTTGTCACTCATCGGGACGTGGCCGACGCCCGGCACGGTGATGAACGTGGCGTGCGGCAGGTTCCGCTTCGCGACTGCACGCTCGTAGATCGGCAGGGTGAGGTCGCGTCGGCCCCAGGCGATGGTGATGGGAACCTGCGGCTCGGCCGCGACGGGAAGTTCGAACACCGCGTCCAATCCTTCGTCGACGAAGGTGTTGGAGACCAGGGACGCGGTGTCCACCACGGCGTCGGCGTACGGCACACGGCTGGGGTGGGCGAAGAACGCGGAGATGGCCGGGTAGCGCACGGCTTTGTAGGAGAGCAGGCGAGGCGCATGCTCGCCCATTCCGCGGGCCAGGGTCCGCAGAACGCGGAACGTGCCGATCGCCCGGCGTCGATCGAGGTCGTTCACGAAGAACCCGGCGGGAGACAGCGCGGTCGCCGACGCCACCCGCCCGCGGCACGCCATGGCGATCGCCAGCCAGCCCCCCAGGGAGTTACCACCGATGTGAGGCTTCGCGTCCGGAGTGTCGAAGTCTCCGAGCAGATCGTCGAGGGCATCGACGACGTAGCCGAGCGGATCGCTTACGTTCGCCTCGAGTGCGGGGGACTCGCCGTGACCGAGCAGGTCGACGGTGACCACCCGTCGATAGGGCGTGAGTAGATCGAGGATCGGATCCCACGCCTGCCTCCGGTGAACCACTCCGTGAACGAGGACGAGAGTGGGCCCGCTACCGGCGACGTCGTACCGCATCTTCATGGGAGCACATAGTAGCTGTGAATAGAGGTAACACCTACTCTTTTGCCGAATCGGAGAAATATCTTCGGGGACGATGTCGAAAACGCTCACCCGGTTCCGTCCCAGGGTTGGATGCAACCACAGAGGCTGCACAGAGACGAGGAGATCATCATGGCCAAGTACCTGTTTCTCAAGCATTACCGCGGCGCTCCCGAGGCAGTCAACGACGTCCCCATGAACGAATGGACACAGGACGAGGTGGAGGCCCACCTGAAGTACATGGACGACTTCGCCGCCAAGCTGCAGCAGACCGGCGAGTTCGTCGACAGTCAGGCGCTGAAGCAGGCCGGTGCGTGGGTCCGGTACGACGGCCAGGGAAAGCCGCCGGTCACCGACGGCCCGTTCGCCGAGACGAAGGATCTCATCGCCGGATGGATGGTCATCGACGTCGACTCCTACGACCGCGCGCTGGAGCTCGCGGCCGAACTGTCCGCCGCACCCGGTGCAGGCGGTGAGCCGATTCACGAGTGGCTCGAAGTCCGCCCGCTGATGAGCACGCCCACCACCATCGAAGACTGACATGCACCTCGGGTCCGGCACGTCTCCGGATCGGCCCGGGATGGACGACGTCCTGGTCCGGCAGTTGACTCCCGCTGTGATCGGCGTCCTCACTCGTCGCGGACTCGATTTCACGACAGCCGAGGACGCCGTGCAGGAAGCGTTGATCCAGGCCACGACGTCCTGGCCGACGAGGATGCCGTCGGACCCCAAGGGGTGGCTCGTCACCGTCGCCTGGCGGAAGTTTCTCGACGGGCATCGAGCCGACGAAGCCCGTCGAACACGGGAGCTGCGGACCTGGGCCGAGCCGCCACCGGCGGACACCCAGAACGTCGACGACACCCTGCAGCTGCTCTTCCTGTGCGCGCATCCGTCGTTGACGCCGTCGGCGGCGGTCGCGTTGACGTTGCGCGCGGTCGGTGGCCTGACCACCAAGCAGATCGCCGACGCGTACCTCGTCCCGGAGAAGACGATGGGTCAGCGCATCAGCCGCGCGAAGAAAACCGTCGGGCACGTGCGATTCACGGAGAACGGAGATCTGTCGACGGTTCGCCGGGTGCTCTACCTGATCTTCAACGAGGGGTACACCGGCGACGTCGACCTCGCGGCCGAGGCGATCCGACTGACCCGGCAGTTGGCCGCGTCGACCTACGACGAGGAGACGTCGGGACTACTCGCGCTGATGTTG
Source organism: Rhodococcus sp. 114MFTsu3.1 (assembly GCF_000383555.1). Classification (NCBI taxonomy): domain Bacteria; kingdom Bacillati; phylum Actinomycetota; class Actinomycetes; order Mycobacteriales; family Nocardiaceae; genus Rhodococcus; species Rhodococcus sp. 114MFTsu3.1. The sequence continues at coordinate 232,386 of NZ_KB911550.1, read as the reverse complement.
CTGCATCATGCCCGCCGGAGTGCCAGGACACGGCCCGACGGCAGCGTCGTCCCCCTGGCCGAGCAGGACCGATCGCAGTGGGACACCACGCTGATCGGCGAAGGCGTCGACATCCTGCAGGCCGCGTTGGCGCGCGACCGACTGGGTGAGTTCCAAGTGCACGCGGCGATCGCCGCACTGCACGCCGACGCCAGAAGCGTCGACGAGACCGACTGGGTGCAGATCGTGAGCTGGTACGACGAACTTCTCGCCATCACCGCGAGCCCCGTCGTGCAGCTCAATCGGGCGATCGCCGTGGGGGAGGCCGACGGCGCGGCCTCGGGTCTCGCGGCGCTCGGCGCAGTGGATCCGAGCGTGCCCCGCTTCGCCGCTGCTTCGGCGTACCTCCACGAAAAGGCGGGGGACCTGGTCTCGGCCGTGCGGCTGTACGGCGAGGCAGCGCAGGCAGCATCGAACCTCGCCGAGCGGCATCACCTGTCGGTGCAGGCAGCGCGTCTGAGCAAGGTGCTGCGCGAGTCCGAGTGACGAGCCCGGCTCCGGAAGACCAAGGGGTTGACGCGGCGCACTGGAGAGCCCTAATGTGATCCAAGCCATCGATTGAAACGTTTCAATCCCGTCGAATCTGCAACAGTCGATGGTGGCCCCCACACTCTGATCGTCGAGAAGGTCCTCCATGGCATCGGTTCTGTCCGACACGAAGAAGCTGTGCTTCCTGTTGAAACTGCGCCCCGAGCGGGTGCAGGACTACCTGGCCGCGCACGAGACCGTCTGGCCGGAGATGCTCGATGCTCTGCGCGAGACGGGGTGGAAGAACTACTCGCTGTTCCTTCGACCCGAGGACGGTCTCGTCGTCGGCTACGTCGAGTCGGACGACCCCGCGGCGATGACCACGGCCATGAGCGCGACCGACGTCGACGCACGCTGGCAGGCCACCATGGCCCAGTACTTCGAACCCGCGGCCCGCCCCGACGCCCCTCTCGAGTTTCTGCACCACTACTTCCATCTCCCCTGATCACCCTCACACCGACCCCCCTCACACCGACCCCCCTCACACTGACCCCCCTCACTACATGGAGCCCTCATGAAGATCGGCGCCAAGTCCACCACCGGGTGGCGAGCGACCATATCGGTCGCGATGAGCAACTACATCGAAGCCGGATCGATCATCGCCATCGCCACGTCGTTGACGTTGTGGCAGAACGAGTTCGGCATCAGCAACCTCGCCGTCGGGCTGCTGGCCGCGTTCAGCGCCAATGCATTCGGTGCGGCGATCGGCGCCGGCATCGGCGGTCCGCTGTGCGACAGGTTCGGCCGCAAGGCGATCTACACCTACGACCTGATGGTCTACATGGTCGGTGTGCTGATCGCAGCGTTCGCGATGAACTTCGCCATGTTGCTGACCGCGTTCGTGATCACCGGCATCGCCGTCGGAGCAGGTGTACCCGCATCGTGGACGTACATTGCCGAACAGGCGCCGTCGCGTGAGCGGGCACGACACGTCGGAACCGCGCAATTGGCGTGGTCGGTCGGGCCGTTCGTCGGATTCGCACTCGCTGCGTTGCTCGCGCCCCTGGATCTACTCGGCTCGCGCATCATCTTCCTGCACCTCTTCGTCGTGGCCGCGGTGGTGTGGTGGATTCGCCAGGGCTTGCCCGAGTCGGTGATCTGGAAGAACGAAACGGGCGACACCGCAGGGGCCGCTGCACGCGAGAAGACCTTCGGCGCAGCCGGATTGAAGGGCCTGTTCACCAAGAAAGTGAACATCACCGCGCTGCTGGTCCTCATCGGCATCTACGGCTTCTGGAACACCGTCGCGGGACAGGCAGGCATCTTCATGCCGCGTGTGTACGAGAGTGCAGGCGTCGAGAGCGCCGTCGAGCAGAACCTCCTGCAGGTTCTGGTGTGGGGCTGCACCGTGCTCGCCACGTACTTCGGCTTCATGAAGTTCGCCGATCGCGTGTCCCAGAAGCTGCTCTACTCCATCGGGGCTCTGCTCGGCATCGCGGCCTGGGCAATCCTGGTGTTCTTCACCGACAACGGACTCCCGACGCTGCTGATCTTCGCCATCACCTGGGGTATCTCCAGCGGCATCGGTGCCCAGGCGTTCTACAGCCTCTGGGCGAGCGAGCTGTTCGCGACGCCGTACCGCGCCAGCGCCCAGGGCTTCATGTTCTTCGTCGTCCGCACCGCCACCGGCCTGCTGAGTTACTTCTTCCCGACCCTGCTCGCCGCCACCGGACTCACCACAGTCGGCCTGCTGCTCATCGGCCTGCTCACCGTCGCCCTCGCGATCGGTGCGATCTTCGCACCGAACACGCGTGGAAAGTCCCTGCCGGAGATCGAGACCGAGCGATACGGTGCGGTCGTGTCCCCTGAACTTCCCGACTCCCGAGACGGAGTCACCCAGACCCGAGAGCCTGCACTGTGACCACACATACCGTCAGTCCCGACGCGATCCTCGACGCCCTCGCCATCGAACTCCCGTCGTGGGCGTTCGGAAATTCCGGAACCCGCTTCAAGGTGTTCGGCACCCCCGGCACACCCCGCACGATCGAGGAGAAGATCGCCGACGCAGCCACCGTGCATCGGCTCACCGGATTGGCTCCCGTTGTCGCGCTTCACATCCCGTGGGACAACGTCGACAGCTTCACGGCATTGAAGTCCTACGCCGCCGATCTCGGTGTTCGTCTGGGAACGGTGAACTCCAATACCTTCCAGGACGACGACTACAAGTTCGGCAGTCTCACGCACACCGACAAGGGCGTGCGGCAGAAGGCGATCGACCACCATCTGCGGTGCCTCGAGGTCATGACCGAGATCGGCTCGCAGGACCTGAAGGTGTGGCTGGCCGACGGCACCAACTACCCGGGTCAGGGCGATATTCGCGGTCGGCAGGACCGTCTCGCGGAATCGCTGGCCGCGATCTACCAGCACGTCGGCGAGGGCCAGCGGTTGGTGCTCGAGTACAAGTTCTTCGAGCCTGCCGTCTACGTGACGGACGTGCCGGACTGGGGCACGTCCTACGCGCACACCGTCGCGCTCGGTGAGCGCGCGGCAGTGTGCCTCGACACCGGGCACCACGCGCCGGGAACGAACATCGAGTTCATCGTCGCGCAGCTTCTGCGCCTCGGCAAACTCGGTTCCTTCGACTTCAATTCACGCTTCTACGCCGACGACGACCTGATCGTCGGCGCGGCGGATCCGTTCCAGCTGTTCAGGATTTTGTTCGAGGTCATCCGCGGCGGAGGGCTCGCACCCGAGTCGGACCTCGCGCTCATGCTGGACCAGTGTCACAACGTCGAGGCGAAGATCCCCGGGCAGATTCGCTCGGTCCTCAACGTCCAGGAGATGACGTTGCGTGCGGCTCTCGTGGACACCGAGGCACTCACCACGGCGCAGGAAGCCGGAGACGTACTGGGCGCCAACGGCATCTTCATGGATGCCTTCTACACCGACGTGCGTCCGCGGCTCGCCGAGTGGCGAGAGAGCCGCGGTCTACCGGCCGACCCGATGCGAGCCTTCGCGGAATCGGGTTATCAGAAGCAGATCGAAGCCGACCGCGTCGGCGGCACCCAGACCTCCTGGGGTGCATGAGCAATGACGACACAGCAGGAAGCGAACACGATGAACGAGACTGTCGCAGCATTGTTGGCACGATCGAACCGTCTCGGGTCCGACCCGAGCAACACCAACTACGCCGGCGGTAACACCTCCGCCAAGGGAACCGACACCGACCCGGTGACCGGTGCCGATGTCGAACTCATGTGGGTGAAGGGATCCGGCGGCGATCTCGGAACGCTGACCGAGTCCGGCCTGGCCGTCCTGCGGCTCGATCGGCTGCGCGCACTGGTCGATGTGTACCCGGGACTGGACCGCGAGGACGAGATGGTCGCGTCGTTCGACTACACCCTGCACGGACGCGGGGGAGCGGCGCCGTCGATCGACACGGCGATGCACGGACTCGTCGACGCAGCACACGTCGACCACCTGCATCCGGACTCCGGCATCGCGATCGCGACCGCCGCGGACGGTCCCGAACTGACCCGAAAGATATTCGGCGACACGGTGGTGTGGGTTCCGTGGCGACGACCCGGATTCCAGCTCGGACTCGACATCGCCGCTATCAAAGCCGAGAACCCGCAGGCGATCGGCTGCATTCTCGGCGGACACGGCATCACCGCATGGGGTGAGACGTCCGAGGAGTCGGAGGCGAACTCGCTCGAGATCATCCGCGCTGCCCAGGCCTACCTTGCCGAACACGGCCGAGCAGAACCGTTCGGCGCCGCGCTCGACGGCTACTCGGCCCTGCCGGAGGCCGAGCGACGCGTCAAGGCAGCAGCCCTGGCCCCGTACATCCGAGGGATGGCATCCACCGACGAACCCAAGGTCGGGCACTTCACCGACTCCGACGTGGTCCTGGACTACCTGGCTGCCGCCGAGCATCCGCGTCTGGCCGCGCTCGGCACCAGCTGCCCCGACCACTTCCTGCGGACCAAGGTGAAGCCCCTCGTTCTGGACCTGCCTGCGGACGCATCGATCGAGCAGTCCGTCGAACGCCTGCAGACACTGCACGAGGCGTACCGCAAGGACTACCAGGCCTACTACGAGCGCTTCGCGACCGAGGACTCACCTGCGATGCGCGGCGCCGATCCGGCCATCGTGTTGATCCCCGGCGTCGGCATGTTCAGTTACGGCGCCACCAAGCAGACCGCCCGGGTGGCAGGCGAGTTCTACGTCAACGCGATCAACGTGATGCGGGGCGCCGAATCGGTGTCCACCTACAGCCCCATCGACGAGTCGGAGAAGTTCGACATCGAGTACTGGGCGCTGGAAGAAGCCAAGCTCGCTCGGATGCCGAAACCCAAGCCGCTCGCGACGCGCATCGCCCTGGTCACCGGCGCGGCGTCGGGCATCGGCAAGGCGATCGCCACACGATTGGCCGCGGAGGGCGCGTGCGTCGTCATCGCCGACCTCGACGCGCAGAAAGCATCCGACGTCGCCGCCGAGATCGGCTCGACGGACGTGGCGATCGGAGTTCGGGCCGACGTCACCGACGAAGCTGCGGTGCAGGCAGCCGTCGACGCGACGGTGCTCGCGTTCGGCGGTATCGACCTGGTGGTCAACAACGCAGGCCTCTCGCTGTCGAAGCCTCTGCTGGAGACGACCGTCGCGGACTGGGATCTGCAGCACGACGTGATGGCTCGCGGATCGTTCCTCGTCTCGCGCGCTGCGGCGGCCGCGCTGATCGCCCAGAAGATGGGCGGCGACATCCTGTACATCTCGTCGAAGAACTCGGTGTTCGCCGGACCGAACAACATCGCCTACTCGGCGACGAAAGCCGATCAGGCACATCAGGTTCGGTTGCTCGCCGCCGAACTCGGCGAACACGGTGTCAAGGTCAACGGCATCAACCCCGACGGGGTGGTGCAGGGATCGGGCATATTCGCCGCCGGCTGGGGAGCGTCCCGCGCTGCGGTCTACGGCGTCGACGAGGCCGACCTCGGCAAGTTCTACGCGCAGCGCACGCTGCTCAAGCGAGAGGTGTTGCCGGAGAACATCGCCAATGCCGCGTTCGCACTGTGCACGTCGGACTTCTCGCACACGACCGGACTGCACGTGCCCGTCGACGCGGGTGTCGCCGCCGCCTTCCTGAGATGAGACGGGCATGAGTACAGCTCAGGTCGCGGCCGTCGACCTCGGTGCGACGAGCGGTCGCGTCGTGGTCGGCACCGTCGGCAGCGATACCGCAGGCAGGGACGTGCTGCGTCTCGACGTCGTCACCCGGTTTCCCAACGAACCCTGCCGGCTCTGGAACGGGTCGCGGGCAGCGCTGCACACCGACGTGCCCGGATTGTTCGGGCACGTTCGGCGTGGTCTCGCCGACGCCGCTCGCGACGCGGACAACCTGGTGAGCGTCGGAGTCGACTCGTGGGCCGTCGATTACGGCCTCATGCGCGGAGGTCGCCTGGTCGGGTTGCCGCACCACTACCGGGACGAACGATCCCAGCGGGGCGTCGAGCTCGTGGAATCCGTCGTCGACCGCGCGGAGTTGTTCGCCCGCAACGGTTTGCAGTTCCTCCCGTTCACCACCGTGTACCAGCTTGCGGTGGACCGGGACGACGGTCTGCTCGAACCAGCGGACCGCGTGCTACTGGTGCCGGATCTCGTGTCGTACTGGCTCACCGGCCGCGAGGTCGCCGAGCGCACCAATGCGTCGACGACGGGCATTTTCGGTACCGACGGCGTGCTCGACGATGTCCTGCTGGATCTCCTGGGAATCGAGAGGTCGCTGTTTCCCGATGTCGTCGACCCGGGCGAGGTTCTCGGGCCGATCCTGCCCGGTGTGGTGGACGGTGATCCGTCGGTGTCGGTCACTGCCGTCGGTTCCCACGACACCGCCTCCGCCGTTGCCGCGGTACCGATGGATCCTGATTCGGCGGTCTACATCTCCTGCGGCACCTGGGGCCTCGTCGGCGCCGAGACCTCCTCGCCGGTGGTGAATTCCCGAGTGCGCGACGCGGGGTTCACCAACGAAGCCGGAGTGGACGGTCGCAACCGGTTGTTGCACAACGTGATGGGTCTGTGGCTGCTGTCGGAATCGGTGCGCGAATGGAGCCGAGCCGACGGCGCGGCGGTGGACCTGCCGGAGATGTTGGCGGCAGCGGCACACTGCCCGGCCCCCACGCATGTCTTCGACGCCGAAGATCCGATGTTCCTTCCTCGCGGCGACATGCCGACACGAATCGCGGCCTGGTACTCCGATCGTGGCCTTGCGGTTCCGTCGTCACGGGTGGAGATGGTTCGGGCGATCGTCGAATCCCTGGCCGTCGCCTTCAGCGCGGCGGTGTACGACGCCGCGGAACTCGCAGGCATCGACGTGCGGCGGATCCACGTCGTCGGCGGCGGAGCACAGAATTCGTTGCTGTGCCGGATTCTCGCCGACAGGTCCGGACTCGACGTACTGGCCGGGCCCGTCGAAGCGACCGCGTTGGGTAACGTGCTGGTACAGGCACGGACCCACGGGTTGATCTCCGGAGATCTGACACGGCTGCGGCACACGGTCGCAACCACCTTCCCTCCCGTTCGTCACGAACCTGCGTCCTCCCGCCGGGCGGCATCTCTTTGAACCACAGCGCTATGACAAACACGACAAAGGATTGACCATGGTCAAGAGGCAAATCCCCAAGGTGCGCGATCTCGCGCCCCTGATGCAGTTCAAGAAGCCGGAGTTGAACGGCAAGAAGCGCAGGCTCGACGCCGCCCTGACCATCGAGGATCTTCGCCGGATCGCCAAGCGTCGGACCCCGACGGCGGCGTTCGACTACACCGACGGCTCGGCGGAGGCCGAACTGTCGATCAGCCGGGCGCGTCAGGCGTTCCAGGACATCGAGTTCTCGCCGTCCATCCTGCGCGACGTGTCCAAGGTGTCGACGGGATGGGACGTGCTCGGCGCACCGGTGGCGCAGCCCTTCGGTATCGCCCCGACGGGCTTCACCCGCATGATGCAGACCGAGGGGGAGATCGCCGGTGCGCATGCGGCAGCTCGCGCGGGCATCCCGTTCTCGTTGTCCACGATGGGAACGACCTCGATCGAGGACGTCCGCGACGCCAACCCGCACGGTCGCAACTGGTTTCAGCTGTACATGTGGAAGGACCGCGAGCGGTCGATGAGCCTCGTCGACCGTGCCGCGAAGGCGGGGTACGACACCCTTCTGGTCACCGTCGACGTTCCCGTGGCGGGAGCGAGGCTGCGAGACAAGCGCAACGGCATGACGATTCCGCCTGCACTGACACCGGGAACCGTGTTGAACGCGCTGCCGCGTCCACAGTGGTGGATCGACTTCCTCACCACCGAACCGCTGTCGTTCGCGTCGATCGACCGTTGGTCCGGCACCGTGGCGGAACTGCTCGACACGATGTTCGACCCGACGGTCACCTTCGAGGACCTGGCGTGGATCAAGGAGCAGTGGCCGGGCAAGCTCGTCGTCAAGGGAATCCAGACGCTCGACGACGCCAAGGCCGTCACCGCACTGGGCGTCGACGGTCTCGTTCTGTCCAACCACGGCGGACGACAACTCGACCGTGCTACGATTCCGTTCCACCTTCTGCCCGAGGTGGCCCGCGAGGTCGGCAAGGACACCGAGGTCATGATCGACACCGGCATCATGTCCGGCGCCGACATCGTGGCGTCGATCGCCCTCGGAGCCCGATTCACGCTCGTCGGCCGCGCCTACCTGTACGGGCTCATGGCGGGCGGCGAAGCCGGGGTCAACCGTGCCGTGGACATTCTGTCCGAGCAGGTCGAACGCACCATGCGTCTCTTGGGTGTCACCGCGTTGGAGGAACTGGGCCCTGGCCACGTCACTCAGCTCGAGCGGTTGGTCCCGCGCCCACGGTGACCGTGGTCGGCTGGTAAGACTGCAGTCGTGGCGAAGAGCATGAAGCAGGTTGCTGCGGCGGCGGGTGTGTCCGTCGGCACGGTGTCCAACGTGCTCAATGCACCCGACAAGGTTGCGCCCGCGACGGTGAAACGTGTCATGTCCGCGATCGACCGACTCGGATTCGTCCGCAACGACGCTGCCCGGCAGCTGCGTGCCGGCCGGTCTCGATGCGTCGGGCTGGTGGTGCTCGACATCGGCAACCCGTTCTTCACCGAGATCGCACGAGGCGTCGAGTCCAGTGCCACCGACCGAGGGCTCACCGTTCTGCTGGGGTCCACGGACGACGATCCGGAACGTGAGCGTCTCTACCTGGACACGTTCGACGAGCAACGTGTCCACGGCCTGCTGGTGTCTCCGGTCGGGGAGGATCTCGAGCGACTCGAACTCCTCCAGTCCCGAGGCACCCCGGTGGTACTGGTCGACCGCGACGGAACGGGTACGTCGTTCTCGTCCGTCGCGGTGGACGACATCGCCGGAGGCGAACTCGCCGTCCGTCATCTGTGTGAGCAGGGCCGGCGCAGAATCGCCTACGTCGGTGGGCCCACCTCGCTGAGACAGGTCGCGGATCGACTGCGAGGCGCGCGCATGGCCGCGGAGGCGGCGGGCGCCGTCATCGAGGTCGTGCCGACCCGCGAGCCCAGCGTGCTGGCAGGCCGAGCGGCTGCGGCCTCGATCGCCGAGCGCGCCCCGAAAGACCGACCGGATGCCATATTCTGCGCCAACGACCTGCTCGCACTGGGAGTTCTGCAGAGCCTGGTGATGCTGGGCAACTCGGTCGTCCCCGACGACATCGCCGTGATCGGCTACGACGACATCGATTTCGCAGCGTCGGCCGTCGTGTCGCTGTCCTCGATCAGGCAGCCCAGCCGCGACATCGGCAGGGCAGCGGTGGATCTGCTGGAGGAATCGGCCCAGGACCACCGCGCCGAACCACGCCACGTGCAGTTCCAGCCGACCCTCACCATCCGCGATTCGACGAGCTGAGGAAACTGCGCTGAGGAAACTGCACTGAGGAAAACCTAGCCCGGCTGGCCCGTCTCGTCCGGGTGCTGTTTGAAGGAATGCTCCTCGTGGTCGAGTTCGTGCTCGAGGCTCCGCATCCCGGCGTCGGGGAGGCGCCCGGCGTCACGCCAGCGCACCAGTTCCTCGCGCTGGGCGTCGATGAGGCGACGGCGGACCGTTGTCGCGGCCTGCTGCTCGGGGGAGATGACGGGTGCGTCGTCGTCGGTCTCGTCGAGATGATCGAGCCTGCGGTTGTACCGGTCGATGCGCTCCTCGAGCTCGCGGCGCATGAGCGCGCGGCCGTCGTCGTCGATCTCCTCCTCGTCGGCGATGTGATCGAGTTGCTGCAAGGCCGCTTTCGTCACGCCCACGCGCGCTTCGTTGCGCAACCTCGATTCGGCGGCGGGGTCGGCCCGCACGTTCAGCAGTCGCACGAGAGGGGCGAACGTCGTGCCCTGCGCCACCACGGTCACCAGGACGACCACGAAAGCACAGAACAGCAACAGATTTCGGATCTCGAACGGCTCACCCGATTCCGTCGTCAGCGGTAGCGAGAACACGGCGGCGACGGTGATCACTCCGCGAGTTCCCGCCCAGCTCATCACCACAACCTCCCGTCCCGACAGCCGCGAAGACCGAGAGGAAGACCGGTCGGCCATGCGTGCCGCTGCCTCGGTGCCGAGCAGCCACAGGGGACGGACGAGCAGCACGCCGGCGAGCGTGACCGCGACGGCGCCGACGACGGTGGTGAGCGGGTAGGCCGCAAGCCCCTCGATCACCGTCGGCAATTGTTCGCCGATCAGCAGGAACACGAAACCCTCGAGCAGCAGATCGATCAATCTCCACACGGCGCCCGTCTGCAATCTGCTCGCTCCGGACACGGCGTGGCGAGTGTCGTGGCCGATGAAGAGAGCAGCGACGACGACAGCGAGCACTCCCGACGCGTGCACTTCCTCCGCGGCGACGTAGGCGACGAACGGTGTGGCCAGGGATACGACATTGAGCAGAAGCGCATCGCCGAGGAACTTCTGCACGAACCTGATGACGAGCGCGATCGCGCACCCGACGATGACTCCGCCGACCGCGGCCAGCACGAAGAGTCCGCCCGCGTGCGTGAAGGTCATGTCCTGCGCCGCGATCGCCGTGGCCGCGACGGTCAGCATCGTCAGCGCGGTCGCGTCGTTGAGCAGTCCCTCGCCTTCGATCAGCGTGATCAACTTCGGCGGTATGCCGGCTCGCCTGCCGACCGCGAGTGCAGCCACGGGATCGGGCGGTGCGACGGCAGCTCCCAGGGCCATTCCCGCGGCGAGGGTCGCCCCGGGTATCAGCAGCGCCAATCCGACGCCGACGATGGAGGCCGTCACCACGACCAACGCGACGGACAGACTCAGGATCGTCCACACGTTGCGACGGATCGCGACCAGCGACGAGTTCAACGCTGCACTGTAGAGCAGCGGCGGAATCACCAGCGTCAGCACGAGTTCCGGGTCCAATACGATGTCCGGTAGCGACGACGTCGACACCGCAAGACCTGCCACGGTGAGCAACGCTGCGGCAGGGATCGACGACTTCTCGGACACGACCTGCGCCAGGACGATCAGCGCCGTCGCGGCCAACACGAGTCCGAGGATGCTCAGCACGTAGTTGCGCCGCTGGGTGAGTTCACGAGCATGGATTCCACCCCGGCGTGCTCTCAAACCTGCAGGCCGGAGTGTTCAGTCCGGCGGCGTTCGATCCTGCTGCAGAGATTCCTCGAGAATGGCGCGGCTGCGTTCGCGGTGAGTGGTGGCCGGAGACGTCGTGTCCGACCACGTGTCGGTTTCGGTCAGAGCCCACTCCGCCCAGTCGGAGATGTGGGTGAAGTGGCCGATCATGAAGCGGTTGGCCAGCGTCATCAGGTGTTGGCGTTCGGGGAACGTCGAGTTGTCGACGTCGTGCAGACGCTCGGCGTGGGCCAGGAACAGTGCACGGGTCTGCCGGGCTTGATCGCGCATCGTGGTGATGTTGTTGCGCAGGTCGGTGAGCGAGCCCTGTTCGGCGAACAGCACCCGAATCATGCCTTCGAACTCCATGGCCGACGGCCTGGACGCCGTCGCGAGCCATGATGCGAGGGCGTCGCGGCCTGCGTCGGTGATCGAGTAGACGGTGCGGCTGCGGCCGGTGCCCACCGGATCCGTCGATGCCGAGACGAGGCCCCGTTCGAGCAGCTTCTTCGGCGCGTTGTACAGCTGGCGGTCGGCCCGGGGCCACAGTTCGGCGACTCCACGGCCGAACTGCACCGAGATGTCGTAGGCCGTCCAATCCCGCGTGGCGAGCAATCCGAGGATGACGTACGAGGTTGTGTTCAGATCGCCCTGCGCCACCGATGGTCCTTCCTGCCGAAAGACCGATCGCCGATCGGCGCCGACGTCCCGATCCTAACTATCGGCCCGAGCTGTCATGTGCCTGCCTGTCACTCGCCGGCATCGTCACTGTGCTCCTCGACGGCGTTCGAGGCTTCGGCGGACGGCGCCGCGTACACGAACGGGAACAGTTCTCGGGCGATCTTGGCGGCGGGTGCGCTGCCGTCGACCGCCGGGGCGAGGTTGGCCCAGACTACGAACGTGACGTCGTTCTCCGGGTCGTATCCCATGAAGGAGTTGTATCCCGGCATCTCGCCGATGTGCCCGTACAGCGGACCCATCTGTGCGATTCCGTAGCCGTACGCCGCGGTTCCCGTGTCGTCGCTCGGGGTGATGCTGTCCATCCGCAGCTGCTGGGTGTCGGCGTCGAGCAGTTCGCCCACGGCGAGAGCCTTCACCCACGTGGCCATCTCGTTCGCCGTCGAAATTCCTTGTCCGGCCGACCACGTCCACGACGGGTTGTCGTTCGTCGTCGTTCTCGGCGTGACGGAGCCTGCGTCGATGGCGGCGATACGTTCGGGCGACAGCGATTCCTTTCCTTCGCCGAGGGTTTCGAGGTTTCCGCTGTAGGAGTATCCGGCGGTGTACGGCGCGGGAATGGAGGTGTCGGTGTTCGCCGGGAACGAGGTGTCCGTCAACTCGAGCGCGGAGAACAGTCGATCCTGGTAGATCTGCGCGATCGGCTTTCCGTCCAATTGCTCCGCGATCAGCCCGAGCAGCACGGTGTTGGTGTTGGAGTAGTTGTATTCGGTGCCCGGAGCGGACGTCGGCGGGTTCGAGAGCCCGAGTGCAACCAGTTCCTCTGGTTGCCAGACTCTTTCGGGATCCTCGTCGAGCGCTCGGTTGAGCTCGACGGTCTGGGTGTAGCTGTAGAGACCGCTGCGCATGTCGAGGAGTTGTCCGATGGTGATGTTCTCACCGTTGGGGACATCGGGGCGATACTGGCTCACCGGATCGTCGACGGAGATCTTGCCTTCCTGAACCATCTGCAGGATGACGGTGCCCGTCCACGTCTTGGTGTTGGACCCGACGCGCACCTTGGTGTCGAGCGTAGGTGGCGTCGCGGTACCAGCATCCGTGCTGCCCCAGGTGTTCACGTACTCGCCGTTCGGAGTCCGGATCAACACCACCATGCCGATCTCGCGGTATTCCTTCGCCATCTCGTCAACTACCGCGTCCATCGCCGCAGTGTCGAACGGCACGAGGGCCGAGGACGAATCAGCACTCTCGGACACAGCACTCTCGGACACAGCACTCTCGGACACAGCACTGTCGTTGCCCGACGAACATGCCGCGACGAGCAGTCCTGCAGTGAACAGAATGGTCAGTAGTTTGCCTGAAGTGCGGTGCATCGTCTGGGGTCCGTTCGTGTCGTGGGCGTCTACGAAGTCAGGAGCGGGTGAACGTGCCGAGTCCGAGAGGATCGAGATACTCGACGGTGAGTGTGGTCGGCGCTCCGGGGGTGAGGGCGAACTCGGCGCCTGTCGGCCCCGACGCGTTCTCGCCGACGGGTTCGAACCAGTAGGTGTCGCCGTCGTAGTGGGTGAGGGGGTAACTCGACTGCAGTTCCTTGCCGAGTTTCAGCACCAGTTCGTCGCCTTCGGCAGTGACTTCGGCAGCGCCGTAGAACGGGCTTGTGTACGTGCCGACGTAGCTGCTCGGCTCCCGCGCAGGCGTCGTCGACGCGGGCGGATTCTCGTAGTCCGTCTCGGAACGGCCGTGCGCGAGCATCTTCTCGAACTGGCCTGCGATGAACGGCGCCCAGTCGACGGTGAGTTCACCGTTCTTGGCGTAGTCCATGAACTGTGCCGCAATGGTTTCCGAGACCCCGACCGGTGCGGTGTTGGCGAGTACGACGATGCCGAGTTGCTCGCTCGGTAGCATCACGACGTCGGTGCTCGCGCCGAGTCCGAACGCCCCTGCATGACTGACCTCGACGCGGCCCTGACTGTCGGTGCCGACATTGAAGCCGATGCCGTAGAAAGTGTCTCGCGCTCCTGGCGTCTCCGCGGGGTGGGCGAGAGAATGCGCTTGGTGGGTGAACTGCAGGGCTTCGGGCTCGACGACGGTGGTGCCGTCGTACTCCCCGCCCGCGAGTTCCATGCGGATCCACTGGGCCATGTCGTCGACGGAGGACGCTGCACCACCCGCCGGGGCCTGGCCTTCGGGATCGCTGACGTACTTCGCTTCCCACGTTGTCGAACCCGGTTCCGTCGGAACGTGATTGAAGGCACGGTTGGGTGAGTCGACCCATTCTTGCTGGCTCGACGTCGTGTTGGTCATGCCGAGGGGTTCGTAGATCTTCTCCTCGGACAGTTCCGCCCACGTGGTGCCCTGGGATTTGGCTGCTGCCACGCCTGCTGCGGAGAACCCGTAGTTGGTGTAGTCGTAGTTGTCTCGAAACGGTTCCAACGGAACCTGATTCAAGCGAGCGATGATCTCGTCGTAGCTGTAGCCGAGGTCCTCGAGGAGGTCGCCTGCGTGGTCGGGCAGGCCGGAGCGGTGCGACATCAGGTCGGTGAAGCCGGCGTTCTCGGTGACGTACGGATCGGACACCGCGAAACCCGGTTCGAACCGGCGGATCGGCTCGTCCCACTCGAGCTTGCCTTCGCCGACCAGCGAGGCGACCACCGACGACGCAACGGGCTTCGACACCGAGGCAAGCTGGAACATGGTGCTGGTGTCCACCGGGTCCGGTTCGCCGACCTTCCGAACACCGAATCCCTTCGAATACAGCACTTCGTCCTGGTAGACGACCGCGACGGCGATACCGGGAGCGCCCGTTCGTGCCATCATGTCCTCCACGTACCCGTCGAGTTGTCCGACGGCGGCGTCGACGGCTGCCCGGTCGATCGACGCGGGTGGAACCTGCGGAGGAGTGTCGGCGAGTGCGCTCGCGTTCGTCCCCGATCCTGCATTGGAGTCGGCGTTGGAAGCGGAGTCCGTGCCGGCGGTGGAACTACACGCCAGAAGCACGGTCATCCCGAGTGCGAGGACGGTGAGAGCCGACAATCGAGCACGAACGAGGGGAGTGCATGTCCCGACCATCGAGTTGCTCCGTCCGAAGCGTCACGTGTTCTCGCGTGGACGGTTCACCGGCACTGTCCGCCAGTCCACGAGTCCACGAGCACAGATCGTTTTGGCAGGCGCGCCGATCCCGACGATGGACGCTGCGCACTGTGGCGATGACGATACACCCGTGACTGCATGTTGCACTATGTAATTTGCAGTATCGGGCAGATTCCGTGCCGTGCGTGTGGAACCACCACGGTCGGTGACTCCACACGCACGGAAGAGAGGTGCGGCCCGCGCTACTTCGCGATGAAAGCGAGAATGTCCGCGTCCAACGCCTTCTGGTAATCGCCGTGGATGCCGTGCGGTGCCCCGGCGTAGACCTTCAGCGTGCCGTCCTTGACGAGTTCGATGGACTTCAGCGCTGCCGCGGCGATCGGCACGATCTGATCGTCGTCGCCCTGAGCGATGAACACGGGAACGGTCAGAGCCTTCAGGTCCTCGGTGAAGTCGGTCTCGGAGAACGCCTTGACGCAGTCGTACGCCGCGGCGAGGTTCACCAGCATGCCCTGACGCCAGAAGTCGTCCTTCGCTCCCTGCGACACCTGTGCGCCGTCGCGGTTGGCTCCGAAGAACGGCTCGGCGAGGTCCTTGTAGAACTGCGACCGGTCGGTCAGGACGCCGTTGCGGATGCCGTCGAGCGCCTCGATCGGGGTGCCCTCCGGATTGGTGTCGGACTTCAGCATGATGGGAGGTACGGCACCCGCCGTGATGACCCGGGCGATGCGGGTTCCGCCGTGCTGCGCTGCGTAGCGGACGACCTCGCCGCCTCCGGTGGAGTGACCGATGAGAGTGAGCTCCTGCAGATCGAGTGCCTCGACGAGTTCGGCGAGGTCGCGAGCATACGTGTCCATGTCGTTGCCGGTGTAGGTCTTCGAGGAACGTCCGTGGCCGCGGCGATCGTGGGCAATGGCGCGGTATCCGGCGTCGGCGAGCAGCTTGAGTTCGAGCTGCCACGCATCCGAGGACAGCGGCCACCCGTGGCTGAGCAGCACCGGCTTACCGGTGCCCTGCTCGGTGTAGTAGATCTCGGTTCCGTCGGTTGTGGTGATGTACGGCATGGTGAGCTCCTCGAATGGAAATGCTGGGCCCCGAAAGGGTGGTACCCAGAACACTCGTCCACGCGCGCGTCGATGTCGTCGCGGCTGGCGTCCACACCGTGTGCCTGATTTCGGCCGGGCGCGATACCGGCTAGCCGGTAGGCGCCGCGATGGTGACCGTGAGAGACGTGCCCGCACCGGGAGGGCTGTGCAGTGCCAGCCTGCCGCCTGCTGCCGCCACCCTGTCGTGCAGACCGATCAGGCCCGATCCGAGGGTGGGGTCGGCGCCGCCCCGACCGTCGTCGGCGACGGTGAGGGTCAGGTCGCCGTCGGTGACGACCGCAGTCACCTGGACATGTGAGGCGCCGGCGTATTTGGCTGTGTTGGTGAGTGATTCGGCGACGACGTAATACGCTGCCACTTCGATGGAGTCGTCCAGGCGGACCGGAATGTCCGTCGTGAGCGATACCGGTACCGGGCTGCGACGAGCAAGCGTCTTGAGTGCAGGCGCCAGTCCGCCGCGCGAGAGGATGGCGGGGTGTATGCCGCGTGAGAGCTCGCGGAGATCGGAGTGTATCTGCGCGAGTGTGTCGACACTGCGGTCCAGGCTCTGTCTCAGCTCGCGCAGATCCTCGGGAACGACGGCCTGTGCTGTTCTCAATTCCATTCCGAGAGAGACGATTCTCTGTTGCGCGCCGTCGTGCAGGTCTCGTTCGATGCTCCGTCGGGCCTGGTCCGCAGCGGTGACGACACGAGCCCGCGACCGGGTGAGCTCTTCTCGCGTCTCGCTGTTGTAGACGGCGGTGGCGAGGAGGTCCGCGAAGTCGGTCAGTCGGTCTTGCAGATCGGGCTCGACCGAGCTCTCGGTGGAGCCGACGACGATCGCACCCCAGATTCTTCCGTCGACGCTGATCGGTACGCCCAGGCCGAGTGCAATTCCTCGGCCCTGGAGACGGTCGACGATATCGCCTGTTGCGGTGGTGAAGTCGATCGTCGCGGGTCGGCCCGTCGCGGCGACCGCGGTGCACACGTTGTGTCCGCCGAGCGTGAGCCTTTCACCGGGAGTGAGCCGATGTCCTTCGGTGGTGTCACGCCCCGCGAGCACCACGTACGTCCCCGGCGTCGAGCTGTCCAACCCCGAACGAGCCTGCACGGGGTCGAGATGCACGGGTTCGAAATGCACGGGGTCGAAATGCACGGGGTCGAAATGCACGACGGAGACGTGCTCGATGCCGAGACCTCCGGCGAGCTCGGCGGTGACGGCGGCGTAGACCTCGTCCGGCTCGGCCCTGGAGGCGACGAGGGTGGCGACCCGTCGAAGCGACGCTTGTTGTCGCGCCAACGCCGTGGCTCGGCGGTTCTGCCGCGCCGATTCCACTGCACGCAAACGGGACTGCCCGACGAGCGTGTTCGTCAGCAGCGCGAGAGCCAGGAAGACGACGACTGCGGGGACCAGGCTTTCGCTGCTTTCGATGACGTGGATGTACGCGTATGCCGCGGCGCTGGCAATCGAGGTCGCGATCGACAACCGAAATCCCCAACCGGCGGAGACGACCAGCACACCGAACAGGAAGACCGCGCCGAAGGCGTTCTCGGGTGCGATCCGTTTGAGCATCAGAACCACGACGATCTCGACCAGAACGAGCGCCGCGGCGAGGGCGATTCCGCAGGCGACGGGAGGGGAGCTGGGACGCAGCACCAGGGTGACGAGGCGCTCCTTGCGTGCAACGGACGTAGTCATCGGACGTAGCCCGCGGGACGAGTATTCCGGCTAGCGGGCATGTCGGCCGAGGCGGCGTCTGACACCCTGGGTGAAGTGAAGTCCTTCGCCCGCAGCTGCCTCATCGTCGACGACAGCGACGCGTTCTGCCTGTCGGCGCGCCGAATGTTGGAGGCGACAGACGTCACGGTCGTCGGAACTGCGTCGACGCTCGCGCAGGCGGTGGAGATCGTCCTGGGCGCACGCCCGGATCTGGTTCTGGTCGACATCGACCTCGGTGACGAGAGCGGGTTCGACGTGGTGGAAGCAATCGCCGAGGCGGGCGCCGAATCACGGCCGTCGATCATTCTGGTGTCCACGCACGACGAAGACGACTTCGCGGACCTCGTGGAATCGAGCTCGGCCGTCGGGTTCCTGCCGAAGTTCGACCTGTCGGCCGAGTCGATCCGAACGCTGCTCACGACAGTGTGTCGAGATACATGATCACGGCGCGCACGCGTCGGTGGTCGTCCGCGGTCTCGGCCAGATCCAGCTTGGTGAGAATGCTGCGGACGTGCTTCTCGACGGTGCCCTCGGTGATCCACAGGCGACGGCCGATACCGGCGTTGGACAGCCCCTCGGCCATGTGAGTGAGCACGTCACGTTCCCGTGCGGTCAGCGCGCCCAGCGGATCGTCGCGGCGTTTCGCCGCAACCAACTCGTAGACGAGCGCAGGATCGATCACGGACGATCCTGCGGCGACGCGTTCGACGACGCCGACGAAATCGTCGACATCGGTGACGCGACTCTTGAGCAGATACCCGATGCCCTGGGCCGACCCGTTCTTCATGTCGTCGAGCAGTTCCAGCGCATGCTCCACCTCGACGTGAGCGGAGAGCAGAAGCATCGAGACGCCCGGGAATTCGCTGCGAATGCGGAGTGCGGCGTCGAGCCCCTCCGCGGTGTAGGTCGGCGGCATTCTGATGTCGACGATCGCCAACTGCGGACGCTCACGGTCCACCAGTGCGAGCAGTTCCTCGGCGTCGCCTGCCGTGCCGACCACGTCGAGCTCGGCCCGAGTCAGCAGGCTGGACAGCCCCTCCCTCAGCAGTACGTCGTCATCGGCGATCACTACCCGCAGCCCTGCCATCACGCTCCCTCACGCTGGTGTCGAGAGAGCAGTGTGCATCGGCGGTGCGTCCGCCGTCATCAGTCGTTCGACTCTAAAGCTGCGGCGGCGAAGTCCGCCATGGACGGAAACTCGAGACCGTAGCCGACGTCGCCCGTCGGCTCGGGTGTCGCGCCCCACCCCGGTCGTGCGTGTCGACGGTTGATCCACACGGAGTCGAGGCCGTGGCGCGCAGCAGGGACGTGGTCGTGGAACAGGCTCTGCGCGACGTGCAGAAGTCGGGTCCTCGGGATGCCGAGATCCGCGAGCGTGGCGTCGAGAGCGTCGAAGTGCTGGGGTGCCGGCTTGTACGCTCCGACATCCTCCGCGGTGATGATCCGGTCGAATGGAACGCCGAGACGGGCGTTGCTTCCGGCGAATCCGTCGCGGTGAACGTTGGACAGGATGATCAACGAGTATCTCGACGCGAGAGCCGCCAGAGCGTCGTGACTGTCTGCGAACGCGGGCCACTCGGGGACCGAACTGCCCAGGCGCGCCGCCCACGCGTCGGAGACCGGAGCCCCGAGGACCTCACCGGTGCGACGGAACGCGTCGGCGAGGATGTCGGGATACAGCGAACCGGGTGAATCCACCTCGGCCTGCGCCTCGTTCGCGGCATACGCGAGCAACAGTTCCTCGTCGGACATCGTCAGCCCGACATCCCGAGCCCAGGGCGCGAGAACCGCGGCGATTCCAGTTTCCCAATCGATCAGAGTGCCGTAGCAATCGAAACTCAATGCGTCGTACTGGGCAAGATCCACGGACGGTCCTCACTGCTCGGCTCGGCTCGGCTCAACACCGTAACGCCGGATATCGCGGACCGCACGTGGTGCGAGTTCGACGCCGGGCGTCAGTCCGAGGACTTGCCTTCGGTTGCATCCCCGTCGGTTGCATCCCCGTCGGTTGCATCCCCGTCGGCGAGATCCGGAGCGAGCTCGCGGGTGGCCATGCCGCCGTTCTTGCCTTCGTCGACGGGACCAGGATGCCCGCCCTTCGGAGAATCCTCGGAGCGGGCATCGGTGTTGCTGTGGTCAGGGGTGTTGCTGTGGTCAGGGGTGTTGGTCATGCCGACTGGAGTAACCGTTGTCCAGCGGCTTCAACCGCCGGGCACGGTGCGGGCGCTAGGCGGTCCTGACTTCTTCCGGCTGAACGTGCTCGGCCGGCTGGTCGGCTGCAGGCCTGCGGATGAAGAACGAGGCGGCTACCGCGACGAGGGAGACGACGCCGCCGCACAGGAAGGCGGTATGGATACCGTCCTGGCTGGCTGCGGTCTCCGCGACACCGGAGGCAACGCGTGAGGCTGCGGTCGTGGACATGACGGTCACGAACAGTGCCGTACCGGCGGCGCCCGCCAACTGCTGGAGGGTGTTGAAGATCGCGCTACCGTGCGAGTACAGGTGCTTCGGCAGCGATCCCAGCGACGACGTCATCAGCGGTGTCATGATCGTGGCGAGACCGACCGACAGAACACAGTGGATCGCGACGACCATCGGGAGCGAGGACTCGGCGTCGAGCAGGGTCATCGCCCAGAGAGCGGCGCTGACGATCATCGCCCCGGGAATGACGAGGGGCCGCGGGCCGATTCGGTCGAACGCGCGTCCGACGAACGGCGCGAGCAAGCCCATCGTCAGACCGCCGGGCAGAAGCATGAGTCCGGTGGTCAGCGTGTCGAGTCCGAGGATGTTCTGCAGGTACATCGGCAGCAGGATCAAGGCACCGAACAGGGCCATCATGCTGATCATCAGCATGCCGAGTCCGATGGTGAACGTCGGTGTGGAGAACGGCCGCATGTTGAGCAGGGCACGCTCCGAGTCCTGACGGGCGATCTGTCGCATCACGAAGATCGCCAGCGCAACCACTCCGACGGTCAACGGAATCCACACGGGGATCGACGATCCCTCGGCGGAGTGGCCGATGCTGCTCAGCCCGTAGACGAGTCCACCGAATGCCAGCGCGGACAGTACGACCGACAACCCATCGAAGGATGGCCTGCTGGTCGGCGTCACGTTCTTGACCAGTCCGACGCCGATGCCGAAGGCGATCAACGCGATCGGCAGCACGAGCCAGAACATCCAGCGCCAGTCGAGTGCGTCGAGGATGATGCCGGAGATCGTCGGGCCGACGGCAGGAGCCACGGCGATCACGATGGAGATGACGCCCATCATCTTTCCTCGCTCGTGGGCCGGAACGAGGTTGAGGACAGTGTTCATCAGCAACGGCAGCATGAGGGCGGTGCCGCTGGCCTGGACGATGCGGCCCGCGAGCAACAGTTCGAACCCGGGAGCCGACGCCGCCAGCAGGGTGCCGACGGTGAACAACGTCATCGCGGCGACGAACACCTGACGCAACGTGAAGCGCTGGAACAGGTATCCGGTCGTCGGGATGACGACGGCCATGGTGAGCATGAAGCCGGTGGTCAGCCATTGTGCGGTCGTTGCGGTGATGCTCAGGTCCACCATCAACCGCGGCAGCGCGACACTCATGATCGTCTCGTTGAGGATCATGACGAATGCCGCGACCACCAGGACGCCGATGAGCAGCTTCCCGCCCGGCGGCAGCTGTGACGCCTCGTTCTTGCTCGGCGAAGTATCCATCGCGTCTGTCTGCATGTTCAGTGATTCCTCGAAGTGTGGCCGACGTTCTTGTTGACAGTGTGCGGCTAGCTGACAGTGACTGTCAACTTGGAATGGACTGGTATGTTGAGGCCAACAGAAAGGGTGACGCGGAGATGAACAATGCGGGTGGGGCGCCAGCGCAGTCCGATCACGCGCAGTCCGATCATGCGCAGTCCGATCATGCGCCGCCGGTGCTCGATCTGAGGGAACGACGGCGGCGCGAGACCCGGCTGGACATCAACCTGGCTGCGCTCGACTTGTTCGAGCAGCGGGGAGTGGCCGCGACGACCGTCGACGAGATCGCCAAAGCGGCAGGCGTGTCGCCCAGTACGTTCTTTCGTCATTTCAAGACGAAGGAAGAGTCGATCCTGTCGGTGGATCTCGATCTGGACGCCGAGATCGAGCAGTGGCTCGAGCACACCGACGCACGCGACATCGACCTGGCCGGGATGGAAGCGATCTACGAACGCGCCGCTCTTCGGCTCGTCGGAGCCTCGGAGGAAACCACGAGCCGCGTGCTGCGTGCGCGTCGACTCATCAACGGAGACGCGCAGTTGCGAGCCACTGCGATCGCGATGGATGCGACCGCGCTGTGCCGCCTGTCCGACGCGCTGACTAGCGCCCTGAACGGCACGCGATCACGCACGTTCGCACGGCTGATGGTCGAGAGTGCGGGGATGACGCTTCGGATCGCGTTCGACGAGTGGGCCACACGCGTCGATGCAGGCGAGGACGCCGATCTCGCGGAAATCTATCGAACTACGCGCGGTGAACTGCGACAGGTGATCGGGCAGCAATAGTCTTCTCCACATGATTGCCACACTGCGGAGCCGCATCGTTCGGACGGCTGCGTACCGGCGCCTGTCCACTCGGGCGAGCGGACCGCTGACCCCCACCCGCGCTGCCGCCAGGCTGTCGGCGTACGTCTACGGAAACATCCTCGTGCTGACCGCGGTGGTCGCGGCGTCGCCCGCGAGCATCGACGACGGCGACGCGTTCCTCCTCGTGCTGGCCACCGCATCGACGACGTTCGTTGCCCACGTGTTCGCCGAGATCGTCGCGCGCAGCAACATTCCCGAGTCGGTGCACGGATCGACCGACACCCAGAAGAAGCAGACGGTGATCGACGAGATCCGAGACGCCGTCCCCATCGCATCGTCCGGCACCGTTCCGGCGGCGATCCTCGCCCTCGCCTGGCTGTGGATCCTGCCGACGTTCTGGGCGCAGCTCATCGCCGGTGGGGTCGTGGTGTTCCGCATCGCGACACTGCAGATCGTCGCTCAGCGACTACGCGGCGAACCCCTCACGTTCAAGGTGTTCGTCGCCGGCCTGGTGACCGCGGCTCTGGCCGCCGTCATCGTGTTGCTGAAGGTCTACACCTCGCACTGAACTGTCAGGGCCGGCAGTCTCAGGCCAGGCAGAGTCAGGTCAGGTTCACCCGACCGAGCGGCTCGCCCCCGTCCAGGACTCGCAGAGTGTCTTCCGCTGCCGAGCGACTCGCGCTCGCGCGTGCCTGCGCGGTCTGGCCGGCGAGGTGAGAAGTGACCACGACGCTCGGAAGCTCGCGCAGCGCACTGGCGGTCGGCAACGGCTCGACGTCCACCACGTCGAGCCCGGCCCCTGCGATACCGCCCGAGCGCACCGCGTCCGCCACGGCGTCCTCGTCGACCAGGGAACCTCGGGCCGTATTGATCAGCGAAGCAGTGCTTTTCATGATCGACAGTTCGCGAACGCCGATCATGTGCGTGTTTCGGGCCGTCGGCCGCACGTGCAGCGACACGAAATCGGACTCGGCCAGCACCTCGTCGAGACCGCAGTACTGCACCGGCCTCGCGGGGTCGGGATACGACGTGTGGACCAGCACTCGCATTCCGAAACACGCGGCAAGCTCGGCCAGACGTGACCCGCTCGGCCCGAATCCGATGATCCCCAGCGTCGACCCGCGTAGTTCGACGGTGTCGTGCCGCGGCCAACCTCCGCTCGCCACTCCGGCTAGCGTCTCGCCGACGCGTCGGGCGCACATCGAGACCAGCATGAACGCCATCTCGGCGACGGCGTTGCTGTTGGCCCCCGGTGTGTTGCACACGACGACCCCACGCCGCGAGGCCGCGTCCACGTCGATGGTGTCGTAACCCACCCCGCTGCGCGCAATGACGGTGAGATCGTGTGCTGCATCGATCATCTCGGACGTGATCGGTTCTCCCGCCACGAGGGCGGCGTCGGCGACGGAGAGCAGCGAGGCCATCTCACCCGGAGGGCGCACACCGCGTGCCGGGCTGTGGACGGTGGTGTGCCCACGGCCGCGAAGAAGCCGGTCGACGTCGTCACCCGGTTCGAGATAGTCGGTGGTGATCAGAATCCGTGCCATGCTCAGTGGCCGCTGACGTCCGACGCGAGCAGAGCATCCTTCACCGCGGCGCCGAGGCCGGCGGTGGTACCCGTGCCACCCAGATCCGGTGTGGCGTAGGAGCCGTCGGCCAGAACGGACTCGACGGCACGCAGAACCGCGGCGCCTGCCTCGGGCTCGCCGAGGTGCTCGAGCATCAGCGACGCGCTCCAGATCTGCCCGATCGGATTGGCGACGCCCTGCCCGGCGATATCGGGTGCGGAACCGTGCACCGGCTCGAACAGGCTCGGGAACTTCCTCTCCGGGTTGATGTTCGCGCTGGGCGCGATCCCGATCGTCCCGGTGCATGCCGGGCCGAGATCGGACAGGATGTCGCCGAACAGGTTGCTGGCGACGACCACGTCGAACCAATCCGGATGCATCACGAAGTTCGCGGTCAGAATGTCGATGTGGTACTTGTCCACTCGGACGTCGTCGTACCCGGCGGCCATCTTCTCGACGCGTTCGTCCCAGTACGGCATGGTGATGGAAATGCCGTTGCTCTTCGTGGCCGAGGTCAGGTGGCGCGCAGGCCGCTGCTGGGCGAGATCGAAGGCGTACTTCAGGATTCGATCGACTCCCGTCCGGGTCATCACGGTTTCCTGGATGACGGTCTCCCGGTCCGTGCCCTCGAACATCGTGCCGCCGATGCTCGAGTACTCACCCTCGGTGTTCTCGCGAACGACATAGAAGTCGATCTCGCCCGGCTCGCGTCCGGCCAGAGGGCTTGTCACGCCCGGCATCGACTTGACCGGCCGGAGGTTGACGTACTGATCGAACGTGCGACGAAACTGCAGGAGGCTGCCCCACAACGACACGTGATCCGGCACCACATCCGGCCACCCGACCGCGCCGAAGAAGATGGCGTCGAAGCGATTCAGTTGATCGAACCAGCCGTCGGGCAGCATCTTTCCGTGGGCGGTGTAGTACTCCGCACTCGCGTAGTCGAACTCCTCGATGTCGAGCGTGAAGTCGAACGTCGACGCGGCCGCCTGCAGAACCGCGAGACCCTCGGGAACCACTTCCTTGCCGATTCCGTCTCCGGCGATGACAGCGATTCTGTGCGTGGAACCCATCGAGCGGTCCTCCTGGTGTTGGTCTGTAGGCGTCGGTCTGTAGGTGAACGTTCGGTTCGACAGTAATTCGCAAGAAGCCGCGGAGAAAGGGGGCATCTGGCAAAGTATTCTTTCCTTGGAGGAAAGAAAGGCGTCGAATGCAGAAGGACGATCTCGGATTCTTCGAGGTGGTGGCCAGATCGGCGAGCCTCACCGCTGTGGGGCGCGAGCTGGGGGTGTCCGTCTCCTCGGTCAGCAAACGACTCGCTCAGCTCGAATCCAGGTTGGCGGTCCGCCTGGTCCATCGCAGTACCCGCAGGCTCACGTTGACGCCGGAAGGTGAGCGGTACGCACGTGGTGCCGCGGCCATTTCGGCCGACGTGGCCGAGCTGGAGGAATCGATCAGCGGCCACTACGCGGAGCTGCGGGGTCGACTTCGGGTTCACTCGTCGGTCGGGTTGGGGCGGGCGCACATCGCGCCACTGATGGCGGAGTTCGTGGCGTTGCACCCGAGACTCGAGGTGGACGTGGAACTCTCCGCGACACCTCCGGCGGCATCGATGACGCCGTACGACCTCTCCATCCGGGTTGGTGCGCTGCAGGATTCGAGGTCCATCGCCAAGCGGCTCGCGCGCAGCCGTCGGATCGTGGTCGCCTCGCCCGGGTACGTCGCCGAACACGGATCGCCTCGCACCATCGAGGAGATCCGCCGGCACAACTGCATCGTGCTGCGGCAGGACGCGGGTGACTTCGCGCTGTGGCGATTCGGCGTCGGCGCCGACGAGACGGCGCTGCGGGTCTCCGGGAACATGACGAGCAACGACGGGGACGTCACCACCGCGTGGTGTGTGGAGGGACGCGGTCTGCTGATGCGATCGCTGTGGCACGTCGGTCCGATGCTGCGCGACGGCTCGTTGGTACAGGTTCTTCCGGACATCGCTACCCCCGACGCGGACATTCATGCCGTCTACTCGGCGGCTCCGCAGGTTCCACGACGGGTGCGCGCGGCCGTCGACCATCTTCGCGAACACCTGCCACCGCGCCTGTCCGCGTGAAACTGCTGACGACGTAGATAATGGACGAATGCGGTCGCGCCAGAAGGTCCTCAACGCAACTCTGCGGTTGATCGAGGACGGTGGATTCGAGGGGGTCAACGTTGCCGCGGTCGCCGGTGCCGCGGGGGTCTCGCGGCAAACCGTCTACAGCATCTTCGGGTCTCGCGAAGAGGTCGTGTCTCAGGCGGTGGCCAGTCTGGTGCTGGAGATTCTGGGCGGCATTCGTGCGAGGCTCGAATCCACCGGCTCCGTGGCGGAGTTCGCGACCGAGATGATCGTGTCGGGACGTGACGCGTTTCGCTCCAATCCCGTGCTCGCGGCGCTTCTGGTGGCGGAGCAGGGAAACCCTGTCTTCGACTACGGGATGATCGCGCGCGCCAAACCTGTTGCGCGGCAGTTCTTCGACTCGCTCGTCGATCGCGGCATGGTCGACGAGCGGCGCCTGGACGAGATCGTCGAGATCACCGTGCGCCTCGGCCTGTCGGTGATCGTCTTCGACAGCGATGCGGTGCGTACGGACGAGTCCCTTCGTGAGTTCCTCGGCAGGTGGCTCGAACCCGCGCTCGACCGACTGGCCTGACACCGCGCCCGAGAAAACCTTGACACTTCTTCGCCGGGGTGTCTAGTTTTGGGTCGACGCGGTCCGGAGGGGCTGTCGTTTCCGACGGGGTGGGGGTGGGCTCGTTGCCGACTGTGAGTCGCAGAACGTTCTTGACCGGGGCGGGGGTCGCTGTTGCGGGCGCCGCACTGGGAGGTGGCCGGGCCGGTGCCCGCTCGAGGGTGAACCGGGTGCCTCTCGTTCGAGAGGACCACCGCGTCGTCGTCGTGGGGTCCGGATTCGGCGGCGGCGTCGCCTCGCTTCGATTGGCGGAGGCCGGTGTGCCGGTGACGGTGCTCGAGCGTGGAATGCGCTGGCCGACCGGCCCGAACGCCGAGACGTTCCCGCACGCGGCCAACCCGGACAAACGCATTCTGTGGCACAGGTCCAACCCGCAGCTCTTCGGGAGACCGGTCGCCTTCGATCCGTACGCCGGTCTCCTCGAGGCCGTCGTCGGAGACAACATGACGGCGCTGTGTGCGGCCGGCGTCGGAGGCGGGTCACTCGTCTACCAGGGAATGACACTGCAACCCGCGGAACACGTCTTCGACGCCAATTTCCCGGACGGCCTCGACTGGAAGACCCTCGACCGCGTGCACTACCCACGCGTGGCACGCATGCTCGGGCTGGCCACCGCACCGGACGAACTGATCGACAGCCCCAATTACCAGGCAGCGCGAGTGTTCGCCCGGAACGCGGAGCGTGAGGGATTTCCGGTATCGAAGATTCCGATGCCGATCGACTGGAACTACGCCCTCGCAGAACTGCGCGGAGAAATGGCACCGTCCTACACCAACGGCGACGGCGCTCTCGGGGTGAACAACGGTGGCAAGAACTCGGTCGACGTCACCTACATCGCCGCGGCCGAGGCGACGGGACTCGTCACCGTGGAAGTCCTGCACGAGGTCAGGGACGTGGAGAGGGCTCCCGACGGCCGATGGACCCTCTACGTCGACCGAACGGACCCGTCGGGTGTGGTGCTCGAGAACAAGATTCTGACGACCGACACGCTGGTGATGGCCGCGGGAAGCACCAACACCACCAAGTTGCTGCTGCGGGCGTCCGCATCGGGGCGTATCCCCGACATGCCGGATGCTCTCGGCGAAGGATGGGGTACCAACGCAGACCGCATCTACGTGTGGACCGACATCGTGAACGGGTTCGGACCGCAGCAGGGAGGACCCGTCGTCTACGGGAGCTTGCAGTGGGACGATCCGAATGCTGCCTTCACGATCATCCAGGCGTCGTTCCCGCCGCTCGGACTGGACGGCCGAAGTACGACGATGGTCGGGTACGGCGTGAGCGAGGGACGCGGGAGATTCGTGTACGACAGTGCCGCCGACGATGCGGTACTGCAGTGGCCGTGGGAGGGTGACTCGGGTATTCAGTTGTCGAAGATCGGGCCGGCTGCACACCGGTTGGCCGGTCCGTCGGGTGTACTCACCGACACCAACGCCCTCGTGCCGACCACGTGGCATCCACTCGGCGGAGCCAACATGGGTTCGGTGTGCGATCTCGAAGGTCGTGTCCTCGGGCAGCGTGGACTGTACGTTCTCGACGGGGCGCTTCTCCCCGGCAATGCGGCCGCCTGCAATCCGTCGATGACCATCGCAGCCATCGCAGAACGCGCCCTCGACCGATTGGTCACCGAGGACGTCGGCACGATCATCTAGCGTCCCGAGCGCAGAGCATTCAGAAGGGCGCCCGGTAGTTTCGTGTTTCTCGGGCTGCGATGACCGTTCGATGCTCGACGAACATGCGCCGAATGAACGTGGCATCCTCCCGGTCCTGGGTGTCGGTCATCCGCGCGATGTCGCCGAGCGAGGGTATGCGAATGGTGCCGTCGGCCATCGGAGAATTCATGTTGGCGACCTTCGACCACGTCGAATCGGTGACGGAGATGTGCATCTCCCACCATGTCGGCTCGTACAGTGCGTCGGAGGGCACCCGCTCCAGCGTCGCTGCAGCGTCTGCTCTGTCGGCGGACATGGGGTGCGCCGAGTCGTCCAGATCGCATGGGTCGACGACGTAGCCCATGCCGCTCTCTCGGTCCGAGTTCCATATCCACGATTCAGGCCGCATGCGGTGTTTCGATGTATGTCGGAACGTCGCAGGCACCACGACTGTCCCGAAGGTCGACGGTGTGATGTGGCGCAGGCCCGACGTCGACACCCAGTAGATCGCGTCGCCGGCCAATACCGCAGCGGTCCACAGCTTCAGTGTTTTCGCTTGATGGTGGTATTTGCACAGAGGCTGCAGGTTGGATCGAACGGTCCATCCGCCTGCGATGGGATCGTTGTGGTCGAACGGTACGACGTGGTCGATCTCGCACCGTTCGGACGGCACACTGCACCCAGGAAATGTGCACGTGCAGTGCGTAGCTCGCGTGAGTGCGACAAGCTCGGCCGACGGCCTGTACGTCAGCGCGCCAGGTGGCGGCTCGAGGAAACCGCCATGGCCGTCGGGGTGTACTCCGCGGGTCAACGATGAATCCTGCGCCGACGCGGACAGGAAGTCCTGTATGTACTTCGACAGATCGATGTCGCGGTGTCGGCCCTTCGACGACGTTGTTCTGTTGGCGGAAGCGGATTCCCGTGAAGGCAGCGGAGCTGCCGACCGGATCTTGCCACGGCGCAGCAGCCGCACAGCGCGCGGACCTTCCGACGCGCCGCCGCCCGACGGTACCCGCGGTACAGGGCCGGACGGAACATCAGGGCCGGACGGAACACCAGGGCCACCCGAGTCACCGGGGCCGTCGGTATCGCTGTCCCCGTCGTTGCCGTCGTTGCCGTCGGTGTTGTGTTGCGGCGAGGCATCGTCGGACTCGACCCGGGCTTCGGCGGTGCGATCGGTTGCAGCGGTCGCGTGGTGCGCGGCGTCGAGAAGTTCGGTCAGCAGGATCTGCCACTCGGCACTGCCGGCGATGTGTCGTGCGATTTCAGGGTCGAGAACGGTTCCGTCTCCGAGGGTCGCGGGTTCGTTGGTCAGCCCCAGCAGTGTCTTGATGTCGATCATGATCTGGAGCAGGTGGGGGCGACGATCCTTGTGGACTCGCTCGGTGCTGCGGACAGGGCACTCTGCTCGACCACACGTGCAGAGGATGAAGTCCTCGCGGTGGAAGAGGGCCAGCAGTGCGAATCCTCGGAGCTGCTTCTTGGTCCGCGGATCACGGGAGCACACTGTCCCGATCAATTCTTCCAGAACTGAGTTGCATTCCGCGCCTTCGAGAGTGGACATCTTGGCAATGAGGGTGGCCGTACCGTCATCGCCTCGCTTCACCTCGGCGCAGCGCTCCTCGGATTCGGTTGCTTTCTGAGCGGCGGAGGCTTCGGCGGCGTCGTGCTCGAACCAGGCTCGCCAGATGTTCTCCTCGAGTGCTCTGGTGTTCATGCGCAGCGCGGCCGACAGTATGGACTCCTCCAACGCCGCGACCGTGGTGTCGCTTGCCTTCTCCAAGGTGAGTGCGATTGCCCGGGCGCGTGGGTAGTCCAAGTCGCCCTCGTCGAAGGCTGCGGAGACCCGAGGTAGGCGCCACGCGAGTTGCGCACCGACGGTCAACAGGTCACGCGTCATCATGCGGGAGAGGGACAATGCGACGGCGGCCTCGCATTCGACCGTGCGCCTGGCCAACGCGATGTCGGCTTCGTCCTCTCCTAAGTGATGTACGTCCATCTCCGTTGCGAATCTGAGTTCGGTCAAGTCGTGTACCGAACGGACCACCGCGGCAGCGCACCTGTTCTCGGCCCGGCGGGCATCTGCAAGCGAGGACAGCGCCGTCGCCGCAGCTGCATCGGCAGCTGCGCGAACCTCTCTGGTCGTGCCCCCCTGCATTCCCATGCCCCAAGTGTAATCGAACATATGTTCGAACACAACGGGTATGCGCCGCCGTGGGTGGCTATGCGAACGTCGTACGACAGGCGCGGCGGTGTCACAATGTGAACGACAGATTGTTGCTACAACTACGGGCGGTGCTCGATGACTGCGGAACACCCGCTCGCCGGGGCGCTGGTCGGGCGAGACGCGCTGGCTGCGTCGATCACTCGCATGGTGACGGATCCCGGCGCGGGTGATCGGATGTTCTGGCTGCTGGGGGAGGCCGGGATCGGGAAGAGCACTCTTCTCCGGCATGCGCGTGCCGTCGCCGAGGACGCCGGTGTTCGAGTGCTGCAGGCGTCGGGCGTGGACGCCGAGACGCAGCAGATGTTCTCCGGACTTCAGCAGTTGTTGTGGCCGGTCATGGCGTTCGTCGACCGTCTACCCGAGGCGGTTCGAACCCCACTCGACGAGATGCTGGGCCGTGCGCCGTTGCCCGCGATGGTCGACATGTACGCCTGCAGGCACGCGGTACTCCACCTCCTGGAAGTGCTCGCCGAGGAGTCACCTCTCGTCCTGCTTCTCGACGACGCGCACCTCCTCGACCGGGATTCGCTCGACATCGTCGTGTACGCGGTCAGGCGGGTGGCCGGGCCGATGACCACATTGTGCAGTGCGCGGGGGCACCGGATTCCCGACGGCGTCGATCCCGGTGTCGCGGCAGCCGAGGTTCCGAACCTCACCGACGCCGAGTCGGCTGCGCTGTTGGACCGTCAGCCCACGACGCCGTCTCGCTCCGCGCGGCTCGAGATCATCCGTCAGGCCGAGGGAAATCCTCTCGCGATCATCGAGTTCAGCCGTGCCGTCGTCCGGTCGGGCGTCGACCTGTCGGCCGGTACCAGCGACGACCGGGTTCGTCGGGTGCAGTCGCTGTTCTCCCTTCGGATCGCCGATCTGACACCGCCGACGCGAAAGTTGTTGCTCTACGCGGCGTCCGGATCCGGATACGAATCCTTGGACGTCATCACCGCGGCTGCAGGGTTCGGCAGCGATCTGTCGGTGTGGAGGGAAGCTGAACGCTCCGGTCTCGTCGTGATCGACGGCCGCGCCGTACATTTCACGCACCCACTGGTGCGCGCCGCAGCCTATTCGGGTTGCAGTGTGGATCAGCGCCGCGCCGCACACGAGGATTTCGCGGCTCGATTGGTCGACGATCCGCCGTGCCGGGCGTGGCACCGTGCTGCGGCCGCGGACGGCCTGGACGAATCGGTGGCCGCGGAACTGGAAGGCGCCGCCGAGCTGTCCCACCGCCGAGGAGGATTCTTCGAGGTGGCACGTGCGTTGGAACGGGCTGCGCAGATCTCTCCGGCCCCGGACAAAGCGGCATTGCGATACGCCAGTGCCGCGCACGCCGCCTACATGGCGGGCGATCCGCAGTGGGGACTGTCGTTGGCCGCTCAGGTTCGCCGAGCAACGGTCTCGCCCGAGATTCGGAGTGCCGCAGCGCTTCCGACCGCGTCGATTCTGTTGCAGACCGCCAAACCGGACGAAGCGTTCGACGTGGTGCGCCGCACGTTCGCGGAGTACACGCCGACGGACGAAAGTCTGGTCCTGGCACTGCTGTTCACCGCACTCGGTGCTGCTCATTTCAGCGGTGGCGAGTGGCGCAGAACAGCGCTGGCCCGTCTCGCCGAGGCGATTCCCGCACCGAGCGCCCCTGGTGAGCTTTCCTCGGAAGGACGCGACCTTCTGTCGCCGATGCCGGACGCGGCGAAAGAAGCAGTCCGGCAGCTGATTGCCGAGTACTCGACGAGCACCCTCGGAGCGGAGGCCCACGAAACCCTGGACGAGACCTCGTCGATCGCGGCGAAGATCTCGTATCTGCTGGCGGAAGGGACGAGGGCGTACCTCAGCGAGAACAGTGTCGACGCCCTGTCCTACTTCGGACGCGGCATCGAATCTTTGCGTGAAGTGGGAAGTCTCGGGGCCGGCGCGATGGGAATGGCTGCGTTCCTCGGTGCCCTGATCGACACCGGCCGGTGGAGCGAGGTGGACAAAGCTGCCGACGAGGCGTCCGAGGTGGCGGCAGTGGGCAGGATGGCACTCGTCGACGCCAACGTGGAAATCCACCGCGGGACGATCGAATCGCACCGCGGCAACCTGGACGTCGCGAAAGGACACCTCGCGCGGGCGGCGACGCTGTTCGAGCCGAGGGCGAACGGTGCGCTGACGGTCGATCTGACGCGGGCCCGTTCGTTCCTCGCCTGTGTGAACGGCGATTTCGCGGGTGCGTACGAGCGGTTGCGCAGTGTGTTCGAGGACGACGGCACGCCGGTGCACAGTATTCAATCGGTGCTGGGAATCGCGGACCTGGCGTGGGCGGGTGCCCGAAGCGGGCAGCAGGCGTCGGCCAGGCAGTTCGTGACGGCCATCGGGCGTGCGATCGGGTCGAAGCCACCGGCAAGAATCAGGTTGCTCCGGCACTTGGCCGCCGCGCTGGTGAGCGAAACCACTCGCGGTGCCGAACGTCATTACCGGACGGCAGTTCTCGATCCGGACGGTCATCGGTGGCCGGTCGAGCGTGCACGCGCTCAGCTCCACTACGGGGAATGGCTGCGCCGCAACCGCCGTCCGACCGAGGCCAGGCCGCACCTGGCAGCGGCGTTGGATACTTTCGAGTCCGTCGGCGCGCGGACGTTCGCGGACATCGCCCGGGCGGAACTGCGGGCAGCCGGGGGATCTCGCGGATCGACGCCGACGGCGACGGACGGGTGGGCGTCACTGACGGCTCAGGAACAGCACATCGCGACTCTCGCCGCGGAAGGGTTGACGAACCGTCAGATCGGCGAGCAGCTGCACCTGTCACCACGGACGATCGGCTCGCACCTATATCACGTGTATCCGAAGCTCGGAGTCAGCAAGCGTCACGAACTGCGGGGGATGATCGACCGGGCAGCACCGTGACCTGACCGATCGGGTAGTTCGGTTCAGCGGACGGGTGGTTCGGGGTGAAATCCCTTGTCGCCGATCACGTCGAACCCTCAGAGTGAGCGTAGTCACACCGACTCACCAGGAGGATCCGATGGCAATCGAGCTCAACCAGATCTGGGATTTCCCGATCAAGGAATTCCACCCCTTCCCACGCGCACTTCTCGGAGTGGGCGCACACGACATCATCGGCGTCGAGGCGAAGAACCTCGGATTCAAGCGCTCGTTGCTCGTCACCACCGGCCTCCGCGGTTCGGGGATCATCGAGGAACTCATCGGCAAGATCGAGTACCAGGGTGTCGAGGTCGTCCTGTACGACAAGGTCGAGTCGAACCCCAAGGACTACAACGTCATGGACGCTGCTGCCCTCTACCAGAAGGAGAAGTGCGACAGCATCATCTCCGTCGGTGGTGGCTCGAGCCACGACGCAGCCAAGGGCGCTCGCATCGTGATCGCTCACGACGGACGCAACATCAACGAGTTCGAGGGCTTCGCCAAATCCACCAACAAGGAGAACCCTCCTCACATCGCGGTATCCACCACCGCCGGAACCGGTTCGGAGACGTCCTGGGCGTACGTGATCACCGACACGTCGGACATGGACAACCCGCACAAGTGGGTCGCGTTCGACGAGGCATCGATCGTCACCGTCGCCATTGACGATCCGCTGCTGTACTACACCTGCCCGCAGCACTTCACCGCCTACTGCGGGTTCGACGTGTTGGCCCACGGCAGTGAGCCTTTCGTCTCCCGGTTGGACTTCGCGCCGTCTCTCGGCAACGCTCTGTACTCGGTGGAGCTCGTGGCCAAGAACCTCCGCGAGGCCGTGTACGAACCGCGCAACCTGAAGGCCCGCGAGGGAATGATGAACGCGCAGTACATCGCCGGACAGGCGTTCAACTCCGGTGGTCTGGGCATCGTGCACTCCATCTCGCACGCGGTCAGTGCCTACTTCGACTCGCACCACGGCCTGAACAACGCCATCGCTCTGCCCCGCGTGTGGGAGTACAACCTGCCCTCGCGGTACGAGCGTTACGCACAGATGGCAGGCGCTCTCGGCGTGGACACCCGCAACCTGACGACGGTGCAGGCGGCCGACGCTGCCGTGGAAGCCGCGATTCGCCTCGCGAAAGACGTCGGCATTCCCGACAACTTCGGTGAGGTCAACACCAGGCTCTACGACAAGAACCGCATGAACACCGGCAAGTACACCGGACGCGGCGAGGTCATCCCCGGCGACGAGAAGACGGTGCTCAAGATTTCCGAGCACATCCAGGGAGACTGGTGCACCCCGGGCAACCCCCGCGAGGTCACCGTCGACTCCATGATCCCCGTCGTCGATCACGCCATCAACAAGGCTTACTGAGCGCAGGAGAGAACCACCATGACATCGGCCGGCCTGGAGGCATGCAGTGAACCGATCTTCTCGACCAGCGCGGACACCGTCCGTGACGGTCTTCGCGAAACGGGATACATCTCGGGTGACGATCTCGCCGTCGTAGTCCATCTCGCGATCGCCCTGGATCGACCACTGCTGCTCGAAGGGCCGGCCGGTGTCGGCAAGACCGAACTGGCCAAGGCGCTCGCCGTCGCAGGCGGGCGCAGGCTGGTGCGGTTGCAGTGCTACGAGGGACTGGACGACAATCGCGCCCTCTACGAATGGGACTACGCCAAACAGCTTCTGCACGTACAGATGCTGCGCGATCGCATCGGCTCCGAACTCGCGGCGGTCGAGAGCACCGCGGAAGCGTCGCAAATACTGGCGGACACGGATTTCGGGCTGTACTCCGAGAAGTTCCTTGCGGTGCGGCCACTCCTCGACGCCATCCTGTCCGAGGAACCCGTCGTACTTCTCATCGACGAGGTCGACCGGACCGAGGAGTCCATGGAGGCGATGCTCCTCGAGATCCTCGCCGAGAAGCAGATCACCATCCCGGAGGTCGGAACCTTCGCGGCGAGGACCGACCCGTGGGTCATCCTCACCTCCAACGACACTCGCGAACTGTCCGCCGCGTTGAAACGTCGCTGCCTGCACTTCTCCGTCGGCTACCCGACGCCCGAACGGGAACGTGAGATCGTGTCCTCCCGGGCCCCCGAAGTGGAGGACGCCACCGTCGCCGACGTCGTCGAACTCGCCAGGTCCCTGAGGGAACTCCCGCTGCGCAAGAGTCCATCGGTCTCCGAGGTCATCGATGCAGCCCGCGCCGCGATGATCCTGAAGGATCACGACACCGAACGCACGCGAGAGATCCTGCTGGCAGCTCTTCTCAAGTACGGAAGCGACGTCGAGCTGGTTCGTGGTCGAGCGCAGACACCGGAACCCGAGACAGCCGACGAGCCGCGCACGAGCGTCGCCTCCCGGCCGCCCAACACCACCACCGCGGCCTTCCGAGGTACCGGCGGCCGCGACCCGCGCTCGACCGGCAGTGGGTTCGGAATCAGAAAGAAGTGAGTGCCGTGTCCGGTCTCGCTCCTCGAAGTACACCGGCGTACGTACTCGACGTCGTCGCGGCGGTGTTCGGCCGCCTGCTGCGTCGGCACGGCGTGTCGGCCTCGCCCGCCGAAGTGATCGAAGTGCGACGGGTTCTCGGTCTCGTCGGTGCCGGTGACCTGAGGACCCTCGAGTCCGCGTTGCGTGCGACGTGCGCCAAGTACAGTTACGAGCAGGACGGATTCGACGCCGCCTTCGACCGGCTGTTCCACCCCCGGCCGGTTGCCGTTCTGGACGAGCATCGGCCGACGCGTGATTCGGGTGCCGACGGGGCGCCTACTACCCTCGAGATCTCGAACGACGACAAGGACACCGGCCGCTACGCGGACTACAACGAGAATGCAGCCGAAGTCGGTGACTTCTTCGACACTCCCGAGGCGGACAAAGGATTCAACCCGCACAAGGACGACGACGACCTGTCCATCACCGGTGCGGACTCCAACCTGGCCGTCGACACCGAGAACGACAGCGGCAGAAGGGGCGTGTCGTTCACCGTGGACGTCGACCGCGCCGACTCCGCGACCGTCGGCGACCTGTCGTCGGCGCAGGCGATGATCTCGCAGGGGACGCTGACATGGGACGACCCGGAGGGCATTCTCCGTTGGCTCGACGCCTACGACCCCCACTCGCTCTACGGTGACCAGGGTGACGGAGAACCGTTGACCGCGGCGCAACTCGAGAAGTTGGTCGACGCGGTGGAAGCGTTCGTCGACGCGATCTCCGGCCAGGATCGCGCCGGTACCTCACGCGATACGGCGACGGCGTCCGACTCGCCCGATTCCGACATCCCGTCGCGCGCCGACGTGAACGATGCATGCCGAGAAGTGCTGCGCCGCATGCGCGGTACACCGCGGCCTCGGCCGCGCGAAGCCACGAACGGGCGACTGAACATGCGTCGGACGGTCCGGGCAAGCATGAGAACCGACGGGGTTCCTTTCCATCTGATGGTGGACAAGCCTGTGCCGGAACGGGTTCGACTCCTCGTTCTCGCCGACGTCTCGTTGTCGGTACGCCCGATCACCGCGTTCACTCTGCGGCTCGCGCAGGCGATGCGGCATCGGACCAGCAGGTGCACGGTCCTCGCCTTCGTGGACAACCCGGTCGACGTGACGGACCTGCTGGCGCGCAGTACCGGTGACGACGCGCTCGCATCGGTTCTGGCAGCACCCGAGCTGGATCTGGAGGCGAGCAGCGATTACGGACGCACGCTCGAGGAACTGCTGACGACGCACGGCTCCAAGGTCACCTCGCGCACCTCGGTCCTGATCGTCGGCGACGGCCGGTGCAACGGTCTGCCACCGCGGGTGGACAAATTGGAGGAACTGGCCAGGAAGGTGCATCGCCTGGCCTGGGTGACACCCGAGCACGAGCGGTACTGGTCGCAGGCCTCGTGCGCCATGAGCGAGTACGCCGAGGTGTGCAACGGCGTCGTGACGGCCAGGGATGCGCGTCAGTTGATCGAGAGAGCGCCCGATTTGGGTAATGCTCTGCGCTGAGTTCAGTCGCACGACTGATGACCGAACTGCACGGGCACGGCAGTGTGACGAGTATGAGCAAGCCTTGTGCAGTCGTGGGAGCAACCGGAGGTCAGGGAGGGGCTGTCGTGGACGCCCTTCTGGAACGGGGCATTCCGGTCCGAGCTCTGGTACGGCGAGTGTCCGCCCGCACCGACGCACTCCAGCAGCGGGGTGTGGAGATCAGGAAAGCGGACATCACCGATCGGTCCGCGACAACCGACGCGTTCACCGGTGTGGCCGGCGTGTTCGCGATGACCACTCCGTTCGAGGACGGACCGGAGGCGGAGATCGCCCAGGGGCAGGCACTCGTCGACGCACTGGTGGCCGCGAACGTTCCCCACGTCGTGTTCTCGTCCGTTGCCGACGCGGATCGATCCACGGGAATACCGCACTTCGAGACGAAGGCCAGGACGGAAGCGATTCTGCGAGCGTCCACCGTGCCGTTCACCATCGTCGGCCCCACCTACTTCTACGACAACATGCTCGGCGGCATCGAGGACGTTCGACGTGGACGACTCGACCTACCGCTACCGGTGGACACCCCGTTGCAGCAGATGTCCCGCCGCGATCTCGGTCGATTCGTCGCGCTCGTGTTGTCCGATCCGTCCCGATTCCTCGGCGCCCGAATCGATCTGGCATCCGACGATCCGACCCCCGCCCAGATGGCCGCTGCGCTCGGGGCGGCCCTCGGCACCACCGTCACCGCGCACTCGTACGACGCCGCCGCGATCTCGTCGCCGGACATGCGCGCGATGTTCCAGTTCCTGACCGATACCGGGTACGACGCGAACATCGACGGTCTGCGCCGCAAGTACCCGGAGATCGGGTGGCAGAGGTTCACGGACTGGGTGGCGGAACTGAGGTGACTGGGGTGACCGCACACGAGGGTTCAGCGTGGGCGCCGCTGCGAAATTCTGTGTATCGCATGCTGTTTCTCGCTCAGCTCGTGTCCAACATCGGCGGTTGGATGCAGACCGTCGGGGCGCAGTGGTTCCTCGTCGAACGGAGCGCGTCTACGACGGTGATCGCCTCGGTGCAGACCGCGAGCCTCGCCCCGACGTTGCTGCTGGCGCTGTTCGCGGGAGTCCTCGCCGACGCACTGGATCGTCGGATCCTGCTTCTCGTGATCGGCGTCGCGTCGAGTGTCACCGCCGGGGTTCTCACGGTCCTGGCCTGGACGGACGCGCTGACGCCGATCGGTCTGCTGGCGTCGACCTTCGTCCTCGGGTGTCGGACGTCGCTGTCGGCTCCGGCGTGGCAGGCGATCCAGCCTGAATTGGTTCCGCGGGATCAGATTCCAGCCGCGTCCGCACTGGGAAGTGTCACCGTGAATGCAGCTCGCGCCATCGGTCCGGCTGTCGCAGGCGTTCTCGTCGCGTTCGCCGGGACGACGTTCGTCTTCGGTCTCAACGCGCTGTCGTTCCTGGCCGTCGTCGGAGCGCTGCTCGGGTGGAAGCGTCCCCGCACGGACACGTCCGGCCGGGAGCGACTCGGAGAGTCACTGCTGACCGGCCTTCGGTACGTCCGCTCCGGCCCGATAATCCGACGGATCATCGTCCGCTCGGCACTGTTCGCCTTTCCCGCGTCGGCTCTGTGGGCGCTCCTTCCGTCCATCGCGGCGTCCGTTCTGGACCTGGGCGCAATGGGATACGGCGCACTGCTCGGCGTGCTGGGCGTCGGGGCGGTGGCAGGCGTCGCCCTGACACCTGCGCTGCGAGCCCGGTGGTCCGCCAACACCCTTCTCGTCGTGTCGGCTCTGGCGTACGGCGCGGGAACCGCCGCCCTCGTGTGGTTGCCGATGTGGGTGGTGATCCCGGGTCTCGTGCTGGCCGGTATCGCGTGGATCACGACGCTGACCGCACTGAACGCGGCCATCCAGCTGTCGGTCGCGCATTGGGTCCGCGCTCGGGCGATGTCGGTCTATCTGTTGGTGTTCATGGGATCGCAGGCCGCCGGATCCCTGGTCTGGGGGTGGGTGGCGTCGACCATCGGTCTCGTCGACGCCGCGCTGGTGGCGACGGCACTGCTCGTGATCGTCGCCGCCAGCGTGGCCCTGCTGCCGCTGCTGCCGGACACCGGAACCCTCGATCGGACGGTGTCCAGCGCCTGGCCGACACCGACGGTGGTGTTCGAACCGGAACCGGACGACGGACCAGTGCAGATCACGGTGTCCTACACGGTCGAGGACTCCGAACGGGACGCGTTCACCGCAGCCATGGCAGGAGTCGGGCGTTCACGTCGACGCACCGGAGCGTTCTCCTGGCGCTTGTATCGCAGCCTCGACAACCCGGAGCTGATTCTCGAACAGTTCCGCGTGCCGTCGTGGTCGCAGTACCGACGCCAGCGCGACGAACGCTGGACCGGCTCCGACCACGAGGTCATCGCGGCGGCGCTCACCCACGTTCTCGGCGGAGCACCGGCAGGCGAAACCCACGCGGTCTGCCTTTCACCCCGTCACCAACCGGCGGTCTCCACGGCAGCGCAATGAGTCTGCTCGAGGAACCGGCGCACCGTGGCCGCGGGGTCGTCCGACTGGCGAACGAGGTGGTATGGCAGGACGTACTCCCCGAGTGCGGAGTCCCAATGTGCCGGCGCCTCGACGGCAGGGTGGGTGTCGTACCCGTCGGGATGGGGGTAGGCGTAGGCGTAGAAGACGCCTTCCTCCGCCCCACCCGGCCAGTACCCGGCGCTGGAGACCTCGTCGCTGTACGCCTCGTGCATCACCCAGTCCGGGCAGTTGGGGATACCGCCGGGATGAGTGGGCGCTGGTCGGCCGGAGAATCGCGTGACCGCCAGGTCGAACGCACCCCAGAAGAAATGAACTGGGCTCGACTTGCCGCGGAAATCGGCCCGGAACGCGGAGAACACCGAGTGCGCGCTGACGAGCGAACGCCAGAACGCCGACACCGCCTCCGCGTCGTAGGAACCGTGCACGGTGTCCTCGGCGAACGGCGTCGCGTCGGGCAACTCCACCGGCGTTCCGACGATGTCGACGTCGATGCTCAACGCGTCGAGGTGCGCGGTGTACTCGGAGTAGAAGTCCGCGACGGTGCGCGGTTCCAGCTTCATGCGGCGCGTGCGGCCGTCGGTGACCTCGAAGATGAGGTCGTGAGCGAGGAAGTCGAACCTGATCTCGAGCCCTCGATCGCCGACGGGCATCAGCGACGTCGTCAGGCCGCGGGCGTCGACGTACAGGGGCACACCCCACCAATGATTGACGGCCGGGCCGAGCGCCATCCGCGTCTTACCGACGATCTGGGTCCAGAGCTGAACGGTGTCGCGGGTCTCGATCCACGAGTCCACCGGAAGTGACGGCCATGCGTCGTATTCGGGTTGCATGGCCATATCGTCCTGCACTTCGACGCGACAAACATCAGTACGTCGACTGACTACTCGCGATTCACCCCGCTACCGGCTTCCGCTGCGCCTGCTGCGGAAGGCGTCGAGCCCGTTGCGCTGCAGAGTCCGCACCGCGGTGCGCCACACGGATCGGTTCGGATCCGGTTCGGATCCTGCGCCGATCAGGTGCAGCTGGTCGGTGTGCCATTGCAGATCCAGGGCGCCGTCGAGTGGTTTGGCGTACTTGCGCGGCAACCCGAGGCCGATTGCCGGCGACACAACGCTGTCGGCGCCGTCTCGGAGCAGCGCGTTGCCTGCGTCGGGTGTGACAGCGGCGGGCCGCCCGAGACCGACGACGTCGCATTCTCCCGACGCCACGGCAGCGCCCATCGCCGACCGCGTGCGGAAACCGCCGGTGACCGCAAGCGGAACGTCGCCCGCGGCAGCGCGGACCTCGCGAGCGTAATCCAGGAAATACGCCTCACGCCGACGCGTACTCTCGGCCACCGACCGGCCCATCATCGCGGGCGACTCGTAGGTTCCACCGCTGATCTCGATCAGATCGATGTGTTCGTCGGCCAGATGTTCGACGACGAGACGTGACTCTTCCTCACCGAATCCGCCCCGCTGGAAGTCCGCCGAGTTGAGCTTGATGCCGACGGCGAAGCCGGGGGACACGGCTGCGCGGATGGCGCGGACCACCTCGAGTACGAACCGCATGCGGTTGTCGAGACTGCCACCCCATCGGTCGTCACGTCGGTTGGCCGACGGTGAGAGGAACTGCGAGACGAGGTAGCCGTGTGCCCCGTGGATCTGGACGCCGTCGAATCCGGCGGACTCGGCGACGAGTGCTGCGGTCGCGAATCGCTCGACGATGCCCCGAATCTCGTACTCCGTCATGGCGCGCGGCGCCGGGATGCCGGGGATGCCGGGGGCGATCGCCGACGGGGCGATCGGCTTGGACCGGGTTGCCATCGGATTGGCCTGGCGGCCGGGGTGATTGAGTTGCATCCAGATCGGGGAGCCGCCGTCGCGGGCGGACTTGGCCCACCGGGTCAGGCCGTCGAGGTCGCGGTCGTCCTCGATCACCACGTTCCCGGGTTCACCGATGTGGTGACGGTCGACCATGACGTTGCCGGTGAGAACGAGACCGTAACCGCCCGCGCCCCAGCGCGTGTACAGGCGTTCGAGGCGAACGTCGGGGCTGTGGGTCCTGGTGCCGAGGCCCTCGCTCAACGCGGCTTTCATGAGGCGGTTCGGCAGCACCTGGCCGCACGCCAACGTCAGCGGTGCCGCGAGCGTGGTGACAGGATCGACCTCGGTGGTCATGGTGGCCTCTCGTCGTCGACGTTATGCTGTGGTGCATACCCGACGTCACCGTATGTGTGACGATCGGTAACGTCAAGAGGGGTAGGTCGCGTGAGTCGGAGTACAGCCCGCGAGGACATGTTGCGCAGCGCGGCCTTGCTGTTCAGGGAACGCGGCGTCGAGGCAACGTCGCTCGCGGACGTCATCGAGCATGCAGGCGCGCCCCGCGGCTCCATCTACCACCACTTCCCCCGGGGAAAGCCGCAGCTGGTCGAGGAGGCGACGAGGACCGCGGGTGCGCTGATGGGGTCGATGATCTCGCGTGGCCTCGCGGCCGAGGGGCCCGCCGCGACGCTCAGAGCCATCATCGGCGGCTTCCGGCAGCAGTTGGAGGCCACCGACTACACCGCCGGATGTCCGGTGGCGCCGGCTGCCCTGGAGGGTATGAACTCTCCCGCAGCCCTCGTCGCCGCAGGCGAGTCGTTCACGTCCTGGGAGGACACGATAGCCGCGTCGCTGTGGCAGCGCGGTCTGTCGCAGGAGCGTTCGCGCGGTCTCGCCACGATGGCGATCGCGTCGTTCGAGGGTGCCTTGATCATCGCGAAAGCCCAGCGCAGCACCGCTGCACTGGACCGGGTCGAGGTCGAACTTCTCGCCTGGCTGGAGGCTGCGCTCGACGCGTCCTGACGCCGACACTGTTGCTATTACTTCGAGTTACAGTTACCTTCCGATGGTCGCTATGTAGCGCGTCATAGCCGAGGCATGTTCGGTAGCCCGCGGCATGACCAGTCGGGAAGGATCCGCCCGTGGTTCGAACATCTCAGCACCGATCGCTCGCATCCCCTGTTTCGATGTCGACAGCCAGGCAACGCTGGATCGCGCTTGTCGTCATCTGTACCGCCGAACTGCTCGTCGTACTCGACAACACCGTCGTCAACGTCGCGCTCCCGTCGATGGGCCTGCAACTGAGGTCCAGCATCAGCGGCCTGCAATGGGTCGTCGACGCCTACACGCTGACCTTCGCCGGACTCCTGCTCGCGTTCGGCCATCTGGGGGATCGCTACGGGCGGAAGAAAGTCATGATCGTCGGCCTCGCCGGAATCGCGGTGATGTCGATCGGCGGCGCGCTTGCAGCGAACCTCGGGCAGGTGATCGCGGCCCGCGCGCTGATGGGAATCTGTGCCGCAGCCGTGTTTCCGGCAACCCTCGCGCTGATCATCAACATCTTCTCCGACGCCAGGGAACGCGCACTCGCCATCGCTGCGTGGACCGCGATGGCAGGTTTCGCCATCGCGATCGGACCCACCGCGGGAGGCTTTCTGCTGGAACACTTCTCGTGGCACTCCGTGTTCTGGATCAACGTGCCCGTGGCCGCGGTGGTGCTGGCTGCGGCATGGAGATTCGTGCCGGAGTCCAAGGCGTCGCACATCGGTCGGTTCGATCCGGTCGGCCTCGCTCTGTCCCTGGTCGGCATCACCGTACTGGTGTGGGCTATCATCGAAGCCCCGCATCAGGGTTGGCTGTCCGGAATCAGTGTTGCGGCCTACCTGCTCGGTGTCGTCTGCCTCGCGGTCTTCGTGTGGTGGGAACTACGCACCCCCTCGCCCGTACTCGACATGGCGCTGTTCCGGATCCGCCGATTCTCGCTACCTGCCTTGGCCATCGCCGTCGCCTACTTCTCGATGTTCGGGTTCCTGTTCATGATCACCCAGTACTTCCAGGGTGTGATGGAACTCAGCCCACTCCAATTCGGCATCCACTCGCTACCGTTCGCGGTGTCCATCGCCATCGGCGCGCCACTGGCCACCTTGATCGCACAGCGCGTCGGTACCACGGCGGTGATCGTCTTCGGACTCGTCGTGATGAGCGTCGGCATGTTCATCGCGGGACAGGTGAAGGTCGAAACCCCCTACCTCGGACCGGTGTTGATCTCGATGGTGCTGATGGGATTGGGACTGGCCATCGTTCAGGGGCCGGCAACGGAATCCATCATGTCCTCGGTCTCGCTCGACGAGGCAGGGGCAGGCTCGGCCGTCAACGACACCACCCGCGAAGTCGGCGGAACGCTCGGAGTCGCGGTGCTGGGGTCGATCGTCGCGTCCATCTACACCACGAAGGTGGGACCTCGAATCGACGCGATCCCCGACGCCCTCATGGAGCCCTACCAGAAGGCGTTCGCCCGGGAGACCGTCGTCAGCGTCATCGAGATCGTCAAGGCGCCGACCAATTCCGTCTTCGCCGCGCAGAAGGCGGACTTGGTGTACGCGATGAAAGCCGCATCGCTGGAAGGTTTTCAGCTCGCGTCGTACGTCACCGTCGGGTCGGCACTGGCCTGCGCCCTCGCCGTGGCCGTGTTCCTCCCGTGGGCGCGTCAGTCCGGCACCGGTGTGCTCTTGGCCTGGCGAAACACCGACTCGCGCTGACTTCGCCCGCGTGCGGTGCCGCACGCGCATATCCTGACCGCATGGCCGAGCCGATCGACGAGTATTTCCTGCAGTCGATCCGAGCTGCGGGAGCAAGCCGAGAAGAACTCGGGCCGACTCTCACCCCGACGAGAGCACTGGAGTTGTTCGACGCTCAACTCGGCAGCCGCCACCTCGACCTGGCGGCACGATGGTTGCGGTCCCACGGCACGGGCTTCTACACGATCGGATCGTCCGGGCACGAGTTCAACGCGGCCGTCGCCGGTGCATTCCGGCCGACGGACCCGGCTCTTCTGCACTATCGGTCCGGCGCGTTCTTCCTGGAACGCGCCAGAC
Source organism: Rhodococcus sp. 114MFTsu3.1 (assembly GCF_000383555.1). NCBI lineage: Bacteria > Bacillati > Actinomycetota > Actinomycetes > Mycobacteriales > Nocardiaceae > Rhodococcus > Rhodococcus sp. 114MFTsu3.1. The sequence goes on along the minus strand of NZ_KB911550.1, from coordinate 187,638 downwards.
AGGTAGGGGGAAGCGATCCCATTCGCGACGTCCTGCTCGGGGTCGTCGCCGCCACCGAGGACCCCATCTCCGGTGGCAGGCACAAGGTGTTCGGACGAGCTGACCTCGCGGTCCTCCCGCAGACCTCGACCATCGCATCGCATCTGCCGCGCGCGGTGGGAGTCGCGTTCTCCGTGGCGCGGGCCCGCAAGCTCGGGGCGGACTCCCCGTGGCCGTCCGACGCGGTGACCGTGTGCAGCTTCGGTGACGCATCCGCCGGGCACTCCACCGCGGTAGGGGCGATCAACTCCGCGATCAACACTGCGTATCAGGGCGTTCCGATGCCGCTGCTGTTCGTCTGCGAGGACAACGGAATCGGTATCAGCGTGCGCACCCCCGCGGGCTGGATCGCGTCGAACTTCTCCACCAGAGCGGGCCTGGAATACTTTCACGCGGACGGCCGAGACCTCGAGGCCGTCCACGCCGCGTCGATCGCGGCCGCGACCTGGGTTCGAACACGGCGTCGTCCGGCCTTCCTGCACATCGAGTCGGTCCGGTTGATGGGCCACGCAGGATCCGACGTGGAGTCGTCCTATCGGTCGGCTGCGGAGATCACCGCCGATCTCGCCCGCGATCCCGTTCTCTGCACTGCACGGCACCTCGTCGACGCGGGCGTGATCGGTGTCGACGACGTGGTGGAGCTCTACGAGAACAAGCGCGCACACGTGCTGCGTGTGGCGCGGGACGTAGCCGAGCTACCGCAGTTGAACAGCGCGGCAGCAGTCATGGAACCCCTGACGCGGGTAGCCGACACGGCCAAGGAATCGACCGGGGAAGGCGGCCTGGAGTTACCGGCGGGCACCACCCTGGCGAAGGCCGTGAACGCTGCGCTGCAGCACATTCTGTCCACCCGTCCCCAATCGATCCTGTTCGGCGAGGACGTGGCGCGCAAAGGTGGGGTGTACGGCGTCACCCGAGGTCTGCAGGCGCACGCCGGAGCGGCCCGGGTGTTCGACACCGTGCTCGACGAACAGACGATCCTCGGGCTGGCCCTGGGAGCCGGAGTGTCCGGTCTGCTCCCGATCGCCGAGATTCAGTACCTCGCCTACCTGCACAATGCGGCAGACCAACTTCGCGGGGAAGCGGCGACCCTGCAGTTCTTCTCGAACGGACAGTATCGAAATCCGATGATCGTCCGGATAGCGGGATACGGCTACCAGAAGGGCTTCGGCGGGCACTTCCACAACGACAACGCTGTCGCCGCCCTGCGCGACATTCCCGGCATGATCATCGCCTCGCCGTCGATGCCGGACGACGCAGCCGCCATGCTTCTCGCCTGCGCCCACGCTGCCGTGGAACACGGCGCCGTGTGCGTCGTCTTGGAACCCATTGCGCTGTACCACACCAGGGATCTGTACCTGGACGGCGACGGACTGTGGCTTGCCGGGGGAGCAGTGTCGCCTGCCTCGATCGGACGCGCTCGAATCCACGGCGACGGAGTCGATCTCACCATCGTCACCTTCGGCAACGGCGTCAGGATGAGCCTGCGGGTCGCGCGGGCACTCGCCGACGACGGCGTGGGCGTGCGCGTCGTCGACATCCGGTGGATCGCACCACTTCCGTTGGCGGACATCGTCGAACATGCAGAGGCCACCGGCCGCGTGCTGGTGGTGGACGAGACGCGGAAGTCCGGTGGTGTGAGCGAAGGCATCGTCACCGCAGTGGTCGACGCCGGATACTCGGGCAAGGTGCGACGCGTCTGCAGCGAGGACAGTTTCATCCCACTGGGCGATGCAGCACTGCACGTCCTGCTCTCCGAAGCCACCGTCCTCGAAGCAGCACGGCAGATGACCGCCTAATCGCCCTTCCTGGTCATGGGAAGGTGGGGGATCCCGTCCTCGTCGTAGTTCTCACCGCTGCGAACGAAACCGAACCGGCCGTACCACTGCTCCAGTTGAGCCTGTGCGCCGATGACGATGGTGTCACCGTGTGCGTGATCGATTGCCGCGCGCAGCAATTCGGCACTCAGGCCACGGCCGCGAGCGTCCACCGCCGTACACACCCGTCCGATTCTGGTTTCCCCGTCGGTGTACAGCAACCGCAGCGTGGACACGATCCGTCCGTTGTCCGTGTGCCAGAAATGCACCGTCGACGGATCCTCGTCGGCGCCGTCGAGCTCCGGGTACGCGCAGTTCTGCTCGACGACGAACACGTCGACCCGCAATTTGCACAGAGCGTAGACCTGGTGACCGGACAGCTCGGCGAAGTGCGCGCGGTGTAGCTCGCTCATGCGGTGTGCCTCGCTCATGCGGTGCCCTTGATTGCGTCGACGAACGGAGTGAGCAGCGACGCCAGGTCCGCAGCCACGTCGGACGAGTTCTCCGGCGGCATCGAGATGTAACTGAGCGCCAGCCGAACCACGGTGCGCCCCAGCACGTCTGCGTTGTGCGCCGACGCGCGAAGCCAACTACGCTCGAACGTCGACGCCAGCCGCAGCGACGCATGCTCGATCAGGGCACCGCTCTCGGTGGTGACCAGCCGCAGCAGGTCCGGCGGAGGATCGTCCGTCAGCATCGACAGCACCAGCGGGTCCGATGCACTGCGACCGAAGAACTCGGTGAACGCGACGTAGAGGGTGCGCAGACTGTCACCCTCGTTGGCATACACCGCATCGTCCACCGCCGAGACGAACGAATCCGTCAACCGCAGTGCGTACCCCTGTGCCAACCCTTTACGGGTACCGAACTCCTTGTACAGCGTCTGCCGCGAGATGCCCGCAGCCTTGGCGACGTCCGCCATGTTGACCGTCGACCACGTGCGCTCGAGCAGGAGATCGTGCAGACCGTCGAGAATCGTCGTCCGCATCGGGCTCGACACGGCACCCGTGAAGGGTGCGTGCTTGATCGGTGCGTCCTGATAGAGGCTCGGGTCGACCGGTTGCGTTGACACGACCCCCACTCTATCGGGCGCCCCGAGGGTCATGGCCTGCTGATCTCGACCATGAAGAAGTCGGCCTTCGCAGCGCCGCAATCCGGGCAGCTCCAATCCTCGGGGATGTCCTCCCACCGAGTGCCCGGCTCGATCCCGTCCTCCGGCCAGCCCAGTTCCTCGTCGTACTCGAAACCGCACTGAATGCACTGGTAGAGCTTGAAATCCGTGGCCATCTCTCATCCTGCTTTCTGTTCGAAGTCGATCTTCTCCCGGACACCGCAATCCGGGCACGGCCAATCGTCGGCGATCTCGGACCACGGCGTTCCCGCCGGGAAACCTTCACGCGGCGCCCCGGCAGCCTCGTCGTAGACGTAGTTGCACACCGGGCACTCGTACGCCGTCATCACTTCGCGTCCTTCGGTGCATCCGTAGCTGCATCCGATCGGCTACCGGACCGGGCGCCGTGGCGTGCAAGGATCTTCGCGCGCTTGCTCGGCTCGATGTTGACCGCGGTGATGTCACCGCGGTAGTGCTCGAGAACCCTGTGGTCCATCACCTTTCGCCAGATCGGCGGGAAGTAGGCGACGGTGATCATGCTGGCGTACCCGCTGGGAAGGTTGGGTGCACCTTCCATGCTGCGCAGGGTCTGGTATCGCCTGGTGGGGTTGGCGTGGTGATCGCTGTGGCGCTGCAGGTGGTACAGGAAGATGTTGGTGACGATGTGGTCGGAGTTCCAGCTGTGGGCAGGTGCGCACCGCTCGTAGCGTCCTGACTTGGTGGTCGCCCGCAGCAATCCGTAGTGCTCGAGGTAGTTCACCGTCTCGAGCAGCGAGAACCCGTACACCGCCTGGATGAGAAGGAACGGCAGGATGCCGACACCGAACGCTGCCGTCAGAACGCCGAACAGCACGACGGACATGAGCCAAGCGTTGAGTACGTCGTTGCGAATGTTCCACGTGGACTTGCCCAGTCGCTGCATGCGCGTCTGCTCGAGCTTCCAGGACGATTTCAGACTGCCCCACACGCTGCGAGGAAGGAACCGCCAGAAGCTTTCGCCGAACTTCGAGCTGGCGGGATCCTCGGGGGTCGCGACGCGAACGTGGTGCCCACGATTGTGCTCGATGTAGAAGTGGCCGTAGAACGTCTGCGCCAGAGTGACTTTGGACAGCCAGCGCTCCAAGCTGTCCTTCTTGTGACCCATCTCGTGCGCGGTGTTGATTCCGACGCCGCCCATGACGCCGATGCTGATTGCCAACCCGATCTTCGAGGCCAGCCCGAGGCCACCGTCGATGCCGAGCCAGCTCAGGTTGTCCGCCGTCCACAGGTAGCAGGCGATCACCAGACTCGCGAGTTGGAACGGAATGTAGATGTAGGTGCAGTATCGGTAGTACTTGTCGTTCTCCAACGCTTCCATGACCTCGTCCGGCGGATTCTGGCCGTCGGGCCCGAAGAACAGGTCGAGGATCGGCAACAGCCCGTACACCAGAATCGGCCCGATCCACCACCAGATCGGTGAGACGGCATTCCAGCCGAGCTGGTTGAACGCCCACACCAGACCCAGCGCCATGAAGATCGCGGTCGGCGGCACCAGGCCGAACAGCCACAGATACCGCTTCTTGTCCCGCCACTCGTCGACCGGCGTATTCGACTGTGGACTCGTCTGGGTTGCCACGACTGAACTCCTCGTCTTCAGGCGATCGAGCCCTCTCGAACGCCTAGTGGTGTCGATCACTGTGCGGATGACAATACCGCGTAAATGTAAACTTGGATAGACAAAATTGAAAATTTGTCCATCGGGTTGTGACTCAGTCCATATCCGAGCGTTGTGATCGGGTGCCGGTCCCGTTCGAGCGTCGACGTCGAATTGCAGTGGTCACAGCGGCGAAACATTGCCGCCACGGGAGCTTCGTAGTGTCGCCAGGTCGGACTCCGCGAAATCCAATTGCGGAGCGCACCTTGTCAAGGGGTAGCTCATGAGTGGAAATACCGTCCGCCTGCAGGCGATCAAGGACGTCGAGGCGTACGTCCCGCCTGCGGTCAGCTTCGTCGGGGAAGAGAAGCCCGGCGAGATCTTCGGCGAGAACGTCTTCAGCAAAGTGGTCATGCAGAAGCGCCTGCCCAAGTCGGTCTACAAGTCGGTCATCGCGACGATCGAGAAAGGCATGGCCCTCGATCCCATGGTCGCCGACGCCGTGGCGTCGGCGATGAAGGATTGGGCGCTCGAGAAAGGCGCCACCCACTACGCGCACGTCTTCTACCCCCTGACGGGATTGACGGCGGAGAAGCACGACAGCTTCTTCGACCCCGTCGGTGACGGCAGTGCGCTCGCCGAGTTCGCCGGCAAGACCCTCATCCAAGGCGAGCCCGACGCGTCGAGCTTCCCCAACGGCGGTCTGCGCAACACGTTCGAAGCCCGCGGCTACACGGGTTGGGACGTCACCAGCCCGGCGTACGTGCTCGAGAACCCGAACGGCAACACGCTGTGTATCCCCACGGTGTTCGTGTCCATGACCGGCGAGGCGCTCGACCACAAAACGCCGCTGCTCCGTTCGCAGCAGGCGATGGGTGGTCACGCCGAACGCATCCTGACGCTCTTCGGACACGAGGACATCGAGAACATCGTGTCCTTCTGCGGCCCGGAGCAGGAGTACTTCCTGGTCGACCGTCACTTCTTCCTCGCACGCCCGGACCTGCTCAACGCAGGCCGTACGCTGTTCGGCTCGAAGCCCCCCAAAGGGCAGGAATTCGACGATCACTACTTCGGCGCCATCCCGGAGCGTGTCCTCGGCTTCATGATGGACACCGAACGCGAGCTGTTCAAGCTCGGTATTCCAGCGAAGACACGGCACAACGAGGTCGCGCCGGGGCAGTTCGAGATCGCGCCGATGTTCGAGCGCGGCAACATCGCAGCGGACCACCAACAGCTGTTGATGACGACGTTCAAGACGATCGCCAAGAAGCACGGCATGGAATGCCTGTTCCACGAGAAGCCGTTCGACGGCGTCAACGGATCCGGCAAACACGTCAACTTCTCGCTCGGCAACTCCGAGCTCGGGTCACTGCTGGTGCCGGGAGACAACCCGCACGACAACGCCCAGTTCCTCGTCTTCTGCGCTGCGGTCATCCGAGCGGTGCACAAGTACGGCGGCCTGCTGCGCGCCTCGGTGGCGTCGGCGACCAACGATCACCGGCTCGGCGCCAACGAAGCCCCGCCGGCCATCATCTCGATCTTCCTCGGCGACCAGCTCGCCGACGTCTTCGATCAGATCGCCAAGGGCGCGGCGACGTCGTCGAAGGGCAAGGGAACCATGATGATCGGGGCCGACACGCTGCCGGTGCTCCCGACCGATCCGGGCGACCGCAACCGGACGAGCCCGTTCGCGTTCACCGGCAACAGGTTCGAGTTCCGCGCACCGGGCTCGATGCAGACGGTGAGCGGGCCGATGGTCACGATCAACACCATCATGGCCGAGTCGCTCGACTACATGGCCACCAACCTGGAAACCGCGGTTGCGAACGGCACCGAATTCGACACGGCCGTCCAGAATCTGCTCACCGAGATCATCACCGAGCACGGTGCCGTGGTGTTCAACGGTGACGGTTACTCCGACAACTGGCAGATCGAGGCCGAGTCCCGCGGGTTGCCGAACCTGCGTACGACGCTCGACGCCCTACCGGAACTCATCACCGATTCCGCGATGGAGCTGTTCGAGAAGTACAACGTCTTCAACCACCGAGAGATGCACTCGCGGTACGAGATCGGCTTGGAGCAGTACGCACTGACGGTGTTCGTCGAAGCGCGCCTCACCGTCGAGATGGGCCGGACATCGGTGCTTCCCGCAGCCGTGCGGTACCAGACCGAGCTGGCACAGAACGTCGCAGCGCTGAAGGCTGCAGGCGTCGAAGCCGACACCGCCGAACTGCAGTCGGTGTCCGAGCCGCTGTCCGCGTTGCGTTCGGCTCTGGCGACTCTCGAGGCTGCACTGGACAGCGACCCCGGCGGCGACGCTCTCGCCGAGGCGACCCACGCGAAGGACGCTCTGCTTCCTGCCATGGCCGCAGTCCGGACAGCAGCGGACACTCTCGAGGGCATGGTGGCGGACGATCTCTGGCCGCTTCCGACCTACCAGGAAATGCTGTACATCCTCTGACTCACGTGAGCCCAATGTGAGTGGAAATGACAGTGCCATCGGGTCGCTCCGCAGGCTCCGCTCCTGTCCAGGGCCTGCATTTCCACTCACACAGGGGTCAGAAGTCGACCTTCGCCCGAGCGCGAATCTTGCTCACGATCGTGAAGACGATGGCCAGAGCCATCAGGGAGTACAGCACCACGGTGATGGCGCTGCCGACGAGAATGGTCGGATCGCCTTCGCTGACGGCGAGCGCGCGCCGTAGCGAATCCTCGGCGAGGGGTCCGAGGATCACCGCGATGAGGACCGGGGCCAGCGGAATACCGTAGCGGCGCATCATGAATCCGAGGATTCCGAGGCCGAGCATGAACATCAGATCGACGATCGACGCACTGGATGCGTAGACACCGAGGGCCGCGAACACCGAGATGCCTGCGTACAGGTAGTTCTTGGGGATCTTCAGCAGCTGCGCCCACAGCGGGGCGAACGGCAGGTTGAGGATCAGCAGCACGATCATCGCGAGGAACAAGCTGGCGATGAGGGCCCAGACGATGTCACCGCTGCGTTCGAACAGCAACGGCCCCGGCTGCATTCCGTACTGCTGGAACGCCGCGAGAAGGATCGCCGCAGTGGCGGACGTCGGCAGCCCCAGAGCGAGCAGTGCGCCCATCGCGGTACCGGCCGTGGAGTTGCCCGCAGCTTCCGGCCCGGCGACGCCGCGGATAGCGCCCTTGCCGAACATCGGGTTCTTGCGCCGACGGTCGAGCCTGCGCTCGGTGCCGTACGCGAGGAAGCTCGGGACCTCGGCGCCGCCGGCGGGGATGACGCCGAACGGAACTCCGAATGCGGTGCCGCGCAGCCAGGCCGGCAGCGCCTCCCGGAACTCGGACTTGCTCAGCCACGGCCGACCGCCCGAGTTGATCAACGAATTGTCCTCGGGGCGGCCGATTCTCGATGCGATGTGAATGACCTCGCCGAGCGCGAGCATCGCGACGGTGATGACGACGATGTGGATGCCGTCGAACATCGCGGGTACGTCGAAGGTGAAGCGCGACGCCCCGGACGGCCCGTCGATGCCGATGACCGCCAAGGTCAGGCCGATCAACAGAGCCGTCAGACCCTTCAAGGCGGAATCCGATACCACCGCGGACGTCGCGATGAACGCGAACACCGCGAGAGCGAAGTATTCGGCGGGCCCGAAGTTGGTCGCCAGCGAGGCGAGGGTCGGGGCGAAGAACACGACGAGTGTCGTCGCGATCATGCCGCCGATGAACGACGCGATGGCCGAGGTCGCCAAAGCCTGGGGCGCACGACCGTTCTTGGCCATGCGATGGCCTTCGAAGGTGCCGGCGATGGCGGTGCTGTTGCCGGGGGTGTTCATGAGGATGCCGGAGATCGAATCGCCGAACAGTCCGCCGAAGTACACACCCGCGAACATGATGAGGGCAGCGGTGGGATCGAGGGTGAACGTCACCGGGAGCAGCAGGGCCACAGCCATGGCCGAACCGAGGCCGGGGAGGACACCGACAGCGGTGCCCAGGAGCGCGCCGACGAACACCCACACGAGGTTCATCGGCGTCAGCGCCGTGCCGAAGCCCTCGAAGAGACTGTTCAGTGAATCCATGAGAACGTCAGCTCCATCAGAAGATCTGGGCGAGAACGCCGCCGGGCAAGGTCAAGCCGAGGCCGGCGGAGAACGCCAACTGCACCGCCGAGGAGACCAGTAGCGCCACGGCCGCGTCGAACACGTAGCGACGTCCGCCGAGGCCGATCGACACACCCCAGAACAGCAGTGCACCGGCGAGGACCCAGCCGAGCGGGTTGAGCAACACGATGAACAGCGCGACCGATCCGACGGTGATCGCCAGGGTGCGCCAATTGCTGACCGTGCCGGTCAACGCGCGTCCGTCGTCGTCGACGCCCCGATCGATCTCGTCGGGCCTGACCAACAACTGAATGGTGACCAGTACGGCTACGACGAAGCAGCCTCCCGCCACGATGGAGGGGAACACCTGCGGCCCGGGGGACGTCGCGGTCGCCGGAACATCCATGGTGATCGTTCCGTAGACGAGGAAGATGCCGAGCGCGACGAGCAGCGCCGGAACGATCAGTCCGCTACGGCCGACCCAGAACGAGCGCGAGGTCTCGGATTTCGTAGTCGTGTCGGTCATACGAGTCCCAGCTCTCGGAGAATGTCGGTGATGCGGGTCTGTTCCACATCGAGGAACTCGGCGAATTCGTCCCCCGTCGAGAACGATTCCTTCCACCGATTACGTTCGACGGCCCCCTGCCACTGCTCCGTCTCGTGCATTTCGGTGGCGATCGCGATCAACGTGTCACGGTCCTCGTCCGAGATACCGGGTGGCGCGACGATGCCGCGCCAGTTCACCAGGTCGACGTTGTATCCGAGCTCGGTGAAGGTGTCGACGTCGATGCCGTCGACGGGTTCGGGTGCGGCGACCGCGAGTGCACGGACGTTGCCTGCCTCGATCTGGTCGCGGAAGTCGTTGTATCCGCTGACGGCGACCCCGACCGTGTTGGACAGCAGCGAGGTGAGGACTTCGCCGCCTCCGGAGTACGCGATGTAGTTGATCGCGGCGGGATCGATGTCGGCTTCCTGCGCGAGCTGGCCTGCCACGATGTGGTCGATGCCGCCGAGCGATCCGCCGCCGATGGGGAGGCCGCCGGGGTTGGCACGCCACGCCGCGATCATGTCCTCGAGATTCTGGTACGGCGATTCCTTCGGCACGACGAAGACCTCGAAGTCCTCGGCGAGCTTCGCGATGGGAACGGTGTCGGCCAGTGTCGTCTCGGAATTGTTGATCGCGATGCCGCCGAGCATGACGGTGCCGGTGATCATCACCGTCGTCGCCTGACCGGACAGATTGTCGAGCTGGCTGAGGCCGATCGTTCCACCCGCACCCGGCACGTTGACCACCTGCGCGTTGTTGACGATGCCGTCGCTGCGCAGGGCTTGCTGCGCTTCGCGGGCGACGAGATCCCAGCCGCCACCCGCCGCGGCAGGCGCGATCATCGTGAGCTTGGACCTGGCGTCGGAGCCGCTTTCGCTGCGGCTCGCATCGATACCTGCGACGCTCACGGCAGCCACGACGGCGACGGCAAGAATCGACTTGGACAATGTGGGCGAGACCGCCATCAAAAACCTTTCGTGTGATGTGTCACAGCGACACAGTAGATACGCTTTGTCCGAATAGTCCAATCATTCGACGTGACCACAATGAGCACAATTCAGAGGAAGTGAAATGCCCATGTCTGTAGCGGTAGTGGCGAGCGATTCGCCCGAGGGTCGGGAGGCCCTCGTCCGGGCTGTGTCGGAAGCGAACCTCCGGGGCCTGGAGCTCGTCGCCCTGGCTGTCGTGGACACCAACTCCGTGTCCGAGGAGGACAGGGAAGCAACGACTCTCGCGACGGAGCAGATTCTCACCAGCCGCGGTGTCGCTGACGCGACCTTCTCGGTGCGCGTCGAACCGGACGGGGGAGATCCCGCCGGAGCGATCGTCGACCTGGTCGCCGACACCGGTGCCGAACTTCTCGTCATCGGGTCGAAGCGGCGCTCTGCCGTCGGGAAATTCCTGATGGGAAGCACCGTGCAGCGTGTGCTTCTGGACAGTCCGGTCCCGGTTCTCGTGGTGAAAGCACCCGAAGTCGAGCGAGCCCGCTAGAATCGGACATCACGGTCCGAAGCAACACCCGAAACCACGGTGTTGCAGCACCCGAAACCACGGTGTCGAACAAACCAGGGTCGTGCACTGCCCAACCCATCAAACAGAGGATTCATGGACAGCGATAAACCCGGGCCGGACACGGCCCCCCGCACTATTTCCACGACGTGCGAGGCGGTGTCCGGCGAATGAGCGTGATTCTCACTCTCTTGCTCGGCTTCCTCGTCGTATTCCTGATCACGGTCGGTACCGGCTACTTCGTGGCCCAGGAATTCGCGTACATGACGGTGGATCGCTCACGGCTGAAGGCTCGCGCCGAAGCCGGTGACGCGGGTGCCCGTCGAACTCTTCAGGTAACCAAACGCACGTCCTTCATGCTGTCCGGTGCCCAACTGGGAATCACCGTGACCGGACTGCTCGTCGGTTACGTCGCCGAACCACTCATCGGTCAGTCGCTCGGCACCATCCTCGGCGGTGTCGGAATCCCGACCGCCGTGGGAGTCGGCATCGGCGCAGTGCTCGCGCTGCTGTTCTCGACGTTCATTCAGATGCTGTTCGGCGAGCTGTTCCCCAAGAACTTCGCGATCGCTCGTCCCGAGCCGGTGGCCCGGTGGCTGTCGCTGTCGACCACCATCTATCTCAAGCTCTTCGGTTGGCTCATCACCATTTTCGATCACGCGTCGAACCTGTTGCTGAAGGCACTGAAGATCGAACCGGTACACGACGTCGAACATTCGGCCACCCCTCGGGACCTCGAGCACATCGTCGCCGAGTCCAAGGACTCCGGAGATCTGCCCGACGAGCTGTCGGATCTGCTCGATCGCATCCTCGACTTCCCGACCCGCACGGTGGAACACGCGATGATTCCTCGTTCGCGGGCGGCAACCGTCCGCGCAACGGACACTCTCGCCGAGGTCAAAACGCTGATGGGGCAGGAGCACTCCCGGTACCCCGTCCTCGACGACGACGACGGAATCGTCGGCGTCGTGCACCTGCAGGACATCCTCGCGGTGACCGATCGACCGGACGCTCAGGTGTCCGAGTTCGTCCGCCCCGCGTTGATCCTGCCCGAGGTTCAAGCCCTGCCCGACGCCGTCGTCGAGCTGCGGTCGTCGAAGAACCAACTCGCTTGCGTCATCGACGAATACGGCGGGCTGACGGGCGTCGTCACGATCGAGGATCTCGCCGAGGAACTCGTCGGCGAGATCACCGACGAGCACGACGAGGACGAAGTCGATCAGACCCCGATCGCGGGTGAGGACGGCTCCTGGACCATGGCGGGTGAGGTACACGTCGACGAGGTCGAGCGGTCGATCGACCACGACCTTCCGGACGGTGATTACGAGACCATCGCCGGTTTCGTCATCGCGCATCACGGTTCGCTGCCGACCGTCGGCACACGCATCGAGGTGGATCTGCCGGCCGAGTCGGAAGACCTCATCGCCGACGACGACGAACTCCCCGAGCGTTTCGTGTCCGTCGAGGTGCTCGAAATCGACAACTACGTCCCATCGTCCGTGCGCCTCGAACTGGGGCAGCGGGACAAGGTCGAGGCCGATTCGGCCGAGGCGGAAATGGATGATCACCGATGAGTAATCCCTGGGTAGTTCTCGTGGTCACCATCGGGCTCATCGCAGCCAGTGCGTTCTTCGTCGCGGTGGAGTTCGCGTTGCTGGCGGCCAAGCGTCACCGGCTCGAGGACGCAGCTCCGAACAGTAGGTCGGCAAGGGCCGCACTCCGTAGTTCGAGCGAGCTGACGGTTCTGCTGGCAGGCTCGCAGCTCGGAATCACGCTGTGCACGTTGGCGCTCGGTGCAACGACCAAGCCCGCGGTGCACTACGCACTGACTCCGATGTTCGAGTCCTGGGGCATCCCGTACTGGGTCGCCGACGTCGCGGGCTTCGTTCTCGCGTTGATCATCGTCACCTTCCTGCACCTCGTCGTCGGTGAGATGGCACCCAAGTCCTGGGCCATCGCTCACCCCGAGAAGTCGGCGACGATGCTGGCGCTGCCGATGCGCGGTTTCATGTTCCTGACCCGGCCCGTCATCGTCGCGATGAACGAAATGGCCAACTGGTTGCTCCGCAAGGTCGGCGTCGAGCCGGCTGCACAGGTGGCGTCCGGCCAGAACCCGGACGACCTGAGGCAACTGGTGGAGCATTCGGTGAACGTCGGTGCGCTCGACGCCAGTTACTCGGTCCAGATCGCGGGTGCGCTCGAGTTGCAGAACCTGCAGGTCGGCGATCTCGTTCGCGCGCAGGGTGTCCCGATCTCGGTCCCGACGGACGCGACGGTCGAGGACGTGCGTGCGGTGGCCCTGGAATCCGGTCATCTGCGCATCCTGGTACGTGACGGTGACACGATCAGCGGTGTCGTGCACGTGCGTGACACCCTCGCCGGGGACGTGACGCTCGCCGAGGTCACTCGGCCGGTCTTCACGTTGGAGGCGTCGACGCCGGTCTATGTCGCTCTCGCGTCGATGCGTGAGACGAGCAGTCATCTCGCACTCGTCGTGAACAGCTCCGCGGACGGAGCCGATACGACGGTGGGCGTCGTGACGCTGTCGGACGTTCTCTCCCGTCTGCTGCCGACACCCGTACCGGCAGGCTAGCCGCAGGAAACACGAGGGCCGCACCGAGAATCACAGCCCGTCGGGTCGTTCCCGCAGGCTCCACTCCTGTGCGGCCCTCGTCGTGTGTAGTGCCACCGCAGTGATCAGGCTGGGGTGATCAGGCTGGGGCGATCAGGCGGGGTTGATCACCAGGAGGGTGGCCCAGTAGGTGGCGATATCGTGTCCGAGCTGGGGGAGCAGGGCGTCGTACAGCAGGTAGGACATGAGGGGCGAACTCCTTGTTCGTCGCTGCGCCGCACGCGGCGCACGGTGGCGGGCATCGACGTTCATGTTTCCCCACGCCGGGCCCGTGGTCAACGTGCGACGTGGAGCCCGCGGAACGTCCCCGAGATCCGGTCAGGGTTGTCGGACGAGGGGCTCGGGACTTCTGGCCAGTTTCCACAGGATCGGGGCGGCGAGGTGCAGGACATCGCGTTCCAGTTGGGTCAGTTCCTCGCTCATAGCGTCGGCGAGCCAACTGTCGCGCTGTTCGCGGTCCGCTGCGACGAGTTCGGTGCCGGAGTCGGTGATGCGAATCAGCAGGCGTCGACGGTCGCCGGGATCGGGGCTTCGGGTGATGAACCCTTCGGCCTCGAGTGCATTCAGGTTGCTGGTGAGGGATTGGATCCGCACGCCCTGCATCGCGGCGAGGTCGACGGGTGCGCTGGACCCTCCGCTGCGTTCCACGTCGCCGAGCACCTGCATCTGACTCGGCGTGAGGTAGTGCCTGGGGCGTTGGCGTCGGAGCCTGCGTGTCAGGGCGAGCATCGCCTCGCGCAGCTCGGTCGCGTGCGGCGGACTCACCTCCGCGCCGGCAGGTTTGATGGCGGTGTTGTCGATGCTCATGCGTTCCGACCCCGTTCTTGGTAAGGGTGTACGTACCTTTAACAGCCTTCGAATCGATTATGTTCGTCCCAATGATAAGAGTAGGCTTAGCGTGTGCGAAAACTTGGGTACACGCTGCAGCGAGCTGTGAGGCTGTGGGTGGGCCTCGTACTCGCCACCGGGGCGGTGTGGGCGGTTCTGGCCGTGGCCAAGCTGTCGGCAGCACCGTTGTTCGCGTCGCTCGTCGTTGCGGCCGTGTTCGCGGTGAAGGGGTACGGACCCAGTAAAGTGCCGAGGCCCGCGGGTATGGCAGCGCAGGGCATTCTGGCGGTCAGCATCGGATTCATGATCGACACGGAGACGCTGTCCGCGCTCGGGGCGAACTGGCTTCCGGCGCTTGCCGTATGTCTTGCCACGTTGATCGTCAGTGTCGGCGCCGGAGTGCTACTCGGCGCCCACCGCGACGTCGACGTGCTGACCGGCGCACTGTCGATGATCGCCGGGGGTGCTCAGGGCCTCGTCGCGATCGCCCGAGAACTCGGTGGTGACGAGCGGATCGTCGCCGTCGTGCAGTACGTCCGCGTCGGTCTGATCATCGTCACCATGCCGTTGGTTGCGACGCTCGTGTTCGGTGCCGGCTCGTCGGGCGGCGCGCTGGGTTCGGGTGACGGTAGCCCGCTCTACGTGGACCTTCTGGTGGTGCTCGGGTGCATCGTCGTCGGAATCGGGGGTGCCCGCCTGATCAGGTTGCCCGCGCCTGCCACGCTCGGGCCGCTGGTGGCGTCGGGCGCGCTGGAGTTGTCGGGGTGGATCGACTCGGTGTCCGCGCCGATGGTCCTGCTGCCGATCGCGTTCGTGCTGATCGGTTGGCAGGCGGGCCTCGCTTTCACCGGTGAGAGTGTGCGGGCGGTCGGCCGGGTGTTGCCGTGGGCGATCCTGCTCATCGTGATCCTCGGCGTCGTCTGCGCGCTGCTGGGCCTCCTGCTGTCCCACCTGACCGGGATCAGTCTGCTCGAGGGATACCTCGCGACGACGCCGGGTGGTCTGTCGGCGGTACTGGCCGTGTCCGCTGCCAGTGGCGCCAACGTCACGTTCGTGGCGGCGGTGCAGGTGATTCGGTTGGTCATCATGCTGTTCGCCGCGCCGTTCGGGGCCAAGGCGTACCTGGCGGTCAGGGCGCGGTCCGAGCGCAAGAAGCAGCGAGACGACGCCCTCGTGGGCTGACCGTCACTTCTGTCGATTGGGTGATGAAAGAGGAAGTCGCTTATCATCAGCCGATGACATCGACCGGTGACATACGCGATGCCCCAGTCGGTACGCGCAGCCGACTGCTCGTACCTGTCCTGATCGCGATCTGCACCATCGTGGCTGTCGTCAGCAGTGTCGGTGCACCGCTCATCCCGACGGTGGCCGAGACGTACGGCGTGTCCTTCACCGGAGCCCAGTGGTCGTTGACCATCACCATGCTCACCGGCGCCGTGACGGTTCCCGTACTCGGACGGCTCGGCGACGGGCCCAGGCGTCGGGAAGTGCTGATCGGTGCCCTGGCCGTGGTCCTGCTGGGATGCATCTTCGCGGCCGTCCCCGGTAACTTCGCCCTACTGATCGTCGGGCGTGGTCTACAAGGAATCGGGCTCGGCCTGATGCCTCTGGCCATGGCCATCGCCCGCGACCACCTGGACCCGCCGCGGGCCCGCTCGTGTGTCGCGGCACTGTCGGTGACCGCCGTCGCCGGTATCGGCCTCGGATATCCGTTGACCGGCGTCATCGCCCATGTCTGGGGATTTCACGCGTGCTTCGTCGTGGCCGCACTGGCGTCGGCGCTGGTTCTCGTGTCGGCCGTCGTCGTCGTACCGAGCAGCGGGCACCTGACGCGGCACCGGCTCGACGTGACGGGCGCCCTCGTGCTGGGCGCAGGCCTGACGTTCCTGCTCCTCGCGATCAGCCTCGGTGGGCAGTGGGGTTGGGGCTCACCGCTGCTCGTCGGTTCGTTCGCAGCCGCCGCCGGCACCCTCGCCCTGTGGGCTCGCCACGAACTGCGCACGCCGCACCCCATCGTCCAGCTTCGACTGCTGCGGAACCGGTCCGTACTCACCGCCGACGTCACCGGGCTGCTGGCAGGCATCGGCATGTTCGTGCTGTCCTCGACGGTCATCCGGCTGGTGCAGACCCCCACCGACACCGGGTACGGCCTCGGTCGGTCGGCCATGGTCGCCGGACTCGTCCTGGTGCCGTTCTCACTGGCCAGCGTCGCCGCCAACCGTCTGCTGCCCGCAGCGAGCAGGGTCCTGCCGAAGAACCTCATCATGCCCATCGGTGCACTGGCATTCGTCGCCGCGCTCGTCGTCTTCCTCGTCGGTCGCTCGGAACTGTGGATCGTGTTCGCGGTGATGGGCATCGCCGGTCTGGGTGTCGGCTTCACGTTCGCCGCCATGCCTGCACTCATCGTCAGTGCCGTTCCACAGCACGAGACCGGCAGCGCCCTCGGCGTCAACCAGGTCACGCGCACGGTGGGCGGTGCCATCGGAAGTGCGGTCAGTGCAACGGTTCTGGCGGCGTACACGGTGCCGGGCACCCTGTACCCGACGGCCGACGGATACGAGGCCATCATCGTCGTCGGAGCCGTCCTGTGGCTCGTCACGGCACTGTTGGCAACGGTGCTGCCCTACGCCCGTCGGCGAGCGTCTCGAACACCGAAGGCGAACGGCAGCCCACGCGGTGATCTCGAGGTACGTCATGGGATCTGAGGGGCGAAGCAGGAATTCGGCGCGTACCAGGGCGGATTTGCTGGCTGCCGCGGCCGAGCTCTTCGGGCAGAGGGGATTTCAGAAAACGACCCTGCGTGACATCGGCGATCGTGCAGGCGTCGACCCGGCGCTCGTTGCACGATACTTCGGCAACAAGGCGGCGCTGTACCTCGCGACCCTCCCCACCGACGACACAGGCCCGGACCTCGCCGACATCGCCGATCCGTCGCGCATCGAGGACACGATCAGGAGGGTCGCTCGCCTCGGACCCGGACCGGTTCTGCATGCCGTCGTAGGCAAGCACGACGACCCGGACGTGCAGGCGACCGCAGCCGAGCGGGTGGACAAACGACTGACGGTAGGGCTCGAGAACCGGCTGCGCGCAGCCGGTTCCGGTAATCCGCGGCTACGTGCACAGGTGGCGGTCGCGGCGCTCTCCGGCATCGCGCTCGGCCGGGCTGCCGGCACGCTCGACGAACTGGCGACCGCGGATCAGGACGACGTCGTCGCCCTGACCGCACGGATACTCGGATCCCTGCTCGAGCCGTGAATCACGTCCAGAGATGCTTCAGGACTCCAGTACGTCGAGCATCTTGTTCGCTTTCATGATGCTGCCGAACAGGTAGGCGTTGGACGGCAGGTACTCGATTCGTCCCTGAAGGAGGCCGAACAGCGGGTTGGACTTGACGGTGTCGAGGAACTGGCCGGGCTCGGCCGCAGCACCGTCGGTGACGACGAAGATACGGTCGGCGTCGAGCAGATTCGTCTGCTCGAGGCTGACCTCGAAGAACGAATCCTCCGCTGTGCCGACGTCCTGGTACTCGGGCGAGCGGAAGCCGACTGCCTTCGGTGTGGTCCAGATGAACGAGCCCTCGTATCCCATGTAGTTCAACTTGTCCGAACGCACGCGGACGAAGCTGGCCGTGCCCGGGTCGGGACCGAGTTCCTGCCGCACCGCGTCGACGCGGGCCTCGTAGTCCGACAGCAGCGTGGCGGCCTCGTCCTGTTTGCCGAGGTGATCGCCGAGCAGCCGGAGGGTTTCCTTCCACTCGTTCGCGACATCCCCGACGGCGACGGTCGGGGCGATGCCGGAGACGTTGTCGTAGAACTCCCGCTGGGACTCGTCCTCACTGGTGACGATGATCAGGTCGGGGTTCGCGCCGATGACCTTCTCCACGTCCACGTTGGCCTCGGAATCGCCCACCGACGCGGCGTTCTCGGGAAGCTTCTCGGCGATGAAGTCCGGCCAGGTGCCGGTCGTCTTCGGAACGACCGTCGCGACGGGTTCGACGCCGAGAGCGAGGACCGACTCGAGCACGTTCCCGGCGTCGAGCACCACGACACGCTGCGGATCCACCGGAATGTCCGTGGTGCCGTACAGGTGGGTCACGGTTCGAGTGTCGGCGGACGAGGTCTCGTCTTCCTGCGGGGAACTGCACCCGGTCAGGACTGCGACGCACACGAGGGATGCCGCGAACGCACTTTTGTAGACAACATTAGGCATGGCTTAGAAACTAGAGAGTGACTCCACTCGGACACAACTCGGCGGGGCGGACGTGACACGTCTCACTTCTAGCTTCAACCGACCGCGAACGGTGACGAGACCCCGGTGAACGGTGTCGGACGCCCAGCGAGATCACGCGAGCTTCCGTAGAGCACCACCCGATACGAGCCCGCAGGCTGATCTGCCGGTATGTCCCACTCGACGGTCGTCGTGGTGATCGGCCCGGCGGCGTCGAAGAAGATCTTCGTGTACCAATCGCCGTCGTCGTATTCGCGAGTCCACGTACCCGCTCGGTCTCGTTCGATCGCGAGATAGGTGTCGTCGCGGCGTAGATCGGAGTTCGGGTTGGCACCGGAAAAACGAACCGACACCCGCTGCCCGACGCCGTATGCCGCGGCCGGTTGAGTCAGGACGTCGCCGAACGTGGTTCCGGGTGCGGCCACGTCGACGAAGGACAGTCCGCCGGGGGAGTTGGGAATCGATCCGGTGAGGTCCCGCTGGGGTTCTCCGCTCGGTACGGGTGTTCCGTCGCGGAGAGCGACGGCGAGTTCGGTCGCGATCTGCACGGTGGCGGGCAGTTGCCAGCGCCCGAATGCGGTGGCGCCGCCCTCGTAGTCCTGCTGGTCGTACTCTTCCGGAGTGGTGACGTAGTGGCCGTAGCCGTTGGTGTAGCCCTGGACGACGACGAGTTCGCGGTCGACTCCCAAGGTGTCCGCCAGCGCGGTCCGCAGGCGCGACCCGGCCATCACCGTCGGCTCGAACGGGCAGGAGAAGAGGTGGAATGCGCCCAGTCGTGCCAGATGAAACGGCAGGACCTGCTGTACGACACCAGGGATCAACCCGACGGGGAGTATCACGTCCTTGGGTGCGTGTGCGTCGCGCAACCACTGAGGCACGACAACCGAACCGATCGCTGCCAGAGCAGGATTGCCGCCGCGCTCGCCCTCCTGCAGTCCGAGCTCCGGCAGGCCGCCACCGTCCTCCTGGCTGGACGCGGCGAAGGCGGCACCGAGGGCCGCGGGGCTGGTGGTGTGGGTGCGGCCGTCGCCGGTGAACTCCGGTCGTACCGTGACGGACGCGAAGTCGACGTACGTTCCGCGCATCTCGATGCCGGACTGCAGTGCGGTGCCCGGTGCGCCGATCTGCGCACTCGCCGAATCGAATTGGCGTTCGCCGATGATGCGGGTGTTCTCGAACTCGTCGGCCGTCGGACCGGACCCGGGCTGCTTGTCGAGGTTCGGTGTCACATCGCCCGGTGTGCTCTGGCAGAACGCCGCGACGAACGACGGATCGCGGTAGTCGACGCCCGCGACCTCACGCTCCCAGTGCCACGCCGCGTAACCTTTGTTGTCGGTGCTCACCAGCAGATTGGTCGCCTTCATCGACGTACCGTGTGTGGCAAACCAATTGACGACGCCCGCGAGCTCACCGCGTCTGGACACCTGCAGCGTCACCGAGCGTGGATCGATCCGCCCCGGCAGTTCGGCGGCGTCGGGGTTCCTGTCGAACGCCTGCGGCGAACGGTTCACTCCGGCATCGGTCAGGGAGGATGCGGTGACGACGACATCCGAGGGCTGAATGTCCTCGTGTGCCCGCGTGATCGCGTCGACGATGCCGGAGACGTTGGCCTCGAACGTGATCGGCCGGAAGCCGAGGGTCGTGATGTCCACGAGGAGGTGTCCGTCGGTACCGCCGGGGGCAGCGTGGGTGTGCGTGGCCGACAGCAGGACGTTCCCGCGATGGTAGAGGTGCCCGTACCGAGCGTCGAGCCGAGTGAGCACCGCTTCGAGGATGCTCTCGAACATCAACCCGACCTCGCACGTCACGTGCACCAGGCGAGTGTCCGACGCCGGATCGACGAAGACGAATGCCCGCGCGCGCTGCCGTAGATGAAGGCCTGCGCTCGATTGTTCCAGTACCGCATAGCCGTTCATACCTGCGCCGAAGGGCTCACCCGTCATGTCGCCGATTCCGCGACCGACATGCAGTCCGGCGGGCGACGCCCATGCGGATGTCGATTCGCGCGTTGCAGTCGCCAGAGTTGCCACGCCGGCTGCAGCAAGGAATGTTCTTCTTGACGGATGCGAGGTCACCGGTGACACGCTATAGCCGCTGCTTCTTTCAGGCGCGCAAATCGCTCAGCGAGCGTCGTGCTGCGCGCGAGCGTCGAGAACGGCGGGGAGATTGGATTCGACCAACTCGATCAGGCCGACCAGTCGATCCGCGACGGACCGGCCGAGTGGGGTGAGGCTGTATTCGACCTTCGGCGGGATCGATTCCAGGACAGTACGCAGGACGAATCCGTCGCGTTCGAGGGTCTGCAGCGTCTGGGACAGCATGCGCTCGCTGACTCCGTCGACCCGTCGCCGAAGGGCGTTGAACCTGTAGTCGCCTTCGGACAGAGCGGCGAGCGCGAGGATGCCCCAGCGGCTGGTGACGTTCTGCAGTGCTTCACGTGAGTGGCAGCCCCGCGCGAAGACATCGGCCTCGAGGGTCGGGTCCTGTTCGCTCATGTAGTCCAGGGTAGCGCATGCAGATGGATTAGCGCTGCACCAAAAGGTTGCACTGTCGAAAAAGTAAGCGCATAGTGGTCGACGAACACCGACAACCGGAGGAGCAAATCATGACCACAGCAGTTACCGGCGCAACCGGACACCTCGGCGCACTCGTCGTCGACGGCCTGATCGAACGTGGCACGGCCGCGGGCGACATCGTCGCCGTCGTCCGCGATGCAGCCAAGGCGCAGTCGCTCGCAGACCGGGGAGTCCAGGTGCGCGTCGCCGATTACGCCGACACCGACGCGCTGAAGGCAGCGCTCGCGGGCGTCGACAAGCTTCTGCTGGTTTCGGGGTCGGACGTCGGCCGGCGCATCGCGCAGCACGAGAACGTCATCGGCGCAGCCGAGGCTGCAGGCGTGTCGCTCATCGCGTACACCTCGTTGCTGAAGGCGGACACGTCCGGACTGAGCCTCGCACCCGAACACCTCGCGACCGAGAACCGCCTGGCCGAGTCCTCGATCCCCACCGTCGTGCTGCGCAACGGCTGGTACTGGGAGAACTACCTCGGCGCACTGCAGCAGGCAGCCGACAGCGGTGTACTGCTGGGCGCAGCGGGCGAGGGCAAGCTCGCGGCCGCGTCGCGCGCGGACTTCGCAGCCGCTGCGGTGGAGGTGCTCCTCGCCGCGGATCAGGGCGGCAAGGTCTACGAACTGGGCGGAGACGAGCGGCTCACCTACGCCGAGCTCGCCGCCGTGTTCACGCAGGTGTCCGGCAAGCCGGTCGAGTACAAGAACGTGTCGGAGGACGAGTACAAGGGCGTCCTCGAAGGAGCGGGCCTGCCCGGCTTCGTCGCCGAGATGCTGTCGAGTGCCGACGCGGGAATCGCGCGCGGCGAGCTCGACACGGACTCGGGCGACCTCCAGAAGCTGATCGGCCGTGCGTCGACTCCCGTCGCGTCCGTTCTCGGCTGACGGTAGGACGGAAGGGAAGCCGGGCGGACCGTCAGACCAGGTGGTGGCGGTCCGCCCGTTCCACCGTCAGGGCTGCAACGCAGATCCCGATGACCACCCCGACGAGCGTGTCCCCGATCCGGCTCACGGACACCGAGGGGCTCAGGTGCCCGGCCAGACCGGTCATGAGCAACGCCATCGGAGTGATCGCCAGCGAGGTCAGCGCGTAGTTCTTCATCACCAGAAGTTCGGCCGCGACCTGCATCACGACGATCACCACCACGGTCTCCCAGTACCCGAGTGACGACGCGATGAGCACCGCGGCGATCACGGCACCGCCGACGTTCCCCAGCAACCGCTGGATCCCGCGCTGAACCGTGGTGTGGTAATCGATACCGTGCATGGCGGCCATCGCACCCATGGTGGCCCACAGTGGGTGCTCGAACCCGAGCGCAGTCGCGCACAGGGCAGCCAGCGCGGCGGCGACGGTGATGCGCGCGGCGCTCCGCACGATCGGTGTCGACGCCGCCTGGGTCACGCCCTCGGCGAAGAAATTCCGTGGTGTCGGGTGCGTCGGTGATTCGGCCGAGAACTCGCCTGCCGTCGGAACGCGGTAGCGGCGCATTCTGCGCAGGTGCCGCTCGTGGGCCAGAACCTCGGCGGCGTGCGACGGATCCTCACCGCGGCTCCACGCGTCGAGCACCGCGTCGGCATCGTCGAGAAGTGTGGTCAGACCGCGCCGATGCTCACGGTCTCCGGGATCGAGCGCGACGACGGTCCGGGCGCGGGCGATCGCGGCTCGCGCGCCGGGCGCATCCCGACGGTCGAGTGCGGCGAGGGCTCGGGCGACGGCGAGCTGCGAGGGCCCCGTCGGATGCAGGATCGCCGGGGCCATCGACAGCGTCCACCCGACGACAGCGCCGATGGCGACGGACACGAAGACAGTCCCGAGGTCACCGACCGCGTGCGAGAAGCCGACGGCGGCGGTCGCGGCGAAGATGAGAACGACCGCACCGGGACCGGTGATCGCGAAGGCCGTGAGCAGCAATGCCGCCACACCGGCCGCGACGGAGATGGCCAGCACCTGGATGATCGCCGATGTCGTTGCTGCCCCGAGTGCGGCGCCCAGCGTGGCGTACACGACGATGAGCGCCCCGACGAGCGCGATCTTTCCGGCCCGGCGTGGATACGGCTCGTACCGGCCGAAGGCCGAGCACAGCGCTCCGAGCGCAGCGAATCCCGCGAGGTCGTGGCGTCCGAGGATGCCGCCTCCCAGCAGGACGATCGCCACGGCGAGCCCGACGCGCACGGCGGGCGCGACGGTCGCGTCGGCCTTCCCGACGGTCAGTGCCTGGCGCCAGGTGCTGACCGCCACGGCATGGGCGAGGGCGGAACGAGTGTGGTCGATTCGGTCGAGAAGCACGGAGTCGAGCCTACAGATATTTCACTAGTAAAATAAACCGCGTGTCGGTGTGATCCTCGCCGTAGGGTGAAGTCATGATTCCGGCGCAGCGATCAGGTGGGGACTTCGTCGACGAGGTCAGGCGAGAGTGGACGGCCACTTTCCCCGACGTCGACACCTCCGCGATCGAGGTGCTCGCTCGGGTGGGTCGGATCGCCTCGCGGGCCAGCCACCTGCTCGACGCCACACTTGCTCCCGTCGGGGTCTCGCGCGCCGAATTCGACGTGATGAGCGCGTTGCGACGGGCTGGACGGCCGCTCCGCGCCAGCGAGGTCACA
Source organism: Rhodococcus sp. 114MFTsu3.1 (assembly GCF_000383555.1). Taxonomy (NCBI): domain Bacteria; kingdom Bacillati; phylum Actinomycetota; class Actinomycetes; order Mycobacteriales; family Nocardiaceae; genus Rhodococcus; species Rhodococcus sp. 114MFTsu3.1. The sequence goes on along the minus strand of NZ_KB911550.1, from coordinate 164,040 downwards.
TCGGTCACGCTTCTCAGCGGGGCGTCGACGACTAAGATCTCCGAGCGATTGGTCAAGGAGGGCCTGGTCGAACGCCGACGATTCGAGCGAGATGCCCGAGTGGTTCTTCTCGAATTGACCGACCGGGGAACCGATCTGGTGGACCGGGTGTTTCCCGTCCGGCTGCAGCGAGACGAGGAACTCCTCGACGGGCTCGACGAGGACGAACTGCGCACTCTCGCAGCGCTACTGCGCAAGGTCGCTCTGAATGCCGACAAACCTGTGTGAGTGGAAATGTAGCGTCTTCTGGTCGCTCCGCAGGCTCTGCTCCTGGCCCATGGCCTACATTTCCACTCACCTAGGGGTCGGACCGAGGGGGTCGGACCGAGGGGGTCAGACCGTGGAGAGGGGGCGGATGTCCGTCGCGCCGCCCGCGGTGGGCGAGGTCAGGATGAACGTCGAGTTGTATCCCTTGGACTCGACCACTGCCCGGATCTCACGGAACTTCTCGGTACTGACCTCGGGAGAACGCGAGAGGATGAAGCCCGACGTACGCAGCGGGTCGCCGACGAGCGCCCACGAGTAGTCGTCCGCGATGTAGGCGACGATGTAGTTGGTCGGTCCTTCCGGGTTCTCCTGCGTGGGCACGCCCGGGAAGCTCACGTGCAGTTGTGCATTGGTCACCGTGTCGTTCACCCGTGCATTACCGACGATGCGGTTCTGCTCACCCGTCCACGTGGTGCAGGTGTTCTCGACGCGGATGTTGGCCGGATCGATCAACTGGTAGTTGGCCTGGGTGTCGCGCGCGCACTCGAGGTTGAACGGCTGCGGAACCGCGGCGACCTGGTTCCAGGTTCCGAGATAGCGCTCGACGTCCAGCGACGGAATCGGGGTCAGTGGCTGCCATCCCGCCGATCCTGTGTCGGGTGCGGCCTGGGCCGGACTGCCGACGAGGGCGAGTCCTGCGACGAAGGCTGCCGCCGCGATCGAAACACGTACCTTCATGAATCTCACTCCTTTGTTCCCACCAGTTCGGTTCTGCTGGAATCGATTCGGTTCGGCCACCATATCCCCGGGCCGACAAGGGTGAACAGTGCCGGTATGACCAGCGTGCGCACGACGAACGTGTCGAGGAGAATGCCGAACCCGACGATTATGCCCAACTGCGTCAGCGTGATCAGCGGTAGTACGCCGAGGACGCAGAACACGGCGGCCAACACGATGCCGGCGCTGGTGATGACTCCACCTGTCGCGCCGACGGCTCGAACGATGGCCGAGCGCGTGCCGTGACCGGGAACTTCCTCGCGCGTGCGGGTGACGAGGAAGATCGTGTAGTCCACACCGAGCGCGACGAGGAACAGGAACGCGTACAGCGGAACGTTGTCGTCGAGCGCCGGGAATCCGAACACGCTGCTGCTGAACCAGCTTCCGACGCCGAGCGCGGCCAGGGCGCTGAGCACCGTCGTGCCGACGAGTATCAACGGCGCGATCAACGAGCGCAGCAGTGCGATCAGCACGACGAGTACGACGATCAGGATCGCCGGGACGACGACCAGGCGGTCGCGTGCGGCGGCGTCGGATGTGTCGAGGGCCTGTGCGTCGCTGCCGCCCACCAGGGCGTCGGGGATGTCCGCGAACGCGGCACGCAGTTCCTCGACGGCGGCGAACGCGTCGTCCGAGGCAGGGGCGGCGTCGGTGACGACGGACCACTGAGTCAGGCCGGTCCCGGAATCCGCTCCGCGCGTGAACGAGTCGACGGAGGTGGCTCCGTCCAGCGCGGTTTCGATGCGCTCGGCGGAGTCGGTGGGTGCGACGACGGTCGTCGGATCGGCCAGTCCGGCCGGGAAGTGTTCCGAGAGAGTGTCGAAACCCTCGACGGATTCGGCGGTGACGCGGAACTGCTCGGTCTGGGACAGGCCGATTCCAGTGCCGAACAGTGCTGCAGCACAAGCGATCAGCGCGACGAGTGTGATGGATGCTGTGCGCGTCGGGTGGCGTGAGACCGCGGCAGCGACCGAGTGCCAGGCACCCGTCGTCGCGGTGTCCTTGTCCTCGCCCTTGGGGATGAACGGCCAGAACAATTTCGGTCCGCACAGTGCGAGCAGTGGCGGTAGAACGACGAGGACGAACACGGCTGCGACCACGAGGCCCGCGGCGGCGAGGGCACCGAGGCTGCGGGTACTGGGCAGGATTGCGAGCAACAACGTCAGAAGCGCGAGGACGACGGTGGCGTTGCTGGCGAGAATGGCGGGCCCGGCGTGGCGAACGGCATGACGCAGTGCGTCGCGGTGGTCGTCGCGGGTGCGCAGCTCCTCTCGATAGCGCGAGATGAGAAGGAGCGCATAGTTGGTACCCGCGCCGAAGACGAGCACGCTGGTGATGCCGGACGTCGACCCGTCGAACGACAAGCCGGTCAGTTCCGCCAGTGCGGTGCCCACCGACGTGGCGACGCGGTCCCCGAGCCCGATGACCAGCAGTGGAACGAGCCACAGGATGGGGGAGCGGTAGGTCACGATGAGCAGGATCGCGACGACGAGTGCGGTGACGGCCAACAGGGTGAAGTTCGCGCCGGAGAAGGAGTTCGCGATGTCCGCGCCGAATGCGGGCCCGCCGGTGAGCTGCGCCTCGAGGTCCGAGGGGAGGCCGTCGACCGCCTTGTCGCGGAGCGAGGTGACGGTGTCGTTCAGGTCGAAGCCGGACAGGGAGCTGTCCACCTGCACGATGCCGAGGGTGGCTTTGCTGTCCGGCGCAGGTACCAGCGGTGACGCGGTGTCCGACAGGCGTGCGAGGGCCTGAGCGGCGGCATCGGTGTCGGCCGGGGTCAGGACACCGTCGTCGATGCGGCTCACCACGAGGATGACCGGCGCGGTCTCCGACCCCGGGAATTGGTCGAGTAGTTCGGTGACCTGCGCGGAATCCGCTTCGGGTGGCACCGAGGAAGGGGCTTGCCCGGCTGAGTCGTTCTCGCCCACGAGGCCCATGAAGGCGACGGAGAGAACGATCACGGCAAGCGACAGGGCCCACGAGCGTCGTGAGCTGACAATTCGGGCAAATCGAGTCCAGAAGTCCACCGGGCAACAATCTCACTAACTTAACAATTAAGCAACTGAGAGAACTCGCGCGTCTTCAGCGCGATAGTGTTGCCCAGGACCCGATGGAACGAAACCGAAGAAAGTGAACTCCGTGCCCGACCGCAGTGCATCCGAGCGACGTGCATCCGAACGACGCGCGGAACTGGAGTCGATGATCTCGTCGGACGTCCGTGCCCTGTCGTCGGTGTCCGAGGAGATCGGGCGGGCATTCGGGGCGCAACACGAGCTGCGGCCCAACGACTTTCGTGCCCTCCTGCTCATCATGGTCGCCGACGTCGAGGGGCAGCCGCTCACCGCGGGCGAGCTCGGGGGCCGCCTCGGACTCTCGTCCGCCGCCATGACGTACCTCGTCGAACGCATGATCTCGTCGGGACACATCCGGCGGGAGAAGGATGCACACGACCGCCGCAAGGTGATCCTCCGGTACGACGAGCACGGCATGGAAGTCGCGCGCGGATTCTTCGGACCACTGGGGGTCAAGACGTCGGCAGCCCTGGCCGACCTTCCCGACGGAGATCTGGCTGCCGCGCACCGGGTGTTCGCCGTGCTGATCGACGCCATGCGCGACCACCACGACGAACTACACACCGGGCAGAACTAGGGCTTCAGCAGCACCTTCACGGCTCCGTCCTGCTTCTTCTGGAAGATCTCGTAGGCGTGCGGCGCCTGGTCGAGGGGCAGTGTGTGGGTGGCGAAATCGTCGACGCCCAGGGGATCGTCGTCGGTCAGGAGCGGCAGGATGTCGTCGACCCAGCGCAGCACGTTGGCCTGGCCCATGTGCAGCCGAATCTGCTTGTCGAACAACGTGAGCATCGGCAGCGGGTCCGCCATTCCTCCGTACACGCCGCTCAGCGAGATGGTGCCGCCACGTCGGACGATGTCGATCGCGCTGTAGAACGCGCCGAGACGGTCCACGCCTGCCTTCTGCATCATCGGTCCGGCGATCGCGTCGGGGAGCAGAGACGTCACACTCTGGGCGAGTTTGGCCACGGGAGACCCGTGCGCTTCCATGCCGACCGCGTCGACGACGGAGTCGGTGCCACGCCCGTCGGTCAGGTCACGGATGGCGTCGGCGAGATCGCCGCCCAGATCGTCGAAGTTCAGCACCTCGATTCCGCGATCCGCAGCACGCTGAAGCCGCTCCGGAACTCGGTCGACGCCGATGACTCGATGCCCACGGTGATGCGCGATGCGGGCCGCCATGTCGCCGATGGGGCCGAGTCCGAGCACCGTGACCGAGCCACCGTCGGGAATGTCGGCGTACTCCACCGCCTGCCACGCTGTGGGGAGCACGTCGGAGAGGTAGACGAACCGTGAGTCGTCCGGCCCGACGGGCACCTTGATGTGCGTGTTCTGCGCTTGCGGGATCCGAAGATACTGCGCCTGACCGCCGGGAACCTGGCCGTACAGGCTCGAGTATCCGAACAATGCCGCGCCCATTCCCTGGTCGCGGACCTGCGTGGTCTCGCACTGGGTGAAGAGGCTGGAATTGCACATGTAACAGTGACCGCACGAGATCTGAAACGGTACGACCACCCGGTCGCCGACCTTCAGATTGCCGACATCCGGTCCCACCTCCTCGACGATCCCCATGGGTTCGTGCCCCAGGATGTCGCCCTCGGACATGAACGCACCGAGCACTTCGTACAGGTGCAGGTCCGATCCGCAGATGTTCGTGGTGGTCACCTTGATGATCGCGTCGGTGGGCTCCTCGATCCTCGGATCGGGCACGGTGTCGACGCTTACCTTGCGCTTGCCTTGGTATGTAACAGCTTTCATGGTCGGTCCTCGCTGGGTAGGAGACGGTCGAGCTCATGTCTCGGGTGCCCTGGGTAGGACGAGCCGAAACGCGGGTGTACGGGAGGCTCCCGGTGCCGTAGGGTTGGACGTGGTTGAGATAACAGCCGTTGTCGGAGGAGACTCCACGGGATAGCCCGGCGGCTTGTTCGGATGTGTGGCCGGTTTCCGGTCACCCGCATCAGCTCGCTCAGTTTCCTCCCGATCGATCAACGATGGGATGGCTATGACTGTTACTCCACACGGCTTGAACGACGAAGGAACCACCCAGCCGCACGCTGCCACCGAATCCTCGGTTTCGGTTGCTGCAACTGGTGCCATTTTCAGCGCATCCGCGGCGGGATCCAACTCTCTCGTCGTCAAGGTTCACGGCGACATCGATATGCGTAGTGCACCGATTCTGACGGATTTCGTTCTCAGTCGGGTCACCCCCGACGTCCGGATGATTCTCGATCTGTCGGATGTGGACTTCTTCGCGATCGCCGGATTGACGATCTTCACAGCACTGGACGAGGCACGCCTGAACTGGTGCCTGGTCGAGGGGTACGCGGTCCACAGGTTGCTGCAGGCAGCAGCAGTCGTTCCTACGGCCCAGAGGTTCGACTCGGTCGAGAACGCGGTCCACTGACCGCCCGCTGACAGATTTATGTAGGCACGCACTTCATCTGGTGACCAGCTCCAACAGGGAGCTGGTCACTTTTTTGCGTAGAGGGCCGAGCAGGCCCGTCTGTCCAAGCGCAGCGCGGGCCGCGTTCATCCCGGCTGCGCCGTGCACCCCGCCACCGGGATGAGCGGACGAACTTCCCAGGAACAGCCCTTCGACGGGCGTCTCCGCCCGCCCCAGACCCGGCGTCGGCCGAAAGATCAGTTGCTGTTGCAGTTGCGCGGTCCCGCCGTTGACCGCACCGCCGAACAGGTTGGTGTTCTCGGCCGCCAGATCGGAGGGGCGTTGAACGACTTCGCCGACGATGGATCCGGTGAAACCGGGTGCGTGCTCCTCCAGAACCGTCCGCACCCGAGCGGCGATGGTGTCGGCCGACGCGTCGTCGGTGACTCCTCGGGGCAGGTGCGTGTACGCCCATGCGCTCTCGGTCCCCGCCGGTGACCGCGAAGGATCCGCGGTGGTCATCTGGCCGAACAGCATGAACGGGCGCTTCGGCAACACGTTGATCGACAGATCCGTGGTCCACCGCAGCAGCCCGTCCTCGTCCGCACCCAAGTGGACGGTCCCCGCGTCGGACAGGCTCTTCGATCGCCACGGTATCGGCCGGTCGAGCGCGTAGTTGACCTTCACCACCGGGGTGTCCCACTCGAACTTCGCCAGGTCGTCGTGCATGCGTTGTGGAATGGCGTCGTGTGGAAGCAGGTCCTGGTAGAGCATCGGTGCCGAGACGTCGGCGACGATCGCCTTGCGGGCCAGCACGACGTCGCCCGACGCGGTGCGAACCCCGGTGGCCCGCCCGTTCGACGTGATCACCGACACCACAGGGGTGCCGCACCGGAGCTCGGCGGACCCGGCCCGACGAACCAGGGCGGCTGTCAGCTCGCCGGCTCCGCCGACCGGAACGGGGTAGCCGACGTCCTGAGCCATCATCGTCAGCAGATAACCCATCGCGCCGCTGACCGACGCATCCAGGGGTGCGTCGCCGTGCATCGCGTTCCCCAGCAGCAGACATCGGGCCGCGGAGCTGCGGAACGTCTCGTGCGCCATCGCACGTGCAGGCAGCGCCATGAACCGCGCGAACCGCAGCGTCTCCGCGGCACCGAGCTTTCGGGACAGCGACACACCGGCCTTGACGGGCGGAAACGGCGTGAAGAAGGCGTCGAGCAGCGGTTTCTTGATTTTCTGCCACTGCTCGAACAGAGCGAGCCAGGCATCGCCGTCACGCCGGTCGTGTTCGCTCAACGCGGCCGCGGTATCGGCGACGTCCCGCAGAACCGTCGGCGCATCCTCGTCGGCGGACGACCGCGCGTGGCCGTATGCCGCCGGGGACCGTGACCACCTCAATCCGTGGTCCTCCAACCCCAGCGCCGTCATCGCCGGAGACGACGCGCCGAGGGGATAGAACGCGCTGAACAGGTCACTGGTGAACCCGGGAATTAGTTCGGCGCTGCGTACCGCGCCGCCGGGAGCAGGCGCCGCCTCGACGATCACCACGTCCCATCCCGCGTCGGCAAGAGCGGCAGCGGCGACGAGGCCGTTGTGGCCTGCGCCGATGACAACGGCGTCGGCAGTGGTGGTGCTCATGCGGGAGGCGACCTTTCGCGAGTGTGCTGCCGGGTGCATGCCCCGCACGGGCGAGAGTCAATCAGGACTGGTCGCGGCCGACCGATTCGACGATCCGGTGAGCCAGGGTGTGCAGCTTGACGTTCTCGTTCTGCGATTGCAGCGACAGTACCTCGAAGGCGTCGTCCGCAGCGATGCCCCGGATCGCCATCACGATCCCCTTGGCCTGCTCGATCGTCGCTCGTGTCCGCATCGCCTCACGAAGTCCCGTGAGTTCGCGCTGCGCCTCGCTCGCACGTCGCGAGTTCCAGATGGCGCTCTCGACCGCGGTGACGAACACCTTGATCAGGATCTCGTCCGTCTCGGTGAACGTGTGGTCGGTGAAGCTGTAGACCTCGAGCGCACCGATCTGCGTCGTGTCGACAGAAATCGGCGCCGAGAGGCAGCCCGGCGCATCGAACTCGAGAACACGAGGGTCCGTGTACGCAACCGTCTTCGGAGTTCCCGTCGACTCGTCCACGAGCGTGACACCCGCCATGTCGGCACCCAGCACGGTGTCGACGACCTGGGTGCACACACTGTGCAGCAGCGTCTCGACCTGAGCGTGCGACAACAGAAGGTTGCGGAACGATTCGAGCCCCGGCTCGAGGGCTCCGTCCTCGTCCGCGCGCAGCTCACCGTCGCGCGGGTCGCAGACTCGCGGCGTCTCTTTCATGTCATCACCACACTCTTCGAGTGCACTTGCCGTGCTCTTGGATTGCCGGCGATGACTTCACCGAATGAGACTGGAAATATTACGACAACACCTGTCCGACTTCACGCACCAGGTCACCGGAGCGCCGTCGGATCGCACGCGAAAGGGCGGACCCGCGTGTCGGATCCGCCCCTTCGGTGCTGAGCGTGTTATCGGGATTTGACCAACAGGATCTCCACCGGTATCTCCAGCAGCAACCGCTGGACCGTCTGCCCCATCAGGAACTTCCCGACGGCGCTGCGGTGACGTGACCCGATGACCACGAGCTCCGCGTCGACCTTGTCGACCAGCGCGAGCAACGTGGACGTCGAATCGGGATCGGGAACCCCTACCTCGACCCGTGCACCCGGTGCCAGGGCGTGCACCGCGGTTTCGACCGCGGCAACCTCCTGCGCTTGGGCGCGTGGATCCGGTGAACCCGACAGTGCGTGGATCACAACGAGTTCGGTTCCTCTGGACTGCGACTCGCGGACACCTGCGGCGAGTGCGCTTCTTCCCTCGTCGGACTGATTGTGAACTACTACGACGGACATGTGCTTGACCTTTCGGTACGTGGGGATCAGCCGAACGGGATCTGGCCGAGGGCAACACCGACGACGAGCATGGTCAGGGAGATGACCGCTGCGCGCCACAGAACCTTGCGGTGATGGTCGGCGAGCGACACACCGGCGAGGGTCACGAGTAGCAGGATGGCGGGGACGAGGGGGCTCTGCAGGTGGAATGCCTGACCGGTGATCGACGCACGCGCCATCTCGACGGGCTCGATTCCGTACTGCGCAGCGGTTTCACTGAGAACCGGCAGAATGCCGAAGTAGAACGCGTCGTTGGTCATGAAGAACGTGAACGGAAGGGACAGAACGCCGGTGATGACGGCGAGGTATGGACCCATACCCGCCGGAATGACGTTGAGCAGCCACTCGGCCATGGCCTCGACCATGCCCGTTCCTTGGAACACGCCGGTGAGGATCGCTGCAGCGAGAACCATGGCGACGACGGACACGATCGACGACGAGTGCCGCGCGATGGCCTCGCCCTGCTCCTTGACCTTCGGGAAATTCACGGCGAGCGCGATCGACGCTGCGATCATGAAGAGCACCGGGATGGGGAGGATGTCCATGACCAGGACAACCAGCAATGCCACGGTCAGGGCGGCGTTGAACCACAACAACTTCGGACGCAGAGTATCGCGATTGGGATCGAGGCCGTCGATGAACTGACCGGCTCCGCCGTCGTGATCACTGCCCGTTCCGGCCGAGCCGCCGGTGTTCTTGGAGCCGCCGGTGCCAGTGGAGCCGGTGCCGGTCGAGCCGCCTGCGTGAACGAGCTCGGATTCGTAGACCAACTTGCCGATTCGCTTGCGCTCCATCAGTCCGAGGTGCACCGAGAACAGCAGCACGATGACCAATCCGGCGATCAGCGAGGGCACCATCGGCACGAAGACCTCGGACGGCGAGATGCCGAGCGCAGACGCTGCCCGGACCGTGGGGCCGCCCCACGGGATGATGTTCATTGTTCCGTTGGCCAGACCGGCAACGACGGTCAGGATCACCGGGCTCACACCGAGTTTCAGGTACAGAGGCAGCATCGCGGAGGTGACGATGATGAATGTCGTCGACCCGTCACCGTCGAGGGACACGACCATCGCCAGAACGGCAGTACCGACGACGAGCTTCATCGGGTCGTTCCTGACGAGCTTCAGAATGCCCTTCACCAGTGGATCGAACAGGCCGACGTCGATCATGATCCCGAAGAAGATGATCGCGAAGAACAGCAGGGCAGCCGTCGGGGCGAGCGACTTGATGCCGTCGGTGATCATGTCGCCGATCCCGAGTCCCGCACCGGCCATGAGGCCGAACGCAACCGGCACCAACGTCAGCGCCACGACCGGGGTCGCGCGCTTGGTCAGGATCAGATACATGAAGACGGCAACCATGAGGAAGCCCAGTATCACGAGCATGGGTGTACTCCTTTGTGCGAGCAGGGTGAAACGTGGTGTCGGGTGAATCCGAACGTCAAGGGGTGACGGTCAGCGTCTCGTGGACGAATCGAGCTTGTTCGCCCAGGAACTCGGCGAAGTCGGAGCCGGTCAGTATCGAACTGCGCCAGCCGTTTCGAGTGAGGATGTCCTGCCATCGGCCGGACGTGTCGAGATCGCGGATGCGGTCGGTCCACGTCGTCGCCTGGTCCGGCGTGATGCCCGGCGGCGCGAGCAGGCCTCGCCAGTTGGCGAAGACGACGTCGACGCCGGCCTCACGTGCGGTCGGCGCGTCCACCACCGGCACCCGTTCGTCGGTGCTGATGGCAAGTGCCCGCACGGTTCCGGCGGAAATCTGGTCGAGATACTCGCTGACGCCGGTCGTCGCGACGTCGACGTCACCGGTCAGCAGAGCCGGAAGCAGTTGTCCGCCACCTTCGTACTGTCGATACTGCGACGCCGACGGGTCGACGCCGATGGCCCGAGCAAGAAGGATCCGGAACAGACCGTCGGGCCCACCCTCGGCGGAACCACCGGCAAAACTGAGCGCCGACGGATCGGCGCGCCACGCGTCGACCAGATCGTTCATCGTTCGAAGCGGCGAGTTCGCCGGAACCAGAACTACTTCCGGTTCCTCCAGCAGCTTGGCGACGGGCGTGGCCTCGGACAACGAATTGTCGGACTCCGTCGTCTCCAGCGCGCCGATCAGACCGAGGCCCATGACCATCGCGAGATCGGGGTTACCGCGCTCGAGAGCCAACCGACCCAGGCCGACGATCCCACCCGATCCGGGCAGCACCACGACGTCGTAATCGGGGTCGGTGCTGCCGGGTGTTCCGCTGCCCAGAGCTTGGGTGAGGTTCCGGGCGGTCAGGTCGTATCCGCCGCCGGCGTCGGACGGCACGACCAGTTGAACCCGAGGAGTGCCGTCTGCGCCGGCGAAGACCGCAGGCTCGGAACTGCATGCGCCCACGAGAACGGCAACCGCGACGCACACGGCGCTGGTTGCTGATCGAACTCTCGTAGTAGGCACCATGGAAGTGAACAACACTTTGTGACTGCGGTCACCCTTGCGATCACAGTTTCTTTTGTGTCCATTGTGGTCGCGCCGAACTGCGCTCCAGGCTCCTGGCCGCGCAGTAGGGTCTTTTGGTGCGCAGAACCACGCTGGCGGCCCAGTTGCTGAGGTTGCAGCTGCTGATCGTCGTGGTCGTTCTGGTCGCCATCGGCGGGTTGTCGCTCGCCCAGTCGTCCGCCGCGTTCCAACGGGACGCAGGCCGCCGCGCACAGTCGGCGGCGGAAACTCTCGCGGCGAACCCCGTCGTCCGTCAGCTGTTGCCGTCGGCCCAGCCTCGCATCCGAACCGGTCTGCAGAGCGCAGTGGAATCCGTACGCGCGGTCTCCGGCCTCGACTACGCGGCACTCTCGGGCGTCGACGGTGTGGTGGTGTTGTCCACCGTTCCCGAACAAGTCGGGACGACCGTGCAGACCGGTGCGGACGGATCGAGGGTCGGGCTCACCGACACGGCGGCAGGCAAAGCGGTCGAAGCGCGGGTGCCGGTGCTCGACGACTCGGGAACACTCGTGGGAACGGCCGTCGTCGGCGACCGATATCCCTCGGCCGTGGACCGGTTCCTGCAATCGGCACCCAATCTGATCGTCTACCTGGCGGTCGCGTCGGTGCTGGGCGGGCTGGGTTCGGTACTGCTCGCGCGGAGAGTCAAGCGTCAGACCCTCGGCATGGAGGCCAGCGAGATCCTCGACCTCGTCGGGCAGCGTGAGGCGATGCTGCGGGGGCTCAAGGAAGGCGTCATCGCCCTCGACCCGAACGGCCGCGTCGTGCTGATGAGCGAAAGTGCGCACGAGTTGCTGCACATCGAATACGGAAGCAAGGGCGCAACCGTCGACGAGCTCGGGGTCACCGGTCGGCTTCGCGACGTCCTTCTCGGAACCGTGGAGACCTCCGACGAGATCGTGCTGGTCGGCGATCGAGTCCTGGTCCTGAACACAGTCCCCGTCGTCGCCGACGGCAAAGCGGTGGGAACGGTCACGACCTTCCGTGACCGCACCGAACTGACCGACGTCGAGGAGGAACTCGGAGTCACCAAGACCAGTTCGACGGCGCTGCGTGAACACATCCACGAATTCGACAATCAGCTGCACACCATTTCCGGACTGGTTCAACTGCACGAATACGACGAGGTGGTGCGCTACGTGGACGGCCTCACCGCGCGCCGCGAGGATGCGACGTCGGTGGTCACCGATTCCGTCGCCGACGTCAGTGTCGCTGCGCTCCTGATCGCGAAAATCGGTGCTGCCGCGCATCGTTCGGTGACCGTCGACATCGTCGAGGGGTCCGCTCTTCGATCGCACGGGGGAGCGTTGTCCCGAGATCTCTGCACTGTCCTCGGCAATCTCGTCGACAATGCCGTGGCGGCATCGAGTGGACGGGTACGGATCGCGTTGCACGAGAACGACGGTGACATCGTCGCCGAGGTATTCGACGACGGACCGGGCGTCGACGCGTCGGACACCACGAATATCTTCGAACAGGGCTGGAGCACCAAAGGGGCGGCATCGACCGGTCACGGCTTCGGTCTCGCCCTGGTCCGGCTCGCGTGCAGGCGTCGGGGCGGCGACGTGACGGTCGGAACGGACGGCGAGTGGACGGTGTTCCGCGCGATGATGAAGGAGTGAGTGTGATTCGGGTTCTCGTCGTCGACGACGACTTCATGGTCGCCAAGGTGCATTCGGGGTTCGTCGGTAAGGTCGACGGCTTCGAGGTCTGCGGCGTCGCGCACACGTCCGAGTCCGCGATCGACGCAGTGTCCGCTCTCCGACCGGACCTCGTGCTGCTCGACGTGCACCTGCCCGGTGCCAGCGGTCTGGACCTCATCGGGACGTTCCGAGAGTTGGTGCCGGACCTCGACATTCTCGTCATCACCAGCGAACGAGAAGTCGCGTCCGTGCAGAAAGCGCTCCGGAGCGGCGTCGTGCATTACCTGATCAAGCCGTTCAAGTTCTCCGTGCTGCAGGCGCGGCTGGAGCAGTACCGAACCACGCGGCAAACCCTCGGGTCCTCGGCGGAGGCGGAACAGGCCGCCGTCGACAAAGCGTTCGGCATAACCGGTTCCGGCCAGGACCTTCCCAAGGGTCTGAGCCGCGTCACGCTGGATCTGGTCGAGCTCAGACTTCGTGACGTCGAACGGCCGGTGTCGGCCACCGAGATGTCCGAGCGGTCGGGGATTTCCCGATCCAGCGCCCGGCGATACCTCGAGTACCTCGCGGGCATCGGACGCGTCGAGGTATCCCTGGACTACGGGAACGTCGGGCGGCCCGAAAGGCTCTATCTGCGTAAGTAGTCCATCACTCGACTGCCCGTCGGACAATGGCTGCGATCTTCTTCTCCGTCGCGTCGTCGAGCTCCGTCAGAAACCATCCCGACGGCATCAACAGGTCGTCTGCATCGCCCGGCGCGGACACGTTCGCCTTCTCCGACAACCCGAATGCAATGTACTTCTCTGCGATGAAGTGGCACAGAATCGGGCCCTTTCCCTTCGCGTATCCCGGCATTCCGTAGAACAATCGAGGTTGCAGCTCCGGTGCCGCAGCCAGAATCACCTCGTGCAGCCTGCGCCCCACGGAGTCGTACGGCGCGGGGTACGAGGCAATCTTCTCCAGTACTGCAGCGGTGGGGTCCTGTGTCGATTTCTTGGCCGGCATGCACGTCATCATTCCCCACTTCGGTAGTTTTTTCGTCCGTGTCGGACCCTCTCGGTATATTCGAAAGTATGTTCGATACGGGGGTTTCGGCGGGGTCGAGTACTGCGGGGTCGGGTACTGCGTGTGTGGCCGGGTTGGCGGGTTATGCCGCGGTGTGCCGGGTGCGGGAGAACATCGCCCGCGCCAGGACGGTGGAGGCGGTGTGCGAGATCGCCGACATCCGCCTCGCCGACGCCGACGGCACCGGTGGGGATCCGTTGACTGTTCTGGCGCAGGTGGTCACCGAGGTGGCGGTGACGCTGGGCCTGTCGCAGAGCGCCACGCGGCCGTTGCTGACCGTCGGGCAGGAGCTGTCGCGGATGCCGCTCACGGCGCTGCGGTTCGTCTTCGGCGGAATCGACTGGCCGCGGATCCAGGTGTTGACCGCCGTGCTGGGCAAAGCATCCGATGCCACCATCGCAGCCCTCGAACACGAGGCCGTCGCTGCGGCGGAACGGTTGACCCCGCGATCACTGCGACTGTGGCTGTGGCGACTGTGGCTCGCCCACGACCGAGACGAAGCCGCAGCCGCACAGGAGCGCACGGTGCGCAGTAGCCGGGGGATGCGGCTGCGCCGCGACTCCGGTGGGGCATCGGTACTCGAAGCGATCGTCACCGACCTCGAAGGCGCCGAAGTCGACGCATTGGTGACCGAGATCGCCGCAACGGTCTGCCGAGAGGA
>NZ_KB911550.1:0-149532 GCF_000383555.1 Rhodococcus sp. 114MFTsu3.1 | reverse complement strand
GGGGCATCGGTACTCGAAGCGATCGTCACCGACCTCGAAGGCGCCGAAGTCGACGCATTGGTGACCGAGATCGCCGCAACGGTCTGCCGAGAGGACCCCAGATCGACCACAGCGTTACGGGTCGATGGGTTGATGGCGTTGATCCATGGCGAACACGCCCTCGAATGCCAGTGCGGGCGCGGTGAGCGTTGCCCGCTGGACGGTGCCGCGGACCGGCCCGATCCTCGGCGGGGTCCGCTGGTGCAGATCCTCCTCGACGCCGAAACACTGCTCGGATTACGCCAGAACCCCGCCGTACTGGCCGACGGAACCCCACTCGACCCGGAACTGGCCCGGCTCATCGCCACCGACGCCCACTGGCAAGGCCTGCTCACCGAACTCCACGACGTCCTCACCGCCCGAACACCACACACCCACCAACCCAGCCACACCGAAACACAGACACAGGAAGCGGAGAAGACCGAGGCAGCACAGGACACCGAGATACCCGGCGACACAGGGACCCACACCGATACCGACACGGGCACACCTGTTGACGCGGGCCTAGGTGACACCGAGACCGAAGACCACGAGAGCACAGACGACGAGGCAGCTGATCGGCCCGGCACCGACGGTCCCGGGAACGCAGGAACCGGCGCTGCCGCGACGAATCAACGACAAGTACCGAGAAAAATGCTCTCGCCCCTACGGATTCGGGTGCCGCGCCTGATCCACCGCGGCCGGATCCGCCGAGCAGGAACCGTACCCACACCCACCAACGGCAGAGGTCTGCCCAGCGCCACCGGTCTGCCCAATAACACTGGTCTGCTCAGTGACACTGTTCGTGCGCAGATCACTGCGACGCTCTTGGCAGCGATCACCGCCGACCCCACCCTCGCTGCAGGACCCCACCCCGACGGCCACGGAGGCGACACCGAACCACCACCCGGCGCCCTGACCTACCGACCCACCACCGACCTCGCCGCCCGCGTACGCATGACCTACCGCACCTGCACCCACCCCGGATGCGACGTCCCCTCCGCCGACTGCGAACTCGACCACATCGTCCCCTACGACCACCACGCCCCCCACCGCGGCGGATGGACCATCGAGACCAACCTCCACCCCGTCTGCACCGCCCACCACAAACACAAAACCGCCAACGCAGCCACCGTCGCCTACCTCGCCGGCGGCATCATCCTCTGGACCCACACCACCGGCACCCGCACCCTCACCTTCCCCGAACTCGGATGCCCCACCACCGCACGCACCCGCCGACACCGACGCGGGCGACCCGTCCCCGAACCCGACATCTCCACACCCACCTGGTGGGAACAACACATGTCCCCCGCCACACCCGAACCCACCACCGCAGACCTCCGACACGCACCCACCGACACCGCCCGCACCCGAATCCGACTCCTCCGCCGAAAACTACGACAACCCAAAACCATCCAACACCTCCGCGAACGAAAGAAACCACCACCCTTCTGACGTCCGAGGACGTTAGGGTGACCTGCGGAAGGCCGCCACATGCAATTGACGTCGCAGGAGGACATCAACCGTCGGGGGCTGCGAGCACGGGACGCGATGGACCGCCGGCCGACGTTGCCGACACTGTGTGCGAACGGGGCTCGTGCGACTAAAGTGTCGGGATGTGAGGAGCGCAGACATCAACCCCACATTGCCCCTCGGCATCGATTTACTCTGGGCTGCAATTGTGTTGGCGTGCTTGTCGTTGACCATCGTTGCGTGGGTGTCCATCCTGGCTCGGCGGTGAACTCGTAGTCCAGCAGTCAGTGGCCCGCGCTGTACATGTAGAGCTGCGCACTTTCATCGTCCTGCGTCAGCACAATGGTCATCGAATCCATGCCGCCGGAGGCGGGATACCGTGTGGACAGAGCTCCAGACCGGCATACGAATCCCGCACCCGACCGGCTCCATCGGGGGAAAATTCGGATTCGCCGCCGTTACGGTCGATGCATCACCGAACGCCGCGTCCGCCTCGTATCGAGCAGACCACGCGGGCGCACCGACGAACTCCCAGAACACGAATGCCTCTGCGAATTCGAATCCCCTCGGAACAGTGAATCCATCTGCTTCCAGATAGTTTCTAATTTGATCCTCATCGACCGCCAGCTGCTCACCGGGCTCAGGAGAAGCACAGGAAGCCAGCGCTATGCATGCAAGAGACAGCACGACGCACATCCGCCATCTCAACCGCATGAAAACCCATTCCCTCTCCGACGCCTGCGCGCACGTTCGGTAGTTGACTGCGCACGCTTCGGCGAAGCAATGACGCGTTGATTATTCAACCCGCCGGGGCGCGGTACTGCATTCGAGGATTCGTCCGAGGGGTATCGCAGTCGAATGACTCGAGAATCCCCGCGCTGGTAATGATCGCGTAGGTCTCGATGTCCATTCCGAGATCGGCATCGAACGCCGGGACTGTTGCGGACAGTGCAACGATCAACCCATGGTGGCGAAGCGGTGAATGCAGGAACACATCGATCTGCCACCCCTCCGGCACCTGAAGGACAGTCCAAGCCGTCACGACGGGATCGTTCCCGGACACAAGGTCCCGGAGCACTAGTTGTCCGAAGTCGAGAGCGAATCGTCGTTCATTCGTGTGGTTGGGCATTGTCCGATTCACTAGAGGAGAAGGCGAGCAGCAACCCGTACGACGTTGAATGCTAGGTGCCGGACCATTTGTTTGCCTACTCTTCGAAACCGATCACTTGAGCCTGTTCCGAGAACACAGTGTCGGATGGACCGCGGTGTCGCTTTCGCACCGCCGTCGACGATAAGGACCATTGATGCTCGGAACGAAACAACAACGTGCAGTGAAAGCTGCGGGATCGGCGGCTCTGGCAGTGGCAGTGCTCGTGGCATGCACATCGAACACGAGACCCGAAGGGGAGCAGGTCGTAGACGACGCTGCGCTGGATCGCTTCTACCAGCAGCAGTTGGCCTGGGGCGCCTGCGGAACCGACTACGCGAGCACCGACGAGGAGACCAAAGCCATGGACATCGTTCCCGGGCTCGAGTGTGCGCGTCTCGAGGTGCCACTCGACTACGACGATCCAGAGAACGATATCGCCGAGATCGCGGTATCGCGCGTGCCGTCCCGAGGTGACGGACCCAGTACGCCGCTGGTGATCAATCCAGGCGGGCCGGGCGGGTCAGGCGTCGTCGGGGCGATCTTGACCGCCTTAGGGCTTGTCGAAAGCCCGATCACCGAGAATTTCGATATCGTCGGATTCGATCCGCGCGGTGTCGGTGCCTCACAACCGGCCGTGGATTGCTACAGCGACGAAGAAGCGGATGCAGGTTCTGTTCCGCTCGGATCGCTGGGTACGACAGTAGAATTCACCAGCGATGACACGCAAGCGATCATGAACAAATGCGCCGAGAGGTCGGGCGGTGTCGATGCCCTCGCGCACGTCGGGACCCGAGACACGGCGCGGGACATGGATGTTCTGCGAGCAGCACTCGGCCAGGACAAGTTGACCTACTTCGGTCAGAGTTATGGCTCGAGATTGGGAGCGGTCTACGCCGAACAATTTCCCGACCGCGTGCGCGCACTGCTGTTCGACGCAGCTGTCGATCCTCGCCTTGACGGCCACGAAGCAGTGCTCAGTAGTTACGGAGGGTTTCAACAAGCGTTCGACGGCTTGGCCACCGAATGCGCGGCCCGTTTCGAGTGCCCCCTGGGTAACGATCCAGCACGGGCGACCCTGAGGTTTCAGCAGCTGGTAAGGCCACTGCGTACCGAGCCTGTTCCTGCTCTGGACACGACGTTGAGCTTCGACGATGCAATCGGAAGCGTCATCTCGGGGCTCTACGCGCCGGATACGTGGCCGCTTATCGTCGACGGTCTCGCAGAACTCGCCCGAGGGCGGGGCGACGGTCTGATGCAGCTGCTCTACACCTTCGGGGGTCGCAGCGCAGCGGGCCAGTGGACCAACTTCACGGAAGCGAACTACGCGATCAACTGCATGGATCTCGATCGTCTGACGCCAACTCGAAGCGCCGAACTACGACGCCGGACGTACGACCTGGCGCCGTTCATGGATCCCGGTGTCGATGTCGCCGACGGTGCCCGCGATGCGTGTGAGCACTGGCCCGCGGAGCCGACGCTCGGCTTTCCCTACGCGCAGGACGTCGACGGACTACCTCCCACCCTGGTCGTATCCACGACGCGCGACCCCTCGACCCCGCACTCCGGTGGCGTCAGCCTCGCCGATTCACTGGGAAGTTCTCTGCTCACCGTCGAGGGTGGCGCGCATGGCATCGTCGGGCAGGGCACGAATGCGTGTGTCGATGGCATAGTGTCCGATTACCTGATCAACCTGCAGGTACCCGACGAGGATGCGCGCTGCATCACGTGAGGAGGGTCGATATGGCTTGGAGTACACGTGAACTCGCGGAGCTCGCAAGCACGACCGTCAACACCATCCGTCACTACCACCGCCTGGGTTTGCTCTCGGAACCCCAGCGGTCGAGCAACGGATACAAGCAATACCGCGCTGGGCACCTCGTGCGTGTTCTTCGGATCCGACGCTACCGCGAGCTCGGTGTTCCCCTCACACAGATCGATTCGATCGATGGGCCCGACAGCGCGCTCCAGACTCTCGACGAAGAATTGGTGGCCGCCATCGAGCAATTACAGCGCGCTCGCGAACGACTGGCGGCCACCCTGAGTGAGGGTGCTAAGTCCGACGTTCCCGCCGGATTCGGTTCTGTCGCCGACCGATTGCCTGCTCCGGACCGAGCCCTGCTGACGATAGTGGCGCAGTACTTCGACGACGATGCGTTGGACGACATTCGCGCAATGATCGAAGTCGCACAGACCGATGTGGACCGCGAATACGAGCAACTACCGGAAAGCTCGAGCGACAGCGTCCGCCAGGATCTCGCCGAGAGAATGGCGGTGCTACTCAGTCGGCACCTGGAGGACTACCCCTGGCTCCTCAACCGAGAGTCACACATCACCGCTGCACCGGACGTAGTGGACAGCGCCGTTTATCCATCGGTTGCAGATCTCTACCGTCCCGCACAACTCGACGTGCTCGTGCGGGTCGTCCACCTCACGCATGACCGGTGAGCCCATGCCCCGGTCGACGACGCGCTCCACCTTGATCACTTGGGCACCGAAATCCGCGAGCATGCGCGGCTGTGGGCCCGGCGATGTAGTTACCCAGCTCCAGAACTCGAAAACCATCCATTGGCAGCGTATTCGAGTCGTCAGGCGAATATTCTCCGAGCAGAGGTGCCTCCGTCGAGTGGGATGAGCCGGTTTCAGTGCCGTGTGAGCAGCTCGAACATTGCATGTACTTCGGCAGCTGTCGGGGTGGGCAGGGAGCCCCGAGCGTGAACGAAGCCGATGCCCGAGTACACGAGAATGCCTGCCCGTAACCGCGCTTCGTCCGGGTCGAATTCGAGATCGAGCAAGGAGCGCTGTACGACCTCGAAGATTCGATTGTCCAGTTCGCGCACGGCGTCGGCGATCTTGCCGTAGTTGCGAGCCCAATCCCGGACGGCCGACTCCACTGCCCACGTGCGTTGGTCGATCAACAGTTCGGCCATGATCTGCAAGCGCTGTTCGACCTCGACGGTCTCGAGCCCCTTCAATCCGCGCACCGTGTCGTTCTGGGTGTCGCACCACTTGTCCGCGATCGCTTCCATCAGCTTGTCTATGTCGGCGAAATGCCAGTAGAAGCTCCCTTTGGTGACCTCGAGGCGTTCGCACAGCTTGGTGATCTTCACACCGGACACGCCGTCGGTCGCCATCAGTTCGAACGAGGCGTCGATCCAGTCGTCGACCGACAGGCGTGTTGTCCGACGCGTCGGCTTGGTCCCGGTCTTTGCACCCGCTGCCTTCTTTGCGGGTGCTCGGCGCGCTGAAGCCGACCTGGGTGTGCCTGCCATCAGAGTGAACTCCTCGCTGTCGGGGCGGCGTACGCCCTTCGATCGTACGATCCGGCGCCGTCATCCGGCGGTGAGGCCGCCGAGGGCCAACCGACGTACGAGTGGACCGTTCGTCATGTGCAGGTGATCGGTCCGGTCCGCCGGGTCCACATCCTGGACGACGAGATTCTCGCTGCCGGGCACTGCGGCCACGAGCGGATCGGTCATGAGCCCGTCCGACAGCGAGATCACGTTGACGTACCGCACTCCCGGCGACACCCATCCAGTACGAGCAGCGTCGTGCATGTAGCCGGAATCGGCGACGATCTGACCGCATGCGGCGCAGATCGGTTCGAGCAGAGGCTTCTCCAGGGCGGCGAGAGCGTCGTAGATCCCGATGCTCCGATTGAACGCAGCCAGACTGCCGAGCCCGGCGAGATCGGTCCCGTTCCACAGCGGCCCCACCGTTACCAGTGCGCGCACGTCCTGCGCACCGGAGTGCGCAATCCACTGCTGAGCCACCAACCCGCCGGCACCGCGGGCGAGAACCTGCACTCGGTCGGCCCCGGTTCTTTCACGGATGGAGGCGACGAATGCGCCGAACTCGAGTGCCGAGTCCTCGATGCTGGTCAGACCGGCCACCGCGAGCCCAGCCTGCTGCAACAGAACCGATGCATCCGAACTGCCGTAGGTGAACGAGAACGCACACAACCCACGCCTGTCCAGGTCGTCGAGCCACCCGTCCCACTCGCGCTCCGAGGACGCGAGATCGTGCACGAGGACGGTGGGCGTCTCGCACGCCGCCGGAGAGGCGGATGCCGTCGCAGCCTCGACGTTCAGGACTGCGGCGACAGCGATCGAGATCGCAACCATTCCACGTAGTGCTCGACAGGCGTTCTCACGCAGCCTCATTGGCCTCCGATCTGCGGATTCGTCGAAATCGACTGACCACACCATACAGTGCGGTATGGTGCGTGTCACATCATCGGACCGTGCGAAAGGCTCCTCACACATGGCGCAGGACATGACCCGCCGCACCCTGTTCCGAGCGCTGGGTGTGGGCACCGCAGCAGTGGCTCTCGGCGGCGTCAGCGCCTCCCGCGCGTTCACCTCACCCGCCGGCGACACGTTCGAGAGTCCGCTGCTGTTCCACTCGCCCGACGTGACTCCGTTCCGAGATACGCTACCGACGCTGCCTACGGTGTCGGGATCCACTCTCTCGGTCGACGCGGTGTCTGCCATGCACAGATTTCATGCCGACATGCCCGAGGTCCCCGCGCTGGCATATCACTGCGGACCGAACGCGCGACCCGGCTACCTCGGGCCCATCATCGAAGCGCACGCCGACGATCCGCTGACCCTTCGATTCTCCAACACCATGACCCTGCACCCCATGGCTCAGGACATGGACACCTCGCTGCACGGTGTGACCGAGAGTTTCCGTACCTCGACCCCGATGTCGCTGCACCTTCACGGCGGCGTGACGCCACCGGACAGCGACGGCAATCCGGAGCAGCTCACGGTCCCCGGAGGAAGCATCGTTCATCACTTCCCCAACAGGCAGGAAGCGGCAACACTCTGGTATCACGATCACGCGATGGCAATCACCCGTGTCAACGTCTACGCGGGCCTGGCCGGGATGTACTTGCTCCGAGATCGGTTCGACACCGGTCGTACCGACAATGCCCTCGGACTCCCCGCCGGTGAGTTCGAGATGCCACTCGTCATGCAGGAGAAGATCTTTCGCGAAGACAGCCACCTGAGCATCCGATCGACTCGCATCGTGCCGGAGGGTTCGTGGGAAGGTGGAGCCGTCGGAGACGTCGGGCTCGTCAACGGCATGATCTGGCCGGAACTCACCGTTGCCCGAGGGCTGTACCGCTTTCGGATGATCAACGCCGCCTCGTACAGCGTGTGGAACCTCCACTTCGAGAACCACATGAAGTTCTGGGTCATCGGCAACGACGGCGGATTGCTCGACGCTCCCGTGCCCGTGACGTCGATCAGGGTCGCTCCAGGCGAGAGATACGACGTGCTCGTCGACTTCTCCGATTACGACGCGGGCCAGACGGTCGAATTGAGAAACGACGAGGCTCCGCCCTTCCAGGCGGCCGTCATCGGGGCAGTCACCATGCCGCTGTTCTGTCGTTTCCGTGTCGGTACTGCACGCGGATTCACCGGTGGGATACCGACGTCGCTGCGCGGCGGTCGAGGGCCTGCACCGATCGGACCCATCCAGCAGCCGACGAAGATTCGTACCGTCACCGTCAGCCAGCCCTACGCACTACGCAATCCACCGGCCATCATGTCGCTGAACAATCTTCGCTACAGCGACCCGGACATCGAAATGCCGCGACCCGGCACCGTCGAGCAGTGGAACATCGTCAACATCACGCCCGATCCGCACCCGATTCACATCCACCTCGTCACCTTCCGGATCGTGGGTCGCACCCCACTGCGCACCGTCGATTACCAGATCGCGAATCCGCAGCCTGCCATCGGAATCAAGTGGACCCCTGATCCGGAAGGCTTCCTCGGCGGACCGATGACCCCGCCTGCACCGTGGGAGGCCGGTTGGAAGGAC
This sequence comes from Rhodococcus sp. 114MFTsu3.1, assembly GCF_000383555.1. NCBI lineage: Bacteria > Bacillati > Actinomycetota > Actinomycetes > Mycobacteriales > Nocardiaceae > Rhodococcus > Rhodococcus sp. 114MFTsu3.1. The sequence continues at coordinate 141,059 of NZ_KB911550.1, read as the reverse complement.
ACGGTGAGAGTCGACGGCGGGACGGTCACGCGCATCGTCGTACGTTTCCCGACGGCCGAGGAACTGGGTTTCGACCCCGACGCCACCTTCCTCCGACCGGCCGCTGCCGCACAGCCGAGCACCGATCACGACAACCATCACGACCCCATGCACGAGGTCCACAACGGAATCGACCATTCCGGGGAATCCGCCGGTGACCTTCAAGGCTACGTCTGGCACTGTCATCTCCTCGACCACGAGGACCACGACATGATGCTCAAGTACCGGATAGTGCCGTGACGCAGGCTCTTCGGAGCGCTGCCCGCGCTACCGTCGCTGCGACGTCCTCGGTCGGCGAGTTCTACGGCTTGGCCCTGGACACCGCAGTAGCTCTGGGCCGCAGAGACTTTCAGTGGCGAGAATTCGTGGACCAGAGCTGGTTCATCGCTCGGGTGTCACTACTGCCCACGATCCTGATGTCCATTCCGTTCACAGTCCTGGTCGTGTTCACCCTCAACTCGTTGCTCTCCGAACTCGGGGCAAGCGACCTCAGCGGTGCGGGAGCGGGCCTGGGCGCGGTGACCCAGATCGGACCCCTGGTGACCGTCCTGGTCGTCGCGGGCGCTGCGGCGACCGCGATCGCCGCCGACCTCGGTTCACGCACCATCCGCGAGGAAGTCGCGGCGATGGAAGTTCTCGGTATCGACCCCGTTCATCGGCTCGTGGTCCCCCGCGTCGTTGCCTGCACTCTGATCGCAACATTGCTGAACGGTGCCGTCTGCACCATCGGCCTCGTCGGGGGCTTCTTCTTCTCGGTGTACCTACAGGACGTCACGCCCGGTGCGTACGTATCCGGCATCACCCTGCTCGTCGGTCTCCCGGAACTGGTCCTGTCCGAGATCAAGGCAGCCCTGTTCGGCTTGTTGGCCGCGCTGATCGCTTGCTACCGCGGATTGTCGGTCGTCGGTGGGCCGAGGAGTGTCGGCGAGGCGGTCAACGAAACCGTCGTGTTCTCCTTCGTCGCACTGTTTCTCGTCAATCTCGCACTGACATCCGTCGGCCTCGCTCTGAGTGACCGGTGACAAGCGATGGGCTTCGATATGTCGATCCGAGTGAGTAACCGTGTGCGCAGTGTCGTTCGCGGGATCGACGACGTCGGCGAGTTGGCACTGTTCTTCGGACGCGCCCTCGCGTCGACGGGCAAGGCCGCGCGCGACTACCGCGCCGAGACACTCCGTGTACTTGCCGAGATCAGTCTCGGCACAGGGGCTCTCGCGGCAGTCGGCGGAAGCATCGTCGTACTGGGATTCCTCACTCTCTTCGCCGGTGCCACCGTTGCCGTCCAGGGATTCGATTCACTGGGAAACATCGGAGTCGACGCGCTCACCGGATTCCTCGCCGCATACGTCAACGTGCGAGTCGTGGCTCCGATCACGGCAGGCGTCGGCCTTGCCGCAACGATCGGCGCGGGTACCACCGCCCAGTTGGGCGCGATGCGTATCAGCGAAGAGATCGACGCGCTCGAAGTGATGGCTATCAAATCGGTTCCGTACCTGGTCGGAACTCGTGTGCTCGCCGGCATGATCGCAGTCCTGCCCCTGTACTCCCTGTCTCTCATCACCTCCTTTCTGGCGAGCCGCATAGCCACCGTGGTCGTTCTCGGCCAATCGGGTGGCGTCTACGATCACTACTTCTCCACGTTCCTCGTCCCCTCGGACGTGCTGTGGTCCTTCCTTCAAGTGTTCGTGATGGCCACCGCGGTGATGCTGATTCACACCTACTACGGCTACACCGCATCCGGTGGGCCGGCGGGAGTCGGGACCGCAACCGGTCGCGCTGTTCGACTCTCGCTCATCACCGTCGTCATGGTCACGTTGATGATTTCACTTGCCCTCTACGGCAATTCCCGATCAGTGCACCTGGCGGGATGAGATGTCCGACGTGAACAGCACCGGATCCGGCGCACCCCGCCTGGCGGCTGTGGTTCTGGCGACCACGATCGCCGTCGCAGTCGCCGCCACCTACCTCGCCTTCACCGGTGCCGCGCAGGACGCCGTCGATCCACCGACGCGGGTGACACTGAGATCCGACCGTAGCGGTCTCGTCATGCAAGCAGGTGCCCTGGTGAAGATGCACGGGGTGGAAGTGGGGACCGTCGACGTCGTCGATCGGGACGCAGACGGTGCCGTCGTCCAACTGCGATTGAACAGCGATGCAGCACAATCGATACCCGAGAACGTGGAAGCGAATATCGCCGCAACCACGATCTTCGGTTCGAAGTTCGTCACACTCACCGAACCGGCCGATCCGTCGACGACGCCGATTGCCTCCGGCGCTGTCATCGACTCATCCTCGGTGACCGTGGAGGTCAACACCGTTTTCGAATCGCTCACCCAGGTTCTGTCGGCAGTGGAACCGGACAAGCTCAACGCCACCCTCACGACGTTGGCCACGGCACTCGGTGGGCGCGGTAGCGACCTGGGACGGAGCCTGGACGACACGAACGCACTCCTCGCCGCCGTCGAACCTCGGATTCCGACCCTGCAACGCGATATCGACTCCGGATCGACCGTGAGCGACACCGCCGCAGGTGCGGCACCGGATGTACTGACCGATCTGCGCAACCTGACGACCACCGGGCGCACTCTCGTCGACGAGGCCGACGCTCTCGACGCCGTTCTGCTCGGGGTCATCGGGATGGCCGATGTAGGCAACCGAGTCCTGACGGACAATGCCGGAGGAATCTCGAGCTCCGTGCTCGAACTGAAGCCGACAACCGAACTGCTGGAGGAATACTCACCCCAGTTCACCTGCTTTCTGCAGGGCGCGGACCGAGCCCGGGTGGGGGCAGAGGAGGTGTCCGGCGGAAACGGACGCACCATGCTGCTCAACAGCACCGTATTGTTCGGAATCCCGCCCTACAGGCCCGAGTCGGACCTCCCGCGCGTTGCCGCGTCGGGTGGCCCGCGATGCGGCGCACTGCCCATCGTGCCCGACGACGCCGTGCCGACCCCGTACGTGGTTGCCGACACCGGATCGAACCCGTTCCGTGCGGGCAACACCGGCCCGGTTGTCTCGCCGGGTTCGATACTGGATTTTTTGCCCGGCGGGCTCGCTGCACCGGGTGGCACCCGATGAACCGCACATCGAGCACGATCAAGCTGGTCGTTTTCGTGGTCGTGATGACCGCGGTCCTCGCGTGCCTGGTCGTGGTGTTCGGACAGGTCCGGTTCGAGTCGACCACATCCTTCCGCGCCGTCTTCACCAGCGCGTCGGGTCTGCGCAGCGGTGACTTCGTACGGGTGGCAGGGGTGGAAGTCGGAAAGGTCTCGGAAGTAGCCATCGTGGACAACCACCAGGCGGAGGTCGGCATCGACGTGGGGCCCGGTTACGTGGTCACCTCGTCGACCACTGCCACCGTCCGGTACCAGAATCTCGTCGGCGACCGCTATCTCGAACTGGCCGACGGCGCCGGTGAGGCCGAACCTCTGGGCGACAACTCGACGATCCCCCTCGAAAGAACCTCACCCGCTCTGGATCTGGACCAACTCATCGGAAGCTTCGAGCCCCTGTTCGAGTCCGTCGATCCGTCCAAGGTCAACGGTCTGACCGCCGAACTCGTCGCTGCTCTCCAGGGACAGGGCGGTTCGATCGCATCCCTGCTCGCCCACACCGCCAAGTTGACCACCACACTCGCCGATCGAGACGAGGTGATCGGACGGGTGATCACCAACCTGGACACCACGCTGACAACGTTGACCGACCAGAAGGATGTCGTGTCGACCGCACTCGATCGGGCACAGAACTTGGCAACCGGCCTCGCTGCCGACAGCGCGGCATGGGGTACCGCCCTGACGGAGATCGATTCGTCTGCGACAACCGTGGCCGACTTGCTGACCGTGGCCAGACCGCCCTTGCAGTCGACACTCGACGAACTCGATCGAACTGCTGTGCAACTGGATTCGCAGAAGGACAGCATCGGGAGCATCGTCTCGCGCCTCCCCGACACCTACGCCGCGCTCAGCCGACTCGGTGCCTATGGCAACTTCTTCAACTACTACCTCTGCGGCATCAAGCTGAAGATCGACACTCCCGACGGCGGCGGCCTCACCACGCCGCTGATCGGACAGGAGACGGGAAGGTGCGCACCACGATGAATCAGCGTGTACGCGAGCGCAACACCGTGCGGCTCGGCATAGTCGGCACCGTCCTCGCGGTACTGGTGACAGTGGTGGCGACGAACGTGTCATCCTTGCCGATTCTGTCGGCGAGCGCTGCCTACAGCGGCGTGTTCCGAGACACCGGCGGACTCGTGACCGGAGCCGATGTCGAAGTGGCAGGAATCGTCGTCGGCGAGGTCACCGATATCGAGATCGATGCGGACACAGTGGTCATCGCATTCACCGTAGGCGGCGGGGTCGAACTCCACGACGATGCACGCCTGGCCATACCGACACAGACTGTGCTGGGCACGAAGAATCTGAGTGTCGATCCCGGTGCCGGTGGACGGCTGAGCCCAGGCTCTCGGATCGGACTGGATCACACATCGAGTCCTTACCAGTTGACCGATGCGCTGGGTGACCTTACCGACGACGTCACCGAACTCGACACCGACGGACTGACCGACGCCATGCGCGTGAGCACCGAGGTGCTCGAGCAGACCCCCGCGGATCTCGCTGCGGCAGTGGACGGAGTGGGCCGACTCTCCCAGAGCATCGCCTCGCGCGACGACTCTCTGCGGTCCTTGCTGTCAGCGGCGGAACAGGTCACCGGAGTACTCGCCACCCGGAGTGAACAGATCGGCATCCTCGTCACCGACGCGAACACCATCCTGAGCGAACTCGACCGTCGACGAGCCGTCGTGGATCGATTGTTCGACAGCGTCACCGAGCTCGCCCGGCACTTGAGTGGGCTGGTCGCGGACAACGAGGCGCAACTGGGATCGACGCTGGCATCGCTGGATTCGGTACTCGAGGTGTTGGAGCAGAACAGAGCCGATATCGGCACGGCCATCGAGAATCTGGGCCCGTACATCACTCAACTCGGCGAGGCGGTGTCGAGCGGACCGTTCTTCAACTCGTACATTCAGAACCTGATCCCTGGCCAGATCATTTCACCGTTCATCCGTGCCGCCCTCGGACTCGGCCCCGCCCCCGGTGAATCCGCCGGTGTCAACCCACTGTCCGCCATCGACGGAGCACCCCGATGACGGCCAGGCGATGGCAACTCGCGGCCATCGGGATCGGTCTGGCGATTCTGGCCGCGGTGTCCTACACCGTCGTCCCTGCACTGAACACCACGACCATCATCGCCCAGTTCCCCAGTACCACAGGACTGTACGTCGGCGACGACGTGAAAGTCATGGGTGTCGACGTCGGAAGCGTCGGCTCGATCGAACCACGAGGTGACCACTCCGACGTCGAGCTACAGATCGACTCGTCCTACTCGGTGCCGGCCGACGCCCTGGCGGTCATCGTCTCGCACAGTCTTGTCGCCAGTCGCTTCGTACAGCTCACTCCGCCCTACACCGGGGGCTCGACGATGGTCGACGGGCAGCACATCCCGATGTCGCGCACCGCGGTACCGGTCGAGTGGGACCAGATCAAAGCTCAACTGTCTCGATTGGCGGACGCGGTGGGAACCGCTGCGCCCGACGGCCGAGCACCTCTCGGAGCCCTCGTCGACGCCGCCGATGCCAACCTCAGGGGGCAGGGGCAGAACCTCGGAGCGACCGTCGCTCAACTCTCGGACGCGTTGAAGACGTTGTCCGACGGTCGAACCGACTTGTTCGCCGTCGTGCGCAACCTGCAGGTGTTCGTGTCCGCACTGTCCGCAAGTGGGCAACAGATCGTGAACTTCAACGATTCGATGGCATCGATCACCGCTGTCCTGGACGACAACTCCGAGGAGATCGGCACCGCGTTGACGTCTCTGGACCTCGCCGTCGGCGATGTGCAGAGGTTCGTCGCCGACAATCGCGACGGTCTGGACGACACACTCCGCAGCCTGCAGACCGTCGTGGGCGAACTCGCCTCGCAGCGTGACGGAATCGCCCAGATCCTCCATGTGGCGCCAACCGCGTTGTCGAATCTGAACAACATCTACCAGCCCGCACACAACGCGATAGTTTCCGCGCTCGCGCCCAACAACTTCGCGAATCCGATGGACTTCATCTGCTCGGCCATCGCCGCAGCCGAGGATGTCGGTGCTCAGGAAGGAGCGAACCTGTGCGTGCAGTACCTCGGTCCCCTGCTGAAGACGCTGGCGTTCGACTACCTTCCTCTGTCCACCAACCCGATTCACGGTGTCGGCGCACTGCCGGATCAGCTGGTCTACAGCGAACCCGACCTGGAACCGGCCACCCCCGCGCCGACGTCGGCACCGTCGCCGTCGTCGCTGACGGATCTGTTACTTCCCGGAGGTGATCGATGACGACACGACGAATCGGGCCTCGGCAGGCAGTGGTGCTCGCACTCGCGCTGCTGACGTCCGGCTGCGGCTGGCAGGGCCTCAATTCACTTCCGCTCCCCGGCACCGCAGGAGAAGGGGAAGGAGCGTATTCGGTGACCATCGAGATGCCGGACGTGTCCACCATCGATCGCAATTCGCGAGTGCTCGCGTCCGACGTCACCGTGGGCCGCGTCGCGGACATCGAGCTCGACGACGGCCACGCCGTCGTCACCGTTCACCTCGACCAGAGCGTCGACCTGCCGGCGAACGCCGTCGCAGCGGTCGGTCAGACCAGCCTTCTCGGATCGACGCACATCGAACTGTCGCCACCCGTTGCCGAAGCACCGACCGGCCGGCTCGCCGACGGCGATGTCATCCCACTGGATCGCGCCGGTGCGTATCCCACCACCGAGCAGACCCTGTCGTCGCTGTCGCTCGTACTGAACGGCGGTGGACTCCCCCAACTCGGCGACATCGTGAACGAACTGGATGCCGCGATCGGCGGACGACCGGAATCGGTGCGGTCCGTGATCGATCGATTGAACGCTCTCCTCGGCGGACTCGTCGAACAGCAGGCGAACATCGAGCGGACGATAGACAACCTCGATCGATTCGCCGCCGACGTCGCCGATCAGAACCAGGTGCTCGCCGACGCCGTGACCACGCTCGGCCCCGCGCTGACCGTACTGTCGAACAGCCGGCAGGACTTGACCGCCGCACTCACCTCGTTGGGCCGACTGGGTACCACGGCCGAGAAGATCGTCGACGACACCGGAGGCGATCTGGTGGCCGAGCTGCAGGAGTTGCGTCCTGTGCTTGCCTCACTGGCAGATTCCGGGACGTCCCTGACGGACGCCTTCCGTTACCTGCTCACCTACCCGTTCCCGATCGACACTTATCAGAACGCGGTACGCGGCGACTACGCCAACGGCGAGGTGACTCTCGATCTTCGGCTCGACACTCTCGACAACGCCCTGTTTCTCGGCACACCGCTCGAAGGCGCACTCGGCTCGTTCGCACCCACTCCGTCGCCGACGATTCCGTCGACCACCGACCTCCTCATCCCACCGGCAGGCAACCCATGACGTCGAAGACAACGCTCCATCGCAAGCTCTGGATCATCCTGGCCGTCGGCGTCGTCTCCACCGCCACCACGGCAACCTATTTCGCCCGCGTGCCGGAGCAGGTCGGTATCGGCCGCTATCGAGTCGCGGTCGAGCTCGCCGACGGCGCCGGCCTCTACACCGGTGCGAACGTCACCTATCGCGGTTCCGAGATAGGACGGGTCGTCGAGCTCACAACCCTCGGTACCGGCGCGCGAGCGGTGGTGTCCCTGGAATCCGATGTCGACGTTCCCGCAGACACGACGGCCGAGGTGCACTCGATGTCCGCAATCGGAGAGCAGTACATCGACATGGTGCCGAGCTCCGACGAGGGCCCGTACCTGTCCGACGGCGCGGTGATCTCGAAGGACCGAACCTCCGTTCCCGAGCAGGTGGGCCCGACGATCGATCTCCTGCAGTCTGCGCTGGCATCCATCGGCTCGGACAACCTACGCAGCGTGCTCGACGAAAGCGCTGCCGCACTGGGAAACAACGGAGCAAACGTATCCCAGCTACTCGATTCGCTTCGAACTCTCACCGCCGACGCGAACGCCGACACATCGTCGATCATCGCGCTCATCGACGAAGCCGACCCCGTCCTGGCAGCAACCGCCGCGAGCAGTGAGTCGATCAAGGCCTGGGCAGCGTCGCTCACCGGAGTCACGGGGACGCTCCGCGACCACGATGGGTCGGTGCGCGCCCTCGTGGACAAGGGCACGCCGATGGCAACGGAGGTGACCGCCCTGTTTCAACAGTTGCAGCCGACCCTTCCACTTCTGCTGGAGAACCTGACCACCGTGGAACAGGTTGCGGCGGTGTACAATCCTTCGATCGAGCAGATTCTGGTGCTGTACCCGCCGCTCATCGCAGCGACCCAGGGAACGGGGATGCTGAATTCCCAGTCGGGAGAGCCCGGTCAGAACACCTTCTTCGCCGCCCAGGTGAACGACCCGCCTCCGTGCACCACCGGATTCCTGCCTGCGTCCGAACGCCGATCACCCACCGAGGTAGATACGATTCCGACCCCGAAGGGCCTGTACTGCAAGATCGATCCAGCCGACCCCACCGCGGTCCGCGGCGCGCGAAACCTCCCGTGTATGGAGTTCCCGGGACGACGCGCAGCCACGGTGGAACTGTGTCGAGACCCGGTGGCGTCCACCGGAGACTACGACCCGACCGACGGTTCCTACATCGCCGGGGACGGACGCCGGTATGTCGACGGTGGACTCGACGCCCTGCCCGAGACACTGGACGGGCTGCTCGTCCCGGACGGAGAATGACCGCCCGTCAGATCGGATCCAGCTTCGAGATCAACCATCGGCCGTCGACCTGATCGAGTTCGATCCGAAGGCTGCTCGACGCCGCCTTCGGATCGGGAGCGTCGGTCGAGGTGATGTTCTGGTTCACGAAGACCAGTGCAACGGCGGAATCCTCCGACGAGGACACGATCGAGCTCGCCGAGACCGTTGCGCTGGAGATGATTCCGCGTTCCTTGGCCGCAGGAGCGATCGATTCTGCACCGAACGCACTGTAATAGCTCAGGAAATCTCCGGTGAGGAACGACGCTGCATGCTCGATATCGGCGTCCACCGAATCCGCCCTGTAGGACAGCACGGCGACGGCACCGTCGTCGGCCGCGTCACCGATCGCTGAGCGTGACTGGGACAGTTGCTCGTCCGTACGGGTCTGCGCGTACAGGGAGGCGGTCGACGCCCCCGCACCGACGAGTACCAGCGACAGGCCCACTGCGAATGCTCGACGACCGATCATGGCACGAACTCCACATCGGAGACCAGAATCGTCCCGTCCTCGTTGTCGAGCGTGATTCGAAGGCGCCATACTCGCGGTTCCTCCTGCGCCCCGGAAGAATTGGTGACGCTGGAGGTCGCCGCCACGAGGACACTCGCGGCACTGTCGTCGGAGTTCTCGATACCCGCTTCGGTGATCGATCCCGTCGCCCGGACATCGGCCTGCTCCACCACCGAGACGAAATCGTCCGAGCGTTCGGCGAACTGGTCACGAAACGTTCCTGTCGACCGGTCGAGCACCCGCGCGACATCGTCGTCGACAGTGGCGGCCGAGATGGTCGTCAAGTCGAGCACACTCTGTCGTGCGGCCTGCAGATAGCGCTGCTCGAGGTCGTGCGCGGACTCGAACGCGCGATGCTGGTGAAGCAGCACTCCAGCCGTTGCGCCGAGCGCCACCACGGCGAGCACCGCAGCCCCCACCGCCCCACGACGCACCTGCCTCGCGGGCTTCGACGAGGCAGATTCGAGCTCGCTCGGTTCCCGCTCCGGAGTGTCCTCATCCTCCTCGGATGCACTGTCCAGCACTGTTTCTCGCTGACTCACATCGTCACCTTCCCGGTCCGCAGAAATCCGACCATACTACACAGTATGGAGACTCCGCAGCCGAATGCGCAAGAAAAATCACCCTTGTCCATACCGCAAAGTATGGTACGTTTCTGTGACTCGGATCGCATTCGTCCAAGGAGGCGGACCCAGACGTGATCGTCGACAGTTTCCAGAGAATTCAGTACGAACCAGCTCGGGACGGCCGAGTGGAGATGCACTCGGGTCTATCGCGGCATTACCCCACCCTGCATGCCAATTTCGTTGCGCCGCAGGGCCACGATCGCAGCGTGGGGATCCTGCTCGCACATCCCACCTCGGACTTCCTGTCACACTTTCTTCTCCGTGGCTTCGCCGAGGCCGGCATGCCCATCATGGGACTCAACACGCGATACACCTCCAACGAGCCGGCACTACTGATGGAACGCGCCATCGCCGACCTCGGATCCGGCGTCCGGTGGATGAAGGACGAACTCGGATTCGACAAGGTGATCCTTCTCGGCTTCAGCGGCGGTGGTTCGCTGTCCACCTACTACCAAGAGCAAGCGGAGACGCAGACCGTCGAGGTCGACGGTCCCCCTCTCGTCCCGGCCGATGGCCTGATGCTCGTCGGGGCCCATTCCGGACGTGCGAGGGTCCTCAGGCACTGGATCGACGCCTCGGTCACCGACGAATCGGATCCGTTCTCCACCGACCCCGCACTCGACCTGTACGACCCTTCTCGCACCGTCCCCCTGGATCGGGACTGGGTCGAGCAGTATCGCGCGGCTCAGCTCGACCGCATCAGAAGGATCGACGACTGGGCGATTCGTGAGCTCGACACACTGTCCGCACGAGGCGCTTCGGATCACGCGTTCGTGGTGCACCGCACCGTCGCCGATCCTCGGTTCGTCGACCTCACGCTCGATCCCAGCGACAGAGAGCTGGGAAGCATGTACGGAGATCCGCAACGTGCCAACACCGCCGCAGGCGGGCTCGCTCGATTCGTGTCGGTGCGGAGTTGGCTCAGCACATGGAGTTCGGATCACACCGGGGCGGACGCGCTGAAGAATCTACCGAGGATCCACGCACCGACCCTCATCGTCTCGCTGCTCGGCGACCAAGCTGCCTTCGCCGACGACGCCCGAGCGATGCACGATGCCAGTCCTGATTCCACCTTGGTCGAACTGCCCGAACTCAACCACTATCTCGTCGATCAGCCGCACGGAATCGGCACCGTCACCGGCGAGTGCGGCGCCTGGATGGAGAAGAACGTATGACGCTCACCCAGAACTCGATGCGAGTCCCGACCGCCTTCACGTACTGGGAACACCGCCGCAACCCTCGAATCGCTCGACTCGAGTCGGCCGCGAGGCACGTGTTCGGCACGTCGATCTTTCCGAGTGACGATGTTGCCGCCGAGTTCTGCGACAGCCTGTTTCGCGGAGACACGGTCGCCGAGAACTTCGTCGACGACGTGTTCGCAGCCGATCCGAAGGGTGGCCGAGCACTACTCGAACGCGCCCTGACGGAAGGTATCGACGCGCTCGACGACGTGCCGGCCAGCATGCGGGTGCTCTTCGACGAGTTCGAGACGCTGCCGGACTGGGTGCGGCCCGAGCTCGTCGAACAGGGCGCCGCCATCTGGCGCCGCTGGGGAACGATGTTGTTCGCCGTCGCAGGCGGAATCACTCTGGAGATGTACACCGAGGCCGCCGTCGCGACCCCGCTGTCTCTCGCCGGCGGGTACGCGGGCGACAACGCCCTGCGGCGCTTTCTGGAAACGTGCCAATTCTGGGTCGATACCTCGGAGCCGGGAGCGTTGCTGCGCATCGGCTCGGCCGGCCGCGCCACCGCGATGAAGGTACGAGTGATGCACGTTGCTGTCCGACGCCGCATCGACGGCCACCCGGAATGGGACACCGAGAAGTGGGGATACCCGATCAGCCAGGGTTATCAGATGTTGACGTTGCTGGGTGGCAGCACCGTGCCTGCGTTGGCGCTCCGACTGGTTGGACTGCAGACCACACCGACCGAGATTCGCGCGCTGCTGCACTTCCAGAAGTTCATGGGCCATCTCCTCGGTGTCGATGTGCGCAACTTCCCGACGACCATTGCGGACTCCCTCCGGATGACGGCCATGGTCTCGGCAGCACGGAGCTACGACGCGGGGGTGCACGGCAAGGAACTCATCGAGTCCTTTCCCGCCAGCTTCGCGCCCAGACCGCACCAGAAAGGACTCGCGCGAATGCGCGCTCGATACAACTACGGAATCTATGGCGCGTACACCACGCTGTTCATGGGCCCGGCGACACGTGCGAAGTACGACATGCCCTCTGCGTTTCCGTGGATTCTGATCGTGATCGCCCGGTTCCCCCTCATCACAGTCCTCGAGCTCGTCCGGCGGACTGTTCCGAGAGCGGGACGCCGGATGGAACACATCGCCGATCGACATCGGCGCAGTTGGCTCCGCGCCCAGATGGACGGGCGAGAAGCCGAGTTCGACGCACAGGGAGCGTTGCGACGATGACCGAGACCCTGAAATACAGCACGGGATTCGGGAACGAACATCAGTCCGAGGCGATCCCCGGCGCCTTGCCCTGGGGGCAGAATTCTCCGCAGCGAGCACCCTACGGCCTCTACGCCGAGCAACTCTCCGGTACGGCGTTCACCGAACCGCGGGAGATCAACAGACGCACGTGGGTGTACCGAATCCACCCGTCCGCGCGTCATCCGAGATTCGAGCGCATCGACAACGGCCTCTTCCGTTCGGCTCCGCTCACCGACGGGGTACTCGATGTCAATCGATTGCGGTGGAATCCGTTCGACGCTCCGTGGCCCGATGCTGATTTCCTCGACGGTGTCCACACCATCGCTGCGAACGGCAATGTACTGGAGCGCAACGGTATCGCGGTACACATGTATCACGCGACGAGGTCGATGACCGACAGGTACTTCGCCGACCTCGACGGTGAGCTACTGGTGGTTCCGCAGTCGGGTGGCCTCCGGCTGCACACCGAACTCGGACTCCTGGACGTCGTACCCGGCGAGATCGCCGTGATCGCCCGTGCGGTGAAGTTTCGGGTGTCGTTACACGATGATTCCGCCGCCGGATACATCTGCGAGAACTACGGCGCCTATTTCGCGTTGCCCGAACTCGGCCCGATCGGGTCGAACGGACTCGCCCACGCACGGGACTTCTCGTATCCCATTGCTGCCTACGAAGATCGCACTGACGAGGTGCAGGTGATCCAGAAGTTCGGTGGGCAGCTCTGGGCAGCAGAATACGATCACTCGCCCTTGGATGTGGTGGCGTGGCACGGTACACACAGCGCGTACAAGTACGACACGAACCGTTTCAACACGATGGGCACCGTCGGGTGGGACCATCCCGACCCGTCCATCTTCACCGTACTCACCTCTCCATCGGAGCGACCCGGCCAAGCCAATGTCGACTTCGCCATCTTCCCGCCACGGTGGAACGTTGCCGAGCATTCGTTCCGACCACCCCACTTCCACCGCAACATCATGACCGAGTTCATGGGCCTTGTTCGTGGACAACATGATTCCAAGGCGGAGGGGTTCGTCCCCGGCGGGGCGAGTCTGCACAACATGTGGGGCGCCCACGGTCCCGATCTCGAGACCTTCGACACCGCGTCGAGTGCGGATCTGCTACCACAGAAGTTGGAGAACTCGTTGGCGTTCATGTTCGAGACACGACTCCCGTTGATCACGACGGACTTCGCCTACAACGCGAAACACCGTCAGCCGGACTACGACTCCTCGTGGAGCGGCTTGCAACGACATTTCGATTCGCAGGATTCCGCAGCCACAGGAGAGTCACGATGACCACGGCCGACATCACACGACCCGAATTCGATCTACCGGAGCCGCTGCTCCGCATCGGTGGAGCCCGTGTCGGGGCCGCCGACGGTGCGACGTACACCTCGACCGATCCTGCTACCGGTGAGGTGGTCGCAGAGATCGCCGCGGCCGGCCAGGACGACGTCGATGCGGCCGTCCGCTCGGCACGTGAGCAGTTCGAGCACGGCGAGTGGTCCCGAACCAGCGGCCCTGAACGAGGAAAAGCCCTCACCCGGTTGGCAGCACTGATCGAAGCCGACGCCGAGACTCTCGCGGCTCTCGAAGCTGTCGAGATGGGCAAGCTGTACCGCGACTCCGTCGGCGGCGACATTCCCTGTGCGGCCGAGGCGTTCCGGCACTTCGCGGGGTGGGCCGACAAGATCTCCGGTTCGGCGATGTCCTTGCCGAACTTCGGCCCGCAGCAACGATTCGGCTACACGGTGCGTCAACCTCTCGGTGTCGTCGCGGCGATCACCCCGTGGAACAACCCGGCCCTGATCGCAGCCTGGAAGCTCGCCCCCGCCCTCGCCGCGGGAAACACCGTCGTGGTCAAGCCCGCCGAGGACGCGTCGCTGTCGACGCTGCGATTGGCCGAGCTCGCCACCGAAGCCGGTATTCCCGACGGAGTGCTCAACGTGGTCACCGGCCTCGGTCCGGTTGCGGGGGCTGCCCTGGCAGGTCATGGCGGCGTCGACAAGGTCTCCTTCACCGGAAGTCCCGCTGTCGGCCAGTCGATTCGGAGCTTTGCGGGCGAGAGCTTCCGAAAACTCGTTCTCGAGCTCGGCGGAAAAGCACCACAGCTGATCTTCGAGGACGCGGATCTGGAGGCTGCGATGCCCTGGATCTCGATGGGGAACTTCTACCACCAGGGACAGGTGTGTGCCGCTGGGACGCGAGTCCTGGCGCACGAGTCGGTCATCGACCAGGTCGTCGACGGACTCGTCGCCGCAGCCGAGAGCGCTGTGGTCGGAGATCCTTTCGACGACCGGTCCACGATGGGGACCATCGTCAACGCGAAGCAACTCGACCGCATAAACGGGTACATCGATTCCGGCATATCCGAGGGCGCACAGTTGATCTGCGGCGGCAAACGTGAGCGTGGTGTCGGTTTCTACGCACAACCCACCGTGTTCCGCGGTACCAACGAACTCACCATCGCCCGCGACGAGATCTTCGGGCCCGTCGCCACGGTGATCGGATTCCGCACCACCGAGGAAGCCGTCCGAATAGCCAACGACACGCGTTACGGCCTCAACGCGATGGTTTACTCGCAGAACATCTCTCGCGTCCACTCCGTAGTCGAGAAGCTTCGTGTGGGCACGGTGTGGGTCAACGGATGGGGTGTTCCGGACCCAGCGTTGCCCTGGGGTGGCCGGGCAGGAAGCGGTATCGGACGCGAACTGGGCCGATCCGGACTCGACGGGGACACCGAGGAAAAGACCGTCCACATCGGCTTCGACGGCATCTGATGCCGAACTTCACCGCACGAAACGGAGATGAACAGATGACAGCTCCCGAGATCGTCGAAACCTGGAACGGGCCCGGCAGAGCCGACGCCGCCCTCACCACGGTTCAACCGAGACACAACGGCGCGCATCCGGTGCCCGGGAGCCGAACGGGTTTCGAGCACTGGTACTTCGACGCGCACCTCGACGACGGACACACCATCATCGGCTTCCTGAACCTCCGGCGACCCGAGGAGCCGGCATTGGTCGCCAAACCCAGCGTCGAGATCTTGATCTACGCGCCCGACGGTACCCGCCGTCAGATCTTCACGCGATACTCCAAGAAGCAGGCCTCGGCATCCATTGCTCGATGCGACGTGAGAGTGGGACCCAATCACGCCTGGGCCGAATTCCCACCGGACGGTCTACCGATACATCATCTGTCGCTGTCCGAAGAGGACGTGACGTTCGATCTGCGGTTCCACAACGAGCTGCCCAGCTGGATGCCGGGCGAAGGCGAGACCCTCTTCGGTGGAACCGATGTGTTCGGTTGGGTTGTCGCTGCTCCCCGTGCACGTGTCGAGGGGTCGATCACGATCGGAGCAGAGACGAAGACCGTCACCGGACGGGGGTACGCCGACCACAATTGGGGCGCAGGCGACATGAAGAGCGTCATCGATCGGTGGCACTGGGGGCGCCTGTACGACGACGACTACTCCTTGCTCTACGCACTGGTCAAAACGAAGGAGCGACTCGGAGCGCACGAGAGCCGACCACTGATGCTGGCGTACAAGGGCGAGGTGATTCTCAGCTCCGGTGAAGCAGAGGTCTCGGAAGGGCCGATGAAGTACAACGCCGTCGCGAACCGCGCCTATCCGGAGTGGCTTCGGATCGAGATCCCCGGCGTGGTGAAGCTGATACTGACCGTCGACACGGTAGTTCATGCACACGATCTGCTGAGCGACGTACCCGTGGCCGGCCACAAAGCCGTCCGGCCGCTGCTGTATCGACTCGTCGGACACCCGGGATACTTCCGGTTCGATTCGACCTTCGAGCTCACCGTCACCCGGAACGGTACAACCGAAGTCCGGACGGGGAGGACATTGCACGAGCTCGTTGCGCTGAACTGATCGCCTCGCGTCACATGTGGCCGGAGATCGAATCGATGATGTCCGGCAGGGACATCGGCCGTCCGAGGTGGTAGCCCTGGGCCAGCTCGGCTCCGGACGCCGCTGCGACAGCCGACAACCTCGTGTCCCCCACCCCCTCGATGACCGCCGTGGTCTCCAGAGCGTGTGCGAGCCCCACCGCCGCTTCGAGTATGCGTTCTCCACGTGCGTCTTCGGCAGCGCGTTCGGTCAGCGAACGGTCGATTTTGATGATTCCCGGTTTCAGTTGGCCGAGCAGCTCCAAATTGGAGTAACCGGTACCGAAGTCGTCGATACTGATCGTTGCGCCCAGTCTCTGCAGAAGAGTGAGAACACCGAACGCGCGGTCACCGGGCGTGAGTGTGATCTGTTCCGTGACTTCGACGACGATTTTGTCGAAACCACCGGCCGGACGCCACGCCAGAAGTCTGTCCATCAGGTCGCGTTCACGCAGTTCGGTGGCTGACATGTTCACCGCTACGCGTGGATGGTCCGCACCGAACCGTGTGTGCAGTGTGTCGACGTCCTCGATGAGGCAGTCCAGTACGAGATGGCCGAGGGCGCGGAGTTGGCCGGTGTCGGCGGCGATGTCGATGAATTCGCTGGCACTGATCAGCTCGCCGTCTCGTCTCCACCGAACAAGAGCTTCGATCATCGCTGTATCGCCCGTGGCGATCGAACGAATCGGTTGGTAATACAGCTCGAAGTCGCGGGATCTCACTGCCGCTGAGAGCTGGTGGCGCACAGTTGCACGCGCGTCGGCATCGCGGTCCATCTCAGTAGTGAAGTAGATGTGTTGGTCGCGGCCGTTCTGCTTCGCGGAATACATCGCGACGTCTGCGTTGTGGAGCAACTCGTCAGCTGTGTTGCCGTCGGTCGGTTGTACGGCTATTCCGATGGACGCCGACACGAAGGCGTGGGAGTCGTCGACGACGATCGGCTCGCGTACGACGTTCAATATTCGGTGAACCAGGCTGTCGAGAGCATCGAGATCGTCTGCGCGACTGACGAGTATTGCGAACTCGTCACCCCCGAACCTGCCGATCAGGTTGTCCTTGCGAACTGCACCTTTCAAACGGTGTGCGACGACGCCGAGAACCAGATCACCGTTCCGGTGACCCAACCTGTCGTTGACTTCCTTGAATCCGTCGAGGTCGATCCACAGCACCGCCGATGGTTCGTTGCTCGCAGCGACCACATCCGTGGCACGGGAACGGAAGAACGTGCGCGTGAGAAGGCCGGTCTGCTGATCGAACTGTTCATGCGCGGCCAGTTCTGCACTCAGACGACGCAATCGGGAACTGTCCTGGACGACGACAACGGATCGGATCGGCCCGTCCCGGCGCCGTCGACGAACTCGACCGACGCCGGAATGGTGTGACCGTCCGCGCGAACCAGGGCACGATTCGTAGGTACCCGGTTCTCGTTCTCGTACTGGATCGACGGAACGAGACTGGACAGGGTGCGCCCTGCGAGCGCGTCGGCGGTGTATCCGGTCATAGCTTCGATCACGGGGCTCACCCGCTCGATCCGCCCCCGACCGTCGACGAGAAGCAAACCCAGGGACGAGTTGAGAAACAGGGACTCGATGAGCTTGGCTTGGCCGTCGACATGCACCGCGAGCTTCTGCTGCTCGGAAATGTCGAACGCGCTGCCCACGCGCACCGGTGGCGACCCGTCGGGTGGTTGCATGAAGGTGGCCGACTCGTCGATCCATCGGATCGTGCCGTCCGGTCGGATGATTCGGTACTGGATCTGCCAGCTCGGGTCCGTCGACGCGGAGACAGCGGCTACACGTTCGCGGTCGTCGGGGTGCACTGCGGCCAGGAGAAGCGAAGGGTCGGCGAGTACACGAGACCGGTCCAGACCGTACAACTCCTCGACCCGGCGGGTCAGGAGGGTCAACACTCCGGACGTATCGCGTTGCCAGACAAGTTCTCGAATGGACTCGGTGACTATTTCGAGGTTGGTCAATGCCCGTTCGCGTGCCCGCCGCTCGGCTGTGATGTCACTGACGTCGATCACCACCACGATCACGCCGAGGATCTCGCTGTTGTCTCCGCGGTAGGGCTGCGTCTGCATCAGCAAGTCACGCTGGTCGCTTTCGAGCTCGATGATGATCGAATCCCCGCCCAACGTTCTCTGTAACGCTTCGTCCAGTCCGGGAACGGCAATGGCGGTCGGGACCGCACCGAGAGTCCGTCCGATGTCAGACGGGATGAGGGAGAAGAGGCGAACCGCCAGTGGCGTGAAACGAGTGACGCGGAGGTCTCTGTCCAGCAGGATCAGGCCATTGGTGAGGGAACTCTGAATATTCTCCAGGTCGATGTTCGCACGAGTCAATTCGGTTCCACGCGTCGTGAGTTCTTGGTTCAGCGTCGTCAGCTCTTCGTTCGTCGCTTCGAGTTCTTCGTTCGACGCCTGTACCTCCTCGGACGACGCCTGCAGTTCCTCCGACGATGCCTGCAGTTCCTCGTTGAGGGCTTGCAGCTCTTCGTTGGCGGTACTGAGGTCCTCGACTGTCGCCTGAAGTGCGTCGTACACGGTTTCGAGTTCGTCGCTGAATTGAACTGCCGCTCCCACTGTTTCCGGAGCAAGTTCGCCGTGAAGGACTGGTTCGGATTCGAAAGCGACAATGGCACCGTCGCCACTGCTATCGGTGAGGGAGGAGCCGATCCGGGTGACCGATATCCGAGTAGTTGTTTCGTTGGATCGTATCGTTCGGGTCGTTGTTTTCGGTGCACTGTGCTGGACTTGACTGAGCATTGCACGAACCGTCGGGCGGTATTGCTCTTTCAGAAGGTCTACGACGCTGCCACTGTGGACGCCCTCGCTGATCGTGCACCACTGCGCGACATCGCCGACGACCTCGATGAGGATCGACCTGTCGTCGACGATCAGCGCAGACGGAACAACAGATTTGACGATGTCACGGTAGAACTCTCGATCGACGACGGAGGCGTGGGGCGAAACATCGACCTGCTCGGTTTGTTTCGGCGAGCGGGCGGCTGGAAAGACGCCGCGGAGTGGGAGGCCGAATACACGAGGATGCTGTCGCCTCCGATAGAGCCGGCGATCGGGGTCGACGACGGTGAATGCTTCATCCGTACGTGGAACGCGTTCACTCTGGCCGAGCAGAAGCAACCCCTTTGGGTTCAAGGCGAACTGGCACAGCTGCAGCACTTGCTCCTGCAGTCGCGGCTGAAAGTAGATCAGCGTGTTGCGGAGAGAGATCAGATCGAGATTGGGAAACGGCGGATCGAACGCTACATTGTGCCGAGCGAACACGATGCACTCGCGCAGCGCGGGAACAATTTCCACCATGCCGTCTACGGTGCGCGTCCACTGACGACGATAGCGGTCAGGAATCTCATCGGCCTCGATCGATGGGTATCTCCCCGCTCGTGCGACAGTCAGTGCTTGCTCGTCGAGGTCCGTGGCGAAGATCTTCACACGGCCCGACAGTTCGTCTGGCCCGATACCGAGAACGTCGGCAGTAAGCATTGCGACTGTGTAGGCCTCTTGCCCACTTGCACAGCCGGGCACCCAGATCCGGATTCGATCGGCTGATGCGTCGACGACTGTGTGCAGATGCTCACGGATACCGTCCCAGATGTCCGGGTCACGGAAGAACGCCGTCACTGTCACGAGAAGCGCCCTCGACAGTGACGTCGCCTCGGCGGGAGTGGCGCGTAGAAAACCGGCATACGCAGTCGCGCTTCCAATGTCCAGAAGGCGTTGTCGACGGGCTATCTGACGTCCCAGGGTGGAGGTCTTGTATCCCGAGAAGTCGAGCCCGGTTTCTGCATGCAATGCCTCGAGGACGTCATCGAGATGCGACGGGCTGAGATCGACGGCATCGGCCGGCTCGGCGGTGTGAAAATCACTGTTGTGCATCGACGCGGTGCTGTCGAGGCAGCGCTTCAGTTCCCGAGGTATGTCTTGCGCCGGTGCCTCGATATCCACCGATCCGGTTGCAAACGAGGCCGTCGGCATCGGATCGAAAGCTGCGGTTGCGAGCTCCTGAACCGCGACAAGACCGCCGGCTGACTCGATGGCCTCGACTCCTGATGCTCCGTCGCTCCCGGTCCCGGACAGGACGACGGCAACGGACCTGTCCTCGAACGCCCGTGCTGCCGAGATGAACAGATGATCGATGCTGGGCCACGGCCGAGTGTTCGCGCTGGGGACTTCGATCGCGAGGTGGTGAGCATCGACCGAGATGTCGTGGCCTGGCGGCGCGACGAACACTGTGTCCGCGCGGAGTCGATCTCCGTCCGCAGCTTCGACGACCTGCATGTCCGTCGTACGATCGAGGAGGTGAGCTAGCCCGCTGGATTCTGTCGGTGCCATGTGCTGAGCTACCACGACGCACCAGCCCAGGCCTACCTCGACTGCTCCGAGCATCGAGGTAAGCGCTTCGAGGCCACCAGCCGAACTACCGACAACGATCACCCGCAGCGCCGGCACCGCTTCATTCGAATCCTCGCGCACAAGGCTCCCCTTCGAACGACCACCCGACGGCCTTGCAGGGCCTAGAGTATGTCACTCTGCCACACGGAGACACTGCTGGTGTGGCGCGCGCACAATTACCTGAGCATGTTTTTCCTTCGCCCACCAGCGGACCACCCACTCTATGACCAGCATCACGATTACCGGATTCCCCTCCGGGCATATCCTTACCTTAGGTAATGAAATCGATGCCGATCACGGAGGGGAACTCGCGCATGACTTCCAGTACTGCCACAACCGCCACCGACCACGCATTACGACGCCGCTTCGCCGAACTCCATCGCACCGACGAGCAGTTCCGCTCGGCCGAACCCGATCACGGCGTCGCCGCGGCAGCCCTCGCGCTGAAGCCGAATCTGGCCGCAGTGGTCCAACAAGTCATGATCGGATACGGCGATCGACCAGCGCTCGGTCGGCGCGCCAGAACCATCGTCGACGGCGCGGCGTCCCTGCTCCCCTCCATCGACACGATCACCTACGCAGAGACATGGGACCGTGCAGGCGCAACGGCTGCCGCCCTCGTGCATGGCGAGAACCCGGTTCAGCCAGGTGATTTCGTCGCGACTCTCGGTTTCGCCAGTGTGGACTACGCGGTCGTCGAGCTTGCCACCGTGCGGCTCGGCGCCGTCGCGGTGCCACTGCAGGCCGGTGCGAGCGCCACGCAACTGATCGACATCGTCGCCGAGGTGGAGCCTGCCGTCATCGCAGCGGACAGCGAAAACCTCGCGGTGGCAATCGAGATCGCCCAGCAAAGCCCCTCGGTACACACCGTGATCGTTCTGGACCACGACGACCGTGTCGACGCCGACCGCGAGCGACTCACCGCCGCACGCGTGCTCGACGCCGTCTCACTCTCGACCCTCGCCGACGTGATCGAGCGAGGCCGAGCACAAGGGCCTTACCCACTCGTCGAATCCGACGATCCCGAGCGCCTCGCCACTCTGATCTACACCTCGGGCAGCACCGGAACGCCCAAGGGCGCGATCCACACCGAGGCCATCGTGACCGGCACATGGACGGGCGCCTGGCACAGCACGGGCTCGGAATCGGACTCCGACGCCGGTCCAGGATTTCCCGTGATCACCCTGGACTACCTGCCGATGAGCCACCTCGCCGGACGCGGTCTGGTGTTCTCCACCCTTGCTGCAGGTGGAACCGTCACCTTCGCGGGCTCGAGCGACCTGTCGACGCTGTTCGACGACTTCTCCCTGACACGGCCCACCCTGGCGCTTCTGGTCCCCCGGGTATGCGAGATGATTCGCCACACCGCGCTTGCGGAGATCGATCGCCGAGTCGACGCGGGCGCGGACCCGGCGACGGTCCGCGACGTCGTTCTGGGCGAATTCCGACGCGACACCTTCGGTGGCCGCGTGCTCGCCGCTGTCGTCGGCACTGCGCCCATCGCCACCGAGGTGAAGGACTTCGTCGCCGAGCTGCTCGACGCGCAGGTCCAGGACAACTACGGATCCACCGAAGCGGGAATGGTGTTGCACGACGGCGTCGTCCGTCGTCCGCCGGTCATCGACTACAAGCTCGACGACGTACCCGAGCTCGGATACTTCGTCACCGACACACCGCATCCTCGCGGCGAACTGCTGCTGAAGACCGAGTCCATCACGCCCGGTTACTACAAGCGTCCCGAGGTCACGGCCGAGATGTTCGACGCCGAGGGCTACTACCGCACAGGCGATGTCGTGGCTGAACTCGCGCCCGATCATCTCGCCTACGTGGACCGACGCAAGAACGTCCTCAAGCTCGCCCAGGGTGAATTCGTCGCACTTGCACGGCTCGAATCCGTCTTCGGTACCAGCGATCTGGTCGACCAGATCTTCGTCTACGGAAACAGTCAACGGTCCTACTTGCTCGCCGTGGTGGTACCCGCGCCCGGCGTCGACGACCCGGGATCCATCCTGGCGTCGCTTCAGACGATCGCGCGGGACGCAGGGTTGAACTCCTACGAGGTACCGCGCGAGGTGATCGTGGAGACCGAGTCGTTCACGCAGGACAACGGACTGTTGTCCGGTGCGGGAAAACAGTTGCGTCCCAAGCTCGTCGACCGATACGGCGCGACATTGGAAGCGCGCTACACCGAGCTGGAGGAATCGCAGTCCGGTCGACTTCGCGACCTGCGACGCCGCGGACCCGACGCGCCTGTGCTGGCGACCGTCGGCGATTCGGCGGTGGCACTGCTCGGCTGCGCGGGCACCGACGTGAGTCCCGACGTGCGCTTCGCCGATCTCGGGGGAGATTCTCTGTCCGCCTTGACCTTCTCGAACCTTTTGAGGGACATCTTCGACATCGAGGTCCCCGTCGGAGTGATCACCGGTCCCTCGACCGACCTGAGGGGAATCGCCGACTACATCTCCGCACGCCAGGACTCCGATACGGATGCGGTGACGTTCGATTCGGTGCACGGACGCGGTGCGACGGTGGTGAAGGCATCCGATCTGACCCTCGATGCGTTCCTGTCCGCCGACGCACTGAAAGCTGCGCAGGACGCCGAGCGGCCGCGCCCGACGACGCGCACGGTCTTACTGACCGGGGCCAACGGTTACCTCGGCAGATTCCTGGCACTGGAATGGTTGGAACGCATGGCGGATGTGGGCGGCACCGTCGTCTGCCTCGTCCGGGGCCGCGACGCCGCCGACGCACGCGCGCGCCTCGATGCAGCGTTCGACTCGGGAGATGCGGAACTGTCCGCCAGGTATCGAGCCCTCGCCTACGCCGCACTCGAAGTCGTCGCAGGCGACATCGGTGAAAGCCGGCTCGGACTCGACGAGAACACATGGAACTCGTTGGCCACGCGGGTCGATCGCATCGTGCACCCCGCCGCTCTGGTCAACCATGCACTCCCCTACCCGCACATGTTCGGCCCGAACGTTGTCGGTACGGCCGAGATAGTGCGACTGGCCACCCACCACCACCTCAAGCCTGTCACGTACCTTTCCACCGTGGCCGTTGCGGCGGGCGTCGACGAATTCGTCGAGAACGGCGACATTCGGGTGGAAAGCAGCTCGCGCAGCGTCGACGAGTCGTACGCCAACGGCTACGGCACCTCGAAGTGGGCAGGTGAGGTTCTTCTGCGCAATGCTTTCGACGATCTCGGACTTCCCGTGACGGTGTTCCGATCGGACATGATCCTCGCGCACAGTACGTGGTCCGGACAGTTGAACGTCCCCGACGTGTTCACCCGACTGGTGCTGTCGATCGCAGCGACGGGCATCGCACCGAACAGCTTCTACCGCAGCGACACCGGAGCGCCGCTCGACGACGCAGGCCGCCCCCGCGCGCACTACGACGGCCTTCCCGCCGACTTCAGTGCCGCCGCGATCACCGCACTGGGAGGTGACACCGTCGACGGATACACCACCTACGACGTACTCAATCCGCACGACGACGGCATCTCGCTCGACACGTTCGTCGACTGGATGATCGAGTCCGGCAGGAGTATCCAGCGTATCGAGGATTACGACGAGTGGTTTGCGAAGTTCTCCGCTGCCATCGACGAGTTGCCCGAACCGCAGAGGTCGCGATCGCTGCTCCCCCTCCTACATGCATACGAACACCCGGACGTCCCCGCCGCGGGGTCTCATCTTCCCGCCGACGTCTTCCGCACCGCGGTCCGAGAAGAGTCCGACGACATCCCGCACCTGGATCGGGCGTTGATCGAGAAGTACCTCAGCGATCTCGAACAGTTGGGCCTTCTCGCCCCCGTGTGAGCTGTCGGTAAACAGGCTTTGCACCCGTTCGGCACTTCACTGCCGGTCGGACTGCTCTCGGGATAGATCCGGCGCAAAGAGAGAGCCCCTGATCCGCGATAACTCGCAGATCAGGGGCTCTCTTCTGTGCGCCCGAAGGGATTCGAACCCCTAACCTCTTGATCCGTAGTCAAGTGCTCTATCCGTTGAGCTACGGGCGCATGTTATTCAGTTGGTCTTGCTGGCCGGTAGAACTCTACCAACCGTGGCGGAGGCGAGAGGATTTGAACCTCCGGACCCGGTGAAGGGTCAAGTCATTAGCAGTGACTCCCATTCGGCCGCTCTGGCACGCCTCCTAGGCTGCCGGCCCTCTCGGACCGCCGAGGAAGAAGATTACACATGCCTACGCGGTTAACGCAAAACGGCTGGTCAGCGAAGGAATGAGTCGAACCAGTCGAAGATTCGGGTCTGCGCTTCGACGAGGGCAGCCGCCGTCGGATCCCCGTCCTCGGCGCTGCCGGGTGACGGCGGCGCGTCGGCGCGGTGACCGAGGCCGCCGTAGCTGACGACGTTGGTTGCCACGGATGCCTTCGTCGCCGCCTCCCGGAGGCTCTCGATGTGCTCGGGTGGGGTCTTGGGGTCGTTCTCGCCGTACAGGCCGAGCCACGGCGCCTGAAGCGACGGGGCGGCTTCGACGAGCGCGACGGCGTCGTCGTTCAGCGGCTCGAGAATGCCGGCTGCGGCCACGCTGACGGCTGCCCCGATGGGACGGTTGGTCGCGACGATCAGGGCGGCGGTCCCGGCGTCGTCGAACCCGATGACGCCGACGCAGTCCGGATAGACGCCTCTGGTGGTGAGCCAGTCGAAGGTGGCGTCGAAGTCGGCGAAGAGGTTCTCACCGAATACTTCGTCGCCGTCGGTGTCGGCGTCGCGGTGGAAGAGGTCCGGCGCTACGGCCAACCAGCCCTCCAGCGCGAGGGCACGCAACAGGTCCAGCAGCGACGCCGGGATCTCGCGGGATTCGTGCAGGACGACGATGCCGCCGCGCACACTGCCTTCGGGCTCGATGGCGGTGAGGGGGACTTTCTGCTGCACCGCAGGTGGTTGCTCGGTGTCGGCTTCCACCACACCGGGGTCGACATCGATTCGGAGCACTGCCACATCCGTGAAGATTCCCGACATGAACCCAAACTAGTGCGCTCGTGCGGCGCTCGCATCAATACCGGCGGACACGCAGAAAATGCACATGAACGCCGAGCGCATAATGTGAGCCGTGACTGCTCGCATACGCACCGACCTCGACGCCATCCCCGCCTACGTACCCGGCCGCAACTTCCCCGGGGCGATCAAGCTGGCCAGCAACGAGACCACTCAGGGGCCGCTGCCGAGCGTTCAGGCGAAGATCCTCGAAGCCGCAGCGGGTGTCAACCGCTACCCGGACATCCTGGCCACCGAACTTGTCGCAGCCCTCGCCTCGCAGTTGAAGGTCGCACCGGAGAACGTCGCGGCAGGCAACGGCTCCGTCGCACTGTGCCAGGAGGTCGTCCAGATCACCTGCGAACCGGGCGACGAAGTGGTGTTCGCGTGGCGTTCGTTCGAGGCGTACCCGATCATCACCCGCGTCGCTGGAGCGACACCCGTGCAGGTACCGCTCGACGAGAACCATGTCCACGACCTGGACGCGATGCTCGCGGCGATCACCGACCGCACCCGCGTGATGTTCGTCTGCAACCCCAACAACCCGAGCGGCACGGTGGTCCGTCGTTCGAAACTGGAGCACTTCCTCGACGCCGTGCCCGCGCACGTCCTGGTCGTGCTCGACGAGGCGTATTTCGAGTACGCCCGCGAGAACCCCGAAGGCGAATACACCGATGGAGTCGAATTGGCGCGCGGCCGTCGCAACGTGCTGGTTCTGCGCACGTTCTCCAAGGCCTACGGGCTCGCCGGGCTCCGCGTGGGCTATGCCGTCGGCGATCCCTCGATCATCACCGCCCTCGGCAAGGTGCGCATCGCGTTCGCCGTCAATTCCGTTGCACAGCAGGCGGCACTGGCATCACTGGCGGCCAAGGACGAGCTTCTGGCGCGCACCGACACTCTGGTCGCCGAACGCGAGCGGGTGCGAAACGCTCTGATCGAATTGGGTTACGACGTCGCTCGTTCCGACGCGAACTTCGTGTTCCTGCCGCTGGGTGACCGATCCGGCACCTTCGCGCAAGGGTCGGCCGAGGCCGGAGTCCTGTTGCGTGCCTACGGAAACGACGGCGTGCGGATCACCATCGGTGATCCGCACGAGAACGACGCTTTCCTGAAATACGCGGCGACCGCGGCTTTCTAGAGTCCCAGGGCCCGCTCGAGCGTCGGCCAGGACTCACGTAGGTCGTCCTGCCAGTAGACCCACTGGTGGATGCCGTAGGGGCGGTATACGACGGTCGCGTCGATGTCGAGCGAGCGCAGCCGGGTATCGAACAGAGTGGTGCAGTACAGCGCGGCAGCTTCGAGCGGACCGCCCTGTGCTGCCACCTCCAATCCGCTTCCACCGGGGCCGAGCTCGTAGGGACCGGGCAGCCCGGTGCCGACGGAGATGTAGACGTCCTTGCCGCGCAATGCTTCTGCGTTACGTGACGGATCGTGCTCGACCCAGCGGAGGTCGGCGTTTTCGCCCCACATGTTGGTTGCGTTGCCGCCGTTCATCGCGACGGTCGCACGAACGGCGTCCTTCAGGTTGTTCTGCGAGTTGTCGTAGCACCCGCTGAGCCCTGCGACGCCGGTGTAGAGATCCGGATGACGGGTGATGAGGTCCATCGCGGCCTGCGCGCCCATCGAGACACCGGCGATGGCGTTGGTGCCGTTACCGGAAAAACGCGCGTCGATCAGCGGCGGGAGCTCCTGCGTCAGGAACGTCTCCCACATGTTCACGCCGAGGATGGGGTCCGGAACGTTCCAGTCGGTGTAGTAGCTGCTCGAACCACCAACCGGGAGAACCACATTGGCGTTCTTGTTGGCGAAGAAGTCGACGATGTCGGTCTTCTGCGTCCACGTGCTCTCCGCGTAGTTGGATTCCTTGCCTGCGCTGACGCCGTCGAGCACGTACAGCGTGGGACGCGAGACGGCTTGGGCGGCAGGAAGCAGAACCTGAACTTGAACGATCTTGCCCATCGAGGGCGAATCCACGAAGACCGCGGCACGACGATCGGTCAACATCTCGACCTTGTCGATGCGAGCTGACTTGGCGGGGGAAGTCTGCGAGAACGGTGCCGGGGCCCCCTCGGAGCTACCGGTCCCGGGGAGCGGCTGGGCAGACACCACACCGGACCCGAGTATCGACAAGGCGATACCGGTTCCGAGCGCTGCCAGAACACGACGGTGCATTACTGATCCATCCTCCCCCGTTGCCCCGTCTCCGGCGCAACACGAACAACATCTGTTCCACAAGGTAACTCACCGGTAGGCAGCCGTGCCGCGAGCTGTGGTTCCGCTCACAATAGTCGTAAGGAGGGTCGTACAAAAGTTCTACGAGTTGTTTGGGACTCGTCCCAAAGGCCGCATGAGCAGGGCCGCAGCGAGGAAACACACGGCGCCTGCGAGTGTTCCAAGATTTGCCATCGACGCGTTCTCCGGATCCCCGGTCGCAGGTCTGACGAACGCCCCCACCGCCGAAATTCCGAACGCGACCGACCCGACCATGTTCAACCACGTGCTCCGCCAGTTGCGCGCATGCGGATCCCACAATTTGTCCGTTTCGGTGGTCGCCACGACCGCGAGCGCGCTCGCGACGAGAAATGCCGCCGAGCCGAACACGTCGGGACGCCACACCCACTTGTCGGCTTGAGCCGCCGTCAACCCGGCAACCAGTGCGACACCAGTGCTCACGTTGAACAGAACGGTACCCACGAACTGCACCGCAGCCGCCCACCAGTCGAAGTGCTCCACCTTCTCCGACTCCGAACCGGGTACCGGGCGCCCACTGAGCCTCAACGCGATGAAACCCGACGCGGTGAAGAGCAACGAACCCACGAAGTAGGTGACGTTGTCGACGTCGACTCCTACCCAGTGCCCATACGCAGGCACCGCGGCCAACCCGAACAGCAGCGAACCGACGACGAATCCCCATGACTCTCGCCGCAGCCCCTGCACGTTCACCGGCCGATTGTCGCGATCTCCGCCCGCGCCGTCCTCACCCGTCGGGGATGGTTATCCGCGACCCGTCTCGCCCTGCAGTTTGTCGATCATCTCCGACGCCTGCGCCTTGGTCAGATCAGCCGGCACTTCCTCGCCCGCTTCCTGCGCCAGCGTGTTCAAGTAGCTTTCCTGCGGCCCGGTGATCGGCTCGTCACCGGTCACCCACTGGTCGGGGTCCTTCTCGGGGTTCTGGTTGACCTGCTCTTTTTCGCTCATACGTTCGTATACGCACGATCGTCGGATCCCAAACTCATTCGCGCAGATGATTGACCGTTTGATCACCCCTGTCCGACGATTGAAACCCCCCTCAGCTCAGGAGCCACACCTATGACCGGCAAGACCTCCATGCTCGCCCGCCTCGGACTGGGCGGTATCGCCCTCGCTGCCACGATGGCCGTCAGCCCAGCCGTCGCATCCGCCGATCCCGTCGCAGACTTCCTCTGCAACTCCGGTTCGTCGCAGTTCTGCCCCGTGTTCGTACAGCCGGCTCCCGCGCCGCGTGTCGCTCCCGCACCTCCGCCTGCCCCCGCCCCCCAGGCCGCACCCCGGCCACAGTCCGCGTTCCAGTACAAGAATTGCACCGAGGCACGCGACGCAGGCGCCGCCCCCGTCTACCGCGACGAATACGGTTACGGCCCGCACCTCGACCGCGACAACGACGGCATCGGCTGCGAATAACCCCACGAGTTCGCACTTGTGCAGCTTTTAGGCTGCGTTTTGCCTGCACAAGTGCGAACTGGGTACCGTCGGTCGGTGAGACGACGGCAGCAACCCCCGTTGCCGAAAAGGCACGGCCTGGATCCAGCCCGGGTGCGGATGCCGGAAGACGGCCGCTGGGTGACCGTGCGTGAATTTCTCGTCGCAACCGAAGCGCGGATGTCACCGGACCGCATCGACGAGATGCTCGACGCCGATGCCGTCGTCGACATGCAGGGTCCTGTAAGCCGCGACGCCTCGTACGCCCCGGGCGAGGCCGTCTGGTTCCACCGCGATCTTCCGGTCGAATCCGTTGTCCCGTTCGACATCCCCATCGTCCATCGCGACGACACGATCCTGGTGATCGACAAACCCCACTTCCTGCCGACCATCCCGCGCGGCGGCCACATTCTGCAGACAGCATTGGTGCGGTTGCGCCAGGAATTGGCTCTGCCGCAACTGATTCCGGCGCACCGATTGGATCGCGTCACTGCAGGTCTCGTGCTGTTCGTGATCGATCCGAGCGCACGCGGCCCTTACCAGACTCTGTTCCAGGACCGAAAAGTCCGCAAGGTCTACGAGGCGGTGGCCGGTTACCTTCCGGCACTGCACTTTCCGCGTGAAGTATCGAGCCGCATCGTCAAGGAGAAGTACGACTTCGCCGCCCGAGAGGTCTCCGGCGAGCCCAACGCGCACACCACCATCGAACTCGTCGCCCACCGTGATGAACTGGGACACTACCGTCTTCACCCGACGACAGGACGTACCCATCAGCTACGGCTGCACATGAACTCGATGGGGATCCCCATCGTCGGCGACGATCTTTATCCGCGTCCCACCGACCGAGCCGTCGACGACTTCACCGAGCCATTGCAACTCCTGGCCTCGGAGATGGAGTTCACCGACCCGCTGACCGGAGAACGCAGGCAATTTCACTCAGCTCGACGCCTGGACCACGCGCTGACGTGACGACCGACAAATTCTCGCTGAAGGGGTGGCGGTACAGCTCAGTGTGGATCGACCACAACAGATGCGGGATGTCGGTCCGCGTCTCGATCGCCGCGTTGCAACTCGTCGCGCACCCGCTTCACCCGAATTCCCGAACCATATAAAGATCGGAAATCTTCAAGACCGACAACCCATCGGCTGAATCGCTGTGAGTTCTAGCTGGCGTCGGCGTGTTAGCCTGCTGGCGATATGGCGCTGGTTCGATCGCGCCGATGGATTCGCTGGGGGGCGAGAAGTGGGCGAACTGCTGGCAGTCGATCTCGAAGGGCTTCGAGCGCTCGGTAGAACACTCGCCGCTACGGCGAGTGCGATGAACGCAATCAGCGTCACGGCGACGGTCACGATGCCGGGTTCGCCGATCGCCCCGGCCTCGGAGCAGAGCACCAAGACCACGGCCGACGCGTACACCCGCATCGCCGGCAACGTCGCCGAGATGTCGGCAACGTGCCAGTACAACGCCACGACCTACGAGGGCGTCGACGAGGCGTTCAGTTCTCAGCTGACGCGCTACGACGCCGGGTCCGCGCGGTGACCACCATCGCGCACGTGCGGGGTTGCCAACCGAGCTCGATGCTCGACTACGCCACGTCCCTACTGGCGTCGAACAGTACGTTCACCGATCAGATCCTCCGGATGGATCGTGCGGTCGACGCAGCGATGAACACATGGCAGGGGGAGGCGGCAGCAGCCGCGTCGGCGCACAGTCTGTCGGAGAGCCTCGCCGCCTCGCACATCGACACGGCCGTCATCGCCATCGCCGAAGCGCACGCCTCCCACGGAGGAATACTCGACGGCATCCGCATGTCCCTGTTGGCCATCGTGGACCTCGAGGCACCCGGTGCCGGTATGACGGTGTTCGACGACGGCACCGTGACGGCCCCGACTGTTCCACTCGGTAGCGCTGTAGTTGTCTCGATGCTCCTGCAGAGCACACTGGACGCGCAGGCCGACGCCGTCGAGGTACGCATCAAGGCACTTCTCGTTCAGTTCCGAGAAGCCGAAATGCAAGCGGCGCAAGCAATTCGAGTAGCGCAAGAGCGTCTCGACGCGACCGGATCGCCCGGGGCTGCAGCCATCAGCCCGGTCGTATCGGACATCGTCAGCGGCAAGACCTCGCTGCCGTCGGACCCGGCGCAGTTGCACGAGTTGTGGTCCACGTTGTCCCCGGCCGACAAGGATGCGCTGTTCGCTCACGACAACTACATCGGCAACCGCGACGGCCTCCCCGTCGTCGATCGTGATCACTACAACCGAATCGAACTCGACGACGAGTTGACCCGCGCCGAGGCCTGCGATCCGACCGTGTCGAATCGGCTCGAGGACCTACAGGCCGTCCGGGACACCGTCGAGAAAGACCCCAACCGGATGCTGATGCTCCTCGATACTCGGTCGGGTGCGCAGACCCACGCGGCGGTGGCGGTCGGAAACCCGGACACCGCAGAGCACGTGTCCGTCACCACGCCGGGTTTGAATACCACCGTCGGCGGTGCCATCGGTGCCATGACCGACGAAGGCCAACAGATGAAGACGAACGCGGAGAAGCAACTCGACAACATACCGGGCCATGCGGGCGAAACGGTGTCGACCATCGCCTGGATCGGGTACGACGCACCACAACTCGACAAAGACAACTACTTCTCCGAGGAGAGCATTGCGGGGGCAATCCAGGTGGCGCAACCATGGAACGCGCAGGCAGCCGCGCCCGACCTGTCGCAGTTCTACGAGGGCATCGACGCGTCGAACCACGACGGCGACCCACATCTGACGGCTGTCGGGCATTCGTACGGGTCGTTCACCACCGGGCTCGCGCTCCAAGAGACTCCCGAGGGAATCGTCGACGATGTGATGGTCTACGGGTCCCCCGGCCTTGGTACCGGCCATGACTTCGTCGACAGCAGCCTCGACAAGCTCAACATCGCACCCGGGCACGCGTACGAGATGACCGCGCACGACGATCCCGTCGCGCACATGAACCGCTTCGGATGGAGTCCTGGTTACATGTCCGAATTCACCCACCTCGACACCGATGCGACGACCACCGCCGACGGAGTGGCGCGCCAAGGAGCGACAGGGCACAGCGAGTACCCGAGGTCGGGCGACAACGGCGAATTGCGTACCTCCGGTTACAACACCGCCGTTGTCATCGCCGGTCTGGCCGATGTGCCGGGCCAGCTCGTGACCGGTGACTCGGCAATGAAAACCGGAGGTATCGACATTCTCGACGGCCTGGTCGGCCTGACCCGATGATGCGCAAGAGACGAACGACCGGTACCCGATCACGACGGTGGATGACGGCATTGACCGTCGCCTCAGTCCTTACGTTGGCAGGATGTGGATCAGACGTGCTCGACAACCCGTACGAAAAATCCGACCCGGCCGTGACGACGGACTCAGCCGCAATCCTGGAGACGTTGCCGTCGCTCGAGGACACCGAAGTGCAGCTCGAGAGTGCCGTCGTGCAGATCGGAGCATTCGTGGACACCCTGGTGCCCGGCATGGGGTGGACCTGGATACGCGAGCGAAGTGTCGGCGGCTGCGGCCGGCCGTTCGA
Source organism: Rhodococcus sp. 114MFTsu3.1 (assembly GCF_000383555.1). NCBI lineage: Bacteria > Bacillati > Actinomycetota > Actinomycetes > Mycobacteriales > Nocardiaceae > Rhodococcus > Rhodococcus sp. 114MFTsu3.1. The sequence continues at coordinate 108,096 of NZ_KB911550.1, read as the reverse complement.
TGGGACCGACGGTGACGATGTCCAACTGAAGAACTATGTGTCGGAGGGGCCGATCCCGGATGCGGTATGGCCGCAGGTGTTCGAGTTCGCCACACGTGTCGCCGCGGCTGCGGGCGCGACCAAGGTTCAGACATTCCACGACGATCCGGACAACCACGAAGTCCGCTTCTACAGCCCGGAACGAACGGCCATCTTCATCGGCAGCCGAGGTGCCGTAATTTCGGCGAGCACGGGATGTCGCCTGCCACAGGCGAAGATGTCGGGGGCGCAGGCTCCGGTCACGCCGACCCCGTGATCGTCTGCGCATCGAGGGAGTCCAGGTGACGATGTCGAGCAGTGAATTCGACGAGTTGGGCGCGAAAGTGCAACGCGCACAATCGGTTGCGCGCGAGATTCGTGGTGTCGGCAGGGTCGGTGATATCGCCGTCGAGGTCGACGCCGAGAACCGACTCGTCGCACTGCATCACCCAGATGCCGACCTAATCCTGGCTGCGTACCGAGCCGCGCTACTCGACAAGCAGCCACAGTTGGACAAGGCGATGCGGGATCTTCTCAGCGACCCCGATGCCCAGGCAATAGCCTCGTTCGTCGATAGCTACGCCGCCCGCACACAGGCTGAACCGGCGCAGACTCTCGAGGTCGACGACATGTACTTCCAAAGCATCCGACAGGATCCGCTCGGTCGGGATCGGTGAACGGCGACTTACTGCAAGCACTCAGCATTGGAACTCGTGACACACGCCGTCCGATCGCAAGGACCGTCGTACCAACGTAAGTACGAAGCAAGGTCCAGGCTAACTACACTCACCTCGTATCGGATGTCCCCAAGCGCCACTATATCCACGCCTTGTCGCAACGCTATGGCACGATCCGACTGAGGACGTGTCACATATGTGTCGTACCGGCGTACGGCTAAATGAGTCGATGCCGGGGGCGGTTAGTCGAAACCGCCCCTGACATGCTGCGGAAGCGGAGGGATTTGAACCCCCGGACGCTTTTGGACGTCTCTCGCTTTCAAGGCGAGTGCATTGGGCCGCTCTGCCACGCTTCCATCGTCTACTGACGAAAGACGATCCTAAACGGTTCTGCTGGCCCGGGGCCAATCACCCCCGGCTCGTCGGACTGCCCATCGCTGCGTCGACCTTTTCGAAGATGTCGCCGAGAACCGCGAGTTCACGGGCGGTCAACAGATCGACGAGATGCTTCCTGACGCTGGTGACATGAGTCGGTGCAGCTTCCTCCAACCGGCGGCGACCCATGGCGGTGATGACGGCAAGGACACCCCGCCCGTCGTCGACGCACGTGCTGCGTTCGACCATGCCGTCTGACTCCATGCGCCTGATCTGATGCGTCAGGCGAGACCTCGACGACAGGACACCGTCGGCGAGGTCGCTCATTCGTAGCGACCCATCGGATGATTCCGACAGCATGACGAGGATGCGATATTCCGCCATCGTCAGGTTGTGCGCGTCCTGCAAATCCTTGTTGAGTACCCCCTGCAATCGTTGGCCGCCGTCGATATAGGCGCGCCACGCTCTCATTTCCGCAGCATCTAACCACTGCGGGTCCCCCCCTGGACCAAAGGATCGTTCGGCCGTCACCCGACCATATTAGGCATCAGAGCTACCGATGAGTAGATCAGCTGTCCCTTCAGGTCATTCCGTGGGCCACGCTCCCGCTCGATGTCCGTTTCGGGCGGTCGGAATAGGCTCGGTGCATGTCCGAACCTCATATCGATCCCCCGTACGTCGCGGCTGCAGATCGCTACGACTCGATGCAGTATCGGCGAACCGGCACCAGCGGCCTGAAACTCCCGGCGATCTCGCTCGGCCTGTGGCACAACTTCGGCGACGACGCGCCGCTGCAGACCCAGCGCGCGGTTCTCCGTAGAGCATTCGACCTGGGGATCACCCACTTCGACCTCGCCAACAACTACGGACCTCCGTACGGCAGCGCCGAGAAGAACTTCGGACGCATTCTGCGCGAGGACTTCGCCGGCTACCGCGACGAACTGGTCATCTCCAGCAAGGCCGGGTGGGACATGTGGCCGGGGCCGTACGGCTTCGGCGGATCGCGGAAGTACCTCCTGTCGTCGCTGGACCAATCGCTGCACCGAATGGGCCTGGACTACGTCGACATCTTCTACAGCCACCGCCCCGACCACGAGACACCCCTCGAAGAGACGGCAGGGGCGTTGATCAGCGCAGTGCATCAGGGCAAAGCGCTGTACGTCGGGATCAGCTCCTACACACCCGAGAACACGACGAAGATGGCCGAACTCCTGTCCGCCGCCGGGGTGCCCCTACTGATCCACCAGCCGTCGTATTCCATGGTCAACAGGTGGATCGAGGACGGGCTGCTCGACGCCCTCGCGTCGATCGGCGCAGGCACCATCGCGTTCTCGCCCCTCGCGCAGGGCATGCTGACCGACAAGTATCTCGACGGAATCCCCGATGGCTCACGCGCAACGCAGGGCAAGTCGCTGAACCCCGACTGGTTCACCGACGACCACCTCGCCCACCTGCGCGGCCTGAACGACATCGCGTCCTCACGTGGCCAGACACTCGCGCAGCTCGCGCTGAGCTGGGCGCTGCGAGACCCTCGCGTGACGTCGGTACTCATCGGAGCATCGAGCGTCGAGCAGCTCGAGAACAACGTGGGTGCACTGGAGAACCTCGACTTCTCGGCGGACGAACTGAGCCGGATCGACGAGCACGCTCGGGACTTCGGCATCAATCTCTGGGATATCGGGTAAGGAGGCAGGCATGCATGCGATAACGCTGAAAGAGTTCGGGGCCCCCGACGTGATGCAGTGGACCGAAGTGGCGGACCCACGGCCCGAGCGCGGGCAGGTCATCGTCGACGTCGCAGCCACCGCGGTCAACCGCGCCGACCTGATGCAGCGCCAGGGCTTCTACCCGCCACCGCCCGGGGCGAGCGAAACGTTGGGACTCGAATGCTCGGGGATCATCTCCGAACTCGGTGAAGGAGTGCACGACTGGAAGGTCGGAGACAAAGTCTGCGCCCTCCTCGCCGGCGGCGGGTACGCCGAGCAGGTCGCCGTCCCGTCGACTCAGCTGTTTCCCATCCCAGGAAAGCTCGATCTCCATGCGGCAGCGGCACTTCCGGAAGTGGCGTCGACGGTCTGGTCCAATCTGGTGATGTTCGGCGGCCTCCGCTCCGGTCATGTGGTTCTCCTCCACGGCGGCGGAAGCGGCATCGGAACGCACGCTATCCAGGTCGCCAAAGCATTCGGCGCCACCGTCGCCGTGACGGCCGGATCGCGCGAGAAGCTCGACTTCTGCGCATCCCTCGGCGCGGACATCCTCATCGACTACAAGAACGAGGACTTCGTCGAGAAACTACCCGACGGAGCCGACCTGATTCTCGACAACATGGGCGCGAAGTACCTGGGGCGCAATGTAAATGCTCTTGCCAAGGACGGGAAGCTCATCACCATCGGGATGCAGGGCGGCCTGAAGGGTGAGCTCGACTTCGGTGCACTTCTGGCCAAGCGCGGCACCGTTCACGCCGCAGGTCTGCGTGGTCGACCGGAAACCGGAGCGTCGAGCAAGGCGGACATCGTCGCTGACATGACTGCACGGTTGTGGCCGCTGGTCGAGGAAGGCGCCGTCGCCCCGATCATTCACGCCGAACTACCGATAACCGATGCGGCAGAAGGCCATCGACTGCTCGACGCCGACGCGATCGGAAAGGTCGTCCTCCGCGTCTCGTGAGTGGAAATGTCGGCCGTGGGCCACTGGAGCGGAGCCAGCGGAGCGACCCGAGGACACATTTCCGCTCACATACGGAGCTTGGACAACGCTTTGGAAAGCTGATCGATCTCGTACCGCGTCGTGTACGGTGCGAGCCCGATCGTCACCGCACCACCCTCGTCGTTGACCCCCAGGGCATCCAGAAGCCTACTGCCGCTATGGATTCCACTGACGGTGCCGATGCGGTTCTGCGCGAGGTGCTCGGCGACCTTCTCGGCGGACGTGTCCGCGACGGTGAAACTCAACGTCGGGATACGGCTGGGAGCGTCGCCGAGCACCATGACGTGGTCCAGCTTCTCCAACGATCGCAACAGATAATCGAACAGCCGGTCGTGGTAGTCCTGCAACGACCCGATGGACAGCTGCAAACGCTCGCGACGGGTACCCGTCGCGGAGTCGTCGAGATTGGCCAGATAGTCCACCGACGAGACGACACCGGCGAGCAACGCGTACTGATGGCCCGACACCTCGAGCCGCTCGACGCCCTTCGCGAACGGATTGAGCGACATCGACGGAATTCGATCCAGCAGACCCGGATCACGGAAGACGAGCGCGCCCACCTGCGGACCACCCCACGCCGACGCCTGGACGGCGACGACGTCGGCACCCAGCTCCTCGATATCGACGTGCGCGTACGGGGCCGCGCCCGCGGCGTCCACGACGATCAGGCCGCCGACGGCATGAACACGATCGGCCGCGACACGCACGTTCGGGGCCGACCCGACGATGGGCGAGGCCGCGGTCATTGCCACCAGGCGAGTGGTCGTGGTGATGAGTTCTTCGAATTGCCAGCTGGGGAGTTCGCACGTGTCGATCTCGACCTCGGCCCACCGGACCTGAGCACCGTAGCGGTTGGCGATGCGCAGCCAGGGCGCGACGTTCGCTTCCTCGTCGAGGCGCGACAGCACAAGACCCGTTCCCAGCCCGAGACGCGACGACATGGACTCGGCGAGCCACGCGAGCATCGTCGCGCGATCAGGGCCGAGAACGACACCTGCGGGATCGCCGCCGACCAGATCCGCTATCGCCTGCCGCGCGGCGTCGAGCAAACCAGCGCTGCGACGAGACGACAGGTGACCCGAAGTGTGAGTTGGCGCACTTCCGCGAAACGCTGTGGACACGGCGGTCGACACACGGTCGGGGATCTGCATGCCGTTCTGCGGATCGAGGTGGATCCAGCCGTCGCCCAACGAGGGAATGGATCCCCTGACTCGTGCGACGTCGTACCCCATGCCGGACACTCTAAGCGCCGATTTCGTGAGCGTGTGTTCCACATCCCTTTTTCGGATCGACCGCCTGGCTGTCTTGCACGCTTGTCTTCCCTCCTCAACGACCCGAAACAACAATAATCGGCCCCGCTCATCGCGCAATCCCACCGAAACCGGAAGGATGGCGAACATGACGCACTCGGACTCGCACTCGAATCCAGAAGCCGGCGACCACGTCGTCGTGATCGGTCCAGACGGACAGCCTCTCGCACTCAGCCGGGAAGAGGCAACCGCCGCCGCGGCCCGCGCCGCAGGCACCGACAACGTGGAGAACGGCGAAACGCCCTTGTCGGACATGGTCGAGCAACCGGCGAAGGTCATGCGCATCGGCACGATGATCAAACAGCTCCTCGAAGAGGTGCGGGCAGCTCCTCTCGACGACGCCAGCCGCGCACGACTCAAAGGCATCCACCAGTCCTCGATCCGCGAACTCGAACAGGGCCTGGCCCCCGAACTCCGCGAGGAACTGGAACGCCTGGCCCTTCCCTTCGGCGAGGACGCCATCCCGTCGGACGCCGAACTGCGCATCGCGCAGGCCCAGCTGGTCGGCTGGCTGGAAGGGGTGTTCCACGGAATTCAAACCGCCCTGTTCGCCCAGCAAATGGCAGCACGCGCCCAACTCGAACAAATGCGCCAAGGCGCCCTGCCTCCCGGCGTCGCCATCAACCCCAGTGGCCCAGGCCACACCGGCGGCGGAACGGGCCAGTACCTGTAGCGCTGGGCAGGAGTGGAGCCTGGGGAATGACCCAGGGAGGCGGCGGGAGTGGAGCCTGCGGAATGACCCGGGGGCTGGGCAGGAGTGGAGCCTGCGGAACGACCGTCGGGAGCGGGTAAGGTCGACCGTCGTGTCAGCTCCAGCGAAGGAACCCGAGAACGAGACAGGAGAGCGTGTGAGCCTCCCTGTTTCGGATTCGCAGACGTACAAGCGCGCATTCCGCGATCTGAAGACCGGGTTCAATCAGCGTGAGCTGTGGCTCCACCTCGGCTGGCAGGACATCAAGCAGCGATACCGACGCTCGGTCATCGGCCCGTTCTGGATCACCATCGCCACTGCAGTCCAGGCCACCGCCATGGGCCTGCTGTACTCGGTGCTGCTCGACATGGATCTGAAGACGTTCCTGCCGCACGTGGCCGTCGGTTTGATCATCTGGAACTTCATCAGTGCGGCGATCCTCGAGGGCGGCGATGTCTTCGTCGCCAACGAAGGCCTGATCAAGCAGTTGCCGTCGGCGCTGTCGGTGCACGTGTATCGGCTGGTGTGGCGTCAGATTCTGCTGTTCGCGCACAACCTGATCGTCTATGTGATCATCATCGCGATCTTCCGACCGACGTTCCACTGGACCGACCTCGCGGCGATCCCGGCCTTCGCGCTCATCGCCATCAATGCCGTCTGGGTGGCGATGCTGTTCGGCATCGTCGCAACGCGCTACCGCGACATTGCGCCGATTCTCGGGTCCATGGTCACGCTGCTGTTCTTCATGACACCGATCGTGTGGACGACGCAGGGGCTACTCAACCAGGGCGGACAGGCCGCCGAGCGCGCCCGCCTCGTCGAGATCAACCCGCTCTTTCACTACCTGGACATCCTCCGAGCCCCGATGATCGGTGAGCCCCAGGAGGCCTACCACTGGTACATCGTGATCGCCTGCACCATCGTCGGCTGGCTCCTGACCATTTTCGCTCTCAAGAAATTCCGGGCCCGAGTGCCCTACTGGGTTTAGGGGTCTGCCATGTCAGTCAGCATCAACACGCACGACGCCTGCGTCGACTTCCCCATCTTCGACGCCAAAACTCGCTCCCTGAAGAAGGCGTTCCTCGGCAAAGCCGGCGGTGCCATCGACCGGAACAGCTCCGACGTCGTCGTCGTCGAAGCCCTCAAGAACATCACGATGAATCTGAAGGAAGGCGACCGCGTCGGCCTCGTCGGACACAACGGAGCAGGCAAGTCGACGCTCCTGCGCCTGCTCTCCGGCATCTACGAGCCCACCCGCGGCACCGCCTCGGTGCGCGGCCGCGTCGCCCCCGTCTTCGACCTGGGTGTCGGTATGGACCCGGAGATCTCCGGCTACGAGAACATCATCATCCGAGGCCTGTTCCTCGGCCAGACGCGTAAGCAGATGCTCGCGAAGATGGACGAGATCGCCGACTTCACCGAACTCGGCGACTACCTCGACATGCCGCTGCGGACCTACTCGACCGGCATGCGCGTCCGCGTAGCGATGGGCGTCGTCACCAGCATCGATCCTGAAATCCTGCTGCTCGACGAGGGCATCGGCGCCGTCGACGCAGAATTCATGAAGAAAGCACGCATCCGGCTCCAGGAACTGGTGCAACGCTCCGGCATCCTCGTCTTCGCAAGCCACTCCAACGAGTTCCTCGCCCAGCTCTGCGACCGCGCGATGTGGATCGACCACGGCCAGATCCGTCAGGACGGTGGCATCGAAGACGTCGTGCGTGCGTACGAAGGCAACGACGCGGGCGACCACGTGGCGACGATCTTGAAAGAGCTCGCTCGAGACGAAGCGGGAGTGGAGCCTGCGGAACGACCTCGAGACGGATCGGGAGTGGAGCCTGCGGAACGACCTAGAGATGAAACCAGTGGCTGAGACGATCATCGGAGTCATCGTGACGCACAAGCGTCGCGAGCTCCTCGCGAAGTCACTCGATGTCATCACGCGCCAGACCCGCCCGCTGGACCATCTCGTCGTCGTCGACAACGCGCACGAGAACGAGGTCCGCGAGCTCGTCGAGTCTGCGTCGATTCCGACTACTTATCTTGGGTCGCATCACAATCTGGGCGGTGCGGGCGGATTCGCGCTCGGCATTCTCTACGCCCTGTCGCTCGGCGCGGATTGGGTGTTCCTTGCCGACGACGACGGGCGGCCCGAGGGTCCGGACGTACTGAAAACGCTGCACGAGTGCGCACTGAAGCACGGCCTCGACGAGGTCTCCCCCGTCGTCTGCGACATCGACGACCCCGATCGTCTCGCGTTCCCGCTGCGGCGCGGAGTGGAATGGCGGCGACTGAGGTCCGAACTGATCGACCCTCGTAACCCCGACGACGATCTGCTCGAGGGAATCGCGTCACTGTTCAACGGTGCACTGTTCAAAGCCTCGACGATCGACGCAGTCGGGGTGCCCGATCTGCGACTCTTCGTCCGCGGTGACGAGGTGGAAGTTCATCGCAGACTGCAGCGATCGGGCCTGAAGTTCGGTACCTGTCTGACGACCGCCTACGTCCACCCCAACGGCGCCGAGGAGTTCAAACCGATCCTCGGCGGGCGGATGCACACGCAGTACCCGGACGACGCCACCAAGCGCTACTTCACCTATCGCAACCGCGGGTACCTCATGTCACAGCCCGGTATGCGGAAACTGCTGCCGCAGGAGTGGATTCGTTTCGGTTGGTTCTTCCTTGTGACCACTCACAATCCCAAGGGCCTGCTGGAATGGCTTCGTCTCCGTCGACTCGGGCGTCGGGAGCATTTCCGGAGGTGACCCAGGTGAGTGGAAATGCGGTGTCATCTGGTCGCTCCGCAGGCTCCGCTCCTACCCCAGGGCCTCCATTTCCACTGACAACGGCCGTGGGCGTCTGCGTCCGCTACCGTGTGCGCATGACGGAATCTCGGAAGCTGACGGATCGGATTCGGCATTCGGCGCGGGAGAAGTTGCAGCGTGCGATCGGCGAGGTTCTGGACAAGCAGACAGCCCAGCTGGCCGAGCAGACGAGCGATCAGCAGACCAAGCTGCTGGACATCCTCGAACGTCAGCGCCGCGAGATCGACGACCTGCACGCCTTCATCCGTGGACTCGAAATGCGCATGCGACGCGATATCCCGTATGCGTCCGACGTCGAGGCCGCCGCTCAGAGCGCCGAGTTCGCCGAAGAGGTCATGCCGAAGGCACCCACGTTCCTGCGCCCCCACGCGACGCTGAGGTTCGCGCTCGGCGAGGTATCGGTACCGGGGATGGCGCTCGAGTTCGGTGTCGCCAGCGGTACGACGCTGGAGATCATCGCCGAGGAGATGGCGAAGCGACACGACATTTCCATCGTCGCCGGATTCGACGTCTTCTCCGGTCTCCCCGAGACGTGGCGAACGGGCTTCCCGAAGGGACTGTTCGAGCAGGAAACCGAGCCGACGGTGCCCGGCGCGGAGATCGTTCCCGGCATGTTCGAGGAATCGCTACCCGAGTTCCTGAAGAGCCACAAGGACAAGCTCGCGTTCCTTCACCTCGACGCGGACCTGTACTCGTCGACCGTGACCGTCCTCGACCTCGTCGCCGACCGCTTGGCCGTGGGAACCGTCATCGTCTTCGACGAGTACTTCAACTTCCCCGGCTGGCGCAATCACGAGTACCGCGCGTGGACAGAGTTCGTCGGCCGCACCGGCACGGAATTCGACTACCTCGGCTACACCGCGGACAACGAACAGGTCGTCGTACGAATCCGCACCGCTCCGTCGTTGTGAGCGACAATGCGGTGTGTTCTGGTCGGCCTACATTTCCACTCACCTAGGAGTAGAGCCGCGTCCAGTTCTCTCGGCTGGTGAGCTCAGGAACAGCCTGCCGGTAGGACTCGGCCACGCTGTCGGTCTCGACACGCAGACGACGCAGCGCCCTCAGCCCTCGCTTCAGTAGCTCCGTGGCGGCTGCCTTGTCGCGCTTACGTACTCGCACACCCTCCTGCGAACGATCGGTGACGACGGCATGCGCGAACAGCGAGACGTGCCACCAATGCGCGTCATCGGCCGAGATCGCGACCGGGCCGGGGTGAACGCGGCCACGCGACTGGTTGAGCACACGCTTGGCCAGAACGGCCCACTCCAGGCTCTTCTTGGGGTGAGGCCCTGCCGGGGTGATGAACATGTCCGCAGGGCGGACGTCAGGAACCGCGTTCGCGTTGTAGCGCTTGGTCTCGTTGTACGCGGCTCGGTCACGACGGATCGCCGCCGCAGCGTCCATGCCGCCGTCGGTGAGCTTGCTCGGCCCGACGAGGAAGTCCTCGATGGCCTTGATCAACGTGAACGCCATGCCGTACTGCATGGAGACGAGATAGCGGAACAGATCGGTCGTCAGCTGACGCGCGAGCTTCTTACCGTCAAGCCCCGCGTGCAGCGACGCCGTGATCATGCCGTTGCGCAGGTTGAAGTAGCGGTGCCACTCGTCCCAGTCCTTCCACGCGAAATCGGCGTGCCACACCGCCGCGCCTGGAAGCGTGACCGTCGCGAATCCATTGGCACGGGCCCGGTAGCCGTACTCGATGTCGTCCCACTGGAAGAACAGCGGAAGTGGGTAACCGATCTGCGAGACGATCTCCGACGGGATCAGGCACGACCACCAGCCGTTGTAGCCGGCGTCGACGCGGATCTCCTGCTTCTTCTTCAACGCGCTCTTGTCCGAGATCGCGTTCTTCACGTGCAACCCGGCTTCGAGCTTCTGGAGGTTCGCGACCTCGGCACCGACATGCACCCGATCGGGATGCAGAAGGTAGAGCATCTGCGCACCGATGATCGCGGGCTCGATGGTCTTGTTCGCGAACGCGTTCATACGCACGATCGCCTCGGGCTCGCACAGCACGTCGTCGTCCATGAACACGACGTTGGCCGGGTCGCCGCCCTTGCCCTGCACCTCGTAGAGCCCGCGGGTGAAACCACCCGCACCACCGAGGTTGGGCTGAGTGATGTAGACCAGCTTGTCGCCGAGTTCGGCCGCGACACGCTGGAACAAGGGCCGCGTCTGGACTTGGTCGCTGCCCTGGTCCACGACGTACACGTTGTCGACGCCGAGCAGTGCAATCGGATCCTCGGCCATGGCTGCCACGGTGTTGGCGCAGTCGTCGGCCCGGTTGAACGTGCAGATGACCACGGACGTCGGACGCAGCTTCTCCGGCGCGTCGACGGTCCACTCGGCGTCCTCGACCGTCAGCTCACCGGACGTGGTGGTGAATCGGGCGAACAAGGCTCCACCGTCGAGGAACTGCTTGACGGGAACAGCGAAGTCCAGCCGCCTGGCCCGCCCGTCGGTGGTCACAGTCTCGCTGGCCATCGTTCGCTTACGACCCTTGTAGTCGGTAGCGACGATATCGACGCGCCCCGAACCGGCAACGGAAGCCGAGAAACGCACCTCGGTCACATCGGTCCAGCGCTGCCAGTAACTCGCCGGGAACCGCCCGAAGTAACTGTTCGTCTCGAGAACCGTGCGCTTGGCCAGCTTCGCCGCATACCTCGAACGCTCGACATTGCCCTTGGCCACATTCGTGTACATATCCGCTTTCACCAGCGGCGACGGCCCGTCGAAGAGGAGACGCTGTGCGCGCAACTCCGTCGACGACGGCAGGTCGACGGTGTCTGCCTCGGTCGTGGTGGTGGAATCAGCGTGACTCACAGCAACGGTCCCTTTTCTCCTTGGCTCTTGTGCTGCCCGTATTGCGAGACACAACGCCGGGCGAGGGCTCGCGGTGCAGCGTACGAGCCCTGTTGTCTGCCATTCTGGTGACCATGGTTGCACAGTCCGCTGCCGCCGACGCGGAGGCGTACTCGCCTGGAACCCGGTTGTCGCGCGCAGGACACTCGTCATGGATACTCATCGCGCTCGGCGCGGCCCTGGGCGCCGTCGGGTACTGGGTTGCTGCACCCAGCCTCACCGACGACGCGTACATCAGCCTCTCCGCGGCCCGAAATCTCGCCGAACACGGTCAGTGGGCGATCGTCACCGACCTGACCGCGAATACGTCGACCTCGCCCCTCAACGTTCTGCTCCTCGGCTTCATCGTGTGGATCACGTCGTTCTTCGGCGCGCCGGCGCCGTTGTTCGCTCTGTTCGTCGCCAACGTTCTGGCCGGGGGAATCGTCGGTGCAGCATGCGCGTCGATCTCACGGTCGGTCGGTAGAGGCCTGTGGCTCGGTGGGATCGCGGTCGTTCTGGTGATGAGCAACCCGTTCCTGCTGTCGTCCATCGGACTCGAAGTTCTCCTCATTCCCGCAGCGGTGCTCACGCTGACCGCTGCGGCTCTGCGCGGCAGCCCCGTACTGTTCGGCGTCGCGAGCGGACTGGCCGTCCTGGTACGACTGGACCTTGTCCTCTTCGTACTACTTCTCGCTGCTTTCGCGCCGACGCTGTACCGCCGCTGGCCCCGGGCTCTTCTAGCCGCGGCTGCGGTGTCCCTGCCCTGGTACGTCTTCAGCTGGATCGTGCTCGGATCACTGGTGCCGGACACGCTCGTCCTCAAAGAAGGCCAGGCAATCGAGGGTTTCAACTACTTCGACGGGCCGTCCCTCTACTACGACGGCGACTGGTGGGGCACGCTCGCGAGTTTCGGCCCTGCCGTCGTCGGCCTCGTCGTCACCGTCGGCTGGCTCGCCGCATGCGTATCCAGACGCGCGCGCGACCGGGCGTCATGGCCTCTGATCGGTCTCGGACTCGGCGGAGGTGCCTACTACCTCGCGTACACAGCTCTCGACACCGTCCCCTACCACTGGTACTACGTCACCCCGATGATCGCGGGTGGATCGGCAGCAATATTCCTTGCCGGCATATCACCGCGCCCGGTGGCCGCCGTCTCACTTCTGTTTGTCGTCATCGGAATCGCGGGCTCCATCGCGTTCGACACAGCCAGGCCCATGCCGTGGGCGTCACCGCCCATCTTCGGCAACTTCGCTTCGGCCGCGGACTACCAGCGCGTCGGCGAGGAGATCGGAAAGATCGTCGGCGACGACGCCGTCAAGTCGCCCGGCGAGATCGGAACGCTGGCCTACGCATGCGAGTGCAGAATCGTCGACGAGTTCTCCGACCGAGGCGTCATCATCAACGAGCGGATCATCCCGCGCTTGGAGGAATCCGGGCCTGTCGGCGACCTGTTACTTCGCGCAAATTACGCCAACCTCGACTACTCCCGTAAGCCGGTCGTACCGGTCTACCGCATCGAATACCGTCCAGGCCCGAGCGACGGCTCACCCTGGACATGGACAGTGGATTCCGCAGCGCGGGGCGTCGCACACTTCGCGCTAGTTCGGAACTGACACATCCGGATTCGTCAAATGTAGCTCGCCCGCTCCGGTCCACGGGGAGGTGATCGGCCAGTCCACGAACGACGGCGGGCTCTCCTGCACCAAGTTCACCCGCAGGAGCCGGTAGTCCAGCGGGATCGGACCTACCTGTTCGAGAGCGTCGAAATCCAGAAAGTGGAAGTTCTTGCGCCACAACCAGCCGGCGACTCCTGGCTCGGCCGTCTTTTTCCGGAGATCCGCTTCGAGTGCACCCCGATCGGAGAACTTGTCGACGACGAGGCACTCGCAGTAGTACGACAGCGCGCCGATTTCACCGCCCGAACGGACAGCCTTGTCGCCCGCGTAGGCAGGCAGCTGGGCGCCGATGTCCTCGTACTGATTCGCCGTCGCATGGTTGGTCGTGATGGGAACGACGCGATCGGTGGCCGTCGTCCAACTCCACAGGGCCGCGCCCGCCAGCCCTGCGGCTCCCGCCGCCGCAAGGCCGACAGACTTCACGACAGAAGGAGCCGCGAACATCGCGCCGACGAACATCACCGTCCCCGCCACTGCCGGAACCCCGTAATACCAGTGGTACGGAGGAACCTCGAGCAAGGTGTACGCGGCGTAGTAGACGACGCCGCCGAGCGCCCAGGCCCACAACACCGTTGCTCGACGCCATCGCCGCACCGCCGGCACTGCAAGCAAGCACAGCGCTCCGAGAATCGGCACGACAGCTGTCAGGACAGCCGCGGCGGGATAGATGTCGAGGTACATCAGCAAACCGTTGCCGAAACCCCATTCCCCCCAGGCCCCTTGGCCGGTCTTGATGACGACGGTATCCGGGACCACCGAGCCGAGGAACACCCAACTGACGAAGAACCACGGCAACGCTGTGGCTGCAGCGGCGAGCGCAGACAGCCATAGTCGACGCAGCGGCGCGCTCCTGATCAGCACCAACGCGGCCGCAACAACGACCAAATCCACACGAGCGACCACGGCGAGGCCCGACGCCACACCGAGAGCAATCGGTGAGTGCTCCATGGCGAACACCGCCACCCACGCCAAAATCGCCGTTCCCAGAATCACTTCCAATCCCAGAGACGACGAGACCACCGGGTTCACGACGATCAATGCAAGCGTCACCGGAGCGAAGGCCGTCGAGAAACCTTGGTGAAGAGCAATTCTTCGAAATGCCACCACCGTCGCCACGCAGGACAAGACGAACACGATCCCACAGGCAAGTACGGCGTCGCGCACCACGATTGTTCCGGCAGCGAGCGCCAGAACGTTCAGCGGCGACGTTGCCGTGTTCGACGGGTGACCACTGACCAGAGCCCATTCACCATGGAATGCAAGATTCCTCGCGTACGACAGGGTGATGAAGGTGTCGTCGATCAGGAACCGCGACGCCAACGCGAATACCGCGGCGGCGACAATTGCCGTCGCCGCAGGAAGAAGATAGGTCCGGACGCGTTCAGACAGTGCGTTCACCCGCGGTTGCGTAGGCGGCTTCGGTGGTGTCCTTCTGTGGACGCCACCAGTTCTCGTTGTCTCGGTACCAGTCGACGGTTGCTTTCAAACCACTGCGGAAGTCGACGTACTGCGGGGTCCAACCCAGTTCGGTGCGCAGTTTGGTCGAGTCGATTGCGTAGCGCAGATCATGGCCGGGACGGTCGGTGACGAAATCGAAGGCGTCGGCGGCTTGTCCTGTTTCCTCGAGAATCGTCTCGAGCACGTCGCGGTTGTTCTTCTCCCCGTCGGCGCCGATGAGATAGGTCTCGCCGAGCACACCGGCGTCGATGATCGTCCAGACAGCGCTGTTGTGGTCGTCGACATGGATCCAGTCGCGGACGTTCCTGCCTTCGCCGTACAGCTTGGGGCGCAGACCGGACAGGATGTTGGTGATCTGACGCGGAATGAACTTCTCCACGTGCTGGTAAGGGCCGTAGTTGTTGGAGCAGTTGGAAATCGTGGCTCGGACCCCGAAGCTCCGCGCCCACGCTCGGACCAGCAGGTCGCTGGAGGCCTTCGTCGACGAGTACGGGCTCGACGGGTTGTACGGGGTGTTCTCGGTGAACCGTGCGGGGTCGTCGAGTTCGAGGTCGCCGTAGACCTCGTCGGTGGAGATGTGGTGATAGCGCACGTCGTGTTCGCGGACTGCCTGCAGCAGGGTGGTGGTGCCGATGACATTGGTGTGTACGAACGGCCAGGGGTTCGCGAGGGAATTGTCGTTGTGGGATTCCGCGGCGAAATGGACCACCAGATCGGTGTCCTTGATCAGGCTCGACACCAGATCCGAGTCTGCGACGTCGCCTTCGACGAACTCGATCCGGTCCGCAACCGGGTCGAGCGATGCTCGGTTGCCGGCGTAGGTCAGCTTGTCCAGGACAGTGATCTCCACATCGGGCCGTTGAGAGACGGTCAGATGGACGAAGTTCGCGCCGATGAACCCGGCACCCCCGGTCACGAGCAGTTTCATAACCGTGACCATACCGGTGTGCCCGGTTTCGGGCCGAACTTGTCCGACCCCCGTGTTACCTTTTCGCAGACTTCGGGGGGAGCGTTCGTGGGATTACGTAAACGGCTACTGCTGCTGGCAGGGAGCTTGGTTGTCTTCAACCTAGTGCTGTGGGGAATACCCAAACTGGCACCTGAAGCGCCCGGCCGATACGAGGGGGTCTCTGTCGTCGAACCGTCCAAGACGAGCCCACAAGATCCGACAACAACACCAGCCCCTCTGCCGTCGGGGTTTCCGACAATGGAGTATCCGCCTCCCAAAATCATCGTTCCTGACGGGGAGTCCCAGCCCATCGCAACGAAATTCGGATTGACATATGACATCCCCAGCGGTTGGGACAACTGGTACGACGGTATGTCCGGCTGGAACTTCGACGACGGCACCTCCCTGGTGTTCGGTGCCCTCGGATTCTACGAAAGAGAAAAGTGCGGCGGCGAGCACAGACAACTTGCGATGACTGGCATGACCGGTCGGCCTGATGCAGACATTGCCGAAGTAGCGCGCGCGGAGATCGATAAAGTATCCAAGATCTTCAGCGACGATGCCCAAACGTCCGTGACCGTTGACCTTCCTACTCAATTCACTGTCGACGGACGTCCAGCGATCAGATACCGCGCGGACGTTTCGAACATCGTTTCCACAGATTCGTGTACACCGAGCGAGGCTCGCTTCGACATCATTGCGACCCCCTCCTACGCCACCGCAGCAACAGCACTGTTCGTGTTGACCGCAGCTCGCGGGGTAGAACGAGCTCTTACGGACGATCAAATCGAACAGATCGTCTCGACGATAAGGAGGACCTGACAGGGAAGGGCGCCGTACGCGGTTACCGCCCGCGTCCTCTTCGAATGCACGCCGACCACACAGCCATTCGCGCGAAACACGGCGCCATTGTCGTCGACGATGTTGCTCGATCGCCATTCTTCCGAGCCGACCGTGTCCGACCCCTGTGTTACCTTTTCGCAGACTTCGGGGGGAGCGTTCGTGGGATTACGTAAACGGCTACTGCTGCTGGCAGGAAGCTTGGCCGTATTCAACCTAGTGTTGTGGGGAATAACAGAACTGGCACCAGAGGCACCCGGCCGGTACGAGGGGGTCTCGGTCGCCGAACCGTCCAAGACGAGCCCACTTGCTCCGACGACAACACCAGCTTCTCTGCCGTCGGGGTTTCCATCCATGTCGAGGCCGCCGCGGATCATCGTCGGCGACGGCGAACCACAACCGATCGCAACAAAGTACGGACTGACCTACGACGTTGCCCCAGATTGGGACAATTGGTCCGGCGGGGTGGCTGGATGGGATTTCGACGACGGAACCTCGGTGGTGTTCGGGTCACTAGGGTTCTACGAACGCACAAAGTGTTCTGACGGCGAACATTCCGAGCTCGCCATTACCGGAGTCATTGGACGCCGAACAACTAACCTCGACGCAACGGCACGCAGCGAAGTCGAACGAGCCGAACTGATCTTCTCCAGCTCTGATGAGTCGAGGAAACCGTCGATCCGTATCACCGGGCCGCAGACCTTCCGGATCGGCGATCGACCTGCGGTTAGGTACCGAGCGACGATCGACGACATACCCGACGCAGCTCAGCGCTGCTCGTCCAGCCAGGCAACATTCGACGTCATCGCCACGCCCGGCTACGCATCAGCAGAATCAGTGGTTTTCATCGTCCGTTCCGCCCGCGGTGTCGAAGGCGCACTAGGCGACTCGGATATCGACGCCATAATCTCTACGATAAGGAAGAGCTGACATGGAAGAAATCTTCGGTGCTCGTCCATCAGAAGTCGCTGGGATGGGGAAACTGACGTCCGAGATAGGTCTACGAACGATGGCATGCCATCGCTATATCGGAGATCACGCGGGCTTGAGCGATACAATCCCCGGTCAGATTCTGCAGCGGCTTGCACCGTCCATTGCTCTTTACCAAGAGAATACGCGCAGCAGGCACGTCCACCTATCGGCCAACTGCACCTACATCGGAGACGAACTCCGAAAAGCAGCATGGCTCTATCACGATGCCGAGAAGGAAACATACGACCAACTGAACGCTCACACCGATCTTGTCCCTGTACCTGTTCCGCAGCTGGGTAATTCGAAGACCGCCGCGGTGGGAAATGTCGACGATTACGTCAATGCCGCCGACTACGGCCACCCTGACGGAATCGACTATCCGCCAGCAAATCCCGCCGTGGACGACACCCGTGAGGTCATTCAAGCGGCTGCAGGCTGGCTGGGCGACGTGGACGAGACGATCTTCGAACTCACCACTTGGAGCCCCCTGACTGAAGTCACCACACCGCTGAGCGGGAACTGGAACGAGATCAGACGAGCTGGAGAAGCATTCGACATCGCGGGCAGCGCAATGGAAGCTGCCGCCGCATCACTCGAGCGTGGCGTCCGGCGCGTCGACGACTACTGGGATGGCCAGGCCGCCCAAGCTTTCACCGAGTATTCCGGTCGACAGATTGCAGCCATGTACTGGGAAGGTTCGTGCGGTCGCACGATCCACGCCATCTCCGAAGCCATCGCCGAGGAAATTCGCGAGGGCGTCCAGACCGTCGTGAGGAAGTTCGCCGAGATGTTGGAGGCCGAGGTAGATCTCGGGTCCGGCTCCGCAGCAATGAAAGTGGCGCTCAAGAAAGTTCCTGTCCTCGGGACAGCCTGGCAGCTCGGAGCGATCGTCGACATACTGAGACAGACGATGGACCTGACGATGGATCTCGTGCGCAGAATCGAAGAACTTGTCGACCAGTTCGGACTGTTCCTCGACGCGATCATCGACCCGGAAGGTCAGGTCAGCCGCACGATCGACAAGTACCTCCAGCCGTTCAACGAGGCTCTGGACAAGGGCAAAACTGCCGTCGACGCAGGCAGAACCGCCGACATAACCCCAGTCCTCGACACGCCTGACCAACAATTCTCCGTCGGCGAAGGCGACCAACCGTGGCAGGACGCGGTATGACCGATCCCAGGAACACTCCCGAGTACAGGAGAGTGCTCGACGCCGTCGACCGCCTGCGCGCAGCTCGACTCCGCGCCGATGCCACACCGATCCGTGTGGACCAGGGCCCTGTCGTCGTCGACGAGGCATTGCTCGAACGCCTCTCACAGGCAAGGACAGCAAGCCCGGAACTCCAGACGTACGGCGTGAGGGTGGCGTCGGGCAGCACCACATGGGACCGGATCGAGTTCGATGCCGTACCGATCCCACCGGAAGTCGAACAGATGAAGGCCGACCCCAGAATTGTTTGGCCCCGCCACTGGCCGTTGCCACAGGAGGACGAGCCGTACAGCATCCCCTGGCAGTGAGCGCGCACGACCAGGTGCCATCTGGGAGACTTCCCGGTATGCGGGGAATCATTCTGGCGGGCGGCACGGGCTCGCGTCTACATCCGATCACGGTCGGCATCAGCAAGCAGCTTGTCCCCGTCTACGACAAACCGATGATCTACTACCCCCTCTCGACCCTGATGCTCGCCAACATCCGCGACATCCTCGTCATCACCACCCCACAGGACGCCGATCAGTTCCAACGGCTCCTCGGCGACGGCTCACAATTCGGAATCAACCTCACCTACCAGGTCCAGCACGAGCCCAACGGCCTCGCCCAGGCCTTCGTCCTCGGCGCCGACCACATCGGCACCGACAGCGCCGCACTCGTATTGGGCGACAACATCTTCTACGGCACCGGACTGGGCTCCCAGCTCTCGCGATTCGAAGGCATCGACGGCGGCGCTGTCTTCGCCTACGAAGTCAAGGACCCCAGCGCCTACGGCGTCATCGAATTCGACGCCGACGGCAAGGCCATCTCCCTCGAGGAAAAACCCGCCGCACCGAAATCGAACTTCTCCGTCCCCGGGCTGTACTTCTACGACAACGACGTCCTGGCGATCGCCCGCGATCTCGCGCCGTCCGCACGCGGGGAATACGAGATCACCGACGTCAACCGCCACTACCTCGAGGCAGGCAAGTTGGCTGTCGAAGTGCTTCCGCGTGGTACCGCCTGGCTCGACACCGGCACCTTCGACTCGTTGCTCGATGCCTCCAACTACGTCCGCACCATCGAACAACGTCAGGGCATGAAGATCGGGGCACCCGAGGAAGTGTCCTGGCGACGCGGCTTCATCACCGACGACGAACTACGAGTACGAGCCGAGAAACTCGTCAAATCCGGATACGGGCAGTACCTGCTCGATCTACTGGCGCGAGGCAAGTGATGAGCTTTCGTGAACTGACCATCCCCGGCGCCTACGAATTCACCCCACGACAGTTCGGCGACGATCGCGGCGTGTTCTTCGAATGGTTCAAATCCTCCGCCTTCGAGAACGCAGTGGGCGGGCCGTTGGAACTGCAGCAGGCGAACTGCTCGGTCTCCGCGGCCGGGGTGCTGCGCGGTATCCACTTCACCGACACCCCGCCCGGGCAGGCGAAGTACGTCACCTGCGTCACAGGCGCATTCTTGGATGTGATCGTCGACCTGCGGGTGGGTTCGCCGACCTTCGGGCAGTGGGACAGCGTGCTCATCGACGACGTCGACCGCCGCGCAGTGTTCCTGCCGGCAGGTCTCGGGCACGCCATCTTGTCCCTCGAAGACGGCTCGACCGTGATGTACCTGTGCTCGATCGAGTACACCCCGTCGCTGGACCGCGATCTGAACCCACTCGATCCGGACCTGGGTATCGACTGGCCCACCCACGCCCGCGACGGATCGACACTCGAGTACCAACTCTCCGACAAAGACCGCGCCGCACCCTCCCTCGCCCACGCCATCGCCGACGGCTACCTCCCCAACTACCAAGGCTGACCTCCTCGATCCAGGGGCGTCGGGACCGAACGGCTCATTCGGTCACCGGGAGGTGCCGCACGCGCGCCTTTCATCCCCCCGCGGAGCGAATGTGCCGTTCGGTCACCGGGAGCGTCAGCGGATTTTGAAGATCACGGCCCGCTGGACGATGAAGTTGATGACCGTTGCGGTGCCCTGGGCGACGACGAAGGCGAGGTTCGCGAACCAGAAACCGTCGGGAAATGCCTGGTAAAGCCAGGTGTAGATACCGACCTGGACGGCGAAGGTGACGGCGTACAGCACCACGACCGCGAAGAAGCGGGCGCGCGACGGTGCTGCGTTGAATGTCCAGCGCCGGTTGATGAGGTAGGCCGTCGTGGTGCCCAGGACGAAGCCGATTGCCTTCGCCAGCGTCACACCGACACCGAACACGAAGTGAAGCAGCAGGTTGACGCCCTGGTCGACGACGGCAGAGAGCACACCCGTTGCCAGGAACCGGACGATCTGGGTCTTGAGGTCGAGGGCCTCGTCGGCGATGTTCTCCGTCAGTGGGAGTTCGACGGGCAGCGGCACGTGATGCTGCGGCTCCGACGCTTCGGCGGGCCAGTCGTCGTTCTGCGGGGTGGACACGATCACTGAGACTAGCTGTCATGACGAGCAGGGAGCGCAGCCTGCGGAGCGACCCGATCGAACAGGTACCCTCAACGACGATGTCCACGACAGCCGACGACGCACTCTTCCCCCTGGAACCACAGGCCGGGAACACTGCGCCGCTACCCACGCAGACCCGCACACTCACAGGTTGGGGACGCACCGCGCCCTCGACGAGTGAGGTGCTCTCGACCTCCGATCCAGAGCTCATCGCGAGCGCTGTGAAGCAGGTCGCGGAGCAGAACGACAGCAAGCCCGCCCACCTGCGTCGCGGCGTCATCGCTCGCGGCCTCGGTCGGTCGTACGGCGACAACGCGCAGAACTCCGGCGGCCTCGTCGTCGACATGAATGCGCTGAACGGTATTCACAGCATCGATGCGACGACAAGGATCGTCGACGTCGACGGCGGCGTCAACCTCGATCAGTTGATGCGCGCCGCTCTGCCGTTCGGGCTGTGGGTTCCGGTGCTGCCGGGCACGCGTCAGGTCACCATCGGCGGCGCAATCGGCACGGACATCCACGGTAAGAACCATCACAGTGCCGGTAGCTTCGGCAACCACGTGCGTTCGATGGAGCTGCTGACCGCGGACGGCCAGATTCGTCACCTCACGCCGTCGGGAAAGAACTCGAAGCTCTTCTGGGCGACGGTCGGCGGCAACGGTCTGACCGGCATCATCCTGCGGGCAACCATCGAGATGACGCCGACCGAGACGGCCTACTTCATCGCCGACGGTGACGTCACGCAGACGCTCGACGAGACCATCGCCCTGCACAGCGACGGCAGCGAGAACAACTACGACTACTCGAGCGCCTGGTTCGACGCCATCGCCGCGCCGCCCAAGCTCGGTCGCGCCGCTGTTTCACGTGGATCGTTGGCAAAGCTCGATCAGCTGCCGACGAAGCTGCAGAAGGATCCGCTGCGGTTCAACGCAAAGCCACTCGTCACGTTCCCGGACGTGTTCCCGAACGGACTCGCCAACAAGTTCACGCTGAGTGCAGTGGGTCAGGCCTGGTACCTCAAGGCAGGCAACTACCGGAACAAGGTGCAGAACCTCACCGCGTTCTACCATCCGCTCGACATGTTCGGTGAGTGGAACCGTGCCTACGGCTCGAACGGCTTCCTGCAGTACCAGTTCGTGGTGCCGCCCGAGGCCGTCGGTGAGTTCAAGAAGATCATCGTCGACATCCAGAAGTCGGGGCACTACTCCTTCCTCAATGTCTTCAAGCTGTTCGGCCCCGGAAACAAAGCGCCACTGAGCTTCCCGATTCCCGGCTGGAACATCTGCGTCGACTTCCCCATCAAGCCGGGCCTGAACGAGTTCGTGCGCGAACTCGACAAGCGCGTGCTCGAGTTCGGCGGCCGGCTGTACACCGCCAAGGACTCGCGCACCGATGCGGAGACGTTCCATTCGATGTACCCGCGGATCGACGAGTGGATCAAGGTCCGCCGATCCGTTGACCCCACGGGCGTTTTCGCCTCCGATATGGCCAGAAGGTTGGAACTGCTGTGACGATCGACGCTGTGGGCAATCCGCAGACCATTCTCGTACTCGGTGGAACGAGCGAGATCGGTCTCGCCATCACCGAGGAGTACCTGTCCAAGTCGCCGGCGCGCGTGATCCTCGCGGCCTTGCCGAACGACCCGCTCCGGGATGCGTCGGTTGCTCAGTTGAAAGCCAAGGGCGCCAAGGATGTCGACGTCATCGATTTCGACGCACTCGACACCGAGTCGCACCCCAAGGTCATCGAGGAGGCGTGGTCCAAAGGTGACGTCGACGTGGCGATCGTCGCGTTCGCGGTGGACTTCGACGCCGAAGAGCTGTGGCAGAACCAGCGCAAGGCCGTCCTGACGGCGAACATCAACTACACCGCGTCGGTGTCGGTCGGTGTTCTGCTGGCCAAGAAGTTCAAGGCCCAGGCATACGGACGCATCATCGTCATGTCCTCGGTGGCGGGCGAGCGCGTGCGCCGATCCAACTTCGTCTACGGTTCCACCAAGGCGGGTCTCGACGGATTCTACCTCGGGCTCGGAGAAGCGTTGCGCGAGTTCGGCCCTCGCGTCACCGTCATCCGCCCGGGCATGGTGCGCACCAAGTTCAGCGCCCACGTCAAGGAAGCACCTCTGACGGTGGACAAGGAAGACATCGCGAAGCTCGCCGTCGCAGCGTCGCAGAAGGGCAAGGATCTGGTCTGGGCACCGGGCCCCTTCCGCTTCGTCATGATCGCTCTGCGGCACGTGCCGCGTCCGATCTTCCGCAAACTCCCCATCTAGATGAAACGAGCGCTCGGCACAGCCGTCGACGGTGTACTGGCCGCTCTAGTCGCAGCTGTGGTGGCGGCGGTCGGGTTGTTCGCGTTCTCACTCGTCGAGTGGCCTGCGTTCAACTCGTCCAACGTCACCCGTGCGCTGACGACGCTCGGGCAGGTGCTCTGCGTCGCCCTGTTGGCCACGGCGATCGTGCTGTACCGACGCGGCACCCTTGCGTGGCTCGCGAAAGTGTTGACGTGGGGCGGGCTTTCGGGGTTCGTGACGGTCACGCTCGGCATGCCTCTGGCGGCGACCAAGCTCTATCTGTTCGGCATATCCGTCGACCAGGAGTTTCGAACCGAGTACCTGACGCGCCTCACCGATTCGCCTGCGCTGCGCGACATGACGTACCCGGACATCCCACCGTTCTACCCGGCCGGATGGTTCTGGATCGGCGGACGCGTCGGGAACCTGCTCGGCATGGACGGCTGGGAAGTGTTCAAGCCGTTCGCAATCGGATTTCTCGCCGTCACAGCCGTCGTCGCCTACACGCTCTGGCGCCAACTGGTCCGCGCCGACCTCGCGGTAGCCGTCTCGGCCGTCACCACCGCACTCGTCGTCGCCTACGCCTCCCCGGAGGCCTACAGTGCCGTCATCGCGCTGCTTGTTGCGCCTGCACTCCTACTCGCGTGGGGCGCGCTGAATCGGCCGGTTCCCGACGAGCCCGAGCGATCGAGTAACTGGGGCTGGGGAGCTGTCGTCGGGACGGGTCTGTTTCTCGGCCTCGCGGCAACGTTCTACACCTTGTATCTGGGTGTGGCGGCGTTTGCGGTGACGCTCATGGCCGTTGTGTCGGCGTTTCTGAATGTTCGCGCTCACAAAACTTGGCGTGCAGCAATTCCGGTTGCTGTTCGCCTCGTTGTGATCGCCGCGATCTCAGGACTTGTCGCACTGACGGTCTGGGCTCCCTATCTTGTCGATGCACTGACCGGAGCACCTGCGACGTCGGGTACTGCGCTGCACTACCTTCCGGAGGCCGGTGCCGAGCTGCCGTTCCCGATGTTCGAGTTCTCCCTGCTCGGTGCGCTGACCATGGCCGGGACCCTGTGGCTCGCCGTCAGGACAGCGACGTCGCGTCGAGCACAGGCGTTGAGCATCGGCGTCGTCTCCGTGTATCTGTGGACGCTGCTGTCCATGGCGGCGACCGTTGCCGGCACCACACTGCTCAGCTTCCGCCTGGAAGCCGTACTGATCGTATTGCTGGGAGCGGCAGGCGTTTTCGGCTTCGTCGAAGGCGCGAAGGCCATCTACCAGGCAGTCGGTGAACCGTCGCGGTTCAAGGTCGCCGCGGTGACGGTGGCGACGATCGGTGCACTTGCGTTCGCACAGAACATCCCTCAGGTTCTGCAGTCGGAGATCACCGTCGCGTATTCGGACACCGACGGCGACGGCAACCGCGCCGACAAGCGCCCACCGAGTGCGGTGTCCTACTACTCCGAGGTCGACCGAGCAATCACCGAGCAGGTCGGCAGGCCCCGAGACGAGACGATCGTCCTGACGGCCGACACCTCGTTCCTCAGCTACTACCCGTACTTCGGCTTCCAGGGGCTGACGTCGCACTACGCCAACCCGCTCGCTCAGTTCGACCAGCGCGCCGCGGCCATCGAGGACTGGACGACGGCCGAGAACCCGGACGAGTTGGTCACCAAGCTCGACGAGAGCCGGTGGCAGGCGCCCGACGCCTTCCTGTTCCGCCGCGGCGCCGACGGTTACACCTTGCGGTTGGCGGAGGACGTCTATCCGAACGATCCGAACGTTCGTCGCTACACGGTCACGTTCGACGAGTCGTTGTTCGAGGATCCGCGGTTCCAGGTCACCGATATCGGGCCGTTCGCGCTGGTCACCCGCGCTACATAGGCAAATGACATAACGTTCACGTAACGTTCAACCGATGCCTACCTCGGACCAGACTGTTCTCGAGCAGCCGCGGACCGCCCCGGCACGGCGAATCGGGGCGCTCTCCACCCGTCTTCGGCGTGCCGATCGAGCCGATGTCGCGGCTGCGTCGGCCTTCACCGTCGTCGCTCTCTTCGTGCTGCAGGGACAGTGGCGGAACCTCGGTAGTGGCTATCTCTACAACAGTGGCCAGGACCAGGCCATGTGGGAATGGTTCTTCGCGGTAGCTGCGCATTCCGTCGCGCACCTCGAGAACCCGATGTCGAGCGATCTGCAGAACTTCCCGCTCGGGGTGAACCTGATGGCCAACACGGCCATGTTCGGGTTGTCGATCCCGCTCGCACCCGTGACGTTGCTGTTCGGCCCGACTGTCACCTGGGCCATCGCGTTGACCATCGGTCTCGCAGGCACTGCATACGCCTGGTACTGGCTGTTCTCACGCACGCTCGGGGCGTCGCGACCGTCGTCGGCGCTCGGTGGAGCACTGTGCGGCTTCGCGCCTGGCATGATCTCCCACGCCAACGGCCACCCCAACTTCGTCGTACTCTTCCTGCTGCCGGTCATCGCGGCTCTCGTCGTCCGCACCGCCCAGGACGGCCCGACGGCGAAACGAACCATCGCGCTCGGACTCGTCGTCGCGCTGCAGATCATGCTCGGCGAAGAACCCCTGCTGATCTTCGCGATCGCGTTCGGACTGTTCGCCGTCGTCTACTACGTCGGTAAGCCGCGCAGCCTGTGGCCGGCCGTGAAGAACTCGGCGACAAGCCTGCCGTTGGCGGCTGCGCTCGCGATCGCCCTCGTCGCGTTCCCTCTGTACTGGCAGTTCTTCGGCCCGCAGAGCTACTCGTTCCTCGAACACGGCGCGATGGGCAATGACGCCAAAGCCCTCACCCAGTTCCCGACGCAATCCATCGGCGGCGTCGCGACCCCCGGTCAGAACGTCCGGATCAACGCGACGGAAGAGAACGCCTACTTCGGGTGGCCCCTCCTGGTGCTCGCGGGGGTCGCCGCGGTCTGGCTGTGGCGGGTCGCCTGCGCCCGAGCGGCCGCGGCCACCGCCGTCGCTGTCGCCGTGCTGTCCCTCGGGTCCGAGCTGATCATCGGCAAGAACAACACCGAGATCGCACTGCCGTGGGAATGGCTCGCCGACACCCCACTGGTCGAGTCGATCCTGGAAACGCGCTTCGCGCTCGCCGCCGTTCCGGCACTGGCGCTTCTGCTGGTACTGGCCACCGACAAGGCCTTCAAGGCCGGACTGCGGCCGATACCGGCACTGTGGTCGATCGCTCTCGCACTCGCGCTGGTGCCACTGCTTCCGACGCCACTCGACACCGTCGAACGCGCGTCGACGCCGTCCTTCTTCGCCAGCGGTGAATGGAAGAACTACGTCGACGACGGATCCGTCGTCACCGTGCCCCTCCCCCGTCCCGAGGACGCTCGTCCCCTGCACTGGCAGATCGAAGCCGACATGGGCTTCCCGCTCGCGGGTGGATACTTCGTCGGGCCGGGCGACAACGTCGAACGCAAAGCCAAGTACGGCGCCGTGGATCGGCCGACGGCCCTGCTGCTCGGGTCCGTGCGGAACTCCGGCACCGTCCCGGACGTCACAGCACAGCAGCAGGCCGACGCTCGAGCCGATCTTCGATTCTGGGGCGCCGACGTCGTCGTCCTCCAACCCGGCCGCAACAGCACCCAGCTACGCGACACCGTCGACGAACTCCTCGGCTTCGATGCCGAGTACCACGACGGTGTGTGGATCTGGGACGTGCGGGACTTCGCCCGCTGACCTGCAGGAAAAGGGGTCGGTCGGGGCTGTGCCCTAGCATCGACAATCGTGTCCACCGCTGCAGCCACCGCACCGAAGCCCCCTGAATCATCGTCGTCGACGCGTATGTCGGCGGGAGTCGTTGCCGTCGTCTCCGGTGTCATCGCAGTCCTCGCCGCGATTCTGACGCCGCTGCTGCCGGTGACCCAGGACTCGGCGTCGATCAGCTGGCCGCAGAACGGAACGCTGAACTCGGTCGAGGCTCCGCTCGTCTCGTACTCGCCGTTGTCGCTCGATGCCACGATTCCGTGCAACACCATCGCTTCGGCAGCGCCCGGCACGCTCGTACTCTCGACCACCGCTCCCGGCGCACCGGACGCCCAAGGCGTCGGCCTCGTCGTCTCCCGCACCGATTCCGGCCTGCAGGCCGTCCTGCGCGAGAAGGTTCTGCTGTCGCTGACCGACGCCGAACTCGCGTCGTGCTCGTCGGTGACCATCAGTTCGACCGATACGTCGACGACCGCGTCGGCGACGGGCACCGACGTCGCCGGAACGATCGACGGCGACGCACGTCCCCAGACCGTGGGAATCTTCACCGAACTGCAGGGTGCCGCACCGGCGGACCTGAACGTCGACGTCCAGATCGACTCCCGCTTCTCCTCGACCCCCACCGTTCTGAAGAAACTCGCCATGGCCGCCGCGGTGATCTTCACGATCATCTCGCTCGTCGCGTTGCACCGACTCGATCTGCTCGACGGCCGCAGCAGCCGCCGGTTCTTCCCGGCACGGTGGCTCCGCATCACCGTCGTCGACGGGGTCGTCATCGCAGTACTCGCCGTGTGGCACTTCATCGGCGCCAACACCTCCGACGACGGCTACCTGCTGACCATGGCACGCGTATCCGAGCACGCCGGGTACATGGCCAACTACTACCGCTGGTTCGGCGTCCCCGAAGCACCGTTCGGGATGCCGTACTACGACATGCTCGCCGCGTTCGCGAAGATCTCCACAGCCAGCCCGTGGATGCGGTTGCCGGCGCTGATCGCCGCGCTTCTGTGCTGGGCCGTGATCAGCCGCGAGGTCATCCCGCGTCTCGGTCGCGCCGTCCGCTCCAACAAAGTCGCAATCTGGACCGCAGGCCTGGTGTTCCTCGCCTTCTGGCTGCCCTACAACAACGGCCTGCGACCCGAGCCGATCATCGCTCTCGGTGCCCTGCTGACGTGGTGCTCCATCGAACGCGCCGTCGCGACCGGCCGACTGTTGCCCGCGGCCGTCGCAGTCCTCATCGCCGCGTTCTCGCTCGCCGCAGGCCCGACGGGTCTGATCTGCGTTGCCGCGCTCCTCGCCGGCGGACGCCCACTCGTCCGCATCGTCATCGCACGCGCCCGCACCGTCGGCTACGCACCCGTCCTGGCCCCGATCCTGGCGTCGGGAGTCGTCATCGTCGCCGCCGTGTTCGCCGACCAGACCGTCTCGACAGTCCTCGAAGCCACCCGCGCCCGCGCCGCCGTCGGACCCAACGTCGCCTGGTTCAACGAGCGCGCCCGCTGGGACTCCCTCATGGAGATCACACCCGACGGCTCCCTCGCACGGCGCTTCGCCGTCTTCGCGATGATCCTGTGCGTGATCGTCACCATCGTCGTCATGCTCCGACGAGGCGGCCGCATCCCCGGCGTCGCGATCGGACCGTCCAGGCGCATCGTCGGCATCGTGATCGGCGCCCTCGCCCTGATGATGTTCACTCCCACCAAGTGGACCCACCACTTCGGTGTCTACGCAGGCCTGGCCGCATCGCTCGCTGCCGTCGCGGCCGTCGCCGTCGCGTCGGCCACCCGGGACAACGCACGCAACCGCACTCTGTTCACCGCTGCCGTGCTGTTCCTGGCCGCGCTCGCGTTCACCGGCTCCAACGGCTGGTGGTACGTCTCCAGCTACGGAATCCCCTGGTTCGACAAGCCTCCGATGATCCTCGGCAAAGGCTTCTCCACCATCTTCCTCGGACTGACCGTGCTCGCGTTGCTGTACGCAGGCTGGCAACACCTCCGCGCGCCGTACCGAACCAGCACCCGCTCCGCGCGCTTCGGAGTCTCCGCGCTGACGGTGATGGCCGCATTCGTCGTACTGTTCGAGCTCGCGTCCTTCGCCAAAGGCATCGTCGCCCAGTACCCCGCGTACTCGGTGGCCCGCTCCAACCTGAACGCGCTCGCCGGTAACTCCTGCTCCCTCGCGAACGACGTTCTCGTCGAACAAGATCCGAACAGCTCGATGCTGACGCCGATCGATTCCACCGTCCAGAACTCACTGGCCGGACCGAACACCGTCGGCTTCACCCCCGACGGAATCCCCGACGATCTCACCGCCGACGAAGAAGACGTCTCCCAGGAGAGCACCCGCGGATTCAGCGACGACCCCGACAGCGGCACCGACTCCGACACTCAGGGACCCACCTCCGCAGGTTCCTCCGGCACCCAAGGCGGCACCACCGAAGCCACCGGCATCAACGGAAGCTCCGTCGCACTGCCGTTCGGACTCGACCCGTCGCGCACGCCCGTCCTCGGTAGCTACGGCGCCGACACCGCGGAACCCGCAACCCTCGAAACCGAATGGTTCGCCCTACCGTCGGATGCGGACCGATCGGGTCGATCCGCGGGCTCCACTCCTGGCAACGACTTCATCGCTATCAGCGCCGCCGGGCGCATCCGATCCGTCGACTCCGACGGCATCGTGGCCTCCGGCCAGCCGCTCGAGGTGGAGTACGCCGCGGGCGATCAGGTCCTCGGCCGCGTCACCCCGATCGACATCGGGCCCCAGCCGTCGTGGCGCAACCTGCGCGTGCCCCTGTCGGACATCCCACGTGAAGCCGACCGCATCCGCCTCGTCGCAACCGACGGCGACATCTCACCGGATCAATGGCTCGCCGTGACGCCGCCGCGGATCCCCCGCACGACCCCACTCGTCGACGTCATCGGACCCGACGTGCCCGTCATGCTGGACTGGACCGTCGCACTGGGCTTCCCGTGCCAGCGCCCGTTCGACCACAAGGACGGCGTCGCGGAACTGCCGGAGTACCGCATCCTGCCGGACCGCAGCGGTGCCGCCGCACACAGTCCGGTGATGGACGCCTTCGGCGGTGGGCCGCTCGGCTGGCAACAACTCGTGCTGTCCGCCCAGGTTGTCCCGACCTATCTGAACAATGATCTCGATCGCGACTGGGGCTCGCTCGAGAGATTCATCCCACTGGACACGTCGGCGACGCCGGCAGAATTGACGGTCGGAACCGTCACCCGCAGCGGGTGGGAGACCGAAGGTCCGATAAGGGTCGGATGAAACCGGCATACAGCCGGTTTCATCGCGATGCGGGTGCGGTGAACCGATCACGTTCGAATAACATCGACAACCGTGCCCGACGCCGTGAATGATTCTCCCGCCGTGCCCGACGCCCCCCAGCCGAAGGGTTCGGTGTCGAAGGGCACCGGGACCGATCTGCGATCCACGGTGCGTACGACGCGTCTGGTCGCGATCGTCACGGGTCTTCTCGGTGCCGTCCTGGCTCTCCTGACGCCGTTCCTGCCCGTCGTGCAGACGACGTCGACCATCTCGTGGCCGGAATCGGGCTCGATCCAGGACATCGACGCCCCGCTCGTCTCGCAGGCGCCGATCTCCCTGACCGCGACCATCCCGTGTTCCGCGGTGGCCGCACTACCCCCGCAGGGCGGGCTGCTGCTCGCCACTGCGCCGCCTCAGGGCGAGGGTGCCGCGCTCAACAGCCTGTTCGTGCGAGTGAACGAGGGTTCGGTCGACGTACTGGACCGCAACGTCGTCGTCGCGTCGGCACCGCGCGAGGACGTACAGGGCGCAGCCTGCAGCTCCATCGAGATCACCTCGAACATCGACTACACCTCGGCATCGTTCACCGGCCTCGTCGACGACGAAGGCCTCGAACGCACCGGACGTCTCGACGGTGACCTGCGGCCCCAGGTCGTCGGCGTCTTCACCGACCTCGACGGCGCCGCACCCGCCGGACTGAACGTCACCATCGACGTCGACTCGCGCTTCTCCTCCAGCCCGACGATCCTGAAGCTGCTGGCGATGATTCTCGCGGTGGTCTGCACGATCATCGCCGTCACCGCCCTCGGTCGCCTCGACGGCATCGACGGACGCGGTCACCGACGGTTCTTCCCGTCGCATTGGTGGAAGTTCACCGGAGTCGACGTCACCGTCGTCGGAGTCCTCGTCGGCTGGCACTTCGTCGGCGCCAACACCTCGGACGACGGCTACCTGCTGACCATGGCTCGGGCCGCGGACCAGTCGGGCTACATGGCCAACTACTTCCGTTGGTTCGGAGTCCCCGAGGCCCCGTTCGGGTGGTACTACGACGTCCTCGCCGTCTTCGCGAAGATCTCCACCGCCAGCCCCTGGATGCGCCTGCCAGCCCTGATCGCCGGCGTTCTCTGCTGGATGGTCATCAGCCGCGAGGTCGTCCCGCGTCTCGGCCGTGCAGTACGCAAGTCCAACGTGGCGCTGTGGACCGGCGGACTCGTGTTCCTCGCGTTCTGGCTGCCCTACAACAACGGCCTCCGCCCCGAGCCCATCGTCGCGCTCGGCGCCCTCCTGACGTGGTGCTCCATCGAACGGGCCATCGCCACCGGCCGACTGCTTCCTGCTGCGACGGCGTTCCTGATCGGCGCGTTCACCCTCGCCTCGGCGCCGACGGGCCTGATGTGTGTCGCTGCCCTGTTGGCCGGAGCGCGGCCCATGGCGCGCATCGTCGTTCGACGCCACCGCCTGGTCGGCACCCTGCCGCTTCTCGCACCGCTCGCTGCCGCCGGCTTCCTGGTCCTCGTCGTCGTCTTCGCCGATCAGACCTACGCGACGGTCATGGAGTCGACGCGTGTGCGCACGGCAATCGGCCCCAACGAGCAGTGGTACCAGGACTTCCTGCGCTACTACTATCTGTTCGTCCAAACGGTCGACGGTTCCGTCGCTCGCCGCTTCGCATTCCTCGTGATGCTGCTGTGCCTGTTCTCGACGCTGTTCATCCTGCTGCGACGCAGGCGAGTTCCCGGAATCTCCAACGGACCGGCCTGGCGTCTCATCGGCGTCGTGTTCGGAACGATCTTCTTCATGATGTTCAACCCGACCAAGTGGACCCACCACTTCGGGTCGTACGCAGGCATCGCGGGCAGCCTCGCCGCGCTGACCGCCGTCGCGATCTCCGCCAGCGCGTTGAGGTCTCGCCGAAACCGAACGATATTCCTCGCCGGCCTGATGTTCGTGCTGGCACTGGCGTTCTCGGGAATCAACGGGTACTGGTACGTGTCGAGCTACGGCGTGCCGTGGTTCGACAAGACCGTCTCGCTCGGCGGAAACGAATCCAACACCCTGTTCCTCGTGCTTTTCGCCGCCGCACTCGCGTTGGCGGGATGGCAGTACCTCCGTGAGGGTTACGCACCGCCACAACCCCGTGCCGGTAGCGAACGAGGCAGGCGCATCAAGAAATTCGCCGCCGCACCGCTGACGGTGATCGCCGGGCTCATGGTGCTGTTCGAAGTCCTCTCCCTCGTCAAGGGAGCAGTGTCCCAGTACCCCGCCTACTCGCTCGCACGCTCGAACGTCCAGGCCCTCACCGGCAACTCGTGCGGCCTCGCGAACGACGTACTGGTGGAATCGAACCCCAACGCCGGCATCCTGAACCCCATCCCGTCGGCCTTCGACCCACAGACCGGCCCACTCGGAGGCGAAACCCCGTCGGGCTTCACCCCCAACGGAATTCCCACCGACCTCAGCGCCGACGCCGTCGAGGTGAAACCCGGACAGGGCAACACCGACCAGCAGAGCGTCGGACCCGCATTCGAAGAAGGCCAGAGCTCGGGCACCGGCGGCGGCATCGGCGCCCTCGGCGTCAACGGCTCCACCGCAGCCCTGCCCTTCGGACTGGACCCGGCCACCACCCCCGTCCTCGGCTCCTACCAGCCAGGCATCCAGGAACCGGCGTCGGCGACCTCGAGCTGGTACTCACTGCCCGAGCGCTCCGACAGCGCACCGCTGATCGTCGTGTCCGCCGCAGGCCGCATCCTGTCCTACGACGACACGGGCGCCATGACATACGGCCAGTCGCTCCTCGTCGAGTACGGCACGCGTCAGCCCAACGGAACCGTCGACGTCAAGGGCACCTACCTGCCCCGCGACATCGGACCCGCACCGTCGTGGCGCAACCTCCGCATCCCCATCGCGGACCTGCCCGCCGACGCCGACGCCGTGCGCATCGTCGCCAACGACCCCAACCTCACCGGCGACCAGTGGTTCGCATTCACGCCACCGCGAGTACCTCAGCTGGAGAAGCTGAACGACCTCATCGGTAGCGAACAGCCCGTACTGCTCGACTGGGCCGTAGGACTGCAGTTCCCCTGCCAGCGCCCGTTCGACCACGAATACGGCGTCGCCGAAGTACCCGGATACCGCATCCTCCCGGACCGCCCACTGGCCGTCAGCTCCACCGACACCTGGCAGTCCGGCGACAACGGCGGCCCCCTCGGCTGGAGCGAACTCCTCGCCCGTCCCGTCACCGTCCCGACGTACCTCGACCGCGACTGGGCTCGCGACTGGGGCTCGCTCGAACGGTACGAGCAGTACTACCCCGGCGCCGTACCGGCAACACTCGACACCAACGAAGTCACCAGGTCCGGCTTCTGGACGCCAGGGAACTTGAGGGTGTTCGATCGGTAGAGCTCGTTGCCCTTCACCGGGTCATACCGCAGTAGTACTCGTGATTGATCCTCTGGACGGATGATTCCATCCTCGATCCGCGGCAGGGTCGAGGCATGGACATCGTCAGAACTCACAGCCTCGTCAAGCGATACGACAACCACACCGTCGTCGACGACGTGAACCTCGCCATTCCCGAGGGCTGCGTCTACGGTTTCCTCGGTCCCAACGGATCGGGCAAGTCGACGACGATGAAACTGCTGCTGTCTCTGATCCGGCCGACTTCCGGTGAAGTGGAAGTGTTCGGTCGACCGATGAACTCTGACACCCGACGCGAATTGCTCACCGAGATAGGTTCGTTGATCGAATCACCACCCGGCTACGGTCACCTCACGGGCGCAGAGAACATGAAGATCGTGCAACGACACCTGGGCTCGACCCACGACCAGATCACTCGCGCCGTCGCCACCGTTCGACTGCAGGACCAACTGAACAAGAAGGTGAAGAACTACTCACTCGGAATGAAGCAGAGACTCGGAATCGCCATGGCACTGGCCCGCGAACCCCGACTTCTCGTGCTCGACGAGCCCACCAACGGACTGGATCCCGCGGGAATCGAGGAAATTCGAGCCCTGCTGAAGCATCTCGCCGAGCACGGAGTGACCGTCATGGTGTCGTCGCACCTCCTCGGCGAGATCGACAAGACGGCGAACGTACTTGGAATTCTCAGCGAGGGGCGACTGATCTTCCAAGGCAGCCGCGAC
Source organism: Rhodococcus sp. 114MFTsu3.1 (assembly GCF_000383555.1). Classification (NCBI taxonomy): domain Bacteria; kingdom Bacillati; phylum Actinomycetota; class Actinomycetes; order Mycobacteriales; family Nocardiaceae; genus Rhodococcus; species Rhodococcus sp. 114MFTsu3.1. The sequence goes on along the minus strand of NZ_KB911550.1, from coordinate 73,671 downwards.
CAACTTCTTGCCGCCTCCACTCCCGACGTCGTCATCGACATCCTCGGTTCAGACAACCCCAATTCCACTGCTGAACAACAGCTTCGGGATCGAGAGACGCTGCGTATCCCATCCGTCGACGACCTTCACACCGCCCACGTCGTCGGCGAACTCGTCGCATCCGGAGCCGGGGTCTACGGAGTCCGGCGAGACGAGCAGTCACTCGACGACGTCTTCATGAACCTCACGAGCGGCGGAAGACTATGAACGTACTACGCAACGAGTTCGCCAAACTGCGGCATCTGCACCTCGTGGCCCTTGCTGCGTCGATGACCGCCGGCATCGTCGCGCTGACCGTCGTCGGAACGATGACAGGGGATGTTGCACAGCACGCCTCGGCACTGTCCCTCGCCGGACTGTCCCTCGCGTTTCCTCTCGTCTCGCCGCTCATGATCGCCGTAGTCGCAAGCCGAACCATCGACATCGAACATCACGGCAACGGATGGCTTCTCAGTCGCGCCACCGGAGTGACCCTCGGTGAACTCCTACGTGCCAAGGTGGTATCCGCTGGACTCGTCGTCACCACAGCGACAGTCGTGGCCGTCTCCCTCGGGGCGCTACTCGGCGGAACGAAGCCGCTGTGGACATGGCTCGGTTACGCAGGCGCGATGGTCGTCGTCAATCTCGCGGTCCTGACGCTGCACCTGACGGTTTCGACACTCGCGGTCAACCAGCTGATCTCGCTGGGAATCGGCGTCCTGGGCACCGTCGTCGCGATCTGCGCATCCGGATTTCCCTCGTGGCTGGCACATCTCACACCGTGGGGATACTACGCACTCGCGTCCGCCGCGGACTACCGAGGCGACCACGTCATGACACTGTCCCCGTCCTACACCAGTGTGGCCGGGCTCGCCGTCGTCGGCGTCGCACTGTTTCTGTTCGTCACGGCTCGGCTCGATCGACAGGAGTTTCTGGCATGAACACCGTTGCCGCCGAACTGATCAAACTCAAACGATCCCAGAGCCTGACCGTCGTGATCCTGCTGCCCATCCTGATAGTCGGAGTCGGAACATTCAATACAGTTCTGTCCGGAGAACAACTGCAGAACGGTTGGCACACACTCTGGTTGCGAACGGTGGTGTTCCACGGCCTCTTCCCGCTCGCACTGGGAGTCGCCCTCCTGGCATCGCTGATCTGGAAACCCGAGCACGACAGAGGGAACTGGAATTTCCTGATGAGCGGCCGGGTCCCCTCGCTACGAATCGTCGTCGCCAAGACCTCGGTCGTGGCACTCCTCACCGCTGCCATGCAGGTGTCGATGGTCGCGACAGTCCTCGTCGTCGGCAAACTGGTGTTCGGACTGGACGGACCACTGCCCGCGCCGTTGTGGATCGCCGCCGGGTTGACCATCTTCGCGGCGGTTCCACTGGCCGCAGTGCAGTCCGCACTGTCGATGCTCGTCGGATCCTTCGCCGTACCGATTGCCCTTGCGCTCGTCGGCGCAGGCGTCTCGGCATTCCTGCTCACCGCCGACGTCGGTGCCGCCATCGTCGTACTGCCGCATGCGTTGGTCTCGCGCGCAACACAACTCGCCACCGGCACCTTCGGAGACGGTGGCTCGCTCACCGCGGCATCCACCCTGTCCGTCGTCGGCGCGACCATATTTCTCTCTGCGGTGGCAATTGTCGGCTCGAGCAGAATCCTCGACCGTCGGGATGGTCGTTCCTGATCACGTGACGGGCCCAGGCACGCGATCAGGCGTCGCGAAATTCCTGGGTGAGCGCGCCACCTTCCCAGTCCCATCGGCCGTCGGCCGCGCCCGCCATCAGCAGTTGCTTGATGGCACCATGGTCGACCGACGACGGAAGATTCAAAGCAAGCAAGTTGAACTGTTCGGCGCCTTCGCCTTCGGCACCCAGTTGCCCGAACACGTCCATCACCGACTGAAGGGTCTCCCCGCCGTCCCGCAACGGGATGATTCTGACCGTACAGTTGTCCGACGGTTCGACGGTGTCCTGGACGACGAGTTCGCCGTCCGCGTTCTCCTCGACACGGACGATGTCGCCTTCGGCAGCGCCCCGAACGAAGAACGGCGTGTTGTTGAGCTCGACGAGATCGTCACCACGGGGTATCGCCCACATACGCTCGGAACCCACAGGTGGCCAGTTGTCCTCGGTCCTGGGCAGCTCGAAGACCACCTTCACCAATGCCGTCGTTTCACGCCCCGCAGTCATTCGGACAGCATGCCAGACCACCTCGAACTCTCCACCGACACATCAGGCACCGGAAACGTGGACCGAGGGAGCGACGGCGGTCCTTGCTCAGCATGCGGCAGGGGGCAGCCATCCAGCAACAGTCAGATCGGGAACAGGTGGTGCTTCCGTGGGTTCTTGAAGACTTCCTTGTCCTTCAGCAATTTCAGCGCCTTGCGGAGCTCGAGGCGGGTGCTCGAGGGCTCGATGACGGCGTCGATGTAGCCACGCTCCGCGGCGACCCAGGGAGTGGCCACGTGCTCGTTGTAGAAGTTGATGAGCTGCTGACGCACGGCGGGAGCGTTCTCTCCCGCGGCGGCCATCTGCTTGCGGCCGATGATGTTGACGGCACCTTCGGCACCCATGACGGCGATACGCGCTGTGGGCCAAGCGAAGTTGATGTCGGCACCGAGCTGCTTGCAACCCATGACGGCGTAACCGCCGCCGTAGGCCTTGCGGACGACGACGGTGACCTTGGGTACCGATGCTTCGATGTAGGAGAACAGGAATCGGCCACCGCGTTTGATGACGCCGACCTTCTCCTGGTCGACGCCGGGGAGGAAGCCGGGTGTGTCGACGAGGAAGACCAGCGGAATGTTGTAGGCGTCGCAGATGCGCACGAAACGTGCTGCCTTGTCGGCACTGTCGGCGTCGAGTGCACCGGAGAGGTACATCGGCTGGTTGGCGACGACACCGACGGACCGGCCGTCGACACGGGTCAGACCGGTGATGACGTTGGGTGCGATCTCCGACGACATCTCCAGGAATTCACCGTCGTCGAACAGCCGAAGGATGATGTCGTGCATGTCGTAACCGGCGTTGTCGGCGTCGGGCATGATCTTGTCGAGCGACAGGTCGGAGTCCGTCACCTCGGGTTCGAGACCCGGGTTGACGACGGGTGGGTCTTCCTGGCAGCTCGACGGCATGTAGCTGAGATAGTTGCGAACCCAGTCGAACGCGGCCTTCTCGTCGGGCGCGACGTGGTGCACGTTGCCGTACTGCGCCTGCTTGCGTGCACTTCCGAGGTCGTCGAGGCTGACGTCCTCGCCGGTCACGGACTTGATGATGTCCGGTCCGGTGACGAACATGTACGCCTCTTCGGTGGCGACCACGACGTCGGTGTTGATGGGCGCGTAGACGGCACCGCCTGCGCACTTGCCGAGGATGACCGAGATCTGCGGGCACATTCCGGACAGCGGCTCGTGGCGACGCCCCAGTTCGGCGTACCAGGCCAGGGACGTCACGGCGTCCTGCACGCGAGCGCCACCGGAGTCGTTGATGCCGATGACCGGGCATCCGACCCTGATGGCGAAGTCCATCACGCCGGCGACCTTGCGGCCGAACATCTCGCCGACAGTTCCGCCGAACACCGTCTGGTCGTGCGAGAAGACGGCGACGGGGCGACCGTCGACTGTTCCGTGACCGGTGACGACACCGTCGCTGTAGAGAGCCGACGGGTCGTTGGGCGCTTTCACCAAGGCGCCGATCTCGACGAAGCTGCCGGGATCGAGCAGCATGTCGATGCGTTGCCGGGCACTGGGGATGCCCTTCTTCGCGCGCTTGGCGATACCGATCTCACCTGCCGGTTCCTTGGCAAGTTCGAGGTTGGCCCGCAGGTCGGCCAACTTTTCGGCGGTAGTACCAGTCAAGATTTAGTCTCCGGTTCTCAGCGACTCGATCTCATCGAGCTTCTTCGTCATGTGTGCCGCAATTCGTCCAATGTACGGCTCATCGACGACGGCGAGATGGTCGCCTCCGATTTGCACGATCTCGAGATCCTTCACGACCGGTCCCCAGCCGCCGTGATCCTCACGAGTGGCGTAGGCAGGCTCGAGCGCGATGGCGTCGTCGTGGTACTTGTCCGCCATGTACAGCGTCACCGGGCCGCCGTACGGCTTGAGCTCCGCTGTTTCGATCGCGCGGTTGTCCAGCCACGACGTGCGTTGGTGCTCGATGATTCCGCCCGGGATCTTGGCGCCGCTGAGCTTGACCAGATCGGTGATGATCCGGATCTGGCCTTCGTCGTCGGCTTCGACGAGCTTGTCGTACGGAATCGGGTAGTCGACGTCGTACGTCTTCTTCGCGAACTTCGCGTACCGCTCCCACCGACGACGAACCTCGTCCTTGGTGTCGGGAATCTTCGCACCCGGCATGACGGTGTCGAGGAGTCCGACGTACGCGACCTCGATGCCCTCTTCCTCCATCTGACGGGCGACCTCGTAGGCCAGGATGCCGCCGAGGGACCATCCGACGAAAACGTACGGGCCCTCCGGCTGGATCGCCTTGATCAGCGGAACGTACTCCGCCGCACGGACTGAAATCGGCCCCTCGACGCGCTCCAACCCGTACATCGGAGTACCCGCAGGGAGCTTGCGCAGCAGTGGTTCGTACGCGACCGTCGAGCTGCCGGCCGAGTGGAACGCGAACACCGGTGTCGCGGTGGATCCTTCCGGACGTGGACGCAGATTGCGGACGAGACCGTCGATCTCTCCGCCCTCGAGGTGCGGACGCACCTTGTCCGCGAGCTGCTCGATCGTCTCCGAATCCAGCACGTCGTCGAAGGTGATCTCGCCGCCGGCCCGCTCGGTGAGGCGCGCCGCCAACTTCTCCGCGGTCTCGTCGTCGAGAATCGGGAGCGTGTTGAAGATGCCCTTGGCGGATTCCTTCGTCACCACGGCCCACGTCGCGAACGTCATGCGCTCGGCGTTGTCACGTGGCGGAACATCGGATCCCGCTGCTTCCGCGAAAGCTTCCTTGCCACCGAGATCGGTCTGCGCGGACGGCGCCGGCTGGTACTCCGCACTCGGCGTCGCAACCTCGTCCGACGCGACGGCGGTGTCGACTGCGGCGTCCCGTGCCCCCGCTCCGGCCTCGGCAGCCTTCTCGGCTTCCTTTTCCGCTTCCTTCTCGGCCGCCTGCTTGTCTGCGAGAGCCTGAACTTCCTCACGGTTCTCGATCGCGTACCGCAGGTACTTCTCCACCTCGAGGAGGTTTGCGTCCCGGACGGCCTGCAATTGAACAGTGGGGATGTCGAACTCGTACTCCACGCGGTTCTTGATACGGACGGCGCTCAGGGAATCGAGACCGAGCTCGATGAGCGGGATCTCGGGAGGCAGGTCCTCGGGTGCGTACCCCATGGACTCGGCGACGATGATGGCCAGGCGGTCTTCGAGCTTCTGGTTGCCGTTGGGATCCCAACGATCACCGAAGTCCTCGACAACCTCCGGCAACTCCTCCACTCCGGGCCGGCCACGGTCCACGACACCCGTGGATGGCTCGGCGACAACAGGTTCCGGCAGCCCTTCGCCCGACGTCACGACGGCGTCGTGCAGCAACGTGAACGACGAGCCCGCGTGCGCGTGCACCTGGACGGACGCTCCCCCGAGGTGCGGGGTCAGCGTGGTCACCAAGGTTCCTGCGGTCGGGATGGCGGCGTGCGACACCGATGCACCGAGCGCAACGCCCGAGAAGACCTGCGCTGCCGCGGCTTCGACCAGAGTTCCCAGAGACTCGACGCTCGGCGCCTCGACCTCCCAGACGTGCCTGCCGTCCGGGAGGGCGACGTGCGATCCCGGAATACGGCCGCTACCACTGGAATTGACGCGAGTGTTCAGCCAGAACTCCTTGCGGAGGTAGGCCGTACGCGGGATGGGAGCGTAGCCACCTTCGGCGAAGAGAGTCGGCAGATCCAGGGCGTGGCCGTGGACGTACAGCTGCGCCAGGGCAGCGAGGAACGTCTCGGACTCGTCTTCCTTGCGCTTCAAGGTGGGAATCAGCGTCGAGTCCGCAACACCGGCAGCCCATGCCGTCGCCGCCACGGACATCAGCGCGACAGGATTGGGAGCCAGTTCGACGAACGTCGTGTGGCCGTCTCCGACAGCAACATTGACGGCCTGGGTGAAGTTCACCGGGTGCCGCATGCCCTTGACCCAGTAGTCGACGCCGTGGATGGCCTCGTGTCCGACGCGGTAGTGCGCCTCGAGATCGACGGACGAGTAGACCCCGGCCGTCAGCGTGCTGGGCTCGATGCCTGCAAGTTCGGCGGCGAGTTCGCCGAGCAGCGGATCGACGGCGGACGTGTGGCCCGCGCCCTTGACGTCGAGAAGGCGAGCCATCTTTCCGGCTGCTTCGGCGACGGTGACAAGTTCTTCCACCTGCGCACGAGGCCCACCGACGGTGGTGTGCGTCGGCGCGGCGTACACGCAGGGCTCCACGTCCGGGAACTGATCGGTCAGGGCAGTGACCTCGTCGGCGGTGTACTCCACCAATGCCATTGCGCCCTGCGACGCGGCTCCCAGACCGTCCTGGCCCTCGGCGAGCAGTCGCGAGCGGGCGTAGATGATCCGCACGGCGTCTTCCAGGTTGAGCCCGCCTGCGACGTATGCGGCGGCGACCTCACCCATCGAGTGCCCGATGACGGCGGCGGGCTCGGCGCCGTGCGCACGAAGCGTTGCAGCCAAAGCGATCTGGATGACGAAGATACCGACCTGCGAGTTCTCGAACTCGTACGTCTGCGAATCGTCGAGGATGATCTCCTTGATGGAGTAGCCGGCCTCGTCGATCAGCAGTTCGTCGACCTCGTCGAGTGCCGCCGCGAAGATCGGGTTGGTGCGGTACAGCGTCGATGCCATCTTGCGATGCTGCGAGCCGAAGCCGGAGAACACCCACACAGCACCGTTGGAGGCCGGCGAATCAGCGGAAAAAACACCCTGCCCGGGCTTACCGGCCGCGATGGCACGAAGCCCCGTGATCGCTTCCGCTCGGGTCTTCGCGAGAACCACTGCACGCGAACGCCCGTGGTTACGCTTGGCCAACGCACGGCCGACGTCCGCAAGAGGCGTCGTGCTGCCTTCTTCGGTCTCGAGCCAGTCGGCGAGATCCGATGCGGCGCGCTTACGGCGCGATGGCAGAGCAGCGGACACCGCGAGGACGACCGTCTCGTCGACCGAAACGGACTGCTCCAGAATTTCTTCGGCCTCGGCGACGGGATCGGTGGTCTCGATCTCCGAGACCGGCGAAACACCCTCTACCAAGACAGCTTCCGGATCAACCGCTTCCGGATCGAAACCCTCCGAAACTTCGTCGGCGACATACTCCTTCACCACGACGTGGGCGTTGGTGCCGCCGAAGCCGAAGCCGGAGATACCCGCGACGGCCTTGCCGGTGTAGCGCGGCCATTCGGAACCCTCAGGAATGACCTTCAGGTGTGCCTTGTCGAAGTCGATGTACGGGTTCGGTCCCGCGTAGTTGAGCGAGGCAGGCAGACGGTTCTGCTGCATGGCCAGCACGACCTTGATCAAACCTGCTGCACCGGCGGCAGATTCGAGGTGACCGAAGTTGGTCTTGGCCGATCCGAGCAGTGCCGGCTTGTCTGCGTCGCGGCCACGTCCGACGACACGTCCGAGAGCGTCGGCCTCGATGGGGTCACCGAGGATGGTTCCCGTGCCGTGCGCCTCGATGTAGTCGACGCCGGACGGTGCGATACCTGCATCGCGATAGGCGAAGCGCAGCGCGTCGGCCTGAGCATCCGGGCTCGGTGCGAGCAGCCCGTTGGAGCGTCCGTCCTGATTGACGGCCGAGCCTGCGACCACTGCGAGAATGTTGTCGCCGTCGCGCTTGGCGTCCTCGAGCCGCTTGAGTACGACGAGGCCACCACCCTCGGAGCGAATCATGCCGTTGGCGTCGGAGGAGAACGCCTTGATCTTGCCGTCGGGCGCGAGCACACCGGTCTGACCGAAGCCGACGGTGATGGGCGGTGCGAGCAACATGTTGACGCCACCGGCGACGGCGAGGTCCGACTCACCGGTACGCAGGCTGCGCACGGCCTGGTGGACGGCGACGAGCGAGGACGAGCACGCGGTGTCGACTGCGATGGACGGGCCACGGAAGTCGTAGAAGTACGAGACGCGGTTGGCGACGATGGCCGTCGACGTTCCGGTCAGGGCGTACGGGTGCGCCTTCGGGTCGCTGACGGCGAGGAGCTGATAGTCGTTGGACGAGCTGCCGATGAAGACACCGACCTGCGAGCCCTTGACCGAGCTGGCGGGGATGCGCGCGTGCTCGAGCGCCTCCCAGGTGAGCTCCAGAGCCAGCCGCTGCTGCGGGTCGACGTTGACGACTTCGTTGGGCGACATCGCGAAGAACTCGGCGTCGAACGTCTTGACGTCGTCCAGGTAGCCGCCCTTGGTGACGGTGGCGTCGACGGCTGCCTTGATGGCCGGGTCGGAGGTGAACTCCTCCCAGCGGCCGTCGGGCAGATCGGTGATGCCGTCGCGGCCCTCGCTGAGCAGGGCCCACATCTCCTCGGGGGTGGTGCCTGCTCCGGGGAAACGGGTGGAGACGCCGACGATGGCGATGTCGTGCGAGTCTCCGGCGACGATGCCGCGGGTGTAGAAGGAGTCGTCGACATCGCCCGCGGGTACCTCGGGTTCGCCCTCGATGATGATCTTCGCGAGCGACGCGATCGTCGGGTGCTGGTAGACCACCGTCGCGGTCAGCGTGACTCCGACGAGCTCCTCGATCTCACCGCTCAGTGCGACCGCGTCACGCGAGGACAGGCCGAACTCTTCCATCGGCCGGTCGTCGGAGATCTGGTCCGGTGACTGGTTGGTTGCCTCGGCGACCCAGTTCCGTAGCCACTCGCGAAGCTGAGCGACAGTCAAGTCGCCGTCGCCCTCCGCACGCTGGATCTTGTCGGTTTCTTGTTCAGCCATCACTCACCAAGTTACGTGTAGAAGGAAACGGGACCCGATCCGAAGACGTCAGTCCGGCAGTTCCGCGTCGGGGAAGGCCTGCTGCTGGTAGCCGCCGCGCAGGGTGCCCTCGATGTAGGCGGCCTTGCAGGCGCGGCGGGCGATCTTGCCGCTGGAGGTGCGGGGGATGGATCCGGCCGGGACGAGCAGGACGTCGCGGACGGTGACGCCGTGCCGTGCCGAGATGGCGGCGCGGACCTCGTCGGCGATGGGCTGCGGATCTGCCTTGCCCGCGCCCGGGGCGCGCTCGGCGACGATGACGAGTTGCTCGGCGCCGTCCTCGGGATCCTTCGTCAGCGCAGAGCCGCTGAAGTCGAAGACGATGTCCGGGAGCTGGTTGAGCGGGACCGAGAAGGCGGCGACGAAACCGGGGCGCAGTGCCTTGCTGGATTCCTGCGCCGAGAACTCGAGGTCCTGCGGGTAATGATTGCGGCCGTCGACGATGACGAGGTCCTTGACGCGGCCGGTGATGTACAGCTCGCCGTCGTGGTAGACGCCGAAGTCTCCGGTGCGCATCCAGTTGGCGCCGTCCGGGGCACCGTCGGCGTGCGAGCCGGTCGCGATGCGGCTGACGAGCTTGTTGTGGAACGTCTCCGTGGTCTCGGTGTCGCGACCCCAGTAGCCCTGACCGATGTTCTCGCCGTGAAGCCAGATCTCGCCGACGTGGTCGTCGGCCTGTTCGGTCGCGGAGTCCGAGTCGACGATCGCTGCCCACTGACTACGAGCGACGGTGCCGGTCGAGACCTGCGGGATCGCGCCCGGGGCGTCGGCGTCGACGACGACGAAGTTGCCTGCGTTGAGCTCGGTGCGGTCGACGTAGACGACCTTGGCCTCGTCGGCATGCTTGCTGGTGGAGACGAACAACGTCGCCTCGGCCATGCCGTAGGACGGCTTGATGGCCGACTTCGGCAGGCCGTACGGGCCGAACGCGTCGTTGAACTTCTTCATCGACGTGGTGGTGACCGGCTCGCTGCCGTTGATGAGGCCGATGACGTTGGAGAGGTCGAGCTTCTCGCCGTTCTTCGGCAGTCCGCGCTGCGCAGCGTGCTCGAACGCGAAGTTCGGGGCGGCAGCGAAGGTGCCTGCACCGTCGGAGACCGCGGCGAGTTCCTTGATCCAGCGCCACGGCCGCTGCACGAACGCGCGGGGGCTCATGATGGTGATGTACTTGCCGCCCAGCGCGGGCAGGATGACCGTCAGCAGGCCCATGTCGTGGAACATCGGCAGCCACGTGACGCCGCGCGAGTCCTCGTTGATCTCCATGCTGTCGACCATCTGCAGCGCATTGACGCCGACCGCGCGGTGCGTGATCTCCACGCCTGCGGGGACGCGGGTGGAGCCGGAGGTGTACTGCAGGTACGCGATGTCGTCGAGCTTGGCGGCGGGCTCGACCCAGGTCTCGCCGACGCTGTCCGGGATGGCGTCGACAGCGATGACGCGGGGGCGCTCCTTGGCGGGGAGTGCACGGAAGAAGGCGCGGACACCGGCCGCGGAGTTGGTGGCCGTCAGGATCGCGGTAGGGCTGCAGTCGCCGAGGACCGCGTGCAGACGGTCGGTGTGACCGGGCTCGTCGGGGTCGAACAGCGGCACGGCGATGGTGCCTGCGTAGATGGCGCCGAAGAATGCGACGACGTAGTCGAGGCCCTGCGGAGCAAGAATTGCGACGCGATCACCGGGCTGGGTGACCTGCTGCAGCCGTGCTGCCACCGCGCGAAGACGCTTGCCGAACTCGACCCAGGTGAGCTCGTGTGCTTCACCGTCACGTTCGCGGGAGTAATCCATGAACCGATAGGCAAGAGTGTCGGCGTTCTCGGCGACGTTCACCTCGACGTGGCGGACGAGCGTCTTGCCTTCGGCGATGGTGATGTGGCCGTTCTCATCGATGTAGTCATCGAATGTGTGGCTCATGGTGTTCGTTTCTCCTCCGACGGTGTCCGCTGCGATTGCGCTTCCCGAAGCTGGCGCCCCGGAGCTCTTTCGGCCCGCGCCCCGACTTCCTTTTCACTCACGACTCGCACCCGAACTGCGTGAATATTACTAGCTGGTAGCTTGCCTCACGGCAAATACTTGCTGTCTTCGTCATGCTCCTCCGAAACGGCGGCGCATGCCCGGAAGACACGTCCTTCGGTCACTCGCCTTTCAACAGGTCGATGACCGGAGCGAACGCTTCCATCTGAGTGGGGAAAACCCCGACATAGGACATCGTCGTTTTCGCGCGAACGTTACGGATTTGATCTGCGATCTCCTCGTATGTCCCGAATGCGAGGTACGGCGACGTCAGGATGTCCTCGACGCTCAGCTTCACGTCCACGTCGACGTTGGGCGGATATCCGTTGTCCAATGCGGCGAGCGCCATCTCCGCCATCTGCTCGCGATCGTCGGTGACGACGATGGTCGTGATGGCCCAGTTCAGTTCGATCTCGTCGAAGCGATCCCCGGCTGCTGCGCGAATGAGCTCGACGCGTTCGAGGGTTTGCTCGAGCGTCATACCGGAGAGCTTGAGCTTGCCTTCCTTCGTGCTGGCCGGAACCACCGAGATGATGTCCGCGTACTTGGCCGCGAGCGCGAGCATGCGAGGGCCGCCGCCACCGACACAGATGGGAGGACGAGGTCCCTGCCGCGGACGAGGGCTGCCCTTGAGTCCGGAGATCTGGAAGTGCTTGCCCTCGAAGTTGCACTCCTTGCCGCGAAGCAAGGTGTCGAGGATCTCGAGGCTCTCCTCCAGCTTCTCGATGCGGATACCGGGCTTGTCGTACTGGATGCCCGCCTTGTCGTACTCGTCGCGCATCCAGCCCGCGCCGAGACCGAGCTCGAGGCGACCGCCGGACAGCACGTCGATGGTGGCGGCGTCCTTGGCGAGAATCGCCGGATGCCGGAAGCCGTTGGCGAGGACAGCCGTACCGAGCCTGATCTTGTCGGTCGCGACGGCCAGGGCGCCCAGCGCAGCGATCGGCCCGACCTGGTTGCCCAGGTGATCGGGGATCATGAAGCTGTCGTACCCGAGCTCCTCCGCCTGCTGAGCCAGCTTGACGAACTTACGCGCCCCGCCCTCCTCCGCGTTGCCTTCTCCGCCTGCCGCGAATCGGAACTTGCGCAGTGCCGTGACGTGCCCTTCTGCGGGCAGATCGGGGGCCTGGGCAGAACACATGTATAGGTCTCCTCGTGCGGTCATCTTCGGTGCCCAGCGCCAATCGCCAGCTGGTCCAAGGCGCCACTCTATCTGCTCACGACATGGGAATACACTTCGCGGGGTACGCCGGGACCACCTTTGTGCGTATTCCTCAGGTGCCCCGAGGCGACCTTGTGAGAACTACACGGGGTGCATCAGGAGTGCGGAATCTCCGGCGCCGACGAGATCAACCCGGCCGCCCAGCCCGCCGTCCACTGCGTCGACGTCGTGCCTGCATCGTCGACGACGAACGAGTTGTACGACGCGTGGACCGGGTTGCCTGCCGCACCCGCGAGGATGCCGATGCTCTGCGGAATGTTGCGCAGCGACAACCCTTCCGAGGGTGCCGCACAGATGAGGTCGCCCGCCGCGCAGATCTGATTCACGCGGTCGTTCAACGCTCCGAAACCGTCCGGACGCGCACCCGTCATCGTGATTCCCGGAAGGTCGAGACCACCGAGCGCGACCTCGGCACCGACGCCGTCGACGGGCGGTCCGATATCTGTTCCCGACGTGCCGTCGCGCCTACCGTCGGCGATCAACGTGACACCGAGGACCTTGTCCGCGGCGACGGGGCCGTTGCCCGCACCGATGTCGGCGGCGATGTCCCCGGCGATGACCGCACCCTGGGAGAAGCCGGCGAGAACGTAGCTCGTCAACGGGCAGCGATCGCTGACGCGAGCCAGTTCGGCTCTGGCCGCGGCGGTGCCTTCGGTCCTGCTGTTGTTGTAGGACTGTTGCCCGTCCGGTGGGAACGCGATCGGGTTGGAGAACTGAGCGACGTACGGAACCGTGTACACGCTCGCCCGCGACGGATCGAACTGTTCCTGCAGCGGGCGGGTCACGTTCAGCATCAGCGACGCCGGGTTGGCCGTCGGGTTGTACGGATCGTCGCCGACGGCCGACTCCCACGTTCCCGGAATCGCGATGACCGCGACGTCGGCGCAATCGGCGGGCTGCGACTGCGGCTGATCGGGCCCTGGCCCCGGCAGAGGCGACGGGATCTCCTTCGGGAGACGTCCGGCCAGCAGGTACCACAGGGCTACGACGATCAGCCCGAGAACGACCACCACTGCGAGCAGCTTCGGCAGCAGCCTTCTCTTGCGCTTCGTTCGATTGGCCATCGACGTGTCCGTCAGGCCTTGCAGATGGTGTTCTGAGCGGACGCGATGTAGACCTGCGCGGTCTCACCTGCCTGCTCCGCGGACATCTGGGTGCCGGCGGCACTCGCCTCCACACCGACGTTGGCGGTCACGAACGTCGCGATCTCGTCGGCGGGCACGCCCTGGGACTGGGCGGAGCAGATGTACGACGCCGTCGAGATGGCGATCTCACCGTTGCCCGCAACTGTGACGCCCTGCTTCTCGAGCTCGTCGAGGAACGCCTGGCCCCGCGCGTCGACGGGTGCCTCCGTCGGCCCGGGGAATCCCTCGGGCACCGGCTGCGGCTGCTCCGGCGGTGCGGTCGCCGCATCGCCGGGGCTGGTCGTCGGAGCCGCACTCGACGTCTCCTGCGACGAGGTTGCCTCCGCGCTGGTCGTCTCCGCCGCCGTGGTGGTCGATGACGTGGACGGTGACCCGGTCGCGGTGGAGTCGTCGCTACCGCAGGCGACGAGCAGGCCGCCCGCGGCGACGCTCAGTACCGCCAGGGACAGTGTCCGGGAAAGAGAAGTGCGCATGATGGAGAGTCCTTCGACGTTTCGTTGGGACCATGACCCGGAGGTCGATGGGTTCACGACCGGGCGGCCGGACGGACGACGACAAACCGAGACGCTACCGACGGCCACTGAGAGAACTCTGAGGGACCCTGCAGGAGCCGACGTGCCGCGACGTCACGGCGCGATGGTCACCTTGCCGTCCTTGACGGTGATGATGCCGAACTGGAAGTTCTGCTGGATTCCGCCGCCGTCCATCTCGAACTGATCGCTCGTGACGTAGCCCAGCCGGCCGGCTTCGTAGCCGACGCTCTTCCACGCGTCGAAAATCTCGCCGTTGCGGATCGCCCAGGCGCCGGTCAGGGGGCTCCAGTAGATGTTGCCGCCCTCGAACTCGTTGAACCTGCCGCCGTCCCTGATCGGGCCGAGCTCGCTGGTCTTCGGGAAGCCGAGTGGCCCGTTCTCCCACCCGATCTGGCCGTACTTTCCGAGGATCATGCCCTGCACGGAATGCGTACCGAGATCAGGGTTCCAGTACATCGCACCGATCTCGAATCCCTGGACCGCGCCGGGCTTCGACGGTGTGGCGACCTCGTCGAGCACCGGGTAGCCGAGCGGCCCGGCCTCGTAGCCCTGGCGCGCCCATTCGTCGAGGATGGCTCCTCGTACGGCGTGCGCGCCGGTCTGCGGCGTGAAGTAGACCATGCCGTTCTGGAAAGCATTGGCTCGTCCGCGGCCGTCGGGGGTTCCGAACTCACCGGTCTTCGGGAAGCCGAGGGGACCCGCAGGCCCACCCGAACCCTGGTAGTTACCGCCGATGGCTCCGGCAACGACCTGAGCGCCGGTGTCCTGGCTGAAGAACACGCGACCGAACCGGAAGTCCTGTGCACGGCCACCCGCGACGTTGTACTCCGCCGTCAGGCAGTCGCCCAGCCAGGAGTTCGCTCCCGCGGCGTTTCCGATTGCTCCGGCGACGCTGCACGACGGCTTGTCCGCCTCGACGTCGAGCGCGCTCGCGAGCTGCGGCCACAGTTGCTTGAGCTCGAACTCCCAGTACTCCCAGGTGTGCAGTCCCGACGGGCGGTAGACCACCTGAGCGGGGATGCCGAGTTTGTTGAGCTTGGTCGCGAACGTCTGCGACGTCAGGCGGGACAGGATCTCGAGGCCCATGCCGGCGTAGTTGGAGCTGACGCCGGGGATGCCCGACGGCGGATCGTACGGTCCGGCAACGCCGTTGCCGCTCGAGACGTACAGGCTCACGCCCTTCAGCTTCTCCGCGAGAAGGTACGGATCATGTTGTGCCCACAGGTCGTTCGACGGTGCGCCCCACATCGCCTTGGAGTCGAAACCACCGGCGTCCGCCATCGCGTACTGGATTGCCTGCGGCATTCCGAGGGTCGTGGTCGTCAGCATTCCGGAGAGCGA
Source organism: Rhodococcus sp. 114MFTsu3.1 (assembly GCF_000383555.1). Taxonomy (NCBI): domain Bacteria; kingdom Bacillati; phylum Actinomycetota; class Actinomycetes; order Mycobacteriales; family Nocardiaceae; genus Rhodococcus; species Rhodococcus sp. 114MFTsu3.1. Next base: position 58,440 of record NZ_KB911550.1, on the reverse strand, counting down.
CCCGGCGAACTTGAAGAAGCCTTCGTTACGAGCAGCGAGGAACATCGCAGCGGTGCCGCCCATCGACAGGCCCACGACGCCGCGGGTCTGGTTGGTGCGCCAGCTGCTTTCGAGAATCGGCGGGAGTTCCTTCGTCAGGAACGTCTCCCACTGGTAGTTCTTGCCGTTGTCCTGGTCCACCCAGTCCGAGTAGAAACTCGACTGCCCACCGACCGGCAGGACGACGTTGACGTTCTTGTCCGCGAAGTAGGACTCCGCGTCGGTCTCGGCGGTCCAGCCGTTCTCCATGTCGGTGGCACGCAGACCGTCGAGCATCCACACCGACGGGAACGTCGCCTGGGGGTTGATGTTCCAGTCACGAGCGAGCAGGAGCTGAACCTGGATGGGCGTTCCCATCGACGGGGAGTCGATCCAGAGGGCCACGCGGCGGTCGGACAGCCAGTCGACGGCCGTGACGCTCGCACCGGACGGGGCCTGAGTCTGCGACGGCGCGGTCAGGGCCGTCGGCGCGGCCTGAGCGATGCCTGCGGCTCCGAACGGGGAGATCAGCGCAGCAGCGACGACTGCAGCCGTCGCCATCCGGCGAGCTCCTGCTTTCGTGGATTTTGCTTGCCAGGCCGCCGTTCCGGCCGTTCGACCCCGGCCGAACCTGTTGGACCCAGTACGCATGGTGGTGACTCTCTTTCTCTTACCTGATCAAGTCCGCACCGAACGCATGAGTCGCAGACTTGTAGTTCTCAAGTCTTTCTACACGCGAAGTGCGTCGGTCAGGCCGAGGCTCGCTGTGACTGATGGTGCAATTGTGAATCAGGAATCGTCGAGATCCCGACGACACTGCTGATCGAGGCCGGAAACGCACCGATGCCGCCCTGCGCACGGCAGGACGGCATCGGCGAGAGAAGCACAGGTCAGGCGTTCAGAGCCTCGAGGATCTGGCCACGAGCCTTGAACAGCTCGGCGGACCAGTAGGGCCAGCTGTGAATGCCGTTGCCCGGGAAGCTGAAGGTAGCCGGGATTCCGAGCGTTGCCAGGCGGACCTGGAATGCGCGGCTGTTGGCCAGTGCGAGAGCTTCCAGTGCCATGCCGTTCGCGGTGTTGTAGAAGTCGATCGGGGCGCGCGGCTTGTCGAACTCACCGGGCAGACCCGATGCGGCGGAGACGTACAGCGACAGTCCACGAAGCTCGGGAGCGAACACGAACGGATCGTTGCGCAGCCATGCCGGGCTCCACGGAGGTCCCCACATGGAGTCGACGTTGAACCAGGACTGGCTCAGCATCGCGACACGAATGGCTTCACGCATGCCGGGAGCGGAGATGTTGAGGTAACCGGAGAACGAGCCGGCGAACTTGAACTGATCGCGGTGGTACGCGGCCAGCGTCAGTGCAGCCGAGCCGCCCATGGAGATTCCCAGAACGGCGTTGTTGGAGCGCGAGACTCCGTAGCCCTCGAGGAAGGCAGGCAGATCCTGCGTCAGGAACGTCTCCCACTTGTAGGTGACTTCCTGGCCGTTGAGGTTCGACGCCGCGTACCAGTCGCTGTAGAAGCTGGCCTGGCCACCGACCGGCATGACGAGGGTGACGTCGTCGCCTGCGAACTGGTCCTGGGCGTTGGTCTCGAAGGTCCACGCGTTGCGATCGTCGCGGGCGCGGAGGCCGTCGAGCAAGTAGAGGGCGGCGTTGCCACCGCGAGCGGCCCACTGGACCTGGACCTTGATCGGCCCCATTTCGGACGGTACCCAGAGATCTTCACGTCCACCGGCAGGAGCCTTGTGCACGACCGCGGTGGGCGCTGCAACTGCTGCTGCTCCACCGACGACACCGGCTGCGAGAGGAAGGACCAGCGCTGCTGCGCCGAGTCCGAGCAGTCGCTGCCGCCATCGTTTGGTCACACTCGGCTTGTTCGAGGGGCCGGAAAATCGCATGGATCGTGCTCTCTCTCGTTCTGCTGCGGTCTCCGCGATCTGCGGCCCCCGGCATTCCAACAGGGCTGTCTTCGGCCCCGTCGGGCCGTAGTACTGGGTATGAAGTTGTGAAGCGCACACGTCCAGTGGACATACGCACCGAAGGGAGGTTATTCCACTCCTTCGCCCCGAAGCAAAACTGTGATCTGCATCTCGTGCTTGCTTCGAGGGCGATATCAGACTGTGACACTATCCCGCGCGACCGCCGCAGGCCACCCTGTCAAACCAGTGATTTCTCACAAAACAAGGTGGCCTGCGGGTGTCGAGCGGGCAGAATCAGCCGATGTTCGCGCTGAGATCCGGTGCCATGATGTGCGCCTGCTCCTGCCAGTAGCCCCACTGGTGGGTGCCGACGGCAGGGAACGCATATGTGACATTGTTCGCACCGATGCTCGCCATGCGAATCTGGAACGCGCGGCTGTTCGCCAGTGCGATCGCCTCGAGGCCCATTGCATTGCCGGTGTTGTAGTAGTCGATGAAGCTGCGCGGGCGGTCGAGACCACCGGGCAGACCACTACCTGCGAAGACCCACACTCGGGTGCCGTTGTCACGCAGACGCGGAGCGAAGACGAACGGGTCGTTGCGCAGCCACGCCGGATCCCACGGAGGACCCCACATGGCGTCGATGTTGTAGCGACCGGAATCCAGCAGCGCCACTCGCATGGCCTCGCGCATTCCGGGTGCCGAGATGTTCAGATAACCGGACAGCGAACCCGCGTAGGAGAACTGATCCGGGTGGTACGCCGCCAGCGTCAACGCCGCGCTTCCGCCCATGGAGATGCCGACGACGCCGTTGCGGTTGGGATTGAACCCGAGACGGTCCCGCAGGTTGTTGCGCAGGTTCTGCGTCAGGAAGGTCTCCCACTTGTACGTGGACTTCTGACCGTTGAAGTTCGAGGGCGCGTACCAGTCCGAGTAGAAGCTGGACTGTCCACCGACAGGCTGAACGACGTTGATGTTCCACGACGCAAGGTAGGCACCTGCGTCGGTCTCGTGCTCCCAACCGGAGATGTCGTTGGTGGCGCGGAGTCCGTCCAGCAAGTAGACGACGCGGTCGGTGTTGCCGTCGGCCGCACGCCAGATCCTGCTCTTGATCGGGCCCATGCTCGAATCGGTCCAGAAATCCTGGGCACCGGGATCGAACGCGGCGCTGGCGGTCGCACCTGTTCCGACCACGGCCAGACCGAGCGGCAGTGCAACAGCCATCACCAGAGATGTAGCTATCCGGCGGAGGCGCCCCCCGGCACCCTTCTTCGTTCTACCCAGCATGCATTCGACCTCTCAGCAGTGTCGGTGAACCGCGCAGTCACTGCACGTAACACCCGTTTCGGCGGTCATGCCCCTCCATCGACGCTCATCGAGAGCGCTGACCCGGCCGACAGACCAGGGGCAGTCACACATATCTTTCGCATACATCGTCCGTGAGGCGCTGTCCGTTACCGAAATGAGATATCCCATCTTGGCGACGAACGGATTGCGACGCGACCCGATCGACTAATTGTGACCTTCCAGAATCGGAGGCTCCAAACCACATCGTTGTATTTCGTATTCCGGAACGCGATCGAATCGATATCCGGCGTAGAACAGCGACCGCTTGATGTTGCGAACGAACAATTCCTTCGTCAACGGCGCCCGGTACGACGCGATGAGCTCCTGCGTGTCCGCGCAGGACAACGCGACGCGAGCCTGCGTCACCCAGTCCTCGTCCATGTACCACGGCAGATACGGGTGCTCTCCGACCATTCCGAGATCCGCGACGACCCAGTCCGGGTACAGGTTCTTGTCGTGACCGATGCGGCCGTTCTCCAACCTTTCGGTGTGCGACGCCAGCGGGTACGCCAGACCCATCTGGTCGATCACCCGAACGTCGAGGCCGACGTTCATGCTGGTCATGCCCAAGTTGAGGAAGAACACCGTGTGGCCGGCGCCGCCGGGAGGAATCGGCAACGGTGGCGGTACGACATCCCAGTAGGTGAACTGTGCGCTCGGCAGCAGCAGACCGCCGTCCGGGGTGTTGTCGATGGCTTCGACCATGGCGCGCATGCGTGGGTAGTCCAGGTAGTCCGACGCCAGGATCGGATGCGCATGACCGGTGTTGAGCGCGTAGAACGCACGCTCGTCGACGATGCCGGATCTTCCGACGATCGAGCCCTCGGGCATACCCGTCGTGTTCGCCGCGAAGAACGCCCACACGACCGTCGTGACCCACACGAGACCTCCGACGGCGAAGACGACCACCTGACGGACGTCGGACATGCTCGTCGGGACTCGGAGCGGTACGACCGCCACCGGCAGCAGAAGGGTGAAGAGGGCGGGCAACAGGGTCCGTCCGTGCATGAAGTCGCCGCCGACGCGCACCGCGTAGACCAGCGACAGCACGCCACCCACCAGAACGAACACGACGACGGCCGTCGGGCTGCGGAGCCAACCCTGCGCGTCACGGATGGTGCGCGGAACCGTCGGGCGCGACGAGGACACCACACCCGCGAGCAGGAGAAGGATCAGTGGGAGCCACAGCATGTACGGGCCGAGCAGGTTCCACAGGTAGTCGAACCCCTGCGCCCACTTGGCTCCGCCTGCATCCTTGGACACCGCGGTGTTGGGATACGGCAGACCGTAGTAGCCCATCCGCCAGATCTGGTACAGCACCGGCGTCGCACCCGCGACAGCGAAGACGAGGACGCGACTCGGCCAGCTCTGCCGGGCCAGGAAGATCATGACGAGCGACAGACCGGACAGGATCACCAGCTCCGGACGCACCAGCGGGCCGAGGCCGGCCCAGAACGCCAGGAACAGCACGCCCACGGTGCTGGTGTCCCGAGTCGCCCAGCGCACCATCAGCAGCCACAGCACGGCGATCCAGAAGATCACCAGGCAGGTCTCGAGCCCGGACGTCGCGAAATCACGTGCCGGAGGAACCGCGATGTAGACGAGCACCCCGGCCGGAAGGAACGCGGTGATGCCGCCGGTCCAGCGACCGGCGCGATGCAGCGTGAACGTTCCGATCATGGCCACTGCGACGGCTGCAGTCGACAGGACGAGCGCGATCGTGAGCACCACGTACTCGAGGCGCACCTCGCTGAGCCAACTGCCCGCGTACACCAGGTAGGTCCAGATGGTGCTCGTGTTCGTCTCGACGCGTTCGCCTGCGTTGAACACCGGCCCGTTGCCCGCCAACAGGTTGCGCACCGTGCGGAGGACGATCAGCCCGTCGTCGGCGATCCAGCGCCGTTCCCAGGCCCCGATGAAAAAGAGCACCGACGTCACGATGACGCCGACGGCGAAGATCGCCTTGCTCGTCAGGCCCCCGCGCGAAGCCTGCTGATCTACCTCAGCCGGCGACGTATACAGCGACACCGACTACTCCGATCCACGCAAGAGCCAGCACCTGCAGCACCCTGTCGCCGAGCGCGATCTCTTCGGGCTCACCGGCCTGCCCACCGTCGACATCCACCGCGTAGCGCAGGATCGCGATCGTGAACGGAATCATCGAGATGGCGAACCAGTTCGTGTTCGTCTCGGCGTCTTGTTCGAAGGCCCACAGTCCATAGCAAATCACGACTGCCGTGGCGGAGAGCGTCCAGACGAAGCGAAGGTAGGTGGTGGTGTAGTTCTCGAGAGACTTGCGGATCTTCGCGCCGGTGCTCTCCGCGAGCTGAAGCTCGGCGTAGCGCTTGCCTGCGGCCATGAACAGCGAACCGAACGCCATGATCAACAGGAACCACTGCGACAGCGGAATCGACGCGGCGACGCCACCGGCGATCGCGCGCAGCAGGAAGCCCGACGACACGATGCAGATGTCCAGCACGGCCTGATGCTTGAGGCCGAAGCAGTACGCCAGCTGGATCGCGATGTAGACGCCGATGACCAGCGCGAGCTTCCAGTTGGCGATGAACGACAGGCCGATCGCACCGCCCAGGCACACCACAGCCATCGCGTACGCGAGGTTGACCGGAAGGACACCCGCGGCGATCGGACGGAAACGCTTGGTGGGGTGGGCCCGGTCGGCTTCGACGTCCATCGCGTCGTTGACGAGGTAGACACCCGACGCCGCGAGGCAGAACACGACGAACGCCAGCGCGACCGGCGCCAGCACATCGGCCTGCGTCACCGAACCAGCGGCGAGCGGCGCCGCGAGAACGAGAACGTTCTTGACCCACTGACGTGGACGAAGCGCCTTGATCACACCGTCGAGCAGATTCTTCGGTGGCGCTCCGACGGCGGTGGCTTCCTCGCTCATTTGTCTCCTTCGAACTTGCACACTGCGGCTGCAGACAAAGCGCCGAGCGCAGATCCTGCAAGAACATCTGTGGGGTAATGCACGCCGAGCACCAGCCGCGACAGCAACATCGGCGGTACCAGGACCGCAGGCAAGGGTAGCCCCGTCAACCGACCGAGCAACACGGCGGCTGCTGTGGTCGACGTGGCGTGCGAGGACGGGAAGCTGAGCTTGCTCGGTGTCGACACGTTGATCTTCACCGACGGATCGTTGGGACGAGGGCGCCTGATGATGCGCTTGACGACTATCGACGCGGCGTGCGCGCCGACTGCTCCGACGGCCACTCCCGCCCACTGCCTGCGCCGCCCGGGATCGGCGACGGCGCCGATGCCTGCCACAGCCACCCAACCGAGTGCGTGCTCGCCGAAGTGGGACATGCCCCTCGCGACCGACACCACGCCGGGCTGTGCACCGATCGTCGACTGGATCGCCGACAGGACGCGCACCTCGGCGGCGGATTCGGTCTGGTTCTTACGCCTCGTAACGAAAGACACGTTCCCAGGTTTCCTTACTGGTGAGGTGAGGGACGGCGTCGCGGTAGCGACCCTTCAGTTCGGGGAACCGGCGCGACAACTCGGCTCGCAGCGACATCGCTTCCTTCAGCAGCGCTGCTGCCTTGTCTCGGTCGCGCTGGCGGTAGACGACCCCTCGCCCGTCGGCGGTGGTGACGGTGACGCCGTCCACCTGCGACAGCAGGAACCAGCGAGCGTCGAGTGTCGGGACATTGAGCTGCGGGCGCTCGTGGTGCCGCTCGTGTGCGGGCCGGACATTGTGCAGCAGTCCCGACGCGAGGCGCTTGACCTTCGCGAGCGGGTTCTTCGGCTCGCCGACGGCTCCGACTTCCTCACCGGATGCGTGCGGCAGTTCCGTCGAGGATCCGACGACGACGGCGTCGGGATAGGTCTTGCGCAGTGCGTGCACCTCGCCGAGCGACGTGGGGAGGATGTCGAGGATGTGCTCGGGTCCGGCGAGGAAGTCGCGGATCGCCTTGTTCTGGATCGCGACGGTGGAGTACTCCAGGCACAGTAGGTGCTTGACGGTCGCCTTGACGGTGTCGACCACGATGCCGCGTCCGTTGCCCGGAGCGTGCAGCGCGGCGACCACCAGGCGGTTGCGGAGGTGGAAGTACGCCTGCCAGTCGATGGCGTCGTCCTTGTCGCTCCACGCCATGTGCCAGATCGCGGCACCCGGCAAGGTGACCGTCGGATATCCGGCTTCCCGTGCGCGCAAACCGTATTCGGCGTCGTCCCACTTGATGAACAGCGGCAGCGGTTGGCCGATCTCCTCGGCGACGACGCGGGGGATCATGCACATCCACCAGCCGTTGTAGTCGACGTCGATGCGGCGATGCAGCAGCTTCGACGAGCGCAGCGGGTCCTCGGAGAAATCGTGGTCGTACTCCACGTTCTGAGCGCCGGTCCACATGAAGTTGCCGCGGTTGATCACTTCACCCATGACGTGCAGGTGACTGCGCGCCTGCAGGTTCAGCATCTGACCGCCGACCAGGGTGGGGACCTTGGCGAACCGCGACATCGCGAGCGCACGCAGAATCGAGTCCGGCTCGATCTCGATGTCGTCGTCCATGAACAGGATGTGCTGCGCCGACGTGTTCTTCAACGCCTCGTACATGATGCGGCTGTATCCGCCGGAGCCACCGAGGTTCGCTTGATCGTGGACCGCCAACTTGCCGCCGAGACCGGCTGCGGCCTCGTCGAACCCGGGCTCGTCCTTGGCCTTGCGGGTGCCCTGATCCGGCATGATGACGGCCTCGACGACGTCGAGAACCAGCGGGTCCGAGCCAAGCGCGACAAGGGCTTTCACGGCGTCGGTGGGACGGTTGAACGTCGGGATGCCGACGGCGACGCTCGCCTCACCCGGTGCGTCGATCGGCGCGTACCAGCCGGCGCTCTCGAGAACGACCTCGGAGTCGGAGGTGATGTCGAACCAGATCCAGCCACCGTCCTCGAACGGACCGAGGTCGATCTCGAATTCCTGCGCCGCATCACTCGGGGTCACTTCGCGACCTTCGACGTGAATGCGAGACGCATCGGCTTTGGACCGGTAGACGTCGACTCGGCAGTGCCCGGAAACCTCGACACTCAGCACGACGGACTTCAGGATGCTGTAGCGACGCCAGTAGCTCGCCGGGAACGCGTTGAAGTACGTTGCGAAGGACACCTCGGACTCCGCACCGATGGCGACGGACGTACGCGAGACCGAGTGTGCCCGTCGGGCATTGGTTTTGGCTTCTTCGAGGTACAGGGTGCGTACGTCGAGCGGCTCCCCGGACCGCGGCAGCAGAATCCGCTGCAGCAGTGATTTGCCGAGAACAGGTGCTACGTCGGCGATTCCGTCGTCGAGCAGATGTTTGGCCGTCATTTGTCCCCCGCCAGCGACGCACCGGTCTCGAAATGCGGTGCGAGCGTGTTGTCGTACAGGTTCAGCGCACTGGCGATGGCCATGTGCATGTCCAGGTACTGGTAGGTGCCGAGCCGGCCACCGAACAGCACCTTGTTCGACGCGGTTTCCGCCTTGGCGCGGTTCCGGTACGCCTCGAGCTTCTGCCGGTCGTCGGGGGTGTTGATGGGGTAGTACGGCTCGTCGCCGCTCTCGGCGAACCGAGAGAACTCGCGCATGATGACCGTCTTGTCGGCCGGGTACTCCCGCTCGGGGTGGAAATGACGGAACTCGTGGATACGGGTGTAGCCGACGTCGCCGTCGTTGTAGTTCATCACCGGCGTTCCCTGGAAGTCACCCGTCGGCAGCACCTCGGTCTCGAAATCGAGTGTGCGCCAGCCGAGTTCACCTTCGGAGTAGTCGAAGTACGCATCCAGCGGGCCGGTGTAGACGATCGGCGCGTCCGGGCTTTCCTTCGTCAGTTCCTCGCGGACATCGAACCAATCGGTGTTCAAGCGAACCTCGATGAGGTCACTGGCCGCCATGTTCTCGAGCCACGCGGTGTAACCGTCGACGGGAAGACCCTCGTAGGTGTCGTTGAAGTAGCGGTTGTCGAAGTTGTAGCGCACCGGCAAACGCGTGATGTTGCCTGCCGGCAGATTCTTCGGATCGGTCTGCCACTGCTTGGCCGTGTAATCGCGGATGAACGCCTCGTACAGCGGGCGACCGATCAGCGAGATCGCCTTCTCCTCGAGGTTCTGCGCATCCTTCGCGTCGAACTCGCTGGACTGCTCCTCGATGAGAGCGCGAGCCTCCGCCGGCGAGTAGTACTTGCCGAAGAACTGAGAAATAAGGCCCAGCCCCATCGGGAACTGGTACGACTGGCCCTTGTGCATCGCGAACACACGGTGCTGATAGCTCGTGAACTCCGTGAACTTGTTCACGTACTCCCACACACGCTTGTTCGACGTGTGAAACAAGTGGGCACCGTACTTGTGGATCTCGATACCCGTCTCCGGCTCCGCCTCCGAATAGGCATTACCGCCCAGGTGGTGGCGACGATCCAACACGAGCACGCGCTTGCCCAACTGGGACGCTGCACGCTCCGCCACGGTCAGGCCGAAGAACCCCGATCCGACGACGATCAGGTCGAATCGGCCGGTCACGGATGCATCGGATGAGGTGGGCTCAGGGCTTACAGCAGTCACGGGCAACCAGGGTATCCGACAGCGGAGCATTCACTTCCCATGGTCACTCCTGCAGGCTCCGCTCCCGGCCTCCCATGGTCACTCCTGCAGGCTCCGCTCCCGGCCTCCCATGGTCACTCCCGAAAGACCCCGCAGGTACTCGTCAGCGCCGAGCACGCAGTACGTAGATATCCATCACCCAGCCGTGTCTAGCCTTCAGCTCGGCCCGGATCGACGCGATCTCGTCGATGACGTCGTCGAGAACGCCCGCCACCAACTTTTCATCTTCCGTTCCCAGGTTGGCACCCCAGTAGATGTCCCATGGCCGCGATCCGACCAACTCCCGGCAGGCCAAGCCGCCGTCGAGCATCACGACGAGATTGTCCGCACCCGCCGCGACGTCCTTCTGCAAAGCCCGGCCCGTGGTGATCACGATCGGTCCACCGATGCGGTTCAGCACGATCCGATGCGACGCCGCCAGCATCGACACACTGCTCACACCCGGCGTGACGTCGAACTCCACGCCCAACTGCTCGGCGACACGAATGGTGCTGTCGTAGAGCGACGGGTCACCCCACACCAGAAAGCCCACGACAGTGTCCGACGGCAGGCCGTCCAGGACCTCCCGGTACGCGCGCGCCCGGGCCTCGTGCCAGTCGGTCACCGCCGTGCCGTAGTCACTCGGCTTCCGATCCCGCGCCGGGTCCGGCACCTGAACGACGCGGTAGTCCCCCGTCACATGGCGCCGCAGAATCTCCGTCCGCGCCTCGGCCAGATCGCCGACGCCGTCGCCCTTGTCGGCAACGAGAAAGACATCCACCTGCTGGAGCTTCTCGATCGCCTGCACCGTCACCTGATCCGGATGCCCGCCACCGACACCGACGAGATGGGCCTTCATGTCCTGGCTCGATTCGCGTCGTACAAATGAGACTCCACAGCAAGCCTCTCGGGTCGTTCCCGTCCGGGCGTGCGGCCGAGGGCGGGGCCGACCAGAATCACCGCTGCTTGTCTCAATCCGGCGGCGTCGACCTGATCCGCGATGTCCGCGAGGGTGCCCGTCAACGTCAGCTGGTCCGGCTTGCTGGCGTGGAAGACGACGACGGCCGGGCAGTCGGCACCGTAGTACCCCGTCAACTCGTCGGCGAGCTGCCTCGTGCGAGTGATCCCCAGATGCAGCACGAGCGTCGACCCGGTCGCGGCGAACGCGGCCAGCTTCTCGCCGTCGGGCATCGCCGTCGAACGGGCATGAGCTCGCGTCAACACCACCGACTGGGCTACTTCCGGGACCGTGAGCTCGACGCGCAACTCGGCCGCAGCAGCCGCGTACGCGGGCACGCCAGGCGTGACGTCCCACGGAACACCCGCTTCGTCGAGACGCGCGGACTGCTCGGCGAGCGCCGAGTAGAGAGATGGATCACCCGAGCACAGCCGTGCGACGTCTTGGCCGCGCTCGTGCGCACCGACGAGTTCCGCGGTGATCCGGTCTAGGTCGAGCTTCGCGGTATCGACTTTCCGCGCGCCCGGAGGGCAGTGGTCCAGAATCGCGTCGTCTACGTAGGTACCTGCATAAACGCATACCGGGCTGGTGCGTAGATGCTCGACGGCTCGCAGCGTCAGCAGATCTGCCGCGCCCGGTCCTGCGCCGATGAAGTGAACAGTCACGGAACAAACCTATGCCGACGCGCCGTGGGCCGGTCAATCCATGAGGTGGCTAACTCTCAAGCTAAGGTTTAGCCTTGTGTCGGATGAGGTTGATGTGACTCCTGTGACAGAAGAGTAGTCAATCTCGAAGCAATTCGCAAGCCTGTTCGAATCGTGTCGGACAGGCACGCACCAACAACCAGGGAGTACCGCCTTGCACCGTCGAACGAAGCCGTCGATCGTTCTCGGCGCTGTCGCCTTGCTGGCCGTCGCGAGTCCCGTGGCGGTCTACAGCATTTCCGGCGACTCCGCGTCCACCGATGTTCGATCGGCAAACGAGACCACCCCTGTGACCGTGCCGACCAAGATCGTCGAAACAGCACTGACTGCGGCACCGGACATCGTCGTTCCTCTGCAGGAATTGACGGGTCTGCCGTTGCCCGACCTGCGCCTGTCCGATCTGAAGTACCTGCCGCTTCCGGACAACATCACCATCCCGCCGATCCAGATTCCCGAAATCCCCGGCATCACCGTGCCGTCCCCGACGAGCCCGTCGGCCCAGGCGCCGGTGCCGGGCCGCAACGACGTCGCGGCCCCGATCGCCCCGCCTGCTGAACTCCCGGCCGGCGACGACCCGGGCGCCCCGCTCGGAGCGGTCGTGAAGGAACTGCGTCAGGACGATCCGTTCAGCATGGTCGCGTTGACGTCGACCGCCGTGGACGGTGCCGTCGCGCAGGTTCGTCGCCAGCTCGACGACGGGTCCTGGGGTCCGTGGATCGCAACCGAGCCGATCGACACCGCAGCCAGCGACGTCGCGGCCGAGCCGGACAAGAAGGGCACCGAGCCCATCTTCGTCGGAGCCACGAAAGCCGTTCAGCTTCTTCTGACACCGCCTGCCACTCCCGCTGCGCCGGCACCCGACGCTGCACCTGCCCCCGCACCCGCGGCGGCACCAGCACCGGAACAGGAGCTGGGATACACCCCGGCATCGGTTTCGAAGCCGCTGCGTCAGCAGGACACCCCGGTGGCGGACGCACTGGCCGACATCAGCGCAGTGTTGATCCAGCCAGGCAGCTCCCCCGCCGATTCAGCGCTCGCCGACATCGCGACTCCGGTCGCGGGCAACGCAGGACCGAAGGTCATCTCGCGGTCGCAGTGGGGCGCCGACGAGTCGATTCGTTGCGCCACACCGACGTACGACGACTTCCTCGGCGGTGCGACGGTGCACCACACCGCCGGCAGCAACGAGTACTCCAAGAACGAATCGGCCGAGATCGTGCGGGCGATCTACGCCTACCACGCACAGACGCTCGGCTGGTGCGACATCGGCTACAACGTGCTCGTCGACAAGTACGGTCAGATCTTCGAAGGCCGCGCAGGCGGACTCGACCGTCCCGTCCAGGGCGCACACGCCGGTGGCTTCAACGAGAACACCATGGGCATCGCAATGATGGGCGACTACTCCAGTGAAGCACCGTCGACCGAAACCCTCGACTCGGTGGGCAAGTTCCTCGGATGGCGTTTGGGCAAAGCAGGTCTCGACCCACACGGTGAGACGACGATGACGAGCGAAGGCACCAACTTCACCTTCGTCGGCAAGGGCCAGAGCGTCGACCTGCCGGTCATCTTCGCGCACCGCGACGTCGGCAACACCGCATGCCCCGGTGACGGCGCCTACGCCAAGATGGACGAAATCCGCGACATCGCCGCCGCGAACCTCGGCGGCGGAGGAAGCGTCGACACCGCTCCGGCACCGTCCGACACGGAATCCGACACAACCACGGATTCGTCCCTGCCGACCTCCGACGCGAGCAGCACTCTGGGAGAAAACATTCCAGGACTTGTCGACGAGTTGGTTCGCCTCGCCAGTTCCAACCCCATCGCCCAGAAGTGGCTGGCATCCGGCGGCGAAACCGGTACCCTCGGCACCCCCGTCAGCGGCCTCGTCCAGGTCAAGGGCGGAGGCGAAGCCGCACAGTTCGCCAACGGCTCCATCTTCACTTCCCTTGCCGGCCAAGCCGTTGCCGTGATCGGAAAAATCTTCGAACAGTTCATGGCACTCGGCGGAGAGAACGGCGAACTCGGCTTGCCGACCACCGACGAATACCGCGTCCCCGAGGGTCTGCGCACCGACTTCGAAAACGGTTCACTGATCTTCAACGAGCTCACCGGCATCGTCACCACGGTCATCAAAACCTACAACGACACCTACGAGCAGCAGATGCAGAACCCCGTCGCAGCCCCGATCGAGCCGGCCCCGGCCCCGGAGCCCGCACCGGCACCGTAAATCACCACCCTCAGTCGAGCGGCGATTCGAATCCACCGAATCGCCGCTCGACCCATCTCCGCCCCTCCCCCACCGACCTCACCGATGACCGAATGAACCGTTCGGTCACTTGGAGTGACCGAACGCCACGTTCGCTCCCGTCGGGGGGGCGAAACCCGCATGCGTACGCGCCCGATGCAATGGATTGCCCGATACTTCGACGATCAGCGAAAGTCCGCCGATTTCGAAAGTATCGGGCAATTCATCTCACTGCGCATGTACCGGCGCCGCTCAACTACCTGCCTTCCGGCAGCAGCGTCGACGCGATCGTCGTCAGAGCCTTGACTGCCGATGTGGCGTCGAGCTGGCACTGAGCTTGTACAACAGCGCCATCGATCGCCACTGCGAGCGCTTGTGCCGCGCGGGTTCGGTTGGGGCCCGGCGGAAGTGTCGCTTTGATAGCCCCGACCATATCGGCCTTGTGGCGAGTGGCGATCTCGTACACCTCCGGCAGTTCAGCCCCGATCTCGTTGACACTGTTGATGAAGGCGCATCCTCGGAAGGTATCCGAGGTCAGCCACTCCTCGACTGCCGAGACCACCACGGGCCTGCGACGGTTGCCTGCAGCGTAGCGGTCCAACGCGTCGACGAACCACTCCATCCAACGCCGATGCCGTAGGTCCAGGAACGCCAGGATCAGCGTGTCTTTGCTTGGGAAGTGGCGATAGAAGGTCACCTTTGTGACGCCTGCCTCCGCGATCACTTTGTCCACACCGGTTGCTCGAATTCCTTCGCGGTAGAACAGCCGATACGCGGTGGCCAGTATCCGCTCCCGAGCGGGGAGGGCCGACACGTCGACCTGCGGATCAAGAGTCTGGGAGATGCTCACGTCGCAAGAGTAGACAAATCTGTCCACCGGCGCCACATGCATGTGGACAAGTCTGTCTACATGGCGTACGTTCTTGCCATGTAGACAGCATTGTCTACATGGGCAGAGCACCTCGACCAAACCTCGAAGCGAAGGACGATCAATGACTGCAAATGTGGAAACCACCACGAAGCCACCGGTTCCGCCGTTCACCGACGAATCAGCGGTACAGAAAGTCAGGCTGGCCGAAAATGCCTGGAACAGCCGTGATCCCGAGGTGGTTGCGCTGGCCTACTCGATCGACAGCGTCTGGCGGAATCGGTCCGTTTTCGTGACCGGCCGTGCGCAGATCGTCGAATTCCTGAGCGGTAAATGGAACCACGAGCACGAGTACCGCCTCATCAAGGAACTGTGGGCGCACAGTGACGACCGCATTGCCGTCCGCTTCGCCTATGAGTATCAGGATGATTCGCGTCAATGGTTTCGAGCCTATGGCAACGAGAATTGGCTCTTCGACGAGGACGGCCTGATGACGCACCGCCACGCAAGCATCAACGACGTGCCGATCGACGAAAGCGAGCGCAAGTTCTTCTGGGACCGGAATGCACCGCGACCGGCGGAGCATCCGAGCCTGTCCGACCTCGGCTTGTGACCACCTGATGCGCCGCGTTCCGCTCCGTCCGCGCACCAGCCAACCGTCGAGGCGAGGGCGACCGAATGAACCGTTCGGTCACTTGGAGTGACCGAACGTCACGTTCGCTTCCGTCAGGGGGGCGAAACCCGCATTCGTGCACGCCCGATGCAATGGATTGCCCGATACTTCGACGAACAGCGGAAGTCCGCCGATTTCGAAAGTATCGGGCACTCCGTCCCACCCAGTCGCACCGACCGGCGCCGCCAAAGTGGACCGGGTGAGTGAGCGAATGTGCCGTTCGGTCACTTGAAGTGACTGAACGTCACGTTCGGTCCGGAGACGGAGCTCACCACCAGCGTTCGAGGACTCTGGCCACGCCGTCGTCGGCGTTGGTTGTGGTGATTTCGTCGGCTGCGGCGACTGCTGCGGGGTGTGCGTTGCCCATTGCGACGCCGAGGCCTGCCATGTGCAGCATGGGGACGTCGTTGGGCATGTCGCCGAATGCGGCGATGTCGGCGGCCTGGACGTTGAGGCGTTCGGCGACGAGGGCGAGGCCCGATGCTTTGGTCACGCCGGGTGCGGAGAGTTCGATCAGTCCGTTGTCGGTGGAGAAGGTGATGTCGGCCCGGCCGTCGACGAGGGGTGCCAGGGCGGCCACCATGTCTCCGCTGGACGCGCTGGAGAGCCGGATCAACAATTTCACGGCGGGGACGTCGATGACCTCGGCCAACGACACTTCGGTGTTGTCGGGGTTGAGCCATGCGTGTTCGTAGCCGGGCGAGCTGACGAACTGCGGTGTGGCGGCGTCGTGCGCTGTTTCGCCGACGCGTTCCGCGGCCAGCCCGCAACCCGGCAGGGCCTTGTATGCAAGGTCTGCGAGCCAGTGCAGCGTCTCCCCGGTCAGGACCTCGGCGTCGAGGATCCGGTCGGTGCCGGCGTCGTAGATGACGGCGCCGTTGGCGCAGACGCACATGGGCGCGAAGCCCAGCTGGTCGACGACAGGGGAAATCCAGCGCGGCGGACGACCCGTCGACAGCACGAACGGTGTGCCGTCGCCGACCATCGCCAGTACAGCGCGTCGGGTGCGCTCGGTGACCTTCTCGCGGTGGTCGAGGAGCGTTCCGTCGACATCACTGGCGACGAGGCGGGGTGCGCGGCTGGTGGTAGGCATCGAGGTCATTGTGCCTGAGGTGGCTCCGGCAGTGCCCGCCGCTGGGTCCCTTAGACTTGCGAACCGACGAGGGAGGGAGCCGACGATGCCCGGGGTGTCCGAGGATTCGCCCGACGCCCGGATCGTTGCCGCGCTGGTCGCAGGCCAACTTTCGGGCCTCGGCGACGCGTACGACAGGCATTCCGGCCACCTGTTCAGCTACGCGAAGGCAATGCTGGCCGACGAGGACGCCGCTGCCGACGTCGTCCACGACACGATGCTCATCGCCGCACGGCGGAGTGCTGTGCTTCGCGATCCGGAACGATTCCGGGCCTGGCTGTACGCGATCGCTCGGGCCGAGTGCCTGCCCCGCCCACGCCGCGACCGGTGCGACTTCACATCGACGATCGCTCCCGATGCCAGCGACGAGGAACGGTCCGTTCAGGAGTTCGTCGCGACGGCGGCAACTGCCTCGAGCGCCGAGCACCGTGAGGTCCTCGACCTGCGTATTCGTCACGGACTCGCCGACGCCGACGTCGCCGCGGTGCTGGGGATCGGAACACGTCGGGCGTCGACGCTGATCTCCCGGGCGCGAGAGGAGCTCGAGCGTTCGGCCGGAGCCGGGCAGGAGCGTGTCGTCGGAGCTGCCGCGATTCTCCGGCTGTTTCCGCTGGCAACCGCGCCGTTCGGGCTGCGGGAGAAAATTCTGACCGACTCCGAGATGGGGGTCGTCGTGAACACCACCACTCTCGATCGGACCGACCGACTCGGCTTCCCGACGCACGGTCCGGCCTCCGGGAAGGTCGTGTGGGCGGCAGTCGCCGGCGTTGCTCTGCTGATCGCCGCGGGTATCGGATTCCTGGTGGCAGAGCCCACGAGCCGCCCGACGGCGCCGGCGCAGGTCGACGTCGCACCCGGCCCCGTCCCGAGGACCATGCCCACCACGACGACCGAACCGCCGTCCCCGTCGCCCGCGGCCCCGACGACCTCCACCGCCGAGGTCGCCACGGTGGTCCCGGAATCGCCTGCTCCCGCCGTCGTACCTCCCGCACCGGCACCCGTCACCACCACCGCCGCCGTCGTGCCGACGACGACTGCCCCACCGGTGACGACCACCGATCCACCCGTCACGACGACCGAACCCACCACGACCACGCCGAACGCTCCCGCGACCACGACGACCCAGTCCCAGCCCGAGAACGGCTGAGTTTCTCAGCATCGATCCGTACACTCGGCGGGATGCTCATGACGCAAGATGCTGCGCGGGCCGCTCGCTGGCGCGGCTTCCACGCCTACCTCGACGTGGCCGTCGTCGTGCTCGTGTTGATCGCAACGAACCTCATCGCGCATTTCACGACGGTGTGGGCCAGCATCGCGACGGTCCCCATCGCTGCCGTCGTTCTCGTCGCCTTGACCCGACGCCGGGGTCTGGGCTGGTCCGAGCTCGGTTTGTCACCCAAGCAGTGGAAGACCGGTTCGATCTATGCTCTCGCAGCCGTGGGGCTGGTCCTCGCGGTCATCGCGATCGGCGCACTGCTGCCGATCACTCGGCCGTTCTTCATGGCCGATCGATACGCAACCATCTCGGCGGCCCTGGTCGCGTCGATGATCGTCATTCCGCTGCAGACCGTCATCCCGGAGGAACTCGCGTTCCGCGGCGTCCTGCACGGCACCCTGGGTCGGATCTACGGGGCGCGCGGAGTGTTCGCGGCCGGCTCCCTGCTGTTCGGCCTCTGGCACATCGCTTCGTCGCTCGGCCTCACCGCCAACAACACCGGATTCAGCAACTTCCTGGGCGGCGGACTGTTCGGCCAGGTCGTGGGCATCGTCGGCGCAGTCATCGCGACGGCCGCGGCGGGATTCGTGTTCACCTGGCTTCGCAACCGAAGCGGCAGCCTCATCGCCCCCATCGCTTTGCACTGGTCCCTCAACGGCTTAGGCGCTCTCGCCGCCGCGTTGGTCTGGCACGCCTCGACCAGCTGAGCAGTCGAGGGACAGCCGACTATCCCTTTGCCCTCCGCGCTTTCTCGTCCGCTTCGATGACTGCTGCTTCGTCGAGGGTGGGTGCGCTGCCGCCCAGTCGTGCCGGTACCCACCGGGCGCCTGCCGGGTG
This sequence comes from Rhodococcus sp. 114MFTsu3.1, assembly GCF_000383555.1. NCBI lineage: Bacteria > Bacillati > Actinomycetota > Actinomycetes > Mycobacteriales > Nocardiaceae > Rhodococcus > Rhodococcus sp. 114MFTsu3.1. The sequence goes on along the minus strand of NZ_KB911550.1, from coordinate 39,944 downwards.
TTCGTAACCTTGCTGCGCCACGCCGAGGGCGCTTTCCAATCCACTACGTAGGGCTGTGGTGAGTTCGTCGGGGGTTCCGTGCGGCGGAACTGTTTGTCCGACGGCGATGTGCACGGGAAAGTTGTGTCTACCCAATGCTTTCGGCATGTCCTTGGTCATGATTCGCTGCGACCCCCAGATGGCGACCGGAACGATCGGAACGCCCGCTTCCAGTGCCATCCGTGCGGCACCGGATTTGAACGCCTTCAGCTCGAAGCTTCTGCTGATGGTGGCCTCCGGATACACACAGACCAGTTCACCGTCCCGAAGCGCTTGCACAGCAGCGGCATACGACTCGGCTCCGGCTGCGCGGTCCACGCCGATGGCCTTGCAGTGTCGCATCAGGAACCCGACGACGGGATTGCGCTCGAGTTCTTTCTTCATCATGTAGCGAACCCGCCGCTTGCCCTGGCGCGCAACGAGTCCGACCTGCATGAAGTCGAGATACCCGGTGTGGTTCACGGCGAGTACGACGCCGCCGCGGCGCGGAATGTTCTCGGTTCCCCGATAGATGGTGCGTAGGCCTTGCACGGCGGTGATCGCACGAACCAGCCCGGTCAACGCGGCATACACCGGTTCGCGCGACATGGCGTCAGCCCTCCCTTTTTGCCTTTCTCGCTGCCGCGTCCGCGGCGTCGAGCTTGTCCGCTTCCTCGAGGGTCGGAGCGCTGCCGCCGAGGCGTGCCGGCACCCAGTACGCACCCTGCTCGTGCGGGTATCCGTCCTGCAGTTCGAGCAGCATCTCTTTCATCGTGGAATGCAGCTTCTCGGTCAGCTCGTTCGCCGGTCCGACGGGCTCCAACGGCGCGCCGACGGCAATGCGGATGGGAGTGTTGGTGCGGCCCAGCCTCTTGGGGAATCCCTTGGTCCAGACTCGCTGCGCACCCCAGATGACCGTCGGGATGATGGGAACACCTGCCTCGATGGCCATGCGTGCCGCACCCGACTTGAATTCCTTGATCTCGAAGCTGCGGCTGATGGTCGCCTCCGGGTACACCCCGACCAGCTCGCCCTTGCGTAGATCCGCGACCGCGGCCTTGTAGGACTCCGCGCCCGCGCCGCGATCGACGGGAATGTGCTTCAGCGACCGCATGATGGGACCGGAAATCTTGTTGTCGAACACTTCCTTCTTGGCCATGAAGCGGATGTAGCGCTTCACCCGCCGAGGCGGCAGCCCGGCATAGGTGAAGTCCAGGTACCCGGTGTGGTTGACGGCGATGACCGCACCGCCACTGGCAGGGATGTTCTCCTCGCCCTCCACCTCGAACTTCAGGCCTTGGGACGCGAAGACGACGCGGGCGATGCCGATGACAGTTCGGTAGACGGGTTCCACAGTCGGCTAGCGTAGTCGTATCGGGCGGTCGCGAGAAGAACGCTCTGGGGAGAAGCCGTGAACGGGGAAGGTCAGCTGAACATGAGTTCGCTTAGCAGAATCGCTCGTGCCGGTGCAGGGCTGCTGGGGGCAGTCCTGGTACTCACCGCGTGCGAGGGTGACGGCCAGCAGGGCATCCCCACCGATCCAACGTCGGCACCCACGACGGAAGAGACGACCACAGCGACGACCCCTACGACGTCAGCGACGACGACCAGTCCCGAACCGCCTCCAGGACCCGCCGTCGGCGACGTTCCGAGCAATCCGCAGGCCGCGTCCGCACTGGGGGCGTTCCTGGCCGACCTGGAAGCCGGAGGGCCGCCGGCTGTGACGCCGACGTGTTGGACCGTGCCGCCGACGGACATTCCGGTGCGATACTCCGACGTCGCCTCGATCGTCGACGCGGCCGGTCAGCCGGGCGTCGACGGTCAGTACGCGGTGACGTGGACCGGCCCGGTGTCGACGGTGTCGATCAAGCGCAGCGAGATCGCCTCCGGTTATGCCTGCCCGAGCGTCTACCCGACCGGCACCGCACCGGTGTTCACCGACCTCGACGCGACGTACACCGTCGAGCGATACCTCGGGCGATTCACGGGAGCGCCGGTCGACCCCGCCGACCTCGAAGGCGACTACCCCCTCGTCTGCGACACCCGCCCGACGTGGGATCCGCAGGGAACAGGCGTTCCCACGCCCGCGCCGCTGGCGAACAACCCGGGCAGGCTCACGGGGTCGGCGTCCTACAACCCGGCGAGCGTCTACGTGGCCTTCACCAACGGGGACTACAAGACGGTGTACGCCGATGTGACGAACGTGTCGGGATTCGAACAGAACCAAGTGTTCACACTGGGCATCGGGGCCAACGGGTACTGCATAGGCGACATCGCCTGACGCAACGTCCACGAACGGGGGGTACGACACGATGCTGGGGATCGACACCAAGATACTGCTGCTGCTCGCCGGGATGATCCTGCTGTGGGCACTGGGCCTCGGCGTGTGGAAGTACCGCCAGATGGCGACGTCGCCGACGGCTCTGGCCCACCCTTACGTCGACATCGCACACCGCGCTGCTCTGATGTACTCCTTCGCGACCCTGATCCTCGCAGCCCTGGCAGAGTTCTCCGGTTTCCCGACGGCCGTGAATCTGATCGCCGGACTGGTCGTCACCGTCTTCTTCGTCGCAGCCATCGCGAGCTACATGGTCCACGGGCTGTTGCGAGACACGGACAACCAATTCGAGAACCCAGTCCACGGCACCCACGCCTTCATGTGGACCCTTGCCGTCGCCGAAATCGGAGGGACCGGGGTACTGGTTGCCGGCTTCGTCGTCGGGCAGTTCTTCTAGACCTACCCGACGTGCACGTTCGGCCTTCGGTCTCGGTCGGGTTCCGCCCGGCGCAACACTTCTCGGGTCACCGGAGCGACTTCGCCGACGCCGATGAAGAGGAAACGCAGTAGGTTCACCAGCGGATTGCCCTCGGACCATTCGAAGTAGACATCGGGGCGTACATCGGTGACGTTCCTGATCTGCAGCAGCACTGCGGCAATGGAATTGGGTACGGCCGAGGCGTCGACCCACAGCACCCGATAGTCGCCCTTCTGCTCTCCGTGGACGAGGAGGTCCGAGCTGAAGTCCGAGGCATCCCGGATATTGGCCTCCAGGAACAGGATCGGCTCGTCCGCGGGAATGTTGCTGTCGCGGCGCTGCTGCTCTTCCTTCGCGGCGTACTCCGCCGGGTCCAGATGCCGGGCGTCGTGGCAGACGATGCGTATCCGTCCGCGAGCGGCTGCTTCTTCGATGTACTGCAGCGACTCCTCGTCGAATTCGACCGAATCGGTGCGCAGTTCGAATGACCTCGTGACCCTCGACCAGAACGACACGGCCATGATCACCAGAATGAAGAACGACGCCACCTTGACGCCGTCGGGACGCTCGAAGATGTTGGTGACGGTGGTGTAGACGAAGACGACGGCGATGACCGAGAAGACCCACATCTGCACACGCTGACGGTTCCGCGCGGCGGAGATCGCGACCGCAACCGACGCGGAGGTGATGAGTACCAGAACACCCGTCGCATAGGCAGAACTCTGCGCGTCGACACTGGCGTCGAAGTAGAGCGTGACGGCGACCGCGATCAACGAGAACACAAGCACCAGTGGTCGAACCGCGCGAGCCCACTCCGGCGCCATGCCGTACTTCGGCAGGTAGCGAGGAACCAGGTTGAGCAATCCCGCCATCGCCGACGCCCCGGCGAACCACAGAATTGCGATGGTGCTGACGTCGTAGACGGTGCCGAACACTTCACCGAGGTATTCGTGCGAGAGATAGGACAACGCGCGTCCGTTGGCTCCGCCGCCGCTCTGGAACTCGTCCTGCGGAATGAGGACCGTGGTGATGATGCTCGACGTCAGCAGGAAGCCACTCATGATGAGAGCGGCCGTGGTGATGAGCCTTCTGGCGTCGCGAATCCGGTTGGGAAGCGCGTCGTCACCGTCGGCTGCGATCTGCGGCATGACGGCGACGCCGGTTTCGAAACCGGACAGGCCCAGTGCGAGTTTGGGAAAGACGATGAGGGCGACGGCGATCATCATGAGCGGGTTTCCGTGCTGCGCGGTCATGGCGTGCTGCCAGTCGGACAGCAGCGACGGATTCTTCGCGATCTCCCAGAATCCGACGAAGACGACGACGAGGTTCAGCGCGAGGAACGTCCCGACGAGAACGACGGCTATTCCGATCGCCTCGGTGAACCCTTTCAGGAAGACCGCGGTGAGCAACGCAAGCAGCACCAGGGTGACGATCACCTGTGCGCTGTCCAGACCTGCTGGCGCGAATGGGTTTTCGATCACGTGCGCCGATGCGTCGGCCGCGGACAGCGTCATGGTGATCAGAAAGTCGGTAGCCGCGAAGCCCAACAGAACGAGCACCAACACCTTGCCGCCCCACTTCGGCAGCAGCTTCTCGAGCATCGCGATGGAACCTTCACCCGTCGGGCTCTCTCGGGCGACGCGCCGATAGACCGGGAGAGCCCCGAACAGCGTCAACACGATCAGCACGACGGTGGCGAGCGGTGCAAGAGTGCCCGCGGCGAGGGCCGCGATTCCCGGCTGATACCCGAGCGTCGAGAAGTAGTCGACGCCCGTCAGGCACATCACTTTCCACCACGGGTGGGTGTGTTCGGTTTCGGTGGGCTTGCGGTACGGACCCAGATGCCCGGATGGGTTCTCGGTCACCTCACCGAGGAACCACGAGCGCAGACGCACCATGCGACAGAGCGTAAACCCGCCGGGCGGCACGCGGCGGAACTACTGTGGATCCCATGACTCACGTGGTGGTAGCGGGTGCCGGTCTTGCCGGAATTGGATGTGCGCACGATCTAGGCCGAAAGGGCGTCGACGTCACCCTCGTCGACCGCAACGACTATCACCAGTTCCAGCCCCTGCTGTACCAGGTGGCGACGTCGCAGCTGCCCGCCGAGGACATCGCCCGGCCGTTGGCGTCGATCTTCGAGTCGATGAAGTCGGTGCGCGTCGTCCAGGCCGAGATCACCGATCTGAACTTCTCCGAGCGCTCCCTCGTAGCGGGTGGCGAACGGGTGTCCGGCGACTACCTGGTGGTGGCTGCGGGTGCGACGGCCAACTTCTTCGGCACCCCGGGCGCCGAGGAACACTCGTTTCCGCTCTACTCCGTCGCCGACGCCGAGAAGCTGCGTCACCACGTCAGCGACCTCCTCCGGGGCGAACACGACCCGCTGGACGTGGTGATCGTCGGAGGCGGTCCTACCGGAGTCGAAACCGCGGGCGCGTTCGCCGAGCTGTTCACGGCGCTGCGCAAGATGAACCACCCGGGCGGCCGCGGCGAGGCGTGGTTGATCAACCACGGGCCCGCGCTGCTCGCGCCGTACAGCGAACGCTCCCACGAGTACGCCCACGACAAGCTCGTCCAGCACGGAGCGAAGGTGCGGCTCGGCGTCGGTGTGGCCTCCGTCGACGCCGACGGTGTACTGCTCTCCGACGGCTCTCGCCTGGCCTCCCGCACGGTGGTCTGGGCAGGCGGGGAGTCCGCGTCACCCATCGCGTCCACGGCGTCGGTGACGCCCGGCCACGGCGGCCGCATCGACGTACTCGCCGATCTGACGGTACCGACGTTCGACGACGTGTACGCCGTCGGCGACGTGGCCAACATCCCCGGTTCCGACGGAAAGGCATTGCCTCAGTTGGGATCCGTTGCGCAGCAGGCAGGAGCGTGGACCGCCCGCAACATTCTGTTGTCCATCGCGGGTGAACCTCGAAAGCCGTTCGCCTACAAGGACAAGGGAATCATGGCGATGATCGGACGCGGCGCCGCCGTCGCCGAGGTGGGAGCGCACCGTCACCAGGTGGAGGGTCCCCTCGCGTTCGCGGCCTGGTTGGGTGTGCACGCAGCCCTGCTCAGCGGCGCGCACAGCAAGGTCGACGCTTTCCTGTCCTGGGCGTGGGACTATTTCGACAGCGACCACGCTGCCATCGTCGAATGCCACGGCGACCCCAAACGCATCGCCTGGGCAGGCGACGCCAAGCCGACGATCTGACGCCGACGCTAGGTTCGGCTCTGGGCGTACTGGACAACTCGGCGTGCCGATCGTGCGACGGCCTCGTCGATCAGACGTCCGTTCTTGTCGACGCCGACGCCGGATGTCGCCTGTGCAAGGGCCTCCAGGATCTCCTCGGCCTCCTGCACCGCCTCCGACGTCGGTACGAAAGCGTCCCGTGCCGGGGCCACCTGGGCCGGGTGGATGCACGCTCGGCCGCGGAATCCCAGCCTGCGCAGTTCCACGGTGTCGGCAGCGAACGCGTCGGTGTCGCGGAACTCGACCGAGACCGCGGCGAGGGGCGGCTCGAGCCCCGCTGCCGCGCTCGCGACAACGACCTGACTGCGTGCGAACAGCAGCGCGCGACCGTCGTCGCCGGGCTCGATGGACAGGTCGGCGGCGAGGTCGACCTCGCCGATCTGCAGGAACCGCAGCCTCGGGCCCGTCGCGATCGCCGGTAGGGCGAGTAGCCCTTTTCCCGTCTCGATCAGCGCCGAGAGTTCCGCGTGCGGTGCGACCGAATCCAGAATGCGCGCGGCTGCTTCGATCTCCTCGAGCGATTCGACCTTGGGTAGCCAGATGCCGGTGAGGTTCGGGCCTGCGACCGCACGAATGTCTGCATCCTGCAGAGCACCCGGATTCACCCGCACCCAGATCTCGACCTGTCCCGGTTCGCAGGCGGCCAACCACGTGGCGACGGTGCTGCGTGCCTCGTCCTTGTTCGACGCGACGACTGCGTCTTCCAAGTCCAGGACCACGGCATCGGCCCCGGATCTCGACGCCTTGTCGAACCGAGCAGGTACGTCGCCCGGGACATACAGGAACGTCAGTGCGGTCATCCGATCACTCCGTGGCCTGCCACGAGTGCCTTGGCGATGACGGTGCGCATGATGTCGTTGGTTCCTTCACCGATCGCCATCAGTGGGGCATCTCGGTACAACCGCTCGACCACGAATTCCGTGGAGTATCCGTAGCCGCCGTGGATGCGCATCGATTCCAGACTGGCTTCGATCGCGGTTTCGGAGGCGAAGTACTTGGCCATCCCGGCTTCCATGTCGACGCGTTTGCCCGAATCGGCCTGCGATGCAGCCCAGTACGTCATCAGCCGCGCGGCTTGCAACCGTGTAGCGATGTCGGCGATCTTCAGTTGGATGGCCTGGAAGTCCGCGATGGGTTGGCCGAATGCGGTGCGTTCCTTCGCGTACTTCAGTGCGGCATCGTAGGCTGCCTGGGCGATTCCGACGCTGCGGCCCGCGATGTTGAGTCGCCCGATCTCCAGGCCGGACAGTGCCTGCTGCAACCCGCGACCCTCGACTCCGCCGAGGAGGGCCGACGCTGGAACGCGGACGTCCTGGAGGTGGATTTCGCACGACTCGGTGCCCTTGTAACCGAGCTTGCCGAGATCGCGCTGTACTTCGAATCCCTCGGTCTCCGTGTCGATCAGCAACAGGCTCATGCCTTTGTGCGCTGGATCGGCGGTGTTGTCGGTCTTCACCAGCGTCGGCAGGACGTTGGCGTAGCGGGCGTTGGTGATCCACGTCTTGGTCCCGTTGACGATGTAGTGGTCACCGTCGCGCTTGGCGGTCGTCCGAATTCCCTGCAGGTCGGTACCGGCACCGGGCTCGGTGAGGCCGACGCCGGTGCGATACACACCTGCCGCGAGTTTGGGGAGCAACTGTTCCTTCTGCTCCTGGGTACCGTGCTTGGCGATCATCCAGCAGGACAGGTTGTGACTGCCGAGGATGCCCGCCACACCCATCCACCCACGTGCGAGTTCCTCGTAGACCAGCGTGAAGGACACCTTGTCCAGATCCAGTCCGCCGAACTCCTCGGGAGTGGTGATTCCGAACAGCCCCATCGCTTTGAGATGTTCGACGATTTCCGTCGGGTATCGGCCGCTGCGCTCGTATTCGCTTGCAACCGGGATGATTTCCTTGTCGACGAACTTTCGCAGTGCGGATCGAAAGTCCTGCTGTTGCTCGGTGAACGTGAAATCCATGACGTGTCCTAGGAGTCGGTTGTTCGGGAGATCTCCGCGGCCAGATCGAGCACGCGGGTCAGATCGGGTTCGAGTTCGAGATTCGCGACGATGTCGGCCAGCTCGGCGGCGCGCGGATGTTCACCACAGTTGGCCAGGAACTTCGCGCGCAGTTCGTCGTCGGTCAACGGCGAACTCGGCGTCCCCCGGCTGCCACCGACCTCACCGGTGAGCGTGGAACCGTCGCGCAGGGTGATGACGGCCTTGCCCGGTGCCGCGGCGGCCGGACCGTCGGTGGGCGCGTCGATCACCTCGACCGCCTTGGCGATCTGCAGAACATCACTGCGCGAAATCGACTCGTCGGTGTAGGTCGCGATGGTCACCGATCCGTCGACGAGCAACGCGGCCACGCTCCACGGCAAATCGAACTTGGCATCGTAGGTACTCCGCGGTGCGGCCGTACCCGCGTGCTCGCCGCACACGAAGGGAGACGAATCCGGATGCACGTGCACCTGCACCGACACGATGTCCGACGGGTCGACGACGGTTCCTGCCGTCGCTGCGGTCACCGCATCGAGGGTCACGTGCATGAGCTGGCATGCCGGGTACGGTTTGATGCCGATCTGCGCTGCTTCCCAGCGTGTTCCGAGGTCTTCGGTCAGCACGGCGAAGTCGATGGGCCGATCGGCAAGGGCCGCGTACACGCCTCGGCGACCGTCGAGCACGGTGCGCGGTCCGGTGGCCCCGGCAGCGGCGAGACGAGCAGCGAGAATGCCGTCGACACTGGCGCTACCCGGGTGCAGCGACTTGGTGTCCGCTGCCGTGTCGAGGAATTCGAGGAGCCCGCCGCTCGACGATCCGGCGATACCCAGTGCGTCGACGACGGTGTCCTCGCGCGAGCCGACGAGTTTCGATGCCACCACAGCTGCGGCGAGTGGTCCTGCTACCGCAGTGGCGTGCAGTCCCCGTGCATGGAATCCGTGCGGACTGACGGCGCCGAGGCGACACACCGTCTCCATTCCGATCACCGACGCCGTCACCACCTCGGCACCCGTCGCGCCTACTTCCTGGCCGACGGCCAACGCTGCGGGAAGCACCACTGCAGTGGCATGCACGAGCCCGCCGGCGTGGGTGTCGTCGAAATCCAGTGCGTGCACCAGTATTCCGGTCGCCATGGCAGCGGCGGGCGCCGAGAGTGCGACGTCTCCGCTGAGGGCTCGGGCTTCACCCGGCCCTCCGAGTGCGTGCGCGACGGCCCACCCGGGAGCGCCCGCACCCAGCCTCCGCGCGGCGATGGCGTCGCCGATCCCGTCGAGGAGGTGCCGTTTCACGGCGTGGGCGACGGCATCCGGGACATCGTCGGAACCGAACGAAACAACCCACCCAGCAAGGGTTTCCGATGCCGTTCTCATACGGTGCTTCCCACTACCGTCTTCCCGAATGCGCCGCTGCGGCGAAGATCGGCGACTGTCTCGGCGTCGTAGCCGAGCGAATCGAGCACCTCGTCCAAGTGTTCTCCGCGAAGTGGGGCGCGGGTGTAGACGGCAGGCTCGCTGCCGAATCGAACGGGCGATGCGACCTGTTTGATCGTGCCGAGATTCGGGTGTTCGGTCTCCACGATGAGGCCGCGAGCGAGAGTGTGCGGCTCGGTCAGCGCCTCCGCGATGTCGTTGATCGGTCCGGACGGCACACCCGCCGGTCCGAGCAGCGAAAGCCAATGGGCCACGGACTCCGTCGCGAAGATCTTCTCCAGTATCGGCAGGAGAGCGTCGGCGTTCTTTCCGCGTTCGGTGAAGTTCGCGAACCGCGGGTTCGACGCCAGGTCCGGCGCACCGATGGCCTCGACGAGGCGCTGCCAGAACTTCTCCTTCGCACAACCGACCACGAGCCAACCGTCGGACGCCTCGAAGGCCTGGAACGGAACGAGCGACGGATGAGCCGAGTTCTTGGTCCGGACCGGCTCGAAACCTTCGTTGAGGTGCCACGTGGCCGGATAGGTCAGCAGTCCCATGGCCGTGTCGTACAACGACAGATCGCAGTCGCCGCCGACGCCGTCACGCCGTGCCGCATGAAGGCCGGCGAGAATGCTGATGGCGGCCACGAACCCGCCCGAGTAGTCGACAAGGGACAGACCTGATTTGGTCGGTGGACCGTCGGGATCACCGGTGACGGACATCCACCCGGCCAAGCCTTGGAGAATGTAGTCGTACCCGGGTTCCTTCGCGCGCGGGCCGGTCATACCGAACCCGGTGAGGCTGCAGCACACGATGGCGGGATTGAGATGCTTCAGGTCGTCGTAGGTGATGCCGATCTTCGCCGGCACGTCGCCGCGGAGGTTGGAGTAGACGACGTCGCTTTCTCGCACCAAGTCCTCGAAGACGCGGCGCCCGGACTCGGTGTTCAGGTCGATGGAGATACTGCGCTTGTTCCGGTTGAAGGTCTCGAAGAACAACGAGTCCTCCCCCGACGCATACGGAGGCACGTACCGCCCCACGTCGCCTCCGACACCGGGGTCCTCGACCTTGAGGACGTCGGCGCCGAGGTCCGCCAGGTGGAGGCTGCCGAACGGGCCGGCACCGTACTGCTCGAGCGACAAGATCCGTACGTCTTCCAGTGGTCTCATTTCGCCACCCCGTTGGTTCCGGTCGAGACGAGGGCCGACAGTTCCAGCGGCCCGGCCTTGGCGTCGGGAAAATAGTTCTGGCCGATTCCGCTTGCGCGAGTGGCGATCATGACCGACCGCTTCCAGGAGATGATTTCGTCGCCGTCTTGATTCAGTCCGCGCGTGATCATCGAGATGATCCCGGCGTACGGCCGGGACTTGGATTCGCGTTTGTCCGTGCAGAGGCTTTCCGCGTACAGGGTGTCGCCTGCGTACAGCGGGTGACTCATCTTGATGTCGGTGAACGCGAGATTGGAGATCGCGTTCTGACTCATGTCGAGCACCGAGATACCGAGAACAACGGCGACGGTGAGCCCGGAATTGACGATCACTCGCCCTTCGGTGATCGGATTCTGTTCTGCGACATGCGCATTGAAGTGATTCTGGTTCGTGTTCATCGAAAGCAGCGTGATCCACGTGTTGTCGGCTTCGCTGATGGTGCGACCGAGCGGATGCTGATACACGTCGCCGACGACGTAGTCCTCGAAGAATCGTCCGAGCGTTGCGGGGTGAGTTGCCACGGTGCCTCCTCAGGCTTGGGCTGTAGCGTTGCTCACACCATAAACATCAGATGATTAACGAGTCAAGAGCTCGATCGATCCCGCCCCAGGGTGAATCGGACCATCCTCGCGGCCCCGCAGGCTCACCTTGACGACGTAAACGTCTTATGTTTAAAGTTGGACATCTGTTACTTACGTCTCATTCACCACCGTGAGTGGCCGAGGTCATTGCGGCGACGCTCCGCCGCTCGAATCCGCAACAAGTCTACGAGGCCTGCCATGTTCCTTCATCGAACCGCCGCCCTGTCGGTGGCGTTGACACTCGCTCTCGGACTCACCGCCTGTGGGTCGGATCCGGGCCCCGACGCCGACCCCGAGAACCCCGTCACCATCGACGTCACCGTGTCCGCAGCCGCGGAGATCTACAGCATCCCGTGGCTCGTCGCCCAGCAGCAGGGCCTCTTCGAGAAGCACGGGGTGATCGTCGAGAACATCGTGCCGGGCAAAGGCGGCAGCGCCACGATGCGCACGCTGCTCGACGGGAACATCCCCATCGGCGAGGTCAGCTACCCCTCCATCGTCCAGGCCGACGCAGGCGGTTCCGAGCTCCGGATCGTCGGGGGCGGCACCCAGGGGCCATACCCCATGAATTTCTACGCGCTGGCATCGAATCCGTCGATCAACTCCATCGACGACGTTCGCCGGTGGGCGTACACCCGCCCCAATTCCGCCTCCGACGCGCTCACGCTTCTGCTACCCGACCTCGCCGGCGTCGATGCGAGCAAGATCGAACGGGTCTCGTCGGGAGGCATCGGTGAAGGCCTGGCCCTCCTGGAAGCGGGCTCCGTCGACATCGCGCTCATCCCCTCCATCGTCGCCGAGCAGCGTCCGGAGGACTTCAAGCTCATCGTCAGCAGCCCCGACTACATGCAGAGGTTTCTGCAGTCCACGATCACCACCACGAAGGACTACGCCGAATCCAATCCAGGTGTCGTCCGCGCCATCAACGCCGGATACACCGAGGCCGTGGCGTCGATCAAGGCCGATCCCGAAGCCGCGGCGCAGATCTACGCCGCCTACACCGGGTTCGACGCCGCGTCGGCATTGGCGGTGGTGGAACGCGCATCCTCGGTCGACACGTGGGGCGGCGGATTCGACCCGGCTTCCGTGACATCCGCACAAGCGGGCGTCGAGGCGTCGGGCAGCGACCGAGAACCCGACTTCTGCACTCTGTTCGACCCCGACTTCCTGGCCGACGGCGTCGCGCGCGACATGCCTGTCGACTGCACCACCTGATCTTCACTCCGCCTGCACGAGAGGGTATTCCACGTGACACAGACAGACGATCGACCACGCACCACCACCACACCGAACATCGCCGTCGCCGACTCGGTGTCCCGGCGTTTCGGAGAGGTGACCGCTCTGCACAACATCGACCTGACGATCGGACGGGGTGAGTTCGTCTCCATCGTCGGGCCCAGCGGATGCGGCAAATCCACGCTGCTCGAGATCTTCGCGGGCCTGCAGGACCACGACGGGGGCACCGTCACCGTCGACGACCGTCCGCTCACCGGCCCACGGAGCAAGACCGCCATCATCTTCCAGGAATCGGCGACGCTTCCGTGGCGGACCGTCCGCGACAACGTCGCGTTCGCGCTCGAGGTCAAGGGCGTCGGAAAGAAGGAACGACGGGCACGCGCCGACGAACTGCTCGCCACCGTCGGACTGTCGAAGTTCGGCGACCATTTTCCGACGCAGTTGTCCGGCGGTATGCGCCAACGCGTCGCCATTGCCCGATGCCTGTCGATGGAACCCGATCTGATTCTCGCCGACGAACCGTTCGGCGCGCTCGACGAGCAAACTCGGCTCGTCATGTCCTACGAGCTGCTGAAGATCGTCGAAAAGCTCACGTGTGGAGTCCTGTTCATCACCCACAGCATTCAGGAGGCGGTGTTGTTGTCCGACAGGGTGCTCGTCATGAGCGCGCGGCCGGGCCGATTCATCGACGAGATGCCGATCGATCTTCCGCGGCCGCGGTCGGAGGACGTCTTGTCCAGCCCCGAGGCCATCACCGTTCACGAGCGAATCTGGTCGACTCTGCGGGACGAAGCCAAGAAGACGATGAGCGTGGAGCCATGACGACCACGTCCACTGCGGCAGAAACAACGCGACAACGCTCCGTCGTACCGGGTTATCTGCGTCCCGCACCGAAAGCCGTACTGAAGATTCCAGCTGCCGGCTGGACCGCAGCGGTCATCGTACTGGCTGTGCTGGTGGTGGAGATGTACGCACGCTCCCCGTTGGCCTCGCCACTCGACATCGTGCCGGTATCCGACATGGCCGCCACAGCCCTGCAGCTCATGACCGATCCGGATTTCCTCGTCGATGCACTCGGGCGGACCCTCGGCATCATCGTCGTCGCATTCGTTCTCAGTTCGCTGCTCGGGATCGGCGCGGCCTACCTGCTGTGGCGGTTCGATGTGTGGGACAGAGCATTCCAGCCCTACCTCAACGTGTACTACGCTGTGCCGACCTTCGCGCTGTACCCCATCATGGTCGTACTCTTCGGTAGCGGCATCGCCCCCATCGCCATACTCTCGACCATCTTCGCGTTCGGTGTCGTCGCGATGAACGCTCGTACAGGTTTCAACTCCGTCAGCCCCATCGTCGCCAAACTCGGGTCGACCTTGAGATTGACCCGGTGGCAGTACTTCCGGTCGATACTCCTGCCCTATGCATTGCCCAACATCGTCACCGGACTCAAGCTGGGCCTGTCCTACGCCATCATCTCCGTGCTCGCCAGCGAGTTCATCCTGTCGACCCAAGGCCTCGGTCACTACATCTCCATCGCCTACGACAGCTTCGACATCGCAGAGATGTACGCAGGAATCCTGGTCGTCACCGCTCTCGCCCTTCTCGCCACCCTCGGCATCTCCGCTGCCCTGAACCGATTCGATTGGAGGCGTCGCCGATGAGCACCGTGACCGCGAAGGTTGCCACCGCACCGAGTGCCGCACCGAAACGCTCCCCCTCGACGAAACCCAGCCTGCTGCGGCGGTTCGCACCCCCGGTCGTCGTCGCAGTCCTGGCTGTCGCTCTCTGGTGGCTCGCCGCCGTCGTGGCGAACAGCCTGATCTTCCCGACGCCCGCCGAGGCCATGTCTTCCCTCGCCGACGACCTCGGGAAAGCCGAATTCCGTGCGAACGTTCTCGATTCGTTGCGCATCCTCGCCCTCGGCTACCTCGCGAGTACCGTGGCCGGGTCGCTGCTGGGACTCGCTCTTGGAATCAGCCCGTTCTGGACACGGTCGATCCTGCCGATCTTCTACTCGATCAACAGCATTCCCAAGATCGTCCTGTACCCGATCTTCCTGTCGTTCCTCGGGATCGGCGAACTGAGCCGAGGCGGTTTCACGTTCTACGCAGCCTTCGTACCCATGTTTCTCGTCGCCGTCGAGAGCACCGCGTCGGTCCAGCAGATCCACCTGAAGATGGCAGCGTCACTGCAGGTCAGCTGGCCACGGCTGATCCGTCAGATCGTCATTCCCTCGGCGCTGCCGGCGTTGGCCACCGGAATGCGCATGACGTTCGGGCTGGCGTTCCTGGGATTGCTTCTCGCCGAGATGTTCTCGTCGTCCAGCGGCATCGGCTACGAACTGCTGCGCAACGTCAGCCTGGTCCGCATGGAGAACATCATGGGCACCGTCGTACTGATCATGGTGATGGCGCTGCCACCCACCATCGCACTCCAATGGCTCGAGCACCGGATCACCGCCAAGTTCGGCGGATGACCCCGCGCGTCAGCGCAGGACATCCGTTCCGACGAAGGGCACCAACGCTTCCGGTACCCGCACGGTACCGTCGGCCTGCTGGTGGTTCTCGAGGATGGCGACGATCCACCGGGTCGTCGCCAGGGTGCCGTTGAGCGTCGCCGCGATCTGGGGCTTGCCGTTCTCGTCGCGGTACCGAACGCCGAGACGACGCGCCTGGAAGGTCGTGCAGTTCGAGGTCGAGGTGAGCTCGCGGTAGGCGTTCTGGGTGGGCACCCATGCCTCGCAGTCGTACTTGCGGGCGGCCGACGAACCGAGATCGCCGCCGGCGACGTCGATGATGCGGTACGGAAGCTCCACCGCGGCAAGCATCTCGCGCTCGAACTCGAGCAGCTTCTTGTGCTCGGCCGCAGCGTCCTCCGGCTTGATGTAGGAGAACATCTCGATCTTGTCGAACTGGTGGACCCTGATGATGCCGCGGGTGTCCTTGCCGTAACTGCCTGCCTCGCGGCGGAAGCACGACGACCATCCCGCGTAGCGCTTGGGACCGTCGGACAGATCGATGATCTCGCCCGAATGATAGCCCGCAAGAGCAACTTCCGACGTTCCGACGAGATAGAGGTCGTCGGCTTCGAGCCGGTAGATCTCGTCCGCGTGCGCCCCGAGGAAACCGGTGCCCGCCATGATCTCCGGGCGCACCAGCACCGGCGGAATCATCATCGTGAAACCGTTCTTCACGGCTTTCTGCGCGGCGAGTTGCAGCATTCCCTGCTGCAGCAGAGCGCCGTACCCGGTCATGAAGTAGAACCGTGAACCGGACACCTTCGCGCCGCGTTCCATGTCGATCAGGCCGAGCGACTCGCCCAGTTCGAGGTGATCCTTCGGCTCGAAATCGAAC
Organism: Rhodococcus sp. 114MFTsu3.1; assembly: GCF_000383555.1. Lineage (NCBI taxonomy): Bacteria > Bacillati > Actinomycetota > Actinomycetes > Mycobacteriales > Nocardiaceae > Rhodococcus > Rhodococcus sp. 114MFTsu3.1. The sequence continues at coordinate 24,161 of NZ_KB911550.1, read as the reverse complement.
GTCGGGATGTCGCCGACGGTCTCGAGCAGAACGTAGTCGTCCTCGCCGCCGGCGGGTGCGCCCTCCTCGACGATGTTGGAGATCTTGCGGGCCGCGACGTCGAGGGCCGCGTCGGCCTCGTTCTGCGTCGCCTCGGCAGCCTTGACCTGAGCCGCCAACTCGGACGCACCGGCCAGCAGCGCCGGGCGCTCGTCGGGAGACGCCTTGCCGACCTTCTTGCCCAGCGCCTTCTGCTCGGCGCGGAGTTGATCCCCGGCCAACACAGCTGCGCGACGAGACGCATCCGCCTCGAGCAACGCGTCCACCAGTGAAGGGTCTTCACCACGTGTGCGCTGCGAGGCTCGAACTACGTCAGGATTCTCGCGGAGGAACTTGAGGTCGATCACGGAGACAAACCTTACTTGCCGAGCAACCCCAGGTAGTCCTCGCGTCCGAACATCCGAGCTGCATCGATCGCCGACGGGTGACCCCCTGCCGGGTCGGCACCACCGTCGACGAGCGCCTTCACGACGTCGTCCTCGCCCTTGAACACAGCACCGGCGAGCGGCGTCTGACCTTTGTCGTTGGGCCGATTCACGTCCGCACCCCGCTCCACCAGGGCATTCACCGTCGCCGCATGCCCGTGGTACGCCGCGAGCATCACCAACGTGTCCCCGGCAGAATTGTTCAGATCGACCGGAACACCCGCATCGACGTACGCCGTCAGCTCCTCGGTGTCCCCGGCACGAGCCATGTCGAACAGCCGTCCGGCGAGCTCGGCAACGTCGTCGGCGTCATCAGGTCCCGTCATGACAGTAGAAGTTACTCGGGCATGATGGAAGGCGATGTCCAGCAAGCCCGAGAAACCGAACCAGCGCACCGTCACCGCCCACGTCGCGCGTCGTGGCCTGGTGCTCGTCGCCATCGGCGCCGTCGCCGCCGCGGCGATCACCCTCTTCGTGTCCGACGGTTTCTCCCAGCCCGAGAAGATCACGACGCATTCCGAGGCAGGTCCCGCCACCGACGGCCCGGTGTCCGCGGCGTCCTTCGGCTCGGCCGACCCGGGCACCTGCCTCGACTGGACGCCGACCGACGACCCCGAGACCGACCGCCAGGATCTGGCGGAGGTCTCCTGCGCCGAACCGCACCGATTCGAGGTCGCCAAGGACGTCGACATGACCGCCTACCCGGGCCTCGAGTTCGCCCCGGGAGCCGCGTACCCCGGGGCCCTACGGTTCGGGCAACTACGCGACGAACACTGCATCGACGTCGTCGACGACTACCTCGGCACCAAGTTCGATCCGAGCGGCAAGTTCAGCGTCGGGCTCATGTTCCCCAGCCAGGCCGGATGGGCGTCGGGCGAACGAACGTTGCGCTGCGGAATCCAACAGTCCTCCAACACCGGCATCCCGCAGGAGATGAGCGGCTCGGTTCAGGGACAGGACCAATCGAACGTGTGGGACGTCGGAACCTGCATCGGCATCAACCAGAACGTCCCGGCCGACCCCGTCGACTGCGCCCAGGCACACGCCTTCGAAGTCGCATCGATCATCGACCTGCAGCAGCAGTTCCCCAGCGGCATCCCCACCGAAGCCGACCAGGACGCCTACCTCGAACAGACCTGCACCGAAGCCGTCAACGGCTACCTCGGCTCGGACACCGCGCTGCGAGACAAAACGCTCACGCTCTTCTGGAACACCATCGACGTCACCAGCTGGCTCGCCGGCTCACGCCAGGTGAGCTGCTCCATCGGCAAGGAACTCGACGAAGGCGGCTTCGCGACCATCGCCGGATCCGCGAAGGGCGACATCCTCATCAACGGTGAAGCCCCCGTGCCTCCCCCCGCCGCTCCCGACGGCCGCGCCCTCCCCACTCCGCTGCCCGGCGCAGCGCCGATCACTCCCGGAGGGTGACATTCCCACCCACATGACCCGCGCCGAGTTCGAAGAAGCCGTCGCCGACGCCCTCGACACCCTCCCGCCCGACATCACCGACCGCATGGACAACGTCGTCATCCTCGTCGAAGAAGAACACCCGACGGAAGACATCCTCGGCCTGTACGAAGGCGTCGCCCTCACCGAGCGCTACGAATACAGCGGACACCTACCGGACGTCATCACGATCTACCGGCTACCCATCCTCGACATGGTCGACGACGCCGACACCGCCAAACGCGAAATCGCCATCACCGTCGCCCACGAAGTCGGCCACCACTTCGGTATCGACGACGAACGTCTGCACGAACTCGGCTTCGGCTGACCCCCGGCCCAGCTGCGGGCGGGAGGCGCTAGGCCGAGACCGCTTCCCTGGTGGGCGAGGAGGTGCGGTCGGTGAGGAAGGCGAAGACCAGGCCGAGGCCGAGCCACAGTGTTGCCTGGGTCGCGAGGGACGACAGTCGGAATTCCCAGAGCAGGGTGGCGGGGAAGTCGTCGCCGACTTCGTTGATTCCGGGTAGTAGGACGTATCCGAGTGCCGCGATGACGAGGAAGGTCAGGGTCGGGGCTCCGATGCGGATGGCGACGGAGGTCTGGGTCGACACGAGCTTGGCGACGTAGACACCGATGCCGACGGCGACGAGTCCGAGAACCACTGCTGCCAGCCACAGCCAGGTTCGCTGGGTGATCGTGTCCGGGTCTCCGACGGCGGGTGGGTTCGCGGGGTACTTGAAGAACGGGACCGCTTCGATGGCCACCCACCCGAGGAACGCCGTCGCGAGCGCGAGGATCGATCCGGGCAGTGCGGTGAATCGTCGGGCGTAGTGCAGTACCGCGGCGAAGATCGCTCCCAGAGCGAGACCGGCCAGCCCTGTCGCGAGGAACAGTCCTGCGCGTTGTCCGTCGCGGCTGACGAGAGCGTCCTCCTCGTCGTGCGAGTGTCCGGCCGCGGCCTCTTCACCGTGCGAATGCTCGCCCGCGCCTGCGGCTTCTTCGATAGCGATGGCCGAGTCGATGTGTGGCTCACCGATGGTGAAGGCCACCGCACCGGCGAGTAATCCGGCGATCAGGCCTGCCAGCAGACCGCGCACGAGAAGTTGGATGAACGTGCCTCCGAGTGTGGTCAGTGGCACGGGAGCCCCAGCAGGTGGCGTCCGTCGTGCATCAACTCGTGCATGTACATCCCGCTGCGGGAGATGGCGCCCTGGTCGAAGCCGACCAGATAGAGCACGAGGAATGCGAGAAGGATGACCGCTCCCACCACGAGGGCGAGGGCCGCGGACTCCGCGGATCTGCTGGGATGGACGACTGTAGCCATGATTCGGTGTTGCCTCCTGGGATTGTGCGTCCCGTAGAAACGTCCACGACGTGTGAGTTTTCTGGCTGACAGGCCGGGACCTGCTCACAGTGGCGCAACCGCTCCGGATTTCCACCGGATTACCTGCACACGTCGCACTTACCCGCGAACTGTGGCACCGATCTCCTACAGCTGTCAATCGGAACTACAGTGACGCGCGTGGGCAATTCGGTGCTGCGACTGACGCTGGTCAGCCATGCCGTCACCGAAGCGCAGCGTCGGGCGCGCTTCGAATCGGACGAACCGGTCATTGCTCCTGTCGCCGTTCGGTATCCAGGTACCGCCGACGCAGTCGTGATCGCTCCCGAACTACGCGCCCGGCAGACTGCGGAGGGGCTCGGATTGACGGGGTCGACGACGCAGGCGATCGCGGACATCGACTACGGCGACTGGCGTGGCTCGACGATGGACCGACTCCCCGAGCCCGACGTTCTGGCGTGGCTGACGGACACATCGTTCACACCGCCCGGTGGCGAATCCGTCGACGATCTCTTCTCTCGGGTCACCGGTTGGATGGATCGTGTCGCCTCCGATCCGACGAGGGTCTGCGCGGTGACTCATCCCGCGGTGATCAGGGCGGCGGTCGTGAGAACTCTCGACGCACCGAGGCTGTCCTTCTGGCGCGTCGACATTCCGCCGCTGACCTCGACGACAGTGCAGTGTCGGGCGGGTCGATGGACCCTCCGCTCGGTCGCGGAAAAAATTAGCTGAGCTTTTTCTCGTTCTGCTGGAACCGATCGGGTTCCGGTCTCGTCCAATCCATACGAAGGGCGAATTCTCGGCAACGAGGGCCGCCGCATCGCGAGAACAACTTGAACGAGGAGTGAGCATGCCAGGTACCGTGCGGGTCGACCCTGTGGCCCTCGACGCTGCTGCCGCGGATCTCGATGCCGCGGCCGCGCGGTTGCAGGCGAACCTCACCGCGGTGTCACTGCCCATTCAACCGATTCCCTCCGGTAGCGAGGAAGTTTCTCTGCTCGCCAACCGGTTCTTCAGAAATTCGGCAGGCACGTTCTCCCCGGCCGCGGCCCAGGCGGTGGGCGAACTGATCGAGACGGCAGCTGCCCTCCGTGCGCAGGCGGCGGCCTACCGCAACGTGGATTTCGAGCACGGAAAAGCGCTGGGCAGCTGAGAACCTCCGCGCGCCGAAGAACCTTCTTTCACGCCCACTCATCCTTGGGAGCAAAACGATGACACTCGGAGTCACCGGTGTGGTGTGGATGCCACGCTTGGCGATGGTCAACTCGACGTCGCTGTTGGCAGGTGCGGGCGCTGCTCCGTTGGCTGCTGCCGGCGGAGCCTGGCAGGCCGTCGCGGCTGCGTACGCGGACACCTCGATCACCCTCACTCGCGTGATGGCCGTTCTCGCCGCGGGGTGGGAAGGTGAGGCCGCCAATGCCGCTCAGGAGCGACTCGGTGGTTTTCTCGCCTGGACGCAAGGCGTCACGGCGAAGGCCACTCAGATATCCGGAATGGCTGCCGGCGAAGCCGCGGCGTACTCGACGGCCGCGCTGACCATGCCCAATCCCGTCGAGATCGGTGCCGTGCAGAGCGCCAAGATCGCCGCCTACGGTGCCGGTGGTGCGCTCAACGGGAGCGCCCAGGCGCTCGAAGTCGCCGAGCGCGCCCTCGACGTCCGGGCGGGCCTGGTCATGGAGGGTTACGAGGCCGCGACGACACCCCTTGCACTGCAGGTATCGTTCGACCATCCGCCGAAGATCGTCAACGACTCTGCCGTGAGCGGAGGCATCGACAGCGCGGGACGCCCCATCGACTCCGCACGATCTCATTCGGAGACAGGCATATTCGGCTTCAGCACCAACACGTCCCCGGCTCAGGCAGCTCTCGCCGCCGTCGGTTCCGCGCTGCAGAATCCCGCGTTGGCCGGTGCCGCAGGCCAGATTGCGAGCACGGCAGGTTCGGTCGCCGGGTCGTCGGTCACCACCGTGGCATCGGCGGCAACCAACATCGGCAGCGCCGCGGTGTCGTCGCTGATGAGCTCGAACTCCAGTTCCACCGGGCAGGCGTCGACCCCTGCCTCGTTCAGAACAGAGTCCCCGACGGCGGGGACGACGTCCACCCGTGCGGTGTCCGCGTCGAACGTCGGCGTGCCGGGCGCCGGTGGGCTGCGCTCGGGCAGCGGATTCGGTTCGGCTGCAGGTTCACTCGGGAGTCCGGTCGCAGGGTCGCCGAGCTCGGGCCCCGGGGTGGGCGGCGAACGCGCAGTCGGTACCGGGTCCATGTTCGGCTCTGCCGCGCCGGACGGCGCCGCGGCGGCACGCGGAGCCCACGGCCCAGGACCCGTCGGCGCAGGCCACAGCAGCAACAACGAAGACGACGAACACGACACACCCGGTTATCTACGTCAGTTCGAGCATTTCTCCGACGGGCGCACGGTTGCTCCCTCGGTGATCGGGGCCGATCCGTCCTGGAACGATCGTTGATCGACTTGGGAACCCAACCGCTCGGCCATACTCTCCCGTTCGCCGAGTTGGACGCGGACAGAACGGATTTCCTCGTCGACAGTTTGAGCATCGTCGAGTTGCCCGTCGTTCTCGACGTGTTCCCTCGCTACGACTCGTTCGAGAAGAAACACGAATCGCTCGCACGCGGTCATGCCGGCCTGGTGCAGGACAATCTGATTGTCGACGGCTTCATCCACCCGGACCTGGAGGCATGGCTCCGGATGCTCGAGCAACCACGATGGTACGTATCGGCGCGTCGGGTCCCCACGCCGTACACGGAGGACAGTCCGATCCTACGAATCTGCCTGGCAGCCAACAGCACCGGCACCGTGATCGCAACCAAGGCGGAAGGCCGTCTACGGCTGCGCATCGCAGCGGTCGACCCGGCCGTCGAGCTGTTCACCGAGCTCGGTAGTGGCCGGCCGTTGGAATTCCGTGGATTGTCGGCTCCGACGGACGGACTCGCGGAGGCCCTCGACGCTGCGCCTACCGACTCCGGGGCCACGACATCCCGCCTGGCACACCTCGGAATCGACGCCGACGTGGCCCAGGAGGTGGCGTCGGCGATCAGTATGTGTTCGGCACAAGCCGAGATCACCTCGGTCACCGTCGAATCCGGCAACAGATCGGCAGGCGCTCACCCCGTCGCCTTCTTCGACACCCCGCGGGGACGGATCGCCGCGACGTCCAGCAGCGCTGCCGACGGGAGCCACTGGACCACCCTGTCCGCCGGCACCGACACCCGCATCAGAGCGGCCCTGTCCGAACTGATCGACAGGGCGCGCTGATCGACAGGCCGCTCTAGGAGATCGGGTTGTCCGCGGTCGTGCTTCCCTTGCCTTCGAACGGCGGCAGGAACGTACCCCAACGCTCGCAGGTCCAACCTGTTCCCGACGGCACCAGCTCGATGGTCTCGGTGTTGTCCAGATGGTTGTCCGCGGCGAATGTGCCGTCGACACCGGCGAGTACGGCAGCGACCAACCGGATCACGGCGCCGTGGCTGACCACGACGACATCGGCGGAGTCCGGGGACGTCAGGTACTGCTCCCGCAGCTCGTCGAGAACCGGCACGTATCGGTCGAGGATGCTGCGCCCACTGTCCCCGCCAGGGACCGTGGCGTCGAGATCGCCTGCGTGCCAACGGCCGTAGATTTCGGTGAAGCCCTTGTGCGCGGCGTCGTCGCTCCGGTCCTCCCATTCCCCTGCCTGCGCCTCGTGAATACCTTCGCGCTGCTGGGGCTCGAGTCCGGTGGCATCACCGATGTGCGTCGCTGTCTGCACGGCGCGGATCGCGAAGGAAGAGACGAGAACGCTCGGAGGTGTCGACGCGATCGAGGCGCCGTAGCGCCTGGCTTGTTCGTGACCGTGATCGGTCAGCTGCGCCCCCGGAAGCTTCGTGTCGAGGAGCTTGTCCACGTTGGAGAACGTCTGTCCGTGACGGACGAGTACGAGCTTGCCCGTCATCGATCCTCCTCTTCGTCTCGGTGCGCACCTCCGCGAAGCGCACTCAACCATTCGATCTCCTCCTCCAACGACGGAGGACGGTGCCCTGTTCCCGTCGCGACAGGCCAAGATCCGAGGAACCGCAATTTCATCTTGCGGTGCAGTGCACGCAGTGCCTCGCCGACGGCTTCGTCGTCGATGTGACCGGCGAGGTCGAGGTAGAACCAGTAGGTGCCGAATTGCTCACGCGTCGGACGTGATTCGATGCGTGTGAGATCGATGTCCCTGATGCCCAACTCCGCAAGAGCCCGGTTGAGCACGCCGGGAACGTTGTCCGGCATGAGCACCAGCGCGGTGCGATCGGCACCGGTTCGCGGTGGTGCGGATCTCGGAGGCGCGACGAGCACGAACCTGGTGCGCGCGTTGTCGACGTCGGCGACGCCCGCAGCAAGCGTCGGCAATCCCGTTTTCTCGCCGGCCAGCGGCGTGGACACCGCCGCGTCGGCCAGCCCGGCCGCAACATCCTCCGCCGCAGCGGCATTCGAGGAGGCGAATTGCACCTCCGCACCCGGGATCGTGGCGTCGATCCATTGCCGAACCTGTGCTGCGGCAATCGGATACGCACGGACCGTACGAACGTCGGCGAGCGCGACACCGGGCGCGCCGAGAATCGAGAACGCGACGTCCACCTCGGTTTCGGCGAGAATCTGCAGCCTGCTGCCCGCGCCGAGAGCGTCGAGAGTGGGTGAGACCGAACCCTCGACGGAACTCTCGATGGGCACCACCGCTGCATCGACGTCGCCTGCGCGGACCGCGTCGAGCGACGCCGGCGGACTACCGAGTGGACGTCGTTCGATATCTCCGACGAAACCGAGATCCGCGAAGACGCCCTGCGCTTCGAACTGGCCGAGTGCCATCTCGGTGAATGTTCCCGATGGACCGAAATACGCGATTGTGGGCACGGAAGACGAGATTACGCCGACGGTGCCGGAACCAAGCCCGCTGCCGCGAGATCGTGATGCGCGGCGGTGGCGTCGTCGACCTCGATGCCGAGAAGTACCGTCCGCACCGCCTCCGCGGCCTCGGGCCTCAATGCCGCCAACGCGGCCGTGTCGGGGTTCGCCCATGCGGTGGCGATGTCGTCACCGCGCAGGGCTGCGACGGTGGCGGACAGCAACGCGATGACCTCGGAACCCGACCGAGCCCGCGCGAAGAATCCGCCGTCGGCGTGGGCGACGACGGCGAGCACGTCGGCGACCTGCCGCGGCGACGCCGACGCGATCAGACCGGGGATGCGGTGTGCTTCGACGATCTGCGTGACCGCGTCGAGTGTCGGTCCATCACCGAGGTCGGGAAACAGAACCAGCGGCGACGGGACGCGCAGGGCGGTGGCGTCGTCGATGGTCTCGGCGTCGACGTCGAGGTGGAACCGGACGGCTTCGTAGACGGCGCGGGATCCTCGGAGTTCCTCGGGATCGATGTCGAGGTCGACGACGAGTCTGCCGAGCGCAGGTTCCCCCGGATGGTCGCGCAACACCGATGCGGACACGATCGCCGGACCGCTCGTCACCTCGTCGGCATCGCGCTCGACGCGCTCGGAACTGCGGGAACGCTGGTGGAGGAGGCCGGCGACGAGGGCCCCCGGTTCCGGTCGGTGGGGCACGCCCAGGGTCAGGGGAATGGACACGGCTCTCACGCTAGCGCGGAGGAATTTTCGTCGTGCACTTGCGATACCGGCTCCCGTCATTTAACTTAGGTTTGCCTCACCTACTAGCAACCGCATCGGAGGAGCCCATGATCGGCGCCACGACGACCGGACCGTCGACCGCAGAACGAGTCCGCAGCGCTTGTGCGCGTGCCGAGGGTGCGGCTCTGGCGATCGAAGGCAGCGAACCCGTCGTCACGAGCCTTCACCACCTGCGGTCCAACGGTGAAGTAGTGCTTGCGGTGCCCAGCGATTCCGCTACCGGCGCCATTGCGTGGCAGTCGACCCGTGCAGGGGTCCCGGCTGTCCTCGAACTGACCGATCACGCACCACTGGCGTTGCGTGAGCCGGTTCGTTCGCTGGTGTGGCTGCGCGGCGAGCTACGGCCCGTGCCCGAGTCGCTGATGCGACCCATGGCCGGTGCCGTTGCCGCCGAGCACCCACACCCCGCACTGCTCGACGTCGGACATTCGACGGTGTTGCTGCGGCTGATCCTCACCTCGGCCGTCGTCGCGGACAGCACCGGCGCCGAGCCGGTCGCCGTCGACGACCTGCTCTCCGCCGAGCCGGATCCGTTCTGGGAGATGGAGACCAGCTGGCTGCAACACCTCGACGAGGACCATGCAGACCTCGTCAACCAACTTGCCCGACGCCTCCCGCCGTCGCTGCGACAGGGACGCATCCGGCCTCTCGGCATCGATCGCTACGGCATCCGGTTGCGCATCGAAAGCGACTACGGGGACAACGACGTTCGGCTCGGTTTCGCCGAACCCGTCGACGACACCATGGCGCTGAGCCGCGCGCTCCGTGTACTCGCTGGGTGCCCGTTCCTGAACGGATTGCGCGCACGGGGTTAGCTCATACTTGATTCGTGATCGATCTGAAGGGCTGGATCAACCCGCCGAACGTGCCCGACGGCCCTCCGTTGGATCCGCGAGAACGACGAGCGATCAAAATCGAGATCGTCATCGTTCTGCTGGTGACGTTCGGCCTCAGCGGCGCGAGCAGCATCCTCTCGCTCGTGGAAGACGCCCTGCTCGCGGGCAGTCTGTCCGACCGATCGGTAGCGCTGAACACGTCGAACTCCTCCCTCGGTGTCATCGATCTGCTGTACCAGGTACTGCGCATCCTGCGACTGTGCGCGTGGGGAGCCCTCGGTCTGTACCTACTGTGGCGCGCCGGGCTGGGACCGAGGCTCGTCGGGCTCGCGACACCGAAGCTCGGCAAGGACCTGCTCGCCGGCATCGGGCTCGCCGCGCTGATCGGCCTGCCAGGCCTGGTGTTCTACCTCGTCGGAAACGCCGTCGGACTCAATCTCACCGTTGTCCCCAGCACGATCGACGACACCTGGTGGCGCATTCCAGCCCTCGTGGCCTTCGCCTTCGCCAACTCCGGCGCCGAGGAGATACTCGTCGTCGCCTACCTCATCTCCCGATTGCGAAAGCTCGGACTCGGCGAGAACTCCTCACTGCTGCTCTCCGCCCTGCTCCGCGGCTCGTACCACCTCTATCAGGGCCTCGGAGCCGGCGTCGGGAACTTTCTGATGGGCCTGGTGTTCGGACGGTTCTGGCAGAAGACCAACCGTCTGTGGCCACTGCTCGTCGCCCACGCCCTCATCGACATCGTCGCTTTCGTCGGCTACGCCCTCCTCCGCGACCATCTCTCCTGGCTACCCTAGATTTGTAGGTACATTCGACGGGTGAACGACGACGACCGCAGAAGACGAGGCACCCCGCCACAGGGTCCACCTGCTGCGCCTCGAAACCCTGGGCGTCGTACACCCCCGCCCGGCTACCGGCCTCCGCCGCCGGCCGGCTCTCAGCCCCCGCCCGGTCATCGTCAGCCGCCGCCTCCGGTCGATCGCCGGCCACCTCCCGCCGGCGGCCGACCACACGACGGCTACCGGCCGCCCCCTCCCGGCGCTCGCCCGCCGCTCCCACCGCGGCAGGAGGGCACTCAGATCATTCGACGCGACGGCCGGCCGGACTCGCACCGGCCACCGGCATCGCAGCAGGCGTGGTCGCAGGCACCCGAGCCGGGAGTCGTCTCCCGCGATCGCACCGCCGGATACCGCCCGACCGAGCAGTACCCGCCTCGTGACAGAGCCGATCGCTACGACGGCGATCACGCGCCGCGGCAGACTCCTCGGCCGTACGTCGAGGAACCTCCACGCCGCCGGACTCCGCCGCCCCCGCAGCGGGCCCTGCGCCGCCCCGAGCCCGCGAAGCCTCCTCGGGTTCGCAAGAAACGGCACTGGGGTCGACGCTTCGGCCTGACGTTCCTGGTGCTGCTTCTGATCGTCGGCGGACTGGTCTACTACGTCGACAGCTCGCTCACCCGGGTCGACGCGCTCACCAGCTACGACGGGCGCATCGCGGACACACCGGGAACCAACTGGCTGCTCGTCGGCTCGGACTCTCGAACCGGCTTGACGCCCGAGCAGGAGGCCTCGCTGTCGACGGGTGGCGAGACCGGCCCGTCGCGCACGGACACGATCATTCTCATCCACATTCCCGAGGGTGGTGGCGCCACGACAATGGTCAGCCTCCCGCGTGACTCGTACGTGTCCATTCCCGGTTACGGCCAGGACAAGCTGAATGCGGCATTCGCGTTCGAAGGCGCGCCTCTGCTGGTCCAGACGGTGGAAGGCGCGACGGGTCTACGCATCGACCATTACGCCGAGATCGGTTTCGGTGGCTTCGCGGGGATCGTCGACGCTGTCGGCGGCGTCGACGTCTGCCTGCAGAACGCGATTTCCGATCCCCTCGCCGGGATCGACCTGCCCGCCGGATGCCAGGAGCTGGCCGGATCGGACGCTCTCGGATTCGTTCGCACCCGCGCGACCGCGCTCGCCGACATCGACCGCATGAACAATCAGCGCCAGTTCATGTCCGCCCTGCTGGACAAGGCGACGAGTCCGTCGACATTCCTCAACCCGTTCCGTTTGTGGCCGCTGGTCAAGGACGCCGCCGGATCCCTCAGCGTCGACGACGGTGATCACATCTGGAATCTCGGCTCGCTCGCCTGGGCCATGCGCGGAGACCTCGTCACGACGACGGTGCCCGTCGCTGGATTCGAGAACACCGACGTCGGCAACGTCCTGCTGTGGGATTCCGACCGCGCCTCGCAGTTCTTCGGACTGCTGGCCGACGACCAGCAGATCCCGGAGGACCTCAGGACGTCAGGGCCCTGACGCAGGAGTGGAGCCTGCGGAACGACCGGGGCGGTGCCGCAGGAAGGGAGCCTGCGGAACGACCGGGGTCGAGCAACCCCCAGCGGTAATCTGGGGTGCATGACTTCGAGCGACGGCAGCAACGCTTTTCACGACCTTCTCCGCGCTCAGGTGCGTCACGAGTTCACGGCGTCGCAGCAGTACATCGCGATTGCGGTGTGGTTCGAGACCAACGATCTCCCCCAGCTCGCGGCGAGGTTCTACGCGCAGGCGGCCGAAGAGCGCGGGCATGCCCTGATGATCGTGCAGTACCTCATCGACCGGAAGGTGAAGGTCGGAATCTCCGGGATCGGCGACGTCGTCGACGAGTTCGACCGGGTCGCCCAGCCTGTCGAGTTGGCGCTTGCCCAGGAGAAACAGGTGACCGAGCAGATCACGGCCCTTGCGCGCACGGCACGGGACAACGGTGACTACATCGGCGAACAGTTCATGCAGTGGTTCCTGCAGGAGCAGGTCGAGGAAGTGGCCAGCATGAGGAGCCTGCTGAACATCGTGCACCGGGCAGGCAATCAACTGTTCGACGTCGAGACGTACGTTGCGAGGGAGACCGCCGCGCGAGTGAACCGCACCACAAACGCCCCCAAACAGGCCGGCGAAGTATGACTTTTTCGCTGGTCATAGTCAAGAATTAGGGCCCTCTTATTTAGGCAACCTTGACCTCAATAAGGGTGAACTTGGGTGACAATAGCCTCTGACCTGCATATTCTCTTCACCATGAGCGCAGACGTCAAAGAAACCAACCATTCCAAATTCCACGCACTCCTCCGCGATCAGATCCGGAACGAGTTCAACGCTTCGCATCAGTACATCGCCACCGCGGTCTACTTCGCCAACACCGACCTGCCGCAGTTGGCCAAGCACTTCTACGCGCAGGCCGTCGAAGAGCGCAACCACGCGATGATGATCGTCCAGTACTTCCTGGACCGCGACATCACCGTCGAGCTTACCGGAGTCGACGGCGCCAAGTCCGTCTTCACCGACGCCCGCGAGCCGATCGCTCTGGCCCTGGCCCAGGAAGAGACCGTCACCGAGCAGATCATCGCGCTCGCGAGCACCGCACGCGAAGAGGGCGATTACCTCGGCGAGCAGTTCATGCAGTGGTTCCTCAAGGAGCAGGTCGAGGAAGTTGCGAGCATGAAGACGCTGCTCAACGTCGCGGACCGTGCCGGACACAACCTGTTCGACCTCGAGCAGTTCGTTGCTCGTGAGTACAGCAACACTGTCCCCTCGGACAGCGGTGCACCTCAGGCTGCCGGCGGCGCCATCTAAGTCGCGCGTCCCGCGCTCGTGAGTGGAAATGTGTCCTGGGGGACACATTTCCACTCACAACGGATCACCTCAGCGTCACCTGACGCCCGCGCAGTCCGTCGCGCGACCGCCGCTGCTCCGAGGTCAGCGGCGCATCCACAGCCAGAGCCTCGGCAAGCTTGTTTCCGAACCGAACGGTGGGCGCGGCCCATTCCGTCGGGTGCATCTCCGGATCCAGATCGAACACCGGCACGAGCAGCCCGTGCGTCCGGAACGAACCGGCGTACCGCGAGCCCTCGCCGAGCGTCAGATCACCGGCAGCGTGCAGACGCGCCAACGCGAGCATCAGATCGTCCTCGCTCTCCGGACGAACCCACCGAAGATGCGCTTTGTCGCCCGCATCGACCCACCACGCAGCAGTCAGGCCCTCACCTTCGAGGCGAGCCGACGGCATGATGGCTCCATTCGCACGCTCCACCGTCGCCGCGACGTCGGCAGCAGGCTCAGCGCCCTCGGGAAGCCACCAGTTGAAATCCTGATGCACCGTGATGTCGAGTTCCAGCGTCGGATCCAGCACCTCCGACAGCGCAGGAGTGTTGCCGTCCGGCCCCGCGGACTCCAACGACTCACCCGGCTGCGCGATGGACGCCCACGACAATGCACTGGACAGATCAGCAGCGACATTCGGCGAATGCACCTGAACCTGCAGGCCAGCAAAGCCCCGCACGTCGCCGCTCTCCTCACGCACCAGCGCCGCAACCGCACCGGGCAACACCGTCGCCACCGTCAGCGTGCGACCGTCGACCACAACCGGTGCCGTCGCCGACGGAACGAACTCCCGCATCGCAACGAGATCGCACTCGGCCCGCACACCATGGAACGGCCGCACCGGCGCCGCGGACAGGTTCTCCCGCTCGGCCGCGCGCTGAGCAAGCTTTGCTGCGCGGTTACTGTCCTGCTTCGGACCACTGTTTCTTTTGCTCTTACCCACGCCCGAAACCTACAGGGTCACCCCACCTGCACGTCCAGCAAGCCCAAAGCTCCAGCTCACTCCGCAGGCTCCGCTCCTGCCTTACCCGGTCACTCCGCAGGCTCCGCTCCTGCCTTACCGAGTCACTCCGCAGGCTCCGCTCCTGCCTTACCGAGTCACTCCGCAGGCTCCGCTCCTGCCAACCAAGCACGGGTGCGCGCTGGGTTGTTGGTGGCGATCCACCCGACGCCCAGTTCACGGCACAGGTCGACGTCGGCCTTGTCGTCGACGGTCCACACGTACGTCGCGCGGCCCGACGCCGCCGCGCGGTCGACGATCGACGGGTGCTCGCGCAGGCTTTTGATCGACGGTCCGACTGCCGTGGCTCCGACGGTGGTCGCGGCGCCTCCCCCGAGGTAGTGCGACGAGTCGCCGAGAAGAACTGTCGGCAGCATCGGCGCGGCTCGTCTGATTCGCCAGACAGCGGTGGCCGCGAAGGACATGATCACTGCGCGCGAATGGTCGGCGGACGCAGGTTGGCCGATGCCGAAGCGGTGCAGCTCCGCCAGCACCTTGCTCTCGATGAGCGACCCGTAGCGCACCGGATGCTTGGTTTCGATGAACAGCTTCGTCGGTTTGGACGTCCAGTCCAGCACCAGCTGAATCAGGTCGCTGAGTGTCAGCAGATCGGCGGGCTCGGCGCCGTCGCCGTAGTCGTAGCCTTTGAGGGTGTCGTAGTCCAGCTCGCTGACGATTCCGGTACCGGAGGACGTGCGGTCGATTCTCCGGTCGTGCACGCACACGATGTGGCCGTCGCGGGTCAGCCGAACATCGCACTCGAGGCCGTCGGCTCCGTCGCGTAGCGCAAGGTCGTAGGCAGCCAGCGTGTGCTCTTTCTTCTCCGCCGACGCTCCGCGATGCGCAACGACGAACGGTCCGCGACGATCTCCGCTCACGACGCCGCCGCCTTCTCCGTCTCGGTGACCGAACGTGACGTTCGGTCACTCTGAGTGACCGAACGGTTCATTCGGTCCGGGAGGGGGGCGTCGGCGACGGTTTCACGTGGAACCGACATGACCCATCGCGTCGGCGAGGGTTTGTGGGTGCCGCGCCAGCCGAGGCCGTCGATGCTGTGGAGGAGGTGGACGGTCCACAGGGCGGTGAGGACGCCCACCAGGGCGACGATGGCGGAGAGCAGTACGCCGTCGGCCTGAGATTGGAGGGAGTCGCGCAGCCGCCAGAGGGATGCGGCGACGACGAGTGCCCAGTTCAGGACCCACAGTCCCCACCAGATGCGGATGTCACGGACCAGGCGTGGCTTGTCGACGCCGGCTTTGGCGTCGGCCAGCTCGGTGAGAAAGACTCCGGGGAGTGCGAGAGACAGCACCGGAACGAGTGTTCCGACGAAGAGGGTGCGCGACGAGCGTGGGTCACGTGTTCCGGCTCTCTCGAAGAAGATTCGTCGTCGATCCACCAACCAGCATGCGGAGCCGACGGCGGCGGCGATTCCGATGACGATCGACGCGGTCTCGGCGAACAGCACCACCGCGTCGGACGTCACGATCGTCGTCTGCCCGACGAGGCGTGTGCGGTTGTACAGCAGGATTCCGTACCGAAACAGCTCCGCTGCTGCGGCGAGGCCGAGTAGCGATGCGGCGAGCACCAGCAGACCGGGTGCAGCGCCTGCCCAGCGTCGAAGTCGCGGTTCCCGTTCCTGGACGTTCGATACGGGCTGGTCGATGAGACCCCAGCGCGGGATCTCGTCGTACTTCGGTGTCGCGGTGCGGCGTGGATGCGACGAGCCGGCCGGCCGCGAGGTCTTGTTCCGCGGCTTCTTGGCGACCCAGCGGAAGTTGCGGGTTCCGGTTGCGGGCGCTTGCGCCGACACCGGGGACAGCAGCACGCCGTGGCAGCGCGGACACCACACCGCCGGTCGCGTTCCGACGGGCCACCGCGTCGCGCAGCGGGCACAGACCTGAAATGCGGACACTAGACGATTCTCGCCTCGGCGCCGTCGTCGCGCACGAGTGGACGGCCTGCGTGCTGCCACGCCGACATGCCGCCGTCGACGTTGGTGGCTTCGTATCCGATCTGCGCGAGGTATTCGACGACGCGGAGCGAGCGCCCCCCGGCCTTGCACACGACGTACAAGTCGGCGTCGGCGTCGATCTCGCCGATGCGGGACGGCACTTCGGCCATCGGAATGTGCACGGCACCGGGAGCGTGGCCCTGCTGCCATTCCTCGTTCTCGCGGACGTCGAGCAGAATCACCGACTCGCTCAGCTCGGTGGGCAGCTGGGCGACGGTCACTGAGGGCAGATCCGGAGCAGACACAAAACGATCTTGTCACGCAATCCACCGGCCCTGCCACCCGTTCCCTGTGGATAGAGCAAGGAAGTTATCCACACTATCCACAGACCGATCCACAGAAACCGGGCATCTGCCGGTTTCATCCACAGGCGCGGAGCGCTCCCGGCTCGATTCCCTAGACTCGAAACCATGGCCGCAATCGAACTTCGAATCTTCACCGAACCTCAGCAAGGCGCCACCTACGACGATCTTCTTCGCGTCGCCCAGACCGCTGAAAGTCTGGGCTACGGCGCGTTTTTCCGCTCCGATCACTATCTGGCGATGAACTCCGACGGCCTACCCGGTCCGACGGACGCGTGGATCACGCTCGCCGGAATTGCTCGCGAGACGAAGACGATCCGCCTCGGCACTCTCGTCACGTCGGCCACCTTCCGTTATCCCGGCCCACTGGCCATCAGCGTCGCGCAGGTCGACGCGATGAGCGGGGGCCGCGTCGATTTCGGTCTCGGCGCAGGCTGGTTCGAGGAGGAGCACACGGCGTACGGCATTCCGTTCCCACCGCTGGGAGAGCGTTTCGACAAGCTCGAGGAGTCCCTGGCCGTGATCACCGGACTGTGGGAGACCCCCGTCGGCGAGACGTTCTCGTACGACGGTAAGCACTACCCCATCGTCGACTCACCTGCGCTTCCCAAGCCGGCGCAGTCCCCGCGGCCCCCGATCCTGATCGGCGGTGGCGGCAAGAAGCGCACCCCGGCACTGGCTGCGAAGTACGCCGACGAGTTCAACATTCCGTTCGCCTCGCTCAAGGCCACCGGAACTCAGTTCGATCGAGTGCGGGCCGCGGCGTCCGAGACCGGACGCGAGCTGGCGTATTCGAGCGCGCTCGTGCTGTGCTGCGGCAAGTCCGAGGAGGAGATCGCCCGCCGCGCTGCCGCGATCGGTCGTGACGTGTCCGAGCTGCGGGAGAACGGTGCGGCCGGTTCCCCCGCAGAACTGGTGGACAAACTCGGACGCTACGGCGAGCTCGGAGCATCCCGGGTGTACCTGCAGGTCCTCGACCTGGCCGACCTGGACCATCTGGAACTGGTGGCGTCGGAGGTCATGCCTCAGCTCTGATACGTCGGCCCCGGCTCGCGCACGCCTGCCCTCAGGCGTGCGCGGGTCGACGCAGCCGGGCGCCCAGCCAGCGTGCAGCGGGAGTCTCGACCCATCGGTAGACGATTTCCGACACGGCGGCCGTGGCGACGAGAAACGCGACGACCGCGCCCGTCGGTCCGGTGTACGGAACCACGTTCTCGTACACCCGGTAGAGAATCAGCGTGTGGACCAGGTAGATCGCGTAGCTGCGGGTGCCCGTCCAGCGAACGATCGCCCAATGAGCGATCCTGCCGTCGTACCGCGCGAGGAGCAGGACAAGACCGGTGACGACGACGATGGTCCACATGTACTGGTCGCCTGCCCAGTAAGCGTGGACGTCGGTTGCCAGTCGCACCACCTCGGCCTGCGCGACGACCGAGACGACGACCCATCTCCAGCTGATGATCCGGGCCCAGCCGAGGTAGATGATCTGCCCGAGGAACAGCGTCGGGAGCGTCGCGGCGATCTTCGACAGCATCGGCACCGACCACGGCTGCGGGATGTAGAGGTTGTAGATCAGCACGGCCGCGCAGAGGAAGGCCCCGACGAGTGGAACGACGACGGGCCACTTCCGCAGGATGTCGCGGGCCGCGATGCAGTACAGGTAGAACATCAGCTGGACCGTCAACGTCCAGGTGACGCCCAGTACGGCGACTTCGGGCTTCAGGAAGAAACCGCCGAGCACGAAGCTGAGCGCAGCTTCGGAGTTGCTGATCCCGTTCTGACCGCTGAACATGCCGTTGATTCCCAGACGCACCAGCAGAATGGCCAGCGCGACGGACACCCACAGCGCCGGGACCAGGCGGGAAAGCCTGCTGACCGCGAAATCCCGTCGCGACTGCCGCATCGCCGAGCGGGTCACCAGCAGGCCGGTGAGGAGCATGAAGATCGCGACGCCGACGAACGAGAGATGGTTGTTGAGGCCGGCTTCCTGGACGAACACCCGGTAGACGACGTCGATCATCCACCAGCCGTCGCCGCGGTCGTCGATCAGGTAGAACGAGATGTGCGAGTAGAGAACGGCGAGTACCGCGATCAACCGCAGCAGGTTCGCGCCGTCGAGTTGGACCCTCGGCGCATGGACGTCCGTGACCGCCTGTCGGGCGTCGACCGCATCGGTCGACCTGCGATGGGGGCTCACGGCGGCCAGTCTAGATTCCTGTTCACCTGCCGGACCAATCGTGACGCCGAGCCGTGACCTCGCCGTGACCTCCCGAGGCTGCCGCGGCAGCGCGGTTTTATTCCGAGAAATGAGTCTCGAGTACAACGGTTGCACTGGGGGTAGTAATGAGATTGGGTTGAACCCGAGAGAAGATCCGCAGCACTACGCGCCGCGCTTCGATCGATGAAGCCGGCGTCGACAAAGAAGGGAACCACGTGTCCGAGTACACCTTGCCCGACCTTGATTTCGATTACTCCGCCCTCGAGCCACACATCTCGGGCGAGATCAACGAACTGCACCACTCCAAGCACCACGCAACGTACGTCGCCGGCGCCAACACCGCGCTCGAGAAGCTCGCTGCAGCCCGCGAAGCCGAGGATCACGGCTCGATCTTCCTGCTCGAGAAGAACCTCGCGTTCCACCTCGGCGGCCACGTCAACCACTCCATCTGGTGGAAGAACCTCTCCCCCAACGGTGGCGACAAGCCCGAGGGTGAACTCGGCGCAGCCATCGACGATCAGTTCGGTTCGTTCGACAAGTTCCGCGCACAGTTCACCGCGGCAGCCAACGGTCTGCAGGGCTCCGGCTGGGCCGTTCTCGGCTACGACTCGCTCGGCAAGAAGCTGCTGACGTTCCAGCTCTACGATCAGCAGGCCAACGTGCCGCTGGGCATCATCCCGCTGCTCCAGGTCGACATGTGGGAGCACGCCTTCTACCTGCAGTACAAGAATGTCAAGGCCGACTACGTCAAGGCGTTCTGGAACGTCGTGAACTGGGCCGACGTTCAGGCCCGCTTCGAGGCAGCCACGTCGAAGACCCCGGGTCTGATCTTCCCGTAATTCTTCCGCACCGCAGAGGGCCATCACGCAACGTCGTGGTGGCCCTTTTCGAGTTTCCCTTCGTTAGCACTCGACACGTCTTGTGTGCCAGCACGTTTCTGGTTCATATTGGGGTGTACCCAGCGTGGCGTACCGGATATTTCTGGGCGAACGAGGAGTGCACATGAGCGATCGCGATCTGATCGGCGTTTCCCCTTTCCATGCCGCTGGGCTTCTGCGCGGGTTCGTGATCTCCGGGCGGTGGCCGGACACGACGAAGGAATGGGCGCAGTTTCTCGTACTGGCCGTCCAGGTCGCATCGATGCCGGGCCTGCTCACGACGTCGACGGTCTTCGGGGCTCGCGAGGAGCTTCCCGACGATCCGGCCCCGGGAACGATAGGGCTGGTCCTCGCCGAGGGGCCCATCGTGGGTGAGACTGCTGTCACACCCGAGCGGTTCGCGCACCACCAGCCGGCGGCGATTCTGATGCTGCATCCGCCGTCGGAGACCACCCCGTCACTCCCTGAATGCGCCGGTGCGGCGTCCGGGTGTGTCCTCCTTCCCGGCCTGCCGCATCTCGGTCTCGATCATCGCGCTGCCTGGGTGGAAGCCGAATCCGACGGCACCGTGACCTCGATGGTGAGCCGCATCGGCCTCGACCCGATCAGCGATCCCGACACTGCAGTTTTGGCCATGCTCCTCGCGTCCTGAACGTGGCCCGTACAAGAGTTTTCGGGTTCCCAAACTTGCTGCGGCATTGGACTTTTCGACTACGTCCTCCTACTGTGGAGTGCAGCGAAGGGGAGTAGCCCCCAATCATCGTGTCGACATACTGGTCCGCAATCGGGCCCGGCACCGTGAACCGATACCGCTCACGCACAGGCTGCGTGCTCGGCGCCGGTGGGCGAGACCTTCGGTCATTCAGACGACCGAAGGAGTGCCTCCACATGCTGTCCGCGCTGCTGTTGAGTTTCGCAGTCATCTTCGTCGCCGAACTTGGCGACAAATCGCAGCTCATGGCCATGACGTTCGCCTTGCGCTACAAGTGGTACGTCGTCATCGGCGGCATCACGATCGCCACCACCGTCACCCACCTCGTGTCGGTCGCCGTCGGGCACTTCCTCGGACTCTCGATTCCCACCCACCTGATCTCGATCGTCGCCGGAGTCGCTTTCGTCGTCTTCGGACTGTGGACCCTCAAGGGAGACAAGCTTTCCGACGACGAAGGCGACAAAGCCTCCAAGGTCACCCGCTCGGCGTTCATCGCAATCGCGTCGGCATTCTTCCTGGCCGAGCTCGGCGACAAGACCATGCTCGCCACCGTCACCCTCGCCGCGGACAACAACTGGGTCGGCGTCTGGATCGGCTCTACCGTCGGCATGGTCGCAGCCGATGCCCTCGCCATCGTCGTGGGCGCGGTCCTGGGCAAGCATCTTCCCGAACGCATCATCCAGTTCGGTGCCGCAATCCTCTTCTTCGTGTTCGGCGTCTCGCTGTTCTTCGAGGGCGTAATGCCCGGAACGTCCGCGCCCGTGATCGCCGGCGGCGTCGTTCTCGTCCTGTCGGCAGCGGTGTGGGGAGCAATCGCAACCGTCCGGCGCCGTCGCCCGACGCCGGTCGAGGTATTGAACGACAAGTAAGAATCGACGTATCATCTGCCCCGATCAGAACCAGGGGCACATGACAACCATCGACCACGATCCCAGCAGGACGCGCCGCACCACCCACGACGACAACACGTCGTCGGATCGGCTTCTCCGGACGGTAGCGCGCTTCGTCGCCGCCGGTTACCTCATCTATTTCGCGATTCTGCTGCCGGATTTCCTCCGCACCGCCTACGTGACGGAATCCTGGTGGACGCCCGCAGCGATGGTCGCCGTGTTCGGAACAGGTCTGTCCATGGGAGTGGCGTCCCTGGCCACGGACACCAGGTGGATCCGCGTCACCGGTGCCGTAGCGACCTTCACCTTCCTGGCCGCCGCGCTGAGCTGGTGGCTGGCGTGGGACAGCTCCGTCGTCGACACCAACGGAATGCCCCTGGCGTCGTTCCCCGGCCTGGCGGGACTGGCCGCGGCCGCGTCGCTGCCGTCATGGTTGGCTTTCGCACAGCTGACCGTCACTGTCGTCTCGGTTCAGCTCAGCATCAACATTCTCCGTGGTCCACTGCTGGACGGCCCGTTGCTGGCGGACATCACGTTCGCGCTGATGTTCTGCTCCATCTTCGTGGCCGCCACCTTGGGCGTCATCCGCACCGCACGCATTCTCGACAGCACGCGCGAAACCACCCACCGACAGGCGGCGACGGAGGCTGCCGTCAGCGCCCGCGCCGTCGAGCGTGAGCGTTTCGACGCCCTCATCCACGACGGCGTGTTGTCCTCCCTTCTCGCGGTGGCTCGCCTCGGACGCACCGAGGGCGTGATCCGACAGACCGAGCACACTCTCGCTCAGCTGGACTCGCTGCGAAACCACTCGTCCACCACGACGTTCGATGTCGACGAGGCGCTCGCCCGGTTACGTTCGGCCGCAACGAATGTCGACGAGGAGATCGAAATCGCCGTCGAATCACGCACCGACGCTCTGTATCCCGCCGAGGTCATCCGCACGGCCAGTGCCGCCTTGGCCGAGGCAGTTCGCAACAGCGTCACGCACGCAGGTTCCGACGCGACGCGGGTCGCAACGTTGTCGCTGACGAGGGACGACATCTCCATCGTGCTGTCCGACGACGGGTCCGGGTTCGACCCCACCTCGGTCGCGCCGCATCGCATGGGGATCGCGGTGAGCATCGTCGGACGCATGCGCAGCCTGCCCGGTGGCTCCGCGCGCGTCGAGTCGGACAAGAACGACGGTGGCACGACGGTGGCACTGCACTGGTCGGCACCGTCGTGAACGGCACCCGGAGCACGCACGACGCGTGTCAGGACGGCTCGGGTCAGGATATTCGCGACCTCATCGGACTGCGGTCGCGATTCGCGACGGGACTGGTCGCCCTCTACATCTTCACGTGTTTTCTCTGCGCCGCAGCGACGTTGGAGGGAGTGAGCTCCCCGTGGCCGATCTTCGTCTCCGCTGGGTTGTGCTCGATCGGTGCAGTCACGATGATCACCGCACCAGGAGATCCACTGCCGTGGCGGTACACCGTATTCATCGCTGCCCTCGGCCCCGTCAGCTGCGCGTTGACTTACAGCGTGATTCCCGTTCCGGTCAGCAGCCCACTGCAGACCTGGCCGCTGGGCACGAGCGTCGCATTGTTCACGGCCCTGTGCGTCCGAGGACGAACGTCGGCAGCGTGGGCCGGACTGGGGACGACGGTTGCCGTGACGATCTTCTGGTCCGTCCAGACCGGGCAGGGCGCCGCCTACGGCATCGCCTTCGGCGTCATCAACGCTGCCCCACTGCTGATGTCGACGTTCTTCGCGTTCACGCTCCGGCCCCTCGCTCGCTCCGTTTTCGCGCTGCGTGACCAGTCGACGTCGCGAGTCGCATCCGAGGCGGCCGCCGCAGCCGTGCTCGAAGAGCGTGACTCGCAACTGCGTCGGCTCGACGAACTCGCTCGCCCACTCCTCGAACGGACCGTCCACGGCCCCGACCTGGCTCCCGAGGAGATCGCGTCGTACACCCTGCTCGAAGCCGAGTTGCGGGATTCGTTGCGAGCGCGCGCTCTTGTCACCGATCGACTACGTACGTCGGTGCGGACGGCACGCGACCGCGGCGTCAGCGTCGTACTCCTCGACGACCGCGCCGACGTCGAACTCGACCCCGCGGTGCGCGACCTCGTCGTCGACTCCGCAGCGGAGCACATCGACGGGATGGCGAGCGGATCGGCCACTGTGCGACTGCTCCCGGCAGGGCGGCCCGCCCTCGCCACGATGCTGGTCGATTCCGAACGGACCTACCGAATCGAGTACGAGCACGACGGTCGGGCTCGCGAAATCAGCCACTGACACCGAGTGTGATCCACTGCACTTCTGTCACTCCGCCGGCTGCGGCTCACTGCTGTCCGGTTATGGTGCAGAACGAGACAATCACGGTCAGCGCTGATCGTTTGCGCCGATCGTCCACCGCTCTAGTCGAGGAGATGTGCACGTGGAGATTTCGGGAACAGCAGCGTTGGTCACAGGCGGGGCGTCCGGCCTCGGTGCGGCAACGGCCAAGCGCCTCGCCGACGCCGGGGTGACGGTGTTCGGCCTCGACCTGGCGCAGTCGATCGAGCGGGCGGGCGACAGCGTGCCCGACGGTGTCACGCTCATCGCCGCCGACGTCACCAGCGAAGCCGACGTCGAGGCAGCCCTCGACACCATCACCGCGTCCGGGGTGCCCCTGCGCATCGTCGTCAACTGCGCCGGTGTCGGCTGGGCGGGACGCATCCTGTCGAAGAAGGGCCCGCACGAGCTCGAGCTCTT
>NZ_KB911549.1:0-328632 GCF_000383555.1 Rhodococcus sp. 114MFTsu3.1 | reverse complement strand
GTTGTCTCGCAACGGTATATGAAGACCTCGATCGTGATGACCACCAACCGCGGCGTCGGATCGTGGGGTGAAGTTCTCGGCGACAACACCGTCGCCGCAGCCATGCTCGACCGACTCCTGCACCGCTCCGTTGTGCTCAACCTCGACGGAGATTCCTACCGACTCCGCGACCACAACGCACGATCGGAGAAACTCCGCAAAGCCGCCACAGGAACGCGCCAACCGCTACAGTGAACACCGCTCACGAGTGGGGAATTTCGGTGAGCGTGGTTGGGGAACTTCGCTGAGCCTCGTCAGTCCCGCGGATCGCCGATGATCACGGCTTTGCCGCCACCGAGTGGAACGCCTGCGATTGCCGCTTTGTAGGTCATCCCACGTGACAAGCGGAGTACGTCCGTCAAAGCGGCCCCCTGGTCCGAGTAGGGGTAGAACCGGGTGCCACCCAGGGCGGGACCCAGGGTGGTCGAATGGATCGCGATAATCGACTGCAGGCCCGTGGCGTGATCCTCGCAGAAGACGACCTGCTCGTGTGGCAATCCCTCGAGTGCATCGGTCCGGTCGAAGACTGTTGTGTCTGCGACGCCCGCGACGGATTGCGTGCTGAGTGTCATGTTCGAAAGCCCTTCCGAAGAATCATCGTGCATGAGTTCAGGTGTTGGTGCGGTGGTCGACCGATGTGGTCCAGATGCATTGCCTAACCCAGGACAGTTCCGGTGGACTCGGTATTGAATTCCCTGCGCCTGGAGAAGGATCCGAGATGTATCTGCACACCGGTGTGCGGACCCGTGTAGACAACTGGATCGAGATCGTGGTCGTGCCCCGCCTCGACTTTCTCGATCAGAGTAGCCAGCATTCGGCCGACGACAGGTGCGTTCTTGAATTGATTACCGCTGGTGCCCATCGCTACGTAGAAGCCCGGTCGATCGGTCTTGTCATAGATCGGCGTCCAGTCCGAGGCAGCGTCGTACACGCCGGCAATTCCTTTGGGCTGGGACGGTACCGGCAAATGTGGAAGACGCCGAGCTGCTCTGAGGACCTGCGCCTGAAAACGAGCGGCAGTGCGGTTCGGGTTTGCGGTGTCGGGGTCGTCGATCCATTCCAATGGATCGCACTCGGGCTCGGTACCACCTATCAGAAAGCCACCGCCGTGTTCTGGTCGCATATAGGTTCCCAGATCGAGATCGGCGATCATCGGCCCGAGTCGCGCATGGTGGTTGTAGCCTGTCGGCGCCGAGACATGATGAACCTCCTGCCTGAGGGGGCGAACGGTGACGGTGAAATCCGATCCCACTCCTGCCATTGCGTTCAGCGCATTCGACCACGGCCCAGCAGCGTTGACCACGACCGAGGTTTCGACGGTGTCGCCGTTGTCCAGTCGAAGGGCCCACTGCCGCGAGGCATGTTGTTCGATGCCGATCACTGTGGTGCGGAACGAATGGATCGCGCCTTTCGCTGCCGCGGCAGCGCCCAAGTTGGCCGCCGCAAGCTGGGGGTCGTCGACGAAGCCGGCTTCAGGTGTGAACACCGCTCCGAGCGAGGTGTGGGTGTCGGCATAGAATTCCTCGCTGTCAACAGGTTTGGGAGGGTAGTAAGACCCGACATCGATTCCTGGGATCCGATCGCCCAACGTTTTCGAGTCCCACAGCTCGTACCTCACCCCGATCTTGTCGAAGAGTCGAACCGTACGTTCACGTGGGGCGAGGTCCACATCGAGGAATACCATTCCACATTCGTGGAACTGGGCAATTGGTCCGCGGGCGGAGTCGTCCAGATGTTCGCGCCAGCTCTTCCAACAGTGCGCGGCCTCCCATGCTGCAGCCATCCCGTCGTACGTCGAATAGTTGTAGCGTATGACCGCGCTGGAGGCGCTGGTGGAACCGAACCCGGAACCTCCCTCCTTGTCGAGGACCAGGACTTCGTAACCACGAGCAGCAAGTTCGTAAGCGATGGAGTTGCCGATCACCCCGGCTCCCACAACTATCGCATCGGTCGATCGGGGCATCGTTCCTCCAGATTTGTTGTTGCGACGGTGTACACGAAGCGAACCGCTACAACCACAAGTTTTGCCTAGACCGGAGGGCGACGCTATCTCCATTTGTGGATACTTCGGTTGACTACGAACAGAATTTGTCGCGTACGGCGCCCGTACGGAACAGTCAGCCGATCGACGAGTCGTGTGCTTCGGCTATGGACTTCATCTTCAAGCCGAGGTGCAGAGAGAGTCGGTCGTCGCCGTTGTCGAAACTGCAACCGGTGATCTGCTCGATGCGTTTGAGTCGCTGGTAGAGCGTCGCACGGTGAATTCGCAGCAGTTCCGCGGTGCGTCGAATATCGCACGCATTGTCGAAGAATGCGCCGAGGGTAGTCGTCAGTACCTGTTGCTTGTCCGCGGCTTCGAGTGCCTTCACAGGTGAAACCTGTGAAGCTCCGATGATTTCGTCACGGGACAGTCGCAGTAGGACGTCGTAGGGACCCAGGTGGCCCCATCTCGCCACGTCGCCGAGCGAGGGGACGAGCAGTGCAGCGCGAGCTGCGGCCGTCGCGCTGCGATAGGCGCGGTATACCGCGCTGAGCTCGTTCACGGTGTCGCCGACGCCGAGGACGAATCGACTGTCCCGACCACTCAGTTGGCGAAAGCGATAATCCGCGCGTTCGGTGACGCGCTTCAATTGTTGTGGCGTCGGAATATTCTCGAATGCAAGAAGGATCCACGCGCGGGACTTGTCTGCCACCATCAGACCGGCGCCGGTCGGAAGAGTGTCCAGCGCTTCCTGCATCGCGACCTGTACCGCTATGTCGTCCGATGCTTCCACCGAGTGTGCAGTGTCGCGTTGCGCTGCGATGACCTGATAAAGCATCGGTCGCGGGGCGAACAGCTGGTCGGTGACTACATCCTCGACGGCCTGCGTCCTGACCTCTGGAGTTGAGCTGACGAGGTTGCGGAGAATCGATTCGCGACGAGCATTCGACCGCTCATGACGCAGAAGTCGTTCGTACAGCACAATGCCCGCGCGCGAGGCAGTGTCCTCAGCCATTTCGACGTCGGACTCGGTCAGAGGGTTCTCTTCACTGTCGATCAGCCAGAGGAAACCGAGAAGCAGACTCTTGCACCGCACAGGTACACAGAGTCGCTTCTCGCTCCCCGGCACATCGGGCCGCGCGCTACCCGGTTTGATCCAGGTGCCGATGCCGAGAGCGAGAAGTGGCCGCGAAACCTCTTCGGGTACCGCTCGATTCAGAATCGATGCGACGCGCAGGGAGTCTTCGTCGCCGAAGTGTCGACTGGACGCAAGGAGTCGGATGGACGGGTCGTCGATGGCCACAGAACGGCGGAGTCGCCCGGCCAGGTCGTCGACGAGGAGCTGCAGTTCGTCGATGGACATGTGGACTCTCCTCGCAACTCTCGACAGGCACCTTGATGCTAGTGCAGCGCGGTCCGAGACCACCTCGCTCGATCACCGGACATGACATTCCTTCAGATAGCTCAAGAAGGATGCCTGTACTCCGGTGACGTGCGTCTCGTCGAGCATCGAAGTCGACAGGAGCTCCGAACGACCTTGTGCGCGCAGTCCCTCGAGCGCTCTGAGGACATTTCGGGCCAAGCCGCGATACACGGGGACATCGCCCCAGAGTTCTACCTTGTTCAGAGTGACGTGGAGACGTCCGGCGCCTGGGCCGCCGTCGCTCGCTTCCGGAAGGTTTCCGATCATGTCGAACAGTTGGCTGTCTGCGCTGCTGATCCCCGGTGTTCCCGCGCCGACCGTCGAGAAGGGAGTTCCGCCGCGAAGCCACGCGTACAACGCGAAGAGCCCACCGTACGAGAACCCGAACAGCCCGTGACCGGTGTCGCTGACGCGAAGGTGAGAGTGCAGACGAGGGTGCAGTTCGTCGGTCAGAAAGTCCAGAAACGTATCCGCATTGCAGTCCGAGTGTTGCTCGATGTAGGCGTCGATGTCCCGTTGACTCATCGCCCCGGTTTCGCGTGCAGACTCCAATGCAGCCACTACGTCATCGCCGATAGGTTCCCCGGGCGGCACGAGGTCGCGGTTGCGAAGCCGCGCCCAGTCCGATGCCTCGTCACCGGCGTAGCCGACGGTGACTTGAATGTAGGGCGCAATGCTCAGATACGGATCGCGTTGCGTGACGATGAGCGGAGCGGTGAAACCCACGGTCCAGTTGCCGTCCAACACGTAGACCAGTGGCACTGATTCGCTGGATTCTTCGTATCCGGGAGGTGTGGTGATCCAGATTCCGTACCGGTTGCCTGAGCGTGACTCCACTTCGAGGTATTCGGTGTCCGGAAGGCAACCATGCAATATCGCGCTCAACGAATGTCCTTTGCTGTCGTGCCGCTCTTGACTACGAGGACGGCCATCTCGGGATCGGCGAAGACATCGGGGTCTTCGAGAGGGTCTTCCTGCCAGACGGTCAGGTCTGCTCGCATTCCAACCCGCACCATGCCCACGGTGTCGCCCACGCCGAGGATGTTTGCATTGACGCTCGTTGCGGACACCAAGGCCTGCATCGGCGATTCCAACTCCGAACGCACGCGCAACTCGTCGCCGCGCCGTTGCTGATTCGGACCGATGAGGTCGGAACCGAGGCCGATGCGTAGGCCGGACGCGCGGGCAACCTCGAGAGCGGCCGCCATCCGCTCTCGAACTCCTGCTACTCGTTCGACAGTCGCGGGATCGACATCCGCCACCCCGTCGTTCAACAGTTGGTCGATCACGGAGAAGGTGGGCACCATAGCGACGTCGTGCTCGAGCATCAGAGCCGCTGTCTGCTCGTCGATATCGGTGCCGTGTTCTACGCAGCGCACCCCCGCCTGTACTGCGTTGCGAATCCCTTCCTTACCGTGCGCATGCACTGTGACGTACGTGCCTCGTGCTGCGGCTTCCTGCACGGCGACCGCGATTTCCTCGACGGTGAACTGGGTGTCCGCGAGCCGGTCGTGCCCGCCCACGACTCCACCGGTAACGCACAACTTCAGAAACGTGGCACCCCGGCGAAACGTCTCACGCACGTTCTTCCTGAGTTCGTCGGCGTTGCCGGACATCAGCGACAGCGCACACAGCCCGGGAATGTGATGCTGTGTCCACAATTCTGTGGGTTCCCAATCGGCGCCGTAGTATCCGTGCCCGCCGACCTGGCATTGGACAGGGCCACAGGACACGACGTGCGGACCCCGCACCTTGCCCTTGGCGATGACGTCGACGACACCGCGGTCTATGCCACCGGTGTCGCGAACGGTCGTGAAGCCGGCATCGAGGGCGAAGCCAGCCGAGGCGAATATGTCGGCCGCGATCTCGGCGGCAGACAGTTCGAATCCGAACTGTGCTCTGATGGGACTGGACAGACCGAGGTGAACGTGCGCGTCGATCAGTCCGGGGGTGACCAACCTGCCATCCAGATCCACCGTTGTCGCGCCTGCTGGTGCATCGCCGAGGGCGGTGATGATCCCGTTACTCACGCAGACATCCACCGCGGATGGTTCGACACCGGATCCGTCTGCGACTCTTCCTCCTGCGTACCACGTTTCCGTCACACAACCTCCCGGTCTTCGCCTCTTCGGATGTCTCCTCCGTAATGGCAACGATGACGCATGTCTTTCATGTGCTTTCGCCCAGGTCCCATCATGGTGCGTGACCACCGGAACGGACAGTGGCCGCGCGTTGCGACTTGGGCACGGGACCATCGACATATGTCGAGTCCCGGTTCGATCGATTGCTTCGGGAGGTGCCACTGCATCGTTGGGTTTCTCAGCTGTGCAAAGGGCGGTCCGTCCCTGCGATTCTCGATTCCGGTATGCCGCGCCAGAGGACCGGAAGCGCAATCGAAGCGACCGCGGTTGCATAGAACGCCGGCGACAGGTTGCTGCCCGTGGTGTTGACCAGCGTCTCGCATACCAAAGGCGCGGTACCGGCAAAGAGCGCGTACGCAAAGTTGTACGGCAGTGCGGTACCCGTGAATCGAGCATTCGTCGGCATCATCTCGAGGACCGCGAGAAGAGCTGAGGCAAGCAAGGATTGCACGATAACCAAGACGATCAACGCACCTGCGATTGCGACGATGTTTCCCGTGCCGATCAGAACATAGCTGGGAACCGCGACAAGAACCGATGCAACCATTCCGATTCTGACCAGGGGACGCCTGCCTATCCGGTCGACAGTTGCGCCGAAGGCGATGTACAGAGGAACCGCGAGCACCAGGGCACCGGACGTCAGCATCAATGCAGCTGTGCTCGACACTCCTGCAGCGTGTGTCAGGAATGTCGGCATGTAACCGATGAGCATATGAGTAGCGACACCGAGCGACGCGAAGTAGACGAACGCAGTGACCAGAGACCGCCAGTGATTGCGTAACAGATCGGCCAGGGGGCGAGTGAGAAGAGCTTCTTTTTCTTTCATCTCGGTGAAAGCCGGTGTTTCGTCGACCGCAAGCCTCATGAACAGGCCGGCAATTGCGACAACCCCTCCGATGATGAACGGCCAACGCCACCCACCGTCCAGGAAGTACTCTGTGCCAACCGAATTGAACGTCAGTACCGTGATTGTCGCGAGAATGCTGCCGACGAAGGACGAACCGGCAATGATTCCGGCGTAAAGTCCCCGACGGTGGTATGGCGCGTGTTCGACGACGAAGGTGGCTGCTCCGGTGTATTCGCCGCCGGCCGAGAAACCCTGAACCAATCTGCAGACCAGCAGGAGTAGTGGGGCAGCAGCGCCGATGGAGGCGTAGGTCGGCAGAAGCCCGATAGCCGCTGTCGAGCAACCCATGAGCGTAATTGCCAAGGACAGGGATCCTCGGCGGCCGAACCGGTCGCCCAGCCTGCCGAAAACCACGCCGCCTGCGGGCCTGGCGAGGAACGCGACACCGTAGAGTGCAAAGGTGGCGAGCAGAGCGCCGCTGCCGAACTCGGCAGGGAAGAAAACTGTGGCGAGAACTGCGGCGCTGAAGCCGTAAATTGTGAAATCGAACCACTCGACGATGTTCCCCGTTGCGCCGGCGATCAGCGCCTTTCGACGTGTGCGCGCCCGCTCGGGTGAAGTTCTTTCCAGGCTCTCGATACGAGCGTCGGCTGCACCGGTCATGGGGTTCCTCTCGAAGCGGGACTGTAGACGTTTCATCGACGGCGGCGTGGACGCCGAATTCTTTCGAGAACGCCGATCAGAGAACGTCGGGGTCCGAACACTCGTCCCCGCTTTTCGGCGTGACGAAAGCCTATGGCCGGCGATGTAGGCTGCATCACTGCCATATGTTCACAATGTGGGCGAGAACTGCCTGCATTTGTCGAGAGCGACGAGAAGTGCAGCGGGCTGACTACTTGCTTCCGGACGTAACGGCGTGTCACGCGCCGGCGAATTACTACCTATGAGAAGCAAGCTTATTGCAGCCGCACGAGTTAGCGTCGTCATGTGCGGTCTGGCCACCGCTTCGATCTCGACTTCCGGGGTGGCGTCTGCCGGCCCGCAGGACTGTGCCGTCGTGCACGACTCTTTCAGCGCATCGGTAACCTGTCACGACACCGGAGCTCCGCCCCGGAGAGAGTATTTCCTCAGCATCGAATGCTGGGGTCTTCATGGCATCCCCAATGCCTTCCCGTTCTACGCGGTCGGGCCGTACACCGCGTCGACCAGCTCGTTCGGGCCGACAGGTCAGGCATCGGGTACATGCAGCTCGGGGTGGGGTGCGCTTGTGCCGAATGTCGGAGTGGTCACCGGCGCTCACGTGGAGACGTACGTTCAGGGAGGCTGAGTCGCGTTTCCGCACCCCCGAGACCGCGACGGTCAGGGCTGGTCGAGATCGGCAGCGCCCAACGGTATGGGCCGGCTGCACAGTTCTTCGGCCTCGGCGCGTGAAAGTCCGAGTGAGACAAGGATTCCAGCCGTCATGGCGTCGGCGGCGGCTGCGTCGTCGCGGTCGGGTTGCTGCAGGAGTAGTTGCCCGAGGCCGAGGAGAGATCCGGCGACCAACGCCATGGCGAGGTCCGTATCAGGGGCGACGAATCTGCCGGCATCGGTAGCTGCGGCTATGTCGCGTGCAGCCCGCGGAGCCAGGCCCTTCGTCGAGGTGATGAGGGATGGTCCAGAGTTGACCAGAACCCGGCTCAGCTCGGGTTGCAGGCGGAAGAGCCGTCCTGTGATGCGGAAGGACTGTGCAAATATCTCCGCTGGGTCGCTGAGTTCGACGGTGAGTGAATCCAGGTAGTCCCCGAGGGACTCCAGTGCGCTCTCGACTGCGGCAGCGAACAATTCGTCTCTGCTGTCGAAGTGGTTGTAGAACGAGCCCATTCCCACGTCGGCGGCTTGCGTTATCTCCAGGATCGGCGCGTTGGGTTTACCGTCGGCGATGAACCGCTGCGCAGCTGTGATCAGCGCGGAGCGGGTACGAGCCTTGCGGCGTTCGAGCCGGTTTCCTGCAGTGGTCATTCTGCTGGTCGCACCCCTCTTCGCGTGAATGTCCGTCGCCACATTAGACCACCCTCATAGCTGACGATTTAGTCAGAACCCTTGACTGACGGCTCGCTCATAGGTGACGATATCGTCAGAAAGTGGACGAGGGAGGGAACAACGATGGCGGACGCGCACAAGGACATGCACGTCGACCAGGGCGCGCTGCCAGGGGAGCACCCAGGGCGGGCAAAGAATCCGATCGTCAAAGTTCACGACATCGCCTGGCTGGAATTCTGCAAACCGGACCTTCTCCGTGCCGAGGCATTCGCGTCGGCATTCGGGTTCACCGTGACCCATCGTTCGTCCCAGGAGCTTGACCTCCGGGGCACGCAAGGCGGTTCGCCGTGCGTCGTCATCCGCAGAGGCACGCGAACCCGCTTCGTCGGCGCGGCGTTCCAGGCCGTCGACGAGTCCGACGTACTTCGGCTGGGCAAGGCAACCGGACGGCGAGTCGATCGACTGCACGAGAGCATCGGCGGTATCGGGGTCACTCTCCACGATCCGAGCGGACAACCGGTACGCGTGGTCGCCGGCACCCGGGCTCTTCCCGCGCTGACCGGCCAGCGCATCCACCCCCACAACGACGGCGGGAGTCGTACTCGCGTCAACGCGACGTGCCGAACTCCCCATGAACCAGCGCTCGTCGAGCGCATCGGTCACGTCGTCCTCTCGCGCACTCGATATCTCGAAAACCTGAACTGGTACCTGGAACACCTCGGGCTCATCGTGAGTGACTTTCTCTTCTACGAGAATCAGCGCGAACGTGGACCGGTGATGAGCTTCATCCGCTGCGACCGCGGCGACACCCCGACCGACCACCACACCGTGGCGATGACACTGGGACCCTCGGATCGATACGTGCACTCGGCCTACCAGGTGTGTGATCTCGACGCTATCGCCGCGGGAAGCGAGTTCCTGACCGAACGCGGCTACCGCCACTCGTGGGGGATCGGCCGACACATCCAGGGAAGCCAGATCTTCGATTATTGGCGCGATCCCGACGGTTTCCTGGTCGAGCACTTCAGCGACGGCGACCTGTTCGACAGCTCGCTCGAACCCGGTTGGGCCCCGATGACTGCGTCGGGCCTCGCCCAATGGGGACCGCCGGCAACACGAGATTTCCTCGGCATCGCGCCCGGACGGCAATCGTTGGGGGAACTGCGGTCGATCATCTCGTCGCTACGACACGACAACGAATTCGACGCCCAGCGCTTGCGGGGCCTGCTGAAAGTAGCCAACTCATGACTGTTTCGATTCTCCGTACCGTCGACGCCTGGTGGGTGCACACGCCAGGCGGCGCCGTCCGAGTCGGCACCGACGCGGTGACGACAGCCGAGCTCCTTGCCGACCGGGCCGCGATCGACGCCGCACGCCGCGGTTCGGCGACCGCGTCGGTGGAGGGTCTGGCGCTGGTCTCACCGGTGACCGCGCCGTGCAGGGTCGTCGCGCAGATGACCAATTACGTGACACACGTGAGGGATTCGGGGATGAACCCGGAGACGGTGCCGCTGACGTTCTTCCGCAAGGCATCGGGGTCCATCAGTGGTCCGGCAGACGACATCGTCAAGCCCGCGCATGTGCAACTGCTCGATTACGAGATCGAGATCGGGCTCGTCTTCGGCGCATCGATGACCGTGGGCACGGCACTCGACGAGAACAACATGGCCGACTACATTGCAGCTCTCGTCATCACCAACGATGTGTCCGCCCGGGACGTACAACTGCCAAAAACTCAGTTCTACGAGGGAAAGTCGTACCCCACGTTCACGCCCGCCGGACCGGTGTTGCTGCTCCTCGAGGCGGGCGACTTCAGCCGCTTCACCGATCTCTGCCTCACCCTGCGCGTGAACGGTGAAGTACGGCAGAACAGCACGGTCGCGGACATGATCTACCACCCGTTGGACACGTTGCGAACGTTGACACGATTTCAGCGTATGGACCCGGGTGATCTCTTGCTGACGGGCACTCCAGGCGGGACAGCGCTGACGGCGCCCGCCAAACCGATCGAGATCATCGGCTCGCTCCTCCCTCCCGCACTCAAATGGAAGATCTTCTTCAAGAAACAGTCGTCCAACCCGTCGTATCTGCAGGACGGCGATGTGCTGGAACTGGCCGTGTCGACACCCGATGGGGCACTCGATCTCGGCATTCAACGGACCAGGGTTCGGTATGCCTGAGTCCGTCGATCACCACCCGGTCGTGATCATCGGCTCGGGGCCCACCGGGATGACGGCCGCACTGTTGTTGGCGCAGTACGGAATCAGCTGTTCCATCATGGACCGCTGGGAGGGTGTGTACCCGCAGCCTCGGGCGGTGCACATGGACGACGAGGTCTACCGAATACTCGGTGGCCTCGGGTTGGCCGAAGAGTTCGCGGCGATCTCCAGACCGGCCCGCGGGTTGCAGTTGGTCGACCGACGCCTCACGACGCTCGCAGTGTTCGATCGAGACCCCGACCTCAGGCCGCACGGCTTTCCGCAGGCCAACATGTTCGATCAACCCGACCTCGAGCATCTCATGCGGTCGCGGCTGTCCTCGCTCGCCGGCGTCCACATGGCAGGCGGCTGCACCGTCGTCGACGTCGCGAACAGGCGGGACCACTGCGTCGTGACATACCTCGATACACGCACTGGAGAACGCTGTGCCGTCACCGCGGACTATGTACTCGGATGCGACGGAGCGAACAGCACCGTGCGGTCATCGATCGGATCGAGAATGCTCGACCTCGGCTTCGAGCAACGATGGCTGGTGATCGACATCGCCACCGAGGCCGAGCTCGATTTGTGGGAGGGTGTGCACCAGGTGTGCGACACCGAACGCGCCGCAACCTACATGCGTATCGGCCACACCCGTCATCGGTGGGAATTCCGGCTCCGCGACACCGAAACTGCCGACGATTTCGATGATCTCGACAGTGTCCGCCCTCTGCTGACGCCATGGCTAGGTACTGCGGATCGGGACGCACTGCACCTGATCAGATCCACCGAGTACACCTTCCGTGCCCGAGTGGTCGACCGGTGGCGCGATCGTCGCATCTTCGTGCTCGGCGACGCAGCGCACCTGACGCCGCCGTTCATCGGGCAGGGCATGGGCGCGGGTGTGCGCGACGCGATGAACCTGGTCTGGAAACTGGTAGGCGTCATGAACGGATCCTTCGCCGACGACACTCTCGACTCCTACGAAGCGGAGCGCAAACCTCACGTGACGTCGTCGATTCGATTGGCCGTGGCAATCGGGAGGGCAATGACCGGTGGGGGAGCGATCACCGACGCCGTGCGCAAGTCCGTCGCGCCCGTCCTCGGACACCTACCCATGATCGGAGCACAGGTGACCGACAGTACCTCGCCGCGCCTGTCGCCCTCCAATTTCGTTACGCGAAAAGTATTGTCGCGTGGGCTCGCCGGATCGCTGTGTCCCAACGCCGTCGTCGATCGCGGGAGGAGGGTCGACGACGTTGCCCCAGGGTGCTTCCTGTTCGTCTCCACCACACCGCTCACCCGCGAGCAGAACACGGAAGTTGTCCGCCGAGGCGCAACCGCACTGGAGGTCCCGCAATCCTCGGAACTCGGGATGTGGCTGCATCGACGCCGCGCCAACGCTGCCATCGTGCGGCCGGACAGAACCGTGATGGCCGCAGGCCGGTCGGTGCCGTCACTGCACACTCGGTTGCCGAGTTGCGCCTATCGAATTGTCAGGAGCTCCGGTGACCGTTGACTCGTCGGTCCCCCGATACCGACAGAACATCTACGACGTCGACGCGATCGTCGACCCGTATCCCCACTACCAGCGGCTGCGCGCCTTGGGTCCTGCGGTGTGGTTGCCGCACCAACGCGTCTATGCCGTATCGCGTTACGCGGACTGCAAGGCGGTGCTGCTGGACGACGAGTCGTTCATCTCCGGCGACGGAGTGTCGCTCAACGCCGTCGCGAATCGCCTGGGGCGCGGCACGACGCTTAACAGCGACGCGGACGACCATGCGACCAAGAGATCCGTTCTGGCGCACCGCATGACCCCCAAAGCCCTGAGAAAGATGACCACGACAGTGGAGGAGGCCGCCGACGGAGTGGTCGATCGAGCGATGTCGATGCTGGACGTCGATGGGGTCGAGGACTTGGCGATGATCCTTCCGCTGTCGGTCGTTCCCGATCTGGTCGGATGGCCGGAGGACGGCCGCGAGGAGCTGTTGCGCTGGGCCGGAGCGACATTCGACGCAATGGGACCGGTGAATTGCCGGTCGGTCGGTGCTGCGAAGGCCGTGGCGGAAATGATGGCGTTCGCACGTCGCGTCGTGAAGAACAGATCGGTGCTGGAAGGAAGCATGGGCGGCGATGTGCTCACTGCCGCCGACGAGGGCACGATCGACCCGAAGGCGTGCCCTGCGTTGATGGTGGATTACATGGCGCCATCTCTGGACACCACCATCGGAGCCATCTCGAGTGCGCTGTACCTGTTCTCGCAGCACCCGGAGCAGTGGCAGGCGGTGCGGGCCGACCCCACGCTCATCCCAGGCGCCGTCAACGAGGTGGTCCGGTTCGAGTCGCCGCTACGCGCGTTCTCGCGCAAAGCAGCGCGCGACGTCGACATCGGTGGAGTTCCGATTCCGCGTGGGAGCCGCCTGTTGGTGATTTACGCCTCGGCCAACCGTGATGCTGCCGAATGGGATCGACCCGACTCGTTCGACATCACCCGCGATGCTGCTCGGCAGCTCGGCTTCGGGTCCGGCGTGCACGGTTGCGCCGGCCAGGGTTTGGCACGGTTGGAAGCACGATCGATGCTGCAGGCGCTGGCGCGTCGGGTCGAACGAATCGAACTGACCGGAGAGCCGAAGTGGGCCGTCAACAACATCATTCACCGGCTCGAACGGCTACCGCTCGAGCTGGTACCGAGCAGGGGAGAGCAAGCATGAGGATCGACGTCGACTGGGATCGCTGTGAAGGCCACGGACTGTGTGAAGAGGCCGCACACGAGGTGTTCAGCCTCGACGACGACGGCGAACTGCACTACGCGTACGACCACCAGGACGTGCCCGAGGAGCAGGTCGCTGCGGTGCGGTCCGCGATCGGCGCCTGCCCGGTGGCCGCGCTGCGCGAACAGAAATGAACGCAGCTCCGATCGTCGTCGTCGGTCGGTCGACAGCCGGTTGCCCGGCCGCCCGTGAGCTCCGAGCCCTCGGTCACGACGGGGACATCGTCATGATCGGTGGGGATCCGGACGGGTCGTACTCACGGCCGCCGCTCTCCAAGCACGTCCTGAACTACGGCAGCGGCACGTCGGCCCGGTGGGATCTGTCCGACTTGGACATCACCGAACTGAACTCTGCTGCAACACGGTTGAACCCAGACCGAAAGACCGTTGCTCTCTCGGACGGAACCGACGTCGAGTACGGCACACTCGTCGTCGCGACAGGCGCCGATGCTCGACGCCTGGCTCGGGTCGGCCAAGCGGGGGAACTGGTCGTCAGAACCCATGACGACGCACGGGTCCTGCGTTCCCGGCTGGACGCGGCATCGTCGGCGATCATCGTCGGCGCAGGCTTCCTCGGAATGGAAATCGCCTCGGCGTGCGTCCGACGCACTATCGAGACAACGGTCGTCGACGTGGATCCTCCTCTGGAGCGAGTTCTCGGAAGCTTCCTTGCTGCGGCCATCGAAGAGCGCCTGGCGGAGAACAGCGGAAGTATGCTGCGCCCTGCGGGGCCGGTAACGCTGTCCGGCAGTCCCGTGGACGGGATCGTCCTGCCGGATCGCACTGCGCTGCATGCCGATGTCGTTGTCAGTTGTGTGGGGGAGGTGCCGGCCTCCGACTGGCTCGACGGTACCGGCGTTGCGGATCGAGACGGTGTGGGGATAGGAGAGGACTGCTCGACGTCGGTACCCGACGTGTTCGCTGCCGGCGACGTCACGTACTTCCGGGAGCCGTCGAGATATCCCCGACGCGGACCGTTCTGGTCCAACGCTGTGGCTCAGGGCAGGGTTGCTGCAGCATCCGCGCTCGGAGCAGCCGCTCGGTGCGCTCCGGTCGACGACTACTTCTGGACCGAGGTGCTCGGGTTGTCCATCAAGGCGGTAGGTCCGCTGCCACTCGTCGGTGAACCGGAAATTGTCACCGGTTCGGTGGACGACGGGTCGGCCCTGCTGCGCTGGACGCACCCGGACGGTCGAAAGACTCTGGTGGCGTACGGGCTTCGCATGTCAGTGGGAAAGCTCCGCGCACTCGCGCGGGCGGAACAGGGGCAAGGATGAAGACAGCAATCGTGACCGGCGCATCGTCGGGAATCGGCCGCGCTTCGAGGCCGTAATGCGAGTGCAATACGACGGTCACGGCCCGGTAGCGGGCTCGTCTTAGTTTGAGGCATGAAGTCTTTGAGGCATCCCGCTGCACAGATCGGTCTCGCTGCGATCGGCGGCATTGTCTTCGGTCTGCTCGTCGGTGAGTGGGCAGCGAACCTGAAGTTCATCGGAGACCTGTTCATCCGTCTGATCCAGATGTCCATCGTTCCGTTGGTGATGGCATCGGTCATCGTCGCCACCGGATCCATGTCGGGCACCGGTACCGGAAAGATCGCGTTCCGAACGTTCAAGTGGATGATCGGGTTCTCGTTCGTTGCGGCTGTCTTGGCTTGGGTGCTCAGCAGTCTCGTGCGGCCGGGGTCGGGAATGGTGTTCACGCAAGAGTTGGACCCGAGCCTGGAGGAATCGGCGGGGGAAGCACTCGGATGGCAGGACACGCTGCTGAACTTCGTGTCCACCAACGTGTTCGACGCGATGTCCACCGCGACGATGGTGCCGATCATCGTCTTCTCGCTGCTGTTCGGAATCGCACTGCGCATCCACGTGAACAAGACCGGCGACACCGGCGTCCTGAGGCTGTTCGATCAGATTCAACAGATCGTCCTCACGATGATCCGTCTCGTCATGGTGATCGCCCCCATCGGCGTGTTCTGTCTACTGGCAGCTCTCGCAGGAGACGTCGGCTTCTCGGTGGTCTCGACGGCGCTGAAGTATCTGGGCACGACACTCATCGGCGTCATCGTCCTGTTCGCGCTGTTCGTCGCTGTCGTGGCAGCACGAACTCGTCTCAGCCCATGGAAGCTGCCGAACAAGCTCACCGAGCAGACCATCGTCGCAGTGACGACGACGAGTTCGGCCGTCACCTTCCCGACGGTGCTCAAGAACACTGTCGAAAAGGTGGGAGTAAGTCAGAAGGTCGCCAACTTCACGCTGTCCATCGGCCTGACGATGGGTTCCTACGGCGCGGTCCTGAACTACATGATCGTGGTGATGTTCCTCGCGCAAGCCGGAAACATCGACCTGAGCATCGGACAGATCGCCCTCGGTATGGGATTGGCGATCCTCCTCAACATGGGCACCATCACCGTTCCGGGCGGATTTCCCGTCGTCGCGATGTTCCTGGCCACCTCGCTCGGCCTGCCGTTCGAAGCCGTCGGGCTGCTGATCGCAGTCGATTGGTTCGCCGGAATCTTCCGTACCTTCCTCAATGTCAACGGTGACACGTTCGTGGCGATGCTCGTTGCCAACGCCGACGACGAGATCGACCGCGACGTCTACAACGGGACCAAGACCGTGATCGCGGAGGAAATAGATCTGGACGACTACCAGGGCGTCATGGCACGAGCGGATCAGGCCGACTGAGCACCGGGATCTGTTGCTCACAGCGCCCCACGGACAGGTGAATTTCCACGTGGTCACCGTCGTCGATGTCCTCGGGGCGGCGTAGCGCGACCTTCAACGGCACCAGGTATGCACCGTCCTTCGGGATCAGAGAAGTCTCGATTTCGGTGTCACCGATCTTCACCCGAGCGGGGATGACGCCCCATCCGTAGGTCAGCTCACCGAGGTGAGCGTGCAGAAAGTCGTCGACGTGCGCGGGAGTGGCCGCGAAGTAGAACGGCGCGGGACCGCGCCACTGGAACACCTCGGCGTCGAAGACCCAGTCCATGGCCGAAGTGTACGACCGGTTCACGGCACGCGGAGTCCCGGCACTTCTCCTGTTCTTGCGGTCTCGGACGCGATCTCGTGCAGCTTGCGATTGGTGAGCGACGACTCCCGACGAAGCATGTCGAAAGCAGCGTCGCGATCCACCTTGGCCGTGGCCATGACGACTCCGATCGCGATGCCGATCTCACGGCTACGAACAAGCGCGGAGGCCAGGTGGTCTGCCCGCTCCCGTGCACCGGCGTATGCCAACCGAAGGGCCGACTGGTCAGCGAAACGTGCACACCGATCCAGGACGTCGTGTGTGAACGTGCGTGGTTCCGTCGAGTAGAACGTCATCACCCCCAGCTCGACGTCGTCGAGAAGCAGTAGGAAGCTCGCTGTCGAGCGCACCCCGGTACGAGCCAAGATCTCCTGGGAATACTCCGGACGGTCTAATTCGGTGGCCATGTCGTCGACCACGACGGCTCTTCGGCCGTCGATGACCGCCTCGGTCGCCGAGTACCCGGTGATCGACGCGACCTCCAGAGCTGTGCGCATCACCGCTGGATCGGTCGCGGCGACGATGATGGGTCGGGCACGGTCGGTCATCGCAGTGATCGACGCACCCGTGCATCCCACGGTCGCCACGGCCAGGTCGACGATGTTCTGGCAGGTCCGATCGGTGTCGGACCCGCTGTTCGGCCGTCTGATGTCGGACCAGCTTTCGACTATCGACTTCGCGCCCACAGACGACCTACTTCCGTACTTGTTCGGATTCGACATCGGAGGTCGAATCGAGGAGCTGATTCTGGCACGGGTCGTGCCGAGGCAAACGTGTGGCGTCGCGTACAAAACACACTGGTCGGACCTTTTTTCTTCAATCAATTCGCGGCCGAGAGCTTCATGGATCGCTCGCAGGTAGTGTGGCGCAGATCACTTACTTCTTCGCGTTTGTTTTTCTTCGTTCGAACCGACTTAAAGCTGCCGGTTCCCACCGGCCGATCGACCCTCGAACGCCGTACACGCTGTGCGACGTCGCGAACGACATGGAGGAACCTGATGTCCGACTTCATCGACAAAGCGCAACACAAGGCCGACGAACTCGCCGGTGATGCGAAGGAGCGCATCGGCAACGCCACCGGCGACGACGAACTCCGCGGTAGCGGGGCGGCGCAGAAGGCCAAGGGCAATGCCCATCAACTCGCCGACACCGTGTCCGACGGCGCCGAGGAACTGGGCGACAAGGCGTCGGAGGTCGCTGACAAGGCAGCAGACGTCGTATCCGACGCGGCCGATTCGGCAACCAAAGCAGCCTCCTCGCTCGCCGACACCGCGGCATCGACCGCAGCCGACGCCAAGGCGTCGGTCACGGACTTGGCCGACAATGCAGCATCCAAGGTCCGCGAGGTCGACGTCGACAGCGTCGTGGACACGGCGACATCTCCTCGAACCGTGGCCGTCGTCGCCGCTGTGATCGGCGCCGGGACGATCGCGTTCGTCATTGCCAGGAGAAACCGTCGTCAGCGTCAGCTGAAGGCCGCGCCGACTCGCGCAGTGCGGGCACTGGCGCGGAGCATCGAATCGAAGTCCCTCTTCGACCGCTGATGGTCTCTCGCATCGACGGGTTCCAGCGCAAGCACCCGGCAGCAGGGTTCCCGCTCGCGGTCGTCTACAAATTCCTCGACGACCGCGGCGGATACCTGGCGGCATTGATCGCCTACTACGCGTTTCTGTCGCTGTTCCCGCTGCTGCTGCTGTTCACCACCCTGCTCGGCATCGTGCTGGCGGGCAATCCCGATCTGCAGGAACGCATCCTCGACTCGGCGATGAGTCAGATCCCGGTCATCGGAGACCAGCTCGGCGAGCCCGACCGGCTCAGTGGCGGCGTCACGGCAATCGTGATCGGTGTGGCCGGCTCGTTGTACGGCGGTCTCGGGGTGTCACTGGCGGTGCAACACGCGTTGAACACTGCGTGGTCCGTCCCGCGCAACAACCAGCCGGACCCGATTCGCGCCCGAGTGCGCGGGCTGCTGCTGCTCAGCACCGTCGGCAGCGCGATCATCGGTTTGACCGTGCTGAACGTCGTCGCGTCGTCCGGCCTGTTCGGCTTCGCCGGTGGTGTGTCGGCGATCCTGGGCGCGATCGCGCTCAACAGTGCGGTGTTCGCTGCCGCGTTCCGTATCGGAACCGCGCGGCCATTGAGTGTCCGCGACGTGCTGCCCGGAGCCGTTGCAGCCGCGGTGATCTGGCAGGCTCTGCAATCCTTCGGCGGTATCTACATCCGCTACGTCGTCGGCAACGTCAGCACAAGCAACGGTGTGTTCGCAATCGTGCTGGGGCTGTTGGGTTTTCTGTACGTGGCGTCGGTTCTGATCGTGATCTGTATCGAGATCAACGCAGTTCGAGTAGACCACCTTCATCCGCGCGCGCTGCTGACACCGTTCACCGACAATGTCGAACTCACCGAGGGCGACAAGAACTCGTACACCGGGCAAGCGGAAGCTCAACGCAACAAAGGGTTCCAGGAAATCACCGTCACCTACGAAGACAACCCGCAGAACGACTGAATCGCGTGCAGTTCAGAAGTCGAAATCTGTGCTTCGTGAAACGGATTCCCACGACTCGGCGTCGGCGCGCAGGGCGTCGAGCGCACCGGTGAATCCGTCGACCGCGTCGTTGCCGAGGAGCAGCAGGAACGGGGGATCTTCGGATTCGACTGCGTCGACGACAGCTTGTGCTGCCTTGACCGGGTCACCTGGCTGGTTGCCGTGCGCTGTGTCGTTCTCGATCCGGCGCGCACCGGCCGTGGCTGCGTACTCGGCGATGGGGGAGGCGGACTGGGTCAGGGATCTGCCCGCGAAGTCCGTGCGAAACGCGCCGGGTTCGACCGTGAGGGCGCGGATGCCCAGGGGGGCGACCTCTCGACGAAGCGACAGTGTGAGCGCCTCGATGGCGGCTTTGACCGCGGCGTAATACCCGGACCCGGCGGGTGAAAGGCGCGCTCCGATCGACGAGATGTTGACGATCGTTCCGGAGCGACGGGCGCGCATTCCCGGCAGAACGGCCTTGATCGTGCGCACGGTACCGAAGACATGGGTGTCGAACAACCGGCGGACCGGACCGTCCTCGCCCTCTTCGACCGCGGAGCGATATCCGTAGCCCGCATTGTTGACGAGTACGTCGACT
Source organism: Rhodococcus sp. 114MFTsu3.1 (assembly GCF_000383555.1). Taxonomy (NCBI): domain Bacteria; kingdom Bacillati; phylum Actinomycetota; class Actinomycetes; order Mycobacteriales; family Nocardiaceae; genus Rhodococcus; species Rhodococcus sp. 114MFTsu3.1. The sequence goes on along the minus strand of NZ_KB911549.1, from coordinate 309,053 downwards.
GCACCGAACCTCTCGGTAGCGGCGTCGACGGCAGCAGAGACCTGAGTGTCGTCGGTGACGTCCAGAGCGATCGCGAGTGAGGTGTCGGGGTAGCGGGCAGCGATGTCGGCGACCTTCGATACGTCGCGCGCGGTCACCACCACCTGATGACCACGTGCCAATGCTGTCTCGGCCAGATGCCTTCCGAGGCCCGTCGAGCATCCGGTGATGAGCCACGTTGTCATGGGTGCTCCCTTGTCGGCTTGAAGGTGTGGGTGTGCGGACAGTGAGACGATCACGTCAAGGCTAGGGCAACCGGTGAGGGGCCGACAGGGACCGTCGGCGATGATGGTTGAATCTACAATCGACACGGGTGGGCCTGTCCGCCCCGAATCGAGAGGTCGAACAATGCACCTGGGCGTAGACAGCTTCGTCTCCTCCGTGACGGACCCGACCGATGAACGCGTGATCGGCCCGTCCGAGCGAATGGGCCATCTGCTGGAGGAGATCGCCCTCGCGGACCGGGTCGGGTTGTATTCGTTCGGCATCGGCGAGCACCATCGGAGCGAGTACTACGATTCGGCGCCGTCGATCATCCTGGCGGCCGCGGCTGCTCGCACGGAACGCATCCGGCTCGGCAGTGCAGTGAAAGTGCTCAGCGCGGACGATCCAGTACGCGTGTTCCAGGAATTCGCCACTCTCGACCTCATTTCGAAGGGGCGGATCGACCTGGTCGTCGGCCGCGGATCGTTCACCGAATCCTTCCCGCTGTTCGGCCTGGATCTACGCGACTACGACTCGCTCTTCGCCGAGAAGCTCGAACTGCTGCTCGAGATCCGCGAGAACGTGGAAGTCACGTGGTCCGGGCGTCACCGACCGGCTCTGAACAGGCAGAGCATCTTCCCCCGGCCGGTACAGGATCCGCTGCCGATCTGGGTCGGCGTCGGAGGAACTCCCGAGTCCTTCGTTCGAGCCGGGTTGTTGGGTCTTCCCCTGATGATCGCGATCATCGGCGGCGAACCCCGACAGTTCGCGCCGCTCGTCGATCTCTATCGACGTGCAGGCGCGGAGGCCGGGCACGCACCCGAAAAGCTGCAGGTCGGACTACATGTGTTCGGTTTCGTGGCCGAGTCGACGCAAGCGGCAGCGGACACCATTTACCCCGGCTGGCACGAGATGTTCACCAAGGTCTCACGCGAGCGCGGCTTCGCACGCCCCACTCGGGAACAGTTCGACGCGACGTCTGGCCCCAACGGAGCCTTCTTCATGGGAGACCCGAAGACCGTCGCAGACAAGATCCTGCGCGTGGGTGAGCAGCTGGGCGGTGTCGATCGGTTGTCGTTGCAGATGACGAATCCTCGCCTCGCGCACGGAGATCTGCTCCGAGGAATCGAACTACTGGGGACCGAGGTCGCACCGCTCGTGGCGAAGGCGTAATCCGCCGCCGATCACCTAACTGCCGAGTGGCTGCCCGATGCCGTCCTCGGCGCGAAGACGTTCGACCTCGGCACGCGAGTGCCGCACCGCTTCGGTGTCCGCGCCCTTGGCGCTCGCGATGTCGTGTGCGAGGTCCAGGATTGCGCGTCGAAGATGCTTACGCGCTTTCCGGGCCCGTCGATCGGGCGACGACGCGCGGAATGCCTTTCTGGCCTTTCTGTCCAGAACGCCGTCCACCTCGGCGTCGGTGAGGAATCCTGCATCGACCTCGGGAGCCAGAATGTCGCGGACGAATTGGTACTCGCGTGGTGCTGCTCGGCGGAACGCGATCGTCAGCACCGTGAATGCGATGACGACGGACGCGAACATGACGCCGAACAACAGAAGCGGATTACCTCCGCCGAGCCCGGTGGCGTCGTCCCAGGTGAAGTGCAGGAACACCCCCGCCGCAACGAAGGCGAGACCACGCCCGATCTTGCGTGGTTGTGCTTTCGTCCCGATGAGGTACACCGCGCCTGCGCACACCAGCGCACTGAAGAGAGGGTGCGAGACGAAACTGACGGCAATCCGCGTGAGCGACATGTGGACGGCATTTCCGACCGGGTCGGTTCCGAACGTCCGGGCAGTGGCGTTGGCTGCGTAGAGGAAGTCCTCGAACATTGCGAATCCGAGTCCGATGAAGGCGCCCAGAATGAGACCGTCGTTGGCCGTTCGGATCAGCCGCGGGGCAAGGCTCATCAGCAGGATGAATCCGCAGAGCTTGGCCGCTTCCTCGGTGATCGGTGCAGTCGCGCCTGCAGCCCAATTCGCGCTCCATGCTTGGCCGAACAGCTTCGGGTAGATGCTGAGCATCGCAGTGTTGACCGTCATCGCGAACGCGAAGGTGGCGGGGATTGCGCCCCACAGCAGTGCTGCCGCGACCAGTCGGCCTGGCTGCCGTTCCCACCGGTCGATGTGACGGAACCACGCGAACCACGCGAGTCCGCACAGAGTGCACAGCACCGCGGACACGGCGAATCCCTCGGCGTAGAACCCGGCTCCCGGTGCGAAGAACGCCCAAGCCTGAAACGCTCCGACTGCAGTGAGCGCGATGTACACCCAGAACGACAGGTTGTGGGGTTGTACGAATTCGAATCGTTCACCCCACCCGGAGACCTCGAGCGCCTCCTGCCGACGGTGCTCGGCCTCGGACGACGCGGTGTCTGTCACGGCGTCACTCATCGGTTGCTCCCGTCGACGGTCTGGATGCTGGAGATCATGTCCTTGATATCGGTTGCCGCCGCGGTCATCTGAGTGGGCGGACCGTACGTCGTGATCTTCAGGCCGGTGCCGTCGACAACGAACGCCGCGACCAGTCCGTCTCCGCGGACGCTGCTGTAGGCCTGCACGACACCGGTCTGCCCGGCTGCTGTGGTCAGAGTGGCCCGGTCTCCGTCGACGCGGAACGACGGGTCGGTGGTGCGCGAGGTGACCTTTTCCACCTGGTCCACCAAATCGTCCGGTGTCCCGTCGAAGGAGTCCGCCGTCACCTGAAACGTGACGCCGTCCCCTGATACGGTGGCGTCGCCGGATCTCCGGTCTTTTTCGCCCACACGAAACCCGGTCTCGACCTCCCAGCCTGTCCTCGGCGTGAAGGCAATCGTGTCCGTGAGCGCTAGTTGTTGACCGGCGCGCACGGGATCGTTCCAGCCGATGGCCGCATCGACGCGCGGTACAGCGACGGTAAGAACGAGAAAGACCGCGATGACCAAAAGCGCTGGCGCGAGCGTTCTTCGGTCGAGACCGAGCACACGGTGCTCGGCTGGCACCCGTTGACGGTGCAGTCCGGGATGAGTCTGTGTCACGGGTTCCCCTCGCGGTCGTCGGTGGGAATACTTTCCCACAAAGTCCGCAGAGGCAGGGGGCTACCCGACGACGTGTCGGGATGGTCGAGCGAGAATCAGCCCAGACTCACATCGACGGACTCGATGACCTTCAAGAACGGACAGATCGAGACAGCTTGTGCAAGTACGGCATCGGGATCCTCGACGTCGGGTAGCTGGACCTTCAGTGAGAATCTGGCGTCGTAGCCGGAACCGTCGGAGTCGGTGAGAACAACTTTGCCTTCGACGGCGACGGAGTCCATGCTTCCTTCGACCGTACCGACGGCGATGCGCAGCGATTGGACGAGGCAGCTGGCCAAGGCTGCGGCCATCAACTGTTCGGGATTGGTGGTTTCTCCTGGCCCGCCGAGCTTTTCGGGCTCGTGGACGTCGAGTGACAGGAATCCGTCGTCGGACGTCACTCCTGCTTCCGTCGCGGTTACCAGGGCGGTGTAGAGCTCAGCGGTCATGTGGTGTGGGTGTCCACAAACATGGTCGTCCAAACCGTGCGGCTCGTACGACTGTTCAGCACCGGCGTCACAGACGTCCGCGGAGAATCCTGCGCCAGTAGGCCTGCGGCAAGGCGTAGCGGTCGAAAAGAAATGCCGACCTACGCGGTTTGAGCGGATCGAGGAAACTCGGAAGTGAGGACGAGACCACGAAATCTCGGTCGAATTCCCCCGCGATCAGGGTATGCGAATCGACCGCCACAGGTGCAACGGTGTAACCGTCGTACGAGGCCAACGGCTGCGACCGCCGGGCAGCCGCGATGTTGTCGACGAGAGTCGCAGCTTGCTTGCGGAGGGCGCCTCCCGACGGGTCGGTGCCGGTTGCGGCGATGTCACCTAGTGACCACACGGAGTCGTGGCGAACGTGCCTGAAGGTCATCGGGTCGATGTCGACGAGGTGGGCAGGTGTGTCGTCGGCGAGGTCCGCCAGCCAGCTCGGCCCACGAAACCGCGGGACGAGGTGAAGGAAGTCGTAGTCGATGCGGTTCTGGCTACCGCCGCCGTGAACGTGCAGGCGCTGGTGGTCCGCCTCGATTCCGGAAATGCTGGTGTCGAACAGAACTCGCACACCCAGTTCGTCGAGCCTGCGGCGCAGGATGTCGTCCAAGGCAGGAACACCGACCAGATACGAGCGGTCGACGACGAGTGTGATGTCGATCCTCGGCAGGCGGCCGTCTCGTTGCCACTGCGACGCGGCAAGAAACAGCGGCTTCAGTGTGGTGCCGCTGCAACTGACCGGTGGTCGTGGCAGCGTGAACACAGCGTGCCCGGGCAGAGCAATCGAGTCGACGAGCGCCGCGGTCTTCTCCGCGCGGTCGAGATAGTTGCTGGCGACAGCGGGAGTCTCGAGGGCATCGAACACGTTGGGAAGCTCATCCAGATCCGGCACGAGACCAGCCGCGATGATCAGGTCGGTGTACTTGTACTCGCGGCCCGAACCGGCGCGCACCGTTCTGGACTCCGCATCGATCGAGACCACCGAGTCCTCGATCCACCTGCACCCGTCGGGAGTTACCGACCGCTGCGTCTTCTGCGCATCGGCCAGGCGAGCCTGGCCTGATCCGACGTAGGACAGCATCGGCCGGTACGTGTGCACTTGTTGTGGCTCGATGATGGCAACGCTGTCGGTCACGTGTTCTCGCAGCAGACGAGCGGCGGTGCTGACGCCGGCATTGCCGCCTCCGATGATCAGAACATCGACGGTGTCGGTCACCTCCGGCCCATGTCGAGGCGCAGAAAAGGCAGTGGGTGCGGGAGTACCGTCGAATGTCATTGTGCGAGGCATACCCAGGTAGGTCGCGCGAAAACCAGCGCTGGGGTTGATCACCGGGCTCGCGGGGAATTGGCAACAGATCATGAACATACTGCCCAGCACTCGGAACCTCGGATCCGTCAGGCGACGAGCGTCGGCGACGGTCGCGCGATACAAGGAAATTTCGGCTACACGAGACTCGAGCGCTCTGGCCGCCACACTGACGTTCTACGGTGCCATCGCGGTGGTGCCCTTGCTGCTGTTGTCCTTGCGAGCTTGTGCTCTGGTCACGTCGGCGTCGTGGGTCGAAGCGAGAGGCGACGACGTCGCATCGTTGCTACCCGACGCGCTCGGGGCGCGGAGCGTTGTGCTGCAGCTGGTTTCGGCGGGAGCCGAGTTGAGTCTGCTGCACTGTGTACTGGCGATCTTCCCTGCCACGTTCTACGGCGAGGGCCTGCGCCGAGCGCTGACCTCGCGGAGGCGACCTCGCCCCACATCCTTCGACGGTTGGCGAGGCCGGCTTGCCCTGGTGCCGGTGGCAGTGGTCGCGCCGCTTCTGCTCCTGGGAGTGCTGGCGTCGGCAGAATGGCTCGCCGATGCGACGACGGGCGGGGGAGTAGCGGCCTTGTTGCTGCGCGTGTGGTTGGGCTTCGTCGTCGTGTGGCTCGTGCTCGGTGTCCTGGTCGCGGGTGCGTATTCGATAGTTGCGGCAGAGGACATTCCGTTTACCGTCGTCTGGTGGTGTGCCGCGGTCACAGCGTCGTTCATCGCAGGCTTCGTTCAGGGCTTCGTTCTGTTTCTGGCGATTCCGGTGTCGCTCGGCGCCCCGTTCGGAGGCCTGACCACTGTGGGAGCCGCGATCGCGATCGGTCTGTGGATGTGGGTGCTCCATGTCCTGCTCATCACGGGCTGGACGTTCACCCAGGCGACCGCGCAGGTTGTTGCGCAGGGGCCGCGAGCCGACGATGCACCACCACCAGGAGTTGAAACAACCCGATGAGCGCCAATCCGGCTCCGACGGCTCCACCTGCCGCGGAAGTCCAGGTCTGCTCCGGGAAGATCATGTTCGCGCCGAGTATCAGCAACACGGTGACAGCGCGAGACGGTCGTTCCCACACGGTGAGCACGCCCGCCTCCGGCATGCCGACTGCGGCCGCTCGGGCGCGAACGGATTCGTGGACGAGCGTGGAGGCTGCCATCGTCGCGATCAGCGGCAGCGGCACACCCACTACGGCGGCGCACGCATAGAAACACAGATCGCTGACGCGATCAGCGGTGGAATCGAGGACCGACCCCCACGCGGATGCGCGGTCGGACATGACGGCCACCGCACCGTCCACGCCGTCCAGCAGGGTCGACGCCAGAATCAGCACCATTGCCGCCAGTACGCCCCAGCGACCGAATGCACTCGCCGCCACCGCGATCGCCGCACACACCAGCGCCAAGACCGTCACGGTCGTCGGGGAGACACGCCGTCGAACGAAGGGGGCAGCGCAGAGGTACATGATCCCGAGCCAGCCGTCGATCAAACGCGAAGACGACGCGTCGAGACCCCCGTGCAGCGTCGACCACTCCGCTCGGTATCGGTCACGATCCATCACGGCAATCACCTGTTCTCGCGTCCCGACGCCTGCGCAAGCCGCGACGGAGGCGAATCACGGCAGGAGAGATGTGCTCCGGGCGCGACCGGCGTCGGCAGGACGAAAATTTCGACTGGAAAATGAAGAGTTGTCGGCTGCACGCTCAACCGAAGACCCTCGCTGCTTCGGGACGGATTCCCCGAACCGGACAACTCAAACGTCAGCCGAGAGCGAGAACGACCCATGGTTCGGGTGGCGCGGATCCTCGAGGTTTGGGTCTTTCGCCAGGCGGCATACCTACCCTATGGCGAACACGACGGCAGTCCGTGCCGGTCACGAGATGCAGAAGTTCTTCGACGTGGCGGTCGATCCGGGTGTGTATCGACCGCAAGAGGATTCGTGGCTGCTGGCCGAGGCCCTCACTGCGTCGGGAATTGCCGTGGGTGCTCGGGTCGTGGACATGTGTACCGGCTCGGGGGTGCTCGCGGTTCATGCCGCACGGTCGGGGGCTCGAGGCGTGCACGCGTTCGACATCGATCCCGTCGCAGCGACGTGTGCCCAGAAGAACGCCCGCAATGCCGGGTTGAACGTGGACGTGCGGCTGGGGTCGTTCGACGATGCTCGACGAACAGGGCCGTTCGACGTGGTGGTGTGCAATCCGCCGTACGTACCGTCGGACAACGTGCCCGTCGAGCTCGGCCCGGCCCGGGCCTGGGACGCGGGCCCTACCGGCCGTCTCGTGCTCGATACCTTGTGCAACAACGTATTCGACATGTTGTCTACGGGTGGCACGCTGCTGGCGGTCCAGTCCGAGTTCGCGGATCCGCAGCTCACGGTATCGATGCTGGCGGCGCGAGGTATGTCCGCGGCGATCGTCGATTCGCGCACGATCGGCTACGGTCCGGTCATGTCGTCGCGCGCCGAGTGGCTCGAGAACGTGGGTATCGCGCGCACCGGTCAACGGACGGAACGATTGGTGGTCATCCGTGCCGACAAGCGGTGACCGCGCGCGAACATCGATCCGGGTCGTGGCCAACGGACCGATCATCGTGTCGGGTCCCGTGGACATCGAAACAGATGACGGAACCCACACGACGTCCGACCGGTTCGCGGTCGCGATCTGTACGTGCAAGCGCAGCAAGACCTACCCGCTGTGCGACACGAGCCACCGACGCAAGCAACGGCCCGCATGACTCGAGGCGTCACCGTTGCATCGCGTCACTGGTGCATCAATGACGACTTGCCCTTCTGCCACGCACCCATGATGTGGTCGGCGAGGGCATCCTCGACGTAGGACAGAGCGCGCATCCCGAACACCACGTCACGTTCCAGTTCGGGCTCCCGGCGCAGAAGATCCCCGACGACATCATGACGCAAGACCTGCTCGTGAACCGCGTCGGCTTCGACGTGTTCGGCGTAGAAGGCCACGCACGCTTCGGGAGCCCCGAGCCTGCGCAGACCGTCGACGAACCGTCGGGAACCCGGCGAGGACGTGATCTCCGTTGCGGCCAAGTGGCCCACCGTCGCTCCGCGCAAGCTCCGATGCAGGCCGAACAACGACATCAAGTTCACCCAGACCAGGGTCTGCGCTGGTACACGGTCGAGATAACCCAGATACGACGAGTCGAGATCGGCCGCGTCCATCAGTGCGCTCCACAACTGCTGGTGGACGTGATCGCCGCGGCCACCGCCGTATTCGTCGAACTCGACGGCGACGTACGACGCCTTCGCCTGACCGATCAGCCGAGGTATGGCCCAGGCGTGCGGATCGGCTTCCTTGAGGTGGTAGAGCGACCGATGGGCGAAGTATTCGCGCATGTGGTCCCACGTTCCCTCGTCTCTGAGAAACCAGGACGGACCGCTGCCGCTCCTCGGTTCGATGGACAGAGCGTCCATCTCGGCAACCGCGTCGACGCCGTCCTCGACGGACTCGCGGACGTGCGCCAGGAACGGCTCTTCGATCGATCGCCGGAACGCCAGAATTGCAGGGTCCCACTCGAAGTCGTCGTCGATGCCGTGGAATCCGCGATAGTGGAGTTCGTAGCAGATGGTCAGCGCCAGTTGCGCGTCCCGGCCGACGGGATCGACGTCGAAAGTGGTGGCCACCGACGTGGTCGTGCCGGACAGGTAATCGACAACGGACGCGGACACTTCGCCGTCCGGTGTGGGCAAGGTCGGGGATACAGCGGCGTGCGCTGGTGCGCTCATGAGGTTCGTGTACCCGGGCGGCGGCCGATCAATCGCGGCCTACCCGACGCGGGTTCTGGAGTTCCCGGTTCATCGACAGGGAGCGGTGTTACCTTGACGTGACCAGGTCGATGCTGATTCGAGATATTCGCGATCGACGGTCGTGCTGTCGGCGGAGCAGCGTGAGGCAGGTACTCGATCTCCAAGTCGTTCGAAGGAAGGCGTCAAGATGAGAACGCTCACGAAGCTCTTCGGTGGTGCAGCAACTCTGGGTCTGGCCGCAGGCATGTCATTTCTCGCTCCCGCCGCCGCTTCGGCCGCGCCCGTCGGGTGTACCACGGCCCCCGGCGGAGCATCGGAAGCCGCGGTGGAAGGCCAGTCGCAGTGCGACAGCGTCGCCGACGGAACGAGTGCGGCCGCAGGTTACGGATTCGAGGGCTGGGGCTCTGCGGCGGCGCTCGAACAGGCAGCGGCACTCGCACTCGGTCTGAACGGCGGCACCGCGGTGTCCGACGCCACCGCCGGTGCGGGCCCGGCAGCGATCTCGTTCGGGCCGGGCAGTTCGGCCGTGAACGAAGGGGTGGGGCCGGGGTTGTCGATTGCGGTGGCAGGTCCTGGCGGAACCGTCACGCTGACGCCGACTGGTGCAGTCTGCACCGGTCTCAGTCTCGCGGGTAGCTTCACCACTCTTCAAGGCTGCATCGGGCGCTAGCCGACTTCTGTGCCGAGAACCGGGTCGGGGATGTCCTGGTTCTCGGCTTCGTCGTGCGTCGCCGGACTCGTAAACGGTCACTGTTGACTGATTAAGCGTCAACCCTTACATTCACCAGTGAGCGAGTGAGGTCACTGTGACTGCATCGGAGTGCGCATGTTTCACGATCCGTGGACCACGAGAATCGAGTCTCTGGACCCGACCACCGATTACGAAGAGATATACCGCCTGCACTACTCCTACGCGTTCCCGTGGGACACGGTTCAGGCCCTCAGCTTTGCATTGTTCCGCACCTACGCAGTCCCGACCGTCGGAAGCCTGCTGGCCGCGACGGGCGAGTTCACCGAACGTGTACAGCAGCGCTACGACGACACCAATCTGATCCTCGACCAGGTCGTCGAGTCGGGGTTCGCGAGCGTCGACGGCCGCACGGCGATCCGTCGGATGAATCGAATGCACGGTGCGTACGACATCTCCAACGAAGATTTTCTGTATGTTCTCGCGACGTTCGTGGTCGTGCCGGTCCGCTGGCTCGAGAGGTTCGGATGGCGTCCGGTCGGAGTGGGTGAGCGCGACGCGATGGTCATGTACTACCGCACTCTGGGGCGGCACATGGGAATCAAAGAGATCCCCGAGACCTACGACCAGTTCGCCAGTTACATGGACGAGTACGAGCAGCAGCACTTCGCCTACGACGTGGGCAGCACCGCCGTCGCCGACGCCACCCTCGACCTCATGTCCACGTTCGCGCCGTACAAGTTCCTGCCGAAGAAGGTCTTTCGGCGAATGGCATACGCGCTGATGGACAAGCCTCTGCTCGACGCCTTCCATTACCCGGGGCCGACGAAGCTCGAACGGTCGGTTGCCGAAGCCATGGTGAAGGCGCGCGCACGTGTGGTCCGGCTCCTCCCTCCGCGTACGACGGCATACCGCGCCCGCGATCAGAAGGCGGTCCGTTCCTATCCCGCTGGGTATCGGATCTCGGAACTCGGGACGTTTCCCACGGGATGTCCGGTGGACCACGGTCCGAGCGAGCCGCACAGACGCTCTCGCCGGTGAGCCTGCAAACAAGAGATTTCGATGGTCGGCCGGTGATCCGGGCCCGTCGATTACGTGCATTTCTAGTGCAGTAGAACGCTTTCCGCGTGTGAGTACCACTGGCTGAGATGGCGATCGGTCGTCGGATCGTGTGGATCGAACGTGTAGGTCATGGCGGTTCCGCGCATGCTTGTCAGGAGGAGTTCCCTCATCTGCTTGTAGCCGGGTCGGGTCGTGCACTCCGGACCGAACAGTGCGTCGGTCCGATCACGGATGACCTGACCCATTCGCTGTTCCACGGGCCGGAGCTCGGCTCGCAGCTCGTCGTTGGTGCGCGCAGCATTCCACAGCTCGTTCGATGCCCAGAAGTAGGGCTGGCTGTAGTTCGACCACATCGCGTCGATAGCTGCCCGAATCCGCGCCTTGAGTTCCTGGGGAATGTCCGAGCTGATGTGCAGACCACGGATGCGCTCGAGCGCCAAGTGGTGGACTGCCGCACTGAGCAACTTCTCGCGCGAGGGAAAGTGATGCAACAATCGGCCGCGAGACACCCCGGCCTGCTGCTGGATCCGCAGGGTCGACGCTCCCGAGTACCCGTGCTCGATCAGCACCGTGACTGCCGCACTCAGGATCTTGCCCTGGGTCTCCCGGCTCCGGTCCTGTTGGCGGCGGCCGGTTCCGGACGGCTCGGCCGGCGGTCGATCCGAGTGAGGCTGATCGATACTGGACACGGCCGCCAGTCTAGTGACCACGGCATCTCGCTGAAGTCACCACGCGATGCAGCGCTGGTTCGCTACGTCGGGTCGGCCGGGGCGTCGGAGAGCTCTTCTTCACCCGCCGGGGGCCATGCGCACACGCCGCCCGCGCATGCCTCGGCGGGTTCACCGAGCATGCGGAACGACGTGCCCGAAGCGGCCCCTGATGCCGGGTCAGACATCGGCCGCGGCGGTGTCGGCTGTGGTTTCTGCGGCTACGGTGCGTAGGACATCAGCGAACGCGCTGGGCTCCTGTGCACCCGACACCCCGTACTTGCCGTTGATCACGAAGAAGGGGACACCGTTGATGCCGAAGGTGCGGGCTTGGTCGATGTCGGAAGCGACGGCATCCGAATACCTGCCCGCCGTCAGAGCGGCTTCGGCGTCCGCCCGGTCGAGTCCGACATCGGCGGCGAGGTCGGCCAAATCGGATATCCGTCCGACGTGCCTGCCCTCGGTGAAGTAGGCCAGGAACAGGCGCTCGGCAAGCTCGAGCTGCCTGTTGTGCGCTTTGGCGTAATGCAGAAGTTCATGCGCCTTGAGCGTCTTGGTGTGTTGCAGCGCGTCGAAGTCGTAGTTCAGCCCGACGGACGCGGCGATATTTTCGACGTGCGCGAGCATCTGCTGGACCTGATCGGCGGGGATGCCCTTGTGCCCCGACAGAAAGTCGACCTCGGAACCGTCGAAGTCCACTGGGGTGTCGGGCGCAAGCTCGAAGCTGTGGTACACGACGTGGACGTTTCCGTCCTGGCCGGATGCCGCGAGGCCTTCCTCGAAGCGGCGCTTGCCAATGAAGCACCACGGGCAGGCGATATCGGACCAGATGTCGACGGTGATCGGAGCCATGAGGAAGAGAACCATCGACTGTTACCGATTGTTCCCGAGTGTCGACTCCGATCGCCGTCGACACGAGTAACCGCCTACGTCATCATGCGGCGTGCTTACCGGAGGCCTTTTCCGCTCGGCGCTCGGCGAACCTCCCGCTTTTCGTCAACACCTTGGAGATCAAGTTCGGCTTGCCGGATCGCCTCTCGATTGCCAGACCCCCGAGCACCAGAATTCGCGCGAGAATCGGCAGCGCGATCGCGACGAACAGGTACCGGTACAAGTACTTTCGAGCCAGAAGTGGAAGCATCGGTCAACGCACCGCGCGTCGAAGCCGCAGAGCCGCAACCACCGCGAGGGCGATGACCGCGCCGACTGCCGCAGCGCCCAGTAGGGACACACCTTGCGCGAGGTCGAAGTTCCAACCGATGAAGTTGATCCGGGTGTGCACCGTGTTCTGGAGCACGAACACGACGAGCGCGATGGCCAGAATCAGGGCGACGATCAGCGCGAGCTTGGAGGTGATTCCTCCGCGGCGGCGTGGTGCGGGGCGTACGGAGGTGGAGTCGGTGGTGGTCATGATGCTTCCTCGGGGCTGAATTGGAACTCGGAGTGTGAAACTTGGCGGTGGCGCGGTTGTCGTGTCGAAGGGTTCGGCCCGCAGGGTCCCGGCGTGTGCGGGGACCCTGGCGGGCCTGAACGGTGGTTACTTGAACGTGTCCTTGATGTTCTCGCCGACCTTCTTCACGCCCGCCGATCCCTGGTCCTTCTTGCCCTCGGCCTCGAGGTCCTTGTTGTTGGTCGCGTCACCCACGACCTCCTTGGCCTTGCCCAATGCGTCTTCTGCTGCGTTCTTGGCCTTGTCGATGAAGCTCATCGGAGCACCTCTTCTGTGTGTGATTGAAAATTGCAGATACTCAGTCGGTTTCTAATGGGAAAAGCAAACGTCGTTGTGATCTGAATCACATTTACCAATTCGGGCGCGACGAACCGCTGGAAGAGGCGCCTGCGGGGTGTTGACAGAGGGATGTGACCTGCTTCATAGTGGTGGCGTTCTCGTTGTTTAGACCGGTCAAATAGTTCGGTCTAGCTGGCATCTCAACGCGCGTACCCGGCGCATCTCGAATCGAAGAAGGAAGACAACACGTGATCACGAATCGTCGCAGCAGGGCCGCGTCCACCGCGCGCACCGCACCGACCGCACTTGCCGCATCGATAGCTCTTGCCGTGGTGCTCACTGCGTGCAGCAGCACCGGGGGAGCCCCGGAATCGACCGGCCCGTCTGCAGAGGGCGGGACTGCGGACACGCCCAGGGCCACGATTGCGATGATCACCCACGCGCCTCCGGGCGACACCTTCTGGGATCTGATCCGCAAGGGCGCCGAGGCCGCGGCCGCCAAGGACAACATCGAACTGCGCTACAACGGCGAAGTCGACGCCCCGGGCCAAGCGAATCTCGTTCAGAATGCGGTCGATTCGGGCGTGGACGCGATCGCCGTGACACTGGCCAAGCCGGACGCGATGAAGACCAACGTCGAGTCCGCAATCGACCAGGGGCTACCCGTGGTTGCCTTCAATTCCGGTTACGACAACTGGAAAGACATGGGACTGCAGGGATACTTCGGGCAGGACGAGCGGATCGCGGGCATCGCCGCGGGCGAACGATTGAAGGCGGACGGCGCGACCAACGCCATCTGCGTGATTCAGGAACAAGGCGCCGTTCAGCTCGAAGCGCGATGCGCAGGCATCGCCGAAGGATTCGGTGGGACGATCGAGAACCTCAACGTCAACGGACAGGACCTGCCGTCCGTGCAATCGACGATCCAAGCGAAACTGCAACAGGATCCGAGCATCGATTCGATCGTCACGCTGGGAGCGCCGATCGCACTGACCGCAGTGGATTCGGTGTCCGCGGCGGGGTCCGGCGCGACTGTCTCCACCTTCGACACCAATGCAGCGTTGGTCGATGCCATCAAGTCCGGCGACGTCCAATGGGCCATCGACCAGCAGCCGTACCTACAGGGTTACCTCGCGATCGATTCGCTGTGGCTGTACCTGAACAACAAGAACACGATCGGCGGAGGCCAGGCGGTGCTGACCGGTCCGTCGTTCATCGACAACACCAACATCGACGCCATCGCGGACCTCGCTGCCGCCGGCACCCGGTAGCGGCGCGCTACACGAGGGATGCCGTGAGACCACCGTCGAGAACGTAGTGGCTACCGGTGACCCATGATGCGCGGTCCGACGCCAGGAACGCGGCCACTTCGGCGATGTCTTCCGGAGTGCCGAGTCGGCCCTGCTTGGCGGCAACCAGGTCTCCGAACGGAACCTGTGTTGCCGCCTCGAAATCCGGAACGAGTCGGTCCACCATCGCAGTGTCCGCGAACCCGGGGCACACCGCGTTGACTCGAACGCCGGACGGCCGCATCTCGACAGCCGCGACGCGCGTCAACTGGATCAGTGCAGCTTTCGTGGCGCAGTAGGATCCGAGCAGCGGGCTTCCGCCGATGCCGGCGACCGAGCTTATGTTGACGATGTTCCCTCGAGACTCCACGAGCGGCCCGATTGCGGCTTTCATGGCCAGAAACGGCCCGCGCACGTTGACGGCGTAGATCTTGTCGAAGCTCTCGGTCGACTGCTGAAGAAGCGGTGACGAGATCTCGATACCGGCGTTGTTGACCAGAACGTCGAGACCTCCGAGGATTTCCACGGCCTGCCCGACGGCTGCCTGCACTTGTTCCTCGTCGGTGACGTCGCAGTTGGCGATCCCGGCCGCGCCGATCTCCTCGGCCGCTCGGGCGGCGGCCGCCTCGTCGATGTCGCTGACCACGACTCGGGCTCCGCGTCGCACGAACAGTGCCGAGATGGCCTTTCCGATTCCGGCGCCGGATCCGGTGACGAACACGCGCTTGCCCTCGAGTTCGGTCATGGTGTGTTTCCTTTCGTGTTCGAGTGGAGTTGCATCGTGGTGCGTACTTCGGTCTTGAGGATCTTCCCCACCTTGGAGCGGGGGAGGTCGTCCCAGATCTCTATCTGTTTGGGGGCTTTCATGCTTCCGATGCGCTTCTTCACGAAAGCGATCAGTTCGGTCTCGGATGCCTGTCGATCCGGTCTCAGCTGCACAGCGGCCGAGACACGTTCTCCCCACTTGTCGTCGGGCAACCCCACAACGGCGCTTTCCTTCACCGCTGGATGTGCGAGAAGTGCCTGCTCGACCTCGGCGGAGTACACGTTGAAACCGCCGGAGATGATCATGTCCTTCGCTCGATCGACGATGTACAGAAAGTTGTCGTCGTCGAGGTACCCGATATCGCCCGTGTGGTGCCAGCCGAACGCACCGACTTCTGCTGTCGCGTCGGGATTCTCGTGATAGCCCGCCATCACCAGTGGACCCCGGACGACGATTTCACCTCGCTCGCCCGGCCCGAGCAGGAGCCCGGCTTCGCTCATGATCGCGACCGTGGTGAGCGGCGTCGGCCGGCCGGCCGATGCGAGCCGCTCGGTGGCGATCGAACCGTCGTCTCGGAAATGGTCGGCCGGCGCGAGCGTGGCAATCATGTTGGGTGCCTCCGTCTGCCCGAACAACTGCCCGAGGACGGGGCCGATGCGTCGCAGTGCTTCCTCGAGCCGGGTCGGCGACATCGGTGCGGCGCCGTACCAGAGGCACCGCAACGACGACAGGTCCGTCGAATCCAGTGCTGGGTGGTCGAGCAATCCGTACACGACGGTGGGAGGTAGGAAGGCGTGCGTGATGCCATGCTCGTCGACAAGCTCCAGGAACCGGCCGACGTCGGGCGCGGGCATGATCACCACGTGTCCGCCCAGGCTCAGGATGGGAAAAGTCAGTACCCCGGCAGAGTGTGTCAGCGGCGCCAGCGCGAGGTACTGCGGCCGCTCGCCGAACGGGTAACTCATCAGAGCCGTGGCCGTGGAGACCATCATGTTCTCCTCGGTGAGGCGAACGCCCTTCGGCCTGCCGGTAGTTCCGCCCGTACCGGCGATCATGCACAGACCGTCGGCGGGGCGACGGCTGGTGTCGGGTTCGGCCACGTGATCGGCGAGCCATCGGTCGTACGCAAGTGCACCCGGAACATCGCCGTCGAGGCACACCAGCCACTCGAGCAGGGGGAGCCGGTCACGGATCTCGGTCACCAGTTCCGCGAACGCCTTCTGAAAAAAGAGAAACCTGCACCCGAACAGATCGAAGAGTTGGCGGTTCTCGTCGGCCTCGTTCCGCGGGTTCACCGGGCACCACACCGCCCCAGCACGGGAGATACCGAACACGCACGTCAACGCGCGCGGATCGTTGGCCGACAGCACGGCAACGCGGTCGCCGGTCTCGATACCTGCACGCTGAAGCGCCCCCGCGATGGCCACGGTGTCGTCGTGGACGTCGCCGTAGCTTCGCGTGTACTCACCCATCGTCATACACGGTGCATCACGGCCGAGGGACATCCCTTTGTCGAGATAGTCGGACAATCGCATCGTCCCGGCCTAGCTGTGCGCGGTGACGATGGGATCGAGAACCAGACCGAACGCGCGCAGTACGCCGAGGAGTTCACGGTGGCCGAACGCTTGGCAGCTCGACGCGAAGCCCGTTGCTCGGGGCGGTGCCTGAAGTAGATGCGACGCTGCGTACGCGTTGAGCAACGCCGTCTGCTTGTAGTTGCAGTTGCCGTGGATGACGGTGTGCACCCGTCCGAGGGGTCCGGATGCGTAGACCGAATCCAACGAGGTGTTGATCCGTGGATTCTCTCGCGGCGGAGTCTCGCTACGTACGGACGCCGATATGGTGTCGATGATCTGGTACTTTTCGGCGTCGGACTTTCCTTCCATCTGCTCGAGCGCCGCAGCGATGATCTGGGGGACCCCGAGCATGAGCGGTCGATTGATGACGCCGCCGAGTGCGCGTGCATTGGCTACGCGGGGATCGTTCTTGAACCACACCGGATGTGACGTTCCGCCCCACGGCAAGGCAAGGCCGAGATCGTGCTGCCCGGGGACCACCACCTGGTAGATACCGTCCTCGGCGGGCCATTCCACGTATTCGTTCTGCTCGAGGAAGTACGCCTTGGAGAATGCGGCGTTGGTGAGGATCGTGTTGGTCGATGCGACGGTGGGATGCCCCTTCCAGAACACCTGGATGTCGAGCGTGTCCAGCCCCGGTGTCTCGAGGCAGATGTTCGCCGCGATCTCGCCGATGCTGTACATCTGCGCCAATCCTGGTGTGAGAACGAGGTTTCGTTCGGCGAACGCCGCGCCGTATTTTTTCTCGACGTCGATCATCCAGTCCTGTTCGCCGTTGGTGTCTGTGTAATGAGCCCCGATCTCCAGGCTTGCCTCGACCACTGCGTGACCCCATCTGGAGAACGGGCCTACGGTGTTCAGTACTACCTCGGCTCCGCGAAAAGCCTCCACCAGTGCATCTTTGGAATGTTCGACCTCCGCGATGTCGTGCTCGACGGTATCGATTCCGGGGACGGCATCCACGATGGCCTCGACCCGCGCGTGATCGCGTCCTGCCGCGAGAAACGGAATGTTGTACTCGCGCAGATACTCACAGATCAGGCGGCCGGTGTACCCGGACGCTCCGTACACGACTACACGCTTGTCGGTTGGCATGGCAGTAGGTCCTCTCGTCATCGGCCGAGCGCACAGGAGTCGGCCACGGTGGGATCGAGATCGGGGCGTTCGGGAAGAAGAACCCCGGGCCCGTTGTGTGTCACGAGTCACACTATGGCAATATTTGGACGAACGTCAAGAAAAATTTGGACAAGTGCCCAGAAAACTCGAACGCCGTCGGGAATACACTGCGATGACGCCGCAGGGTTGGAACCTGCTGGTGTTCGTCGCGAAGGGAGGGCTGGGTGATGAACGAGGCCGCCGACGCACGTGGCCGCATCGAGGAGCGCGCCAAGAACAAGTTCGAGGCCAAGCGGACCGAGCTGGCGCAAGCAACGTTGCACACCCTCGCCGAGTTGGGATATGCGCGCACCTCACTGCGAGAGATCGCCCTCAACTCCGAGTACTCGCACGGCGTGCTGCACTACTACTTCTCGGACAAACTCGACCTGATCACGCACGCCGTGCGCCAGTACGAAGCCATCTGCGTCACCCGGTACGACGAAGTGGTCGAGGCCGCCGAGAGCGACGAACAGCTGCTCACCGGATTCCGCACCATGTATTTCGACACACTGGAGTCGGACGCATTGGTGCATCGACTGTGGTACGACCTGCGCAATCAGAGTCTGTTCGACAGTTCGTTCCGGGACGACGTACTCGAGATCGAGGGCCGACGCGAGGAGATGATCTGGCGCGTCGTGAGCAGGTTCTGCGCGCTCAGAGGAACGGAGCCGGCGCTGGACAGCGGGGCTGCGTACATCCTGCTCGACGGAATCTTCCAGCGGGCACTGCTCGATCGGTTCGCCGGTAACGAGCGGAGGATCGACGTGGCCCGACGCATGATCCTCGACGCATTCGAGATGCTGGATTCAGGAAAAACGGTTCACGGCCGCTGATATTCTCTGCGGGTACGGTGATGGACCTTCGCGCCGTACGGATGCCGAAATCCCATCAGGAGCACCCATGCCCCACCGATACCGGGTGCGCGAGATAGCCCAGCAGGCCGAACTCAGCGAAGCCACCGTCGATCGAGTGTTGAACAAGCGTCCAGGCGTTCGTGAATCGACCAAGGACGCGGTCGAGAAGGCCATCGCAGACCTCGACAATCAACGAGCTCAGCTGCGAGTCGCCGGACGCAAGTTCATGTTCGACGTGGTCATGTCCGCTCCCAATCGATTCTCGGGTGCCGTCAAACGCGCGATCGAGGCCGAACTACCGGCTCTCGAACCTGCGTTGGTCCGAGCTCGATTCCACTTGCAGGAGCACGGATCCGTCGGCTCGCTCGTCGAGCGGTTGGACCGGATCGCTGCCGGGTCGTCCCACGGAGTCATCGTGAAGGCTCCCGCCGTTCCGGAGATCGTCGACGCGATCGACCGTGTCGTGGCAGCCGGAATACCTGTCGTCACCCACGTCACCGACGTGCCGGGGAGCCGACGGGTCGGCTACGTCGGGATCGACAATCGTGCAGCGGGGGAGACGGCCGCGTACTTGGTCACCAAAATGCTGGGCGAGACCCCCGGCGACGTGCTGATCACCCTGAGCAGCAACTCCTACCGCGGTGAGGAAGAACGAGAGATCGGATTCAGAAGCGCCATGCGCCGGATCTCCGGAACCGGCGACAACCGTCCGCGGTCGGTGGTGGAGATCGCGGAGAACGACGGGCTCGATTCGCGCGTCGAGACTTTGGTTCTCGATGCGCTGGAACGTAACCCGAACATCGTCGCCGTCTACTCGTGCGGCGGGGGGAACTCCGCGATAGTGCGTGCGTTCGACAAGCTCGGCCGCGACTGTTCGGTGTTCGTGGCCCACGACCTGGACGCCGACAACCGTGAATTGCTGTACCGGCATCGGATCACCGTCGTGCTCGATCACGACCTGCGCGCGGACGCGAATCGAGCATGCCGAATGCTGATGCACGCGCAAGGCGCGCTGGCGCCGGTGTCCGCCAAGTCGTCGGCGATTCGCGTGCTCACCCCGTTCAACATGTTCTGACTACTCGACGAAGGCGCGTGCGGTGTCGATCGCTCGTTTCAGAGCGAGATCGAGGGGAGTGGAACGGAATTCGGTCGAGAGGATCTCCGTACCCCACGTACCGGTGTAGCCGATGTCGCGCAGGACCCCGACCAGTCCGGTGAGATCGAACGTGCCGTCGCCGCAGAGCCGACGATTGTCCATCGTGTCGGACAGCAACGTACCCACCACCTCTGCATCGGCGTCGTCCAGTTCGATCCCGAACACGACATCCGACGTCAGCGAGTCGCGCAGCTCGTCCAACGTCGTGCCCGCCCGAAACACGTGCCACGCGTCGACGATGATCCCGCAATCGGGGTGACCGGTGGATCGGGCGAGATCGGCCCCGGCAGGGATGGTCGAGACGATCGAGAACGGCATCGGTTCGATCGCGATCCGCGTTCCGTGTTCTGCGGCCTGGCGAGTGAGTTCCAGCAGTGGTTCGGTGTACGGAGCGAGGTCGCGAGGTTCTGCGTTCTCCGATCCGATCTTGATGTGAGTCGGACCGAGCACGTCGGATGCGCGGAACAGCAAGTCACGGACGGCGAAGGTGTTGCCGTCCTCGCCTCGCGGAATCCACCATTTCTCCAGCAACTCGATCTCGACGAACTTCAGCGGCGAATCGTCCAACATCGCTCGGAGAGTGTGCAATCCGACGCCGGACTCGATCGCGGCCAGATCCGCCGCCACGATGCCCATCCCGGCGAAACCCGCGGACGCGACGGCGGCGATCCGTTCGGAGATGGGAATCGGGCTCACCGCGGGGGAGGCGTCGGGACGCACGTTGCCTGCGGACGTCCAGCACGCGGCGATCATGTCGGCGGGGACTCGGGGCGCATTGTCCGTGGACTTCACCGGCTCATCGGAGATCATCTGCTCATCGTCCCCGGGAACGCAGGTCTCGATCAACGGGCCGATCCATCAAATTCCCCTCGAGAAACGCGTCCGTTGCTCGAGGGGATCTTGATGGTTTTTTTCGTTGATCGGCCACATCTGTCTTGGCAAGCTTGCATCCAGGAACGATCCCTCCGAACTTCGAGGAACCTCATCATGACCAATGACATCCGGCAGACCCCGCGGACCGACAGGCTCAGCGAATCGGACTGCAACATCGACCAATTTCGTGAACTCGTCGCGCAGACCACCGAACTGGCGGACTACCCCCATGCGGCCGACGTCGCGTCGAACGTCCTGATCTACGACGCCGCCGCACTGACGGCGCAGGCCGCAGATGCGGACGCCCGCTCGGACATCCAGGACGAGCTCGCCGACGCTTTGCTGAACGGTCCGGGCATCGTGGTGTTCAAGAAGGCGTTCACGTCGGAGAACGCGCTTGCGGAGACGACGGCGGAGTACCGGCGAATCATCGAGCAGCAGCACGCAACCGGCGTCGTCGGTGGCGATCACTTCGCCAAGCCGGGCGCCAACGACAGGATCTGGTCTGCGCTGCAGAAGCTGGCCTTGGTCCAGCCGGAGCTCTACGCCCGCTACTACTCCAACGACATTCTCGCTCTCGTCTCCGAGGCATGGCTCGGCCCGATGTATCAGGTCACCTCGGCGATCAACGTTGTCAATCCCGGTGGTGCGGCTCAGAACCCGCATCGCGACTACCACCTCGGCTTCATGTCGACGGACACCGCCGCGAAATTCCGTGCGCACGTCCATCGTCTGTCGCCCGCCCTCACCCTTCAAGGTGCAGTTGCTCACTGCGACATGCCGATCGAGAGCGGCCCGACGATGTACCTTCCCTACTCCCAGAAGTTCGAGGCCGGGTACATCGCGTTCAACCTGCCCGAGTTCCGGGAGTACTTCGCGGAGAACTACATTCAGCTTCCGTTGGAGGAGGGCGACGCCGTCTTCTTCAACCCGGCGCTCTTCCATGCGGCAGGTCACAACACGTCGACGGACATCTACCGCATGGCGAATCTGCTGCAGGTCTCCTCGGCGTTCGGCCGCGCACTGGACAGCGTCGACCGTGAAGCCATCGGATCGGCTCTGTACCCGACGTTGCTCGAGTGGACCGAGAGCGGCCGCACCCGTGACGTGGAGAACGTCATCGCTGCGTCGGCCGAGGGGTACGCGTTCCCGTCGAACCTCGATCTGGACCAGCCGTTGACGGGGTTGGCGGGCGAGACTCATGCCGAACTGGTCAAGCGAGCCGTCGACAGCCGGATGAGTGCCGCCGAGTTCGACGCCGCCGCCCGGGCCCTGTACGCACGCCACGAGGCCTGAGCACACCCAGCCGGAACACACGTCGGGCGTCCTCGGTTCCATGAACCGAGGACGCCCGACATGGTGTGCTGTGAACCGAGACCGTCAGTCGTCGCCGCGGGGCGGCGGCTCGACGTCGACGCCACCGGACGAGTGCTCCGGACCTGCGTCCGGATGGCCTGCGGGAACGCGGCTACGCGACCGCGCGGCCTCGCTCTCGGAGGGAGCATCGTCGAACTTGCGGCGCCATGCTTCCTCCGGTCGGTACGGTCCGGGCTTCGGCCGAGCCTTGCCACCCGGTAAGGCGAGACGCGCGATCGTGCGATGCACCATGGTCCACTGCTGGATGAGCGGTCCGGTGTTGTACGGGAGCTGGTACCGCTCGCAGATGTCCTTGATCTTGGGCGACACCTCGGAGTACCTGGTGCTCGGCATGTCCGGGTACAGATGGTGCTCGACCTGGTAACTCAGGTTGCCACTCATCAGGTGGAACAGCGGCCCGCCGTCGATGTTCGCGGCGCCGACCAACTGACGGACGTACCACCCGCCCCGTGTCTCGTTCTCTACTTCCTCCTGGCTGAAGGTGTAGGCCTGATCCGGAAAGTGACCGCAGAAGATGATGCCGTGCGACCACACGTTCCTGATGATGTTGGCGGTGAAGTTCGCGGCCAGGGTCGCCAGGAACGTGCTCTCGACGCCGCTGAACCGGGAGTCGAGGAAACCGGTCGTCCTCTTCGACTTTCCGAAGCGGCTGGAGCCACGCAGTTTCGCTGCTAGCCTCGACTTCTTGCTCTCACGCAGGCGGCCGCCGCTCGCCAGCTGCGCCAGAGCGAACGCGCCCGCACTGATGGTCGGCCAACCCACGTAGTCCTTGACGAACTGCCGGCGTGCCTTTCCTGCAATTCCTTTGAGATCGCGGACCAGTTCCTTCACGGGCTTCTCGCCCCGGCGGATCGCCTCGATGTCCAGATCGTGCAGCGCGACTCCCCATTCGAAGAACGCCATCAGCAGAACGTTGTAGAACGGCTGCGCGAGATAGACGGGGTGCCATTTCTGGTTGGGGTCGATGCGCATGATCTCGTAACCGAGATCCTTGTCCTTGCCACGGATGTTCGTGTACGTGTGATGGACGTAGTTGTGCGAGTGCTTCCACGACTGGGCCGTCGACGCGGTGTCCCAGTCCCACACGGACGAATGGATCTCCGGATCGTTCATCCAGTCCCACTGACCGTGCATGACGTTGTGGCCGATCTCCATGTTCTCGAGAATCTTCGCGATCCCGAGGCACGCGGTACCTGCAACCCAGGCGGGCTTGCTCGTCGAGCCCAGAAGCAGAACTCTGCCGGCAACCAACAACTGCCGTTGAGCTGCGATGACGGACGTGATGTATTTGCGGTCCTTGGCGCCGAGGCTCGCGTACACCTCGTCGTGAATGGCGTCGAACTCCTTGGCGAGCTCGGCTATGGTCTCGTCGCTCAGATGCGCCAGAGGATTGACCGGTTCGGTCCTGCTCGGGTCGGTCCTGGTTGCGTCGTCGATCGTCATCTATGTCCTCCCAGAAGATGTCAAAGCTCGATTTCGATGTCGCCTTCCGCTGTGTTCACGCAGATGCGTACCGCTTGGCCGGTCGGTTCTGAGACGTCCCCGTTTCGAAGGTCCCGTATCCGTCCGGATTTCAGAGTTCCCACGCAGGTGTGGCAGATGCCGATCCTGCACCCGAAGGTGAGGTCGAGACCGGCGTCCTCACCGGCCGCGAGAATGGTCGTTCCACCGTCGCATTCGACCTTCTTCTGGCTGTTGGTGAACGCGACCACGCCGCCTTCACCTTCCTCCGCGTTCCCCCCGATGACCGGTTGGAAACTCTCGTGGTGGAATCTGTCGTAATCGCCCTGGTCTTTCCAGTAGGACTTCAGATCGTCCAGATGCTCACCCGGGCCGGAGCAGAATGCGTCACGTTCTCGCCAGTCGGGCACGAGTTCGTCCAATTCGGTCGCCTTCATGCGGCCTTCGTCGCTGGTGATGCGCAGCTTCACGGCGAGGCCGTTGTGCTTGGCCTCCAGCTCGTCGAGGGTGTCCGCGAACATGAGCTGCTCGCGGGTGTGAACCGAGTGAACCACCACGATGTCTCGAACCTGGTCGTGATGGTCGAGGCTGCGCAGCATACTGATGATCGGCGTGATGCCGCTGCCCGCGCTGATGAAGACCATCTTCTCCGGCAGCGGGTCGGGGAGGGTGAACTCGCCTTCGACCTCACTGAGACGAACGATGTCGCCTGTGCGGATGGTGCCGACAAGGTACGGCGACACAGTCCCCTCGGGCACGAGTTTGGGACTTACGCTGACCAGGCCGTCGACAGGGTCCGGGTCGGACGTCAAGGAATAGGCCCGCCAGTGGTAACGACCGTCGATGAGAACACCGAGCCGGACGTACTGTCCTGGCACGTGACCAGCCCATTCGAAGCCGGGACGAATGAAGACGGACACCGCCTCCGAGCCCTCCGGCGCGACGCGAACTACCTGCCCACGCAGTTCCCGCGTCGTCCACAACGGGTTGATCAACGCAAGATAGTCGTCCGGTCTCAACGGGTTGAACAGCATTCGAACCGCGCGAAGCGCTGTTCTTCGCACAAAAGATACCTGGGGCTTGGCCCCCCGCTCTGCCACACCTGAAACGTAACGCCAACACCGCGTCTGTGTCGTGAAACCGCAAAATGAGCCGAAATCAATTGTATTTCAAATTGTTTGGCTCATTTCGGGGGCATACGAATGCCCGGGCCCCCGCAGCCGATTACGCGAGTAACCGGTCCGGCCGGGGCCCAAACATCGTCGGTCAGCGCCAGCCCAGAGCGGGAGCGACGTCGCGGAGCAGAGCCTCCATGACATGTGCGCAGTAGTCCACGCCCAGCTGGTTGGGGACGGTGATCAACACGGTGTCGGCGGCCGCAATGGCCTCGTCGCCCGCCAGCTCCTCGATCAGCTGCTCGGGCTCGCCTGCGTACGACTTGCCGAAACGTGCGATGCCGCCGTCGATGTATCCGACCTGATCCTGGCCGTCGGCCTGACGTCCGAAGTAAGCCCGGTCGAGATCGCTGACGATGGGAAAGATGCTGCGGCTGACGGAAACTCGTGGTTGATGCGAGTGGCCGGCGTCGGCCCAGGTCTTGCGGAACCGCTCGATCTGCTCGGCCTGCAACCGATGGAACGGAATGCCCGTGTCCTCGGTGAGTAGCGTCGAGCTCATCAGGTTCATACCCTGCCGTGCGGTCCACTCGGCAGTCTCGCGATTGCCCGCACCCCACCAGATGCGCTCGCGTAGTCCCGCGGAATGCGGCTCGAGGCGCAGCAGCCCCGGGGGGTTCGGGAACATCGGCCGCGGATTCGGCTGCGCGAACCCTTTACCTTCCAGCAAGTCGAGGAAGACGCGGGTGTGTTCGCGCGCCATCTCGGCATGATCGGATCCTTCCTTCGGGGAATACCCGAAGTACTTGTACCCCTCGATGACCTGCTCGGGCGATCCACGGCTGATGCCGAGCTGCAGTCTTCCTCCGGAGATCAGGTCCGCAGACCCTGCGTCCTCGGTCATGTAGAAGGGGTTCTCGTACCGCATGTCGATGACGCCGGTGCCGATCTCGATGGTGCTCGTCTTCGCTCCGATGGCTGCGAGCAGCGGAAACGGCGACGAAAGCTGGTTGGCGAAGTGATGGACGCGGTAGTACGCCCCGTCGGCACCCAACTCCTCGGCGGCGACCGCCAAATCGATCGATTGCAGCAGAACGTCGGAGGCCGAGCGTGTCTGCGACTGGGGCGACGGCGTCCAATGGCCGAAGGAAAGGAACCCGATCTTCTTCATTGTCGCTTCAACTGTTCGTCTGTCGCGACTATTCCGCGTCCAGGTCGACGGTGCAGGAGAACACGCGTTCCTGCCCCGGGGGTATCACCAGAGTCGCCGGTCCGGCGCCCAGCTCTCCGTTCGACGTCTCCGGAGCGGGCAGCCCCGCCCACGGTTCCAGACACACGAAACCCGCACGCGACGGCGGAGACCACACCGCGAATTGCTCGAAACCGGCCCACGTCAGCGTCAACGTTCCCGTCGCTTCGGACTTGTATGTGGCCTCGGTCCCCGCGACGCGCTCGAACACCACGGCACCTGCGTCGAACAGTGTGTCGGAGAGGGCCAAGGTTCGCCCCGACAGCGGAGACGGCTGTGGCTCGGGCAGCGGGACACCGTCGACGACGCGGTGGACACGGTCCGACTGAGCCTCCGCGAACACGACGGAGCTGGCTTCACGTGCAGCCGGTTCGGTGGGCCACAGAAACGCCGTGTGCAGCCCGAAGGACGCGGGCATGATCCGCGAACCGGTGTTGACGATGCTGTAGTCGGACCTCAGTTCGCTGCCGCGCACACGGTGACGGACCCGCAGCGCGAAATCGAACGGGTAATGACGGCGAGTGCGATCGTCGGAGGCGAGCTCGAATTCGCACGTGTCGTCGGACGACGCGGTGAGTGTGAATGCCATGTCTCGGGCGAACCCGTGCTGCGGCATCGGATACGCCACCCCGTCGACGGTGACCGAATCACCGGGCGATCGGCCGATGCACGGGAACAGGATCGGGGCGTGCCGACGCCACTGCGGACCCGCGTCCCACAACAATTCTCGCCCGGACGGTGTTCGTACGGACACCAACTCCGCGCCCACCGACGCGACGGTCACGGTCCAGCCGTCTCCGGTCAATGTCGCGCCGCGCGGACCCGAGGAAGACGGCGGCTGCGACTCCGGTGTCGTGGGTACCATCGTCCGAACGTAGCAGCAGGTGAGAGACTGTGCCGATGGATGTGCGTGTGAAGAACAACGTGAGGGTCACCGGGGTTCCCGACGGCCCGACCGTCGTGCTCGCGCACGGATTCGGATGCGACCAGCATCTGTGGCGCGGCGTGACCGCGCTGTTGGCCTCCACCTGCCGCGTCGTGTTGTTCGACCACGTCGGGGCGGGCGGATCGGACCTGGCCGCATGGAACGAGGAGGACTACTCCGGACTCGACGCGTACGCAGCGGACGTCGTCGATCTTCTCGTCGATCTGGATTTCGGTCCCGTCGTGTACGTCGGCCATTCCGTCGCGTCGATGATCGGGGTGCTCGCCGCATCCGAGCGCCCGGAACTCTTCGACAAGCTGGTCTTGGTCACGCCGTCACCGCGCTACATCGACGACGATGACTACCAGGGCGGCTTCACCCGAGGCGACATCGACGAACTACTCGAATCGCTCGATGCGAACTACCTCGGTTGGTCCGCAGCGATCGCACCGATGATCATGGACAACCCCGATCGTCCCGAACTGGCGGCCGAACTCACCGACACGTTCTGTCGGACGGATCCATCCTGTGCCCGGTCGTTCGCCCGCGCGACGTTCCTCTCCGACAACCGCACCGACCTCGGGCGCGTCGTGACCCCCACGCTCGTCATCGAGTGCGAGCACGACGCGTTGGCGCCGCGAGAGGTCGGCCGCTTCGTCCACGACAACATCGTCGGCAGTGAGCTGATCACGTTGAACGCCAGTGGACACTGTCCGCACGTGAGCCATCCCGACCTGACGGCGGCCGCGATACTGTCCTTCGTCGGCCGCACGTGAGCGACGTCGATCCGCTCCTCGTCGAATCCGCGGAGGATCTGTACGAGAACGCACCGTGCGGTTACCTCTCGACGTGGCCGGACGGCCGTATCGCCAAGGTCAACTCCACGCTGACCAGGTGGCTCGGATTCGAGCGCGAGGAACTGCTCGGTCTGCGCTTCACCGAGTTGTTGACGGCGGGAGGTCGGATCCATTACGAAACGCACTTCGTGCCCCTGCTGTTCACCCGCGGAACGGTGGACAGCGTCGCGCTCGACCTCGTAGCCCGTGACGGCGAGCGCCACCCGATGTTCGTGACGGCGAACATCGGTCGCGGACCCGACGGGCTTCCTGCTCTGGTCCGTATCACCGCTCTCGATGCCGGCGAGCGGCGGGCGTACGAGCGGGAGCTGATCGCCGAACGACGGCGTGCCGAGCTCGAGCGCGAGCGCGTCGAGGTGCTCGCACGCACACTGCAACGCTCGCTGCTGCCGCCTGCGCTGTCACCACCCGCAGGCGTCGACTCCGCCGCGTACTACCACTTCGCGTCGCAGGACGACGTCGGAGGCGATTTCTACGATCTGTTCCCGCTGTCCGACGATCGATGGGGGTTCTTCCTCGGAGACGTGTGTGGGAAGGGGTCGGACGCCGCCGTCGTCACGTCGGCGACGCGATACTCGCTGCGCACGGCGGCGGTGTACGCCCAGGACCCGGTCGAGGTGTTGCACAACCTCAATTCGCTTCTGCTCCACGAATTCGGCCACGAGGACTCGCGATTCTGCACCGTGATCTTCGGCGTCATGACCGTGCGCGAAGGCCGGCTCGACGTCGAACTCGCCAGCGGCGGGCACCCACCTGCGCTGCTGATGCGAGCGGACGGCACCGCGAGCTATCTCGACACCACCGGCGGCCAGCTGGTCGGCATCCTCCCCGCGCCGCGGTTCGTGTCGCTGCGCGTGCAGTTACTGCCGGGGGACACACTCGTGCTGTACACGGACGGCCTGACCGAGGCTCGGACCGGAGTGGGACGGAAACGCTACGACGACGAGGGCGCACTGCTGGAGTTCGCCACCGCCCGATCGCCCGCATCACCCCTCGACTTCGTCGACGATCTCCGAGAACTGTTGACGGGCTTCGGCGAAGGGCTGTCCGACGACACCGCGATACTGTCCTTCGGGTTGCCGCCGAAGCCCCTGGCGTAGCGGCCATCAACCGCCGCAGTTGTTCGGCGGCGGAGTGCCTGCCGCACGTCCGTCGAGCCATTGTGCCGGTAGTGCACCGAGATTCAGGATGCCGTGGCCCTGGTTGGCTGCAACCTGCACTTCGATGACATCGCCCATGGCGCATCCCCGGCGGACGGCATCGATCGTCCACTGCGGTGCCACGAGCTGATCCTGGTCACCGTAACCGACGAACATCGGCTGGGGCGCGGGCCCTTTCGGAATGCTGTACTCGGCGAGCCACGTCCGTAACCGGTCCGCTGCCTGCGGGGACACCGGAGCGTAGTCGGCGGGAACAACGGAGTCGGCCAGAGTGGACTGCAGTGCGGAGTTCTCGCCGAGGCAGGTGAGAAACGCGTCGCTTCTGCGTTCGAGCACTCCGTGCAGGTAGTCGCTCGTTTCGAGTTCGGGATGTTTGGCTGCGATACCGCTCAGGATGGACGGCAGAGCCGCGATCTGGGCGGTGGTCAAGGTGCCGTTCTGCATCTCGTCCACCAACCCGGTCAGGTCGGTGGCGGGGGACATGCTCACCGTGCCGAGCAGTTGGAGGCCCTGGCCGTAGTCGTCGGACAGTTCGTTGGCCGACCACACGGCCTGCCCTCCCTGGGACACCCCGTACCCCACCCAGTCTGTGGAACTCTCCGGCAGCACCTCCCGCGCCGCGCGCACCGCGTCGATGATGTTGTAACCGGCCGTCGTCGGCTCCAGGTACGGGTGCACTTCCGAGGTGCCGAGGCCTTGGTAGTCGGTCATCGTGACGGCATACCCGTTGGACAGGAACGGAATGATCGTCGTGAGGCTGCCCAGCAGGCCGATACGGGTCGACGGGGCGCATCGACTGTTCACCCCGGTCGTTGCATGTCCGATGGATGCTATCGGCCACCCGCCCTCGGGCGGAGTTCCTTTGGGCGCGAACACTACTCCCGTGACCTCGGTGGGGGAGCCGTCTATACCGGACGTCGAGGCATAACGCACCGATACCGACGTGCCGGTCAGGTCCGCCAGCGCGGGATACCCCAGGAACTCGACCGGCTCGGCCAACAACCGACCCGGTGACCCGTCCGTCGCCGTGGCGTCGTCGTTCGGTCCGTCACCGGACGAGCTCGAACACCCCGCCAGTGCAAGGACGCCGACGAGTGCAGCGGCGATTGCTCGTGCACGGAGCGCTCCACGGATCATCGGTCATCACTTCGGTTCGGCCTGCAGGGTCCCGACGGGGTCGTCGCACATCCGACGCAGAGCGGATTCGATCACCGCGGGGTCGATCATCTTGTCGCAGAACGACGCAGTGAACGTACGCCCGTTGTCGATCTCCGACACCAGCAGAGTGGCACCGTCGGGCCCGTCCGGTTCGAGGAACGCGGCCAGGCGCGGCGGCCGCTCGTCGCGAATCCACAGTCCGTCGTCGAACATGGTCAGTTTGCCGAGATCGCTGACTGCGAGGCGGATGCGGTCGTTGACCTCGATCGAGGGTTCGGTCGACGCGTGCGCGGCCGGAGCCGAGCGCTTCAGAGCGGCTTTGATCTGAGACATCCCCAGAATCGCTATGGGCCAACCTGAATCGATCACTTGCCGCATCAGGGCCGCGATGTCCGTGGCGCTCGGCGACGGAGGAATCCGAACGGGAATACCGACGGCGAAGTTGCCGTGGCCGTCCTGAAGTTTCGGCGGCAGGTAGCGACGGCTGTTGAAGAGGATCATCACCGACTCGTCGACGGTCACGCCTTCTGCCTCCAGTGCGGCAATCCACAACGCGATGGTGACCGACGCGGTCGTCGCCTTGCCCGGTTGGGTGGACGCCCACTTCTTCAGTTGGGCAACACGATCCGGGGCCATGAAGTCCGCTCGCGACGTCTTGCCGGACTCCCAGTCCTCGATGCGCTTGGTGGCACCCGCTACCAGGCGAGGCGGCTTCTTGTTCTGTTTGCGCAGGCGCCAGAAATCTCGGAGTGCTGCAGGACGTGACAAGTAATGGTGGCGAATCGCCGTCCACGTGGTGTTGCTCGGCAAGCCTTTGGCGAGAGCCGGGGCGCGGCCGAAATCGATGTTTCCGCCCAGAGTGGCGAGCAACAGCACACCCATCTGACCGTCACCGACGCCGTGCGAGTAGTCCACCGCGATGTAGTCGCCTGCGATGACCACCTCCAGTGGCTCCCGAACGCCCGGGCGACGCCGGATCACGCCCATTAGGTGGCCCAGGTCGTGACTGTCCTCGGCGGGTAGGTGCGCGATCGGGGTCCGCTCGCCCAGGTTTCGACGGTAGCGCCACTGGACGGTGTGAGTGTCCGGTTCCACTGCGAGCCGAGGAGTCGCCGTGCTCTGCTCTGCCACGGTCAGGGCCTTGCGGATGGCGTCCTCGTCCAACGTCACGCACGGGCCGATGACGGCAATGGTGCGGGCTTCGGCGAACACTCGATCCATCGCGGTGGATCGATACGTTGTCGTGCGGTCAGACGATGTCATCGAGAACCTCCTGCATCTTGGCTCGGAAGTTGGCCCGGGAGAACCCTTCCGCCCAGGCGCGGATCTCGTGCCGGTCGAACGCCGACGGATCGAACGACGACATCGCCGCGGCGAACCCGTCGACCACCTCCTCGTCGGAACCGGATGCGACGAGTCGACCGGACACTCCGGGGACGACCGTGTCGAGCGCTCCGCCCTCACCGAGAGCGATCACCGGAGTGCCCGTCGCCATCGTCTCCACCGGCACGATCCCGAAATCTTCCACACCGGGCATCAGCAGGCCGCGAGCGCGGCGATGAAGCCCGAGCAGGTCTTCGTGCGACACACGACCGAGGAACGTGGTGTTGGGCCCGGCGAGCTCTCGGCATGCGTTCATCGCGCGACCGTCGCCCGCAACCACGAGTTTGATGTTGGCCGCCGCGGCGGCCTTCACCGCGATGTCCGGCCGTTTGTAGGGCACGAGACGGCCCGCCAGCAGAAAGAAATCCTCGCGCTCGACCGACGCGTCGGGTGTGAATCCCTCGGTGTCGACGGGGGGATGAACGACCACGGCGTCGTCGCGTCCCCACCAGTTGGAGATCCGATCGGCGACCGCGGACGAGTTGGCCACCACGGTGCGGAGCTTCGGGGCGGCAGCGATCTCGCACTTGCGCGCGACAGCGGACAACGCGGTGAGAATCGCGGCACCTGCCTTGCCGCCGCCCTCGCCCGCGCGCAGCGCTGGATCCCACGCCCATCGCGCCGGACTGTGCACGTACGCAACGACGGGTGCGTCGGTGGCGAACACAGCCTGCGTCGCGAACGCGTGGTGGCTGACGATGGCGGCGTCGATGTCGCCGAGTTCCAAGTGCCGAAACGCCGTGGGCATCAGCGGGAGCAGCGGGGCGTAGGAGCGCTCGCCGAGTGCCTTGTATCCCCTGTCGAGGAACGTCGTCTTCGGTGGGCGAGGCAGGTCCTTCGGAATGCCCTGTGCCCGTGCGACCGCGGCATACACCTGGGACTCGGGCCACTGCAGCGCGAGCTGTTCGATGACGTGTTCCGAACCTGCGATCTCGGTCAGTCGCTCGTGGACGATTGCAACCCGGTCAGTTGTCATTGCTCGGGGCCTCCGCATTCTGTGGCTCGGCAGACTTCTTGCGTCGTTTGCTACTGGCTTGTTGCAGCACGAGATACGTGGGTACGGCGAACTCGTGCAGGCGGCGAAGTGCGTGCTCGGCGGCCTTCCTGTCCTTGCCGCCCTTCGAGAGAATCACCACGGCACTCTCGACGTCCGCGACATCGACGACCGTCCACCACTCGCTCGCCAGACCTCCCTCGATGAACGCACGCCCGTCCTGGGGCGGTACCGCCTCGGCGACCGCGTATCCGGCGATCGGGGTGGTGCTGCCTGCGTTGGACTCGGCGTCCTGGCCGATGAGGATGACGGCCTCGTAGCCGTCGCGTCCGGGAGCGGAATGCCGCGCCGAACCCGACGTGCGGGGCCCCCCGCGCTCGCGTGCTGCAATTCTGCCGACCACCGACGGAGGTAGCGCATCTCCGCCCTGAGGATCGAAACTGGCACGGTACTTCTTGGCGACCCGGCTTGCCCACGCCCGCGTCGGCCGCGATCCGATTCTGCTGCGCAGCAGCACGATCAGCTCTGCAGCGATGACCAATGCCGCGAGCGCGGCAACCGACGCCTCCGAGAACGGCTTGGGGGAGACCGGGGTATCGCTTTGTTCGGGAGTCGACAGAACGACGAGCTGATCACCACCGCCGCTCTGTACCTGTGCCAGCTGGCCTCGAAGATCACTCAGAGTGGCGTTCGATGCAGTCTTGGCGTCCCCGTCCGGAAGCGCGTTGTTCCGCGCTTCTTCCGCAGCCACCGCTGCTTGGAGCTGTTCGAGCTGGCTCTGGGTGTCGCGTGCACTGTTCGCGTTGGCGGCCTGCGCAACCGTCGAGACCGTCGACTGGGTCAACTGGAGGGCAAGTTCCGGTGACGGCGCCGTGACGGTGAAGACCAGCAGAGCAGGCGAGGTGCCGGGCTCGAGTGCCAGGTTGGACGCGAGCGTGCCCGCGGTCCAGTCCGTGTCCACCTCCGAAACCACTTGTTCGAGCACGTCGTTGTCCGACGCGAGACCGATGAAGGGTGCTCGCATCTGCTCGATGAACGCATCACCGGGCACCAGAGCTTGCGCAGGTTTGATTTCGGTGACGATCGATGCCGAGTACTGCTTCTCGCTCAACTCGGTTCGGGCGAAGAACACCGCAGCGCCCACCAGCAAGCCGATGACGAGCGCGGGAAGGAAAGCACGACCGAGTTCTCTCATGTGCCCGGCGAGGTCGATCGGCGGCGGCACGTCGCTACGGTGCACTGGATCGTTCACGGATGCCAACCGAAGCTCCTTTGATCGCCTACATGGGCAGAGATTCCTTCACTCGAATGTGAAGACCGGACAGGTGCGATGATACCCAAACCGCCTCTCGGTGCTTCGGTACGCCCGAAGTGGCGCGTGAACGGAAGCTTTTCGAAAATCACTGCTGTGAAACGGGATTGCAGTTCTTTCGGGCGGCCGGAAGCAGTCGGAGGCGCGGTTTCGACCGGCGAGAACCGGACGGATTCTGGTTCGAGAGTCCGTGGCGGAACGAAGCCCGAGACCGGCGTCATGCGATCAGAGCCTCGAGCAACGCGGGCATCGTGATGGAGATGTTGTGTTCGGCGCCGACTTTCGCGCGGGCGCGAGCCCCGAGCGTGGCCCGGCGCGTCCCGTCCGACAACACGTCCTGAACCGCCCGCGACAACGCCGTCGGGTCACCGGGGGGGACCAGAACACCTGCACCGTCGCGCAGGAACTCGGTCGGCCCACCGTGATCGGTTGCGATCACGGGCAGTCCATGCGACATCGCTTCCAGCACGGCCAGCGGACCGGCCTCGGGGAGAACGCTCGTCGACACCACCACATCCCATCGCCGAAGCGCATCGTCGAGCTTCACATGGCCGAGAAACCTGACCCGGCCGGACAGATCCGGTTCGCTTGCGCGCTCGCGCAGTTCGGCGACGTAGGTCTCGTCGCTGGGAAAACTGCCTCCGGCGAGTTCGACCTCCACCCCAGGGGTCAGCGCCAGCGCGTCGAGGAGTACCCGGTGTCCCTTCCACGGAGTCAGCAGCGCAAGCATGCCGACGACAGGAGGTGTGCCGACACTCTCGCGGCCGAAATCCTCGACGGGCCAGGGCACGCCGTACGGCACGAGTTCGACGTCGAGACCGGCAGCGCGGACGGGAGCGGCGGCCGCCTCGGTGCACGCCACTGCTCTGCGTACGACACCGCGCCCGAGCCTCGTCACCGCGCGTTGCCGCCCGCTCGCCATCACGTCGTGGACAAGCCACGACGCACCGCGAGGTGGCCGTGCGATGCGGGTAGCCGGCAGTGCGAAAAGGGAATTCACGACGGTCGCCGTCCCCGCTCCTCGCACCAGGGGGCGCAGGGTTCGTCCCGCCGACCACCAGCGGGCCAGCATCTGGCCGGCCGCCATCACCCGTGCGACGCCCCGCTGCCCACCGAGCCCCAGTTCCGGGATGGTCACGTGCCGAACGCCGTCGGGAAGTGCTGTCGCCAGCGCGCCTCCGGGACTGGCCACCACGACGGTGTGTCCCGTTTCCGACGCGCGATCGACGAGCGCGAGCAGCATCTTCTCCGCTCCGGACACCTGTCCGGTGTGGGCGACGAACACAACGGTGGACGTGTCGGTCATCGTTTCTCCGCTCGGTGTCGGCCGCCGGCCCGCGGTGTGGCCGCGCCGGGGGGAGTGTCCTTGCCCAAGGGTGATTCGACGAGTCCGAGTTTCGCGGCACCGAACACGATGACGACCAGCAGGAGCGCGAACGCGATGGACACCACGAGCCACAGGGATGGAAATGCCGAGACGGCAAGCGAACCGGCGAAGGACAACGCAGCCGCAAGGACCACGATCAGTGCGATGGGCCCCAGCGGGAGCAACGTCGACACCGGAACCGTTCGGGCAATGACGATCCACAGCAGCACGACGGTCGTTCCCAGCGTCGCGACGGTGGAGATGGCGGCTCCGTCGTAGGACATGCGCGGTATGAGAACGAGATTGAGCCCCACGTTGAGTGCGAGACCGAACAGCGCCACGACCGGGTAGTGGCGCTGCATGCCTGCCGACGCGAGGAGGAAGATTCCGAGGAGGATCAGTGACATCAGGGCAGCGCCGAGGACGAGAAGTCGAGCAGCGTCCGCGCCCGCCACGAAGCGCTCGCCGTAGAGAAGCTCGATCAGGTGGTCGGCCGACGGCCAGAACGCGACAACCGCCGCAGCTCCGAACAGCGCGAACAGAGTTGCTGCCGAACGTGTTCGCTTGCGGAACGTCGCGAGGTCGTCGGGCCACGCGGCGATGAGAAGGGTGCTGATGGGGGCGACCGCGGCCAGAATGATGGTGTCCATCATGTCCGAGAACTTGTAGCCGATCGAATACAGTCCGACCGCGTCGAACGTATCGAGCAGGCTGAGCATCAGAACGTCGATCTTCAGCATCGCGATGGTCAGTGCGAAACCGATTGCCAGCGGTATCGCTTCGCGCAGGTACGGGCCCCACCGGTGCACATCGATGTGCCGGGACGGCCTCAGCCCGAGCGATCGTCGCCTGATACCGATCGACTTCGACACCAGTTTGAAGATCTCGTTGATCACGGCAGGCAGCACGAACACGAGCAGCGTCGGCGCGAAGACCGCGGCGAGGATGGTCAATGCCAGCTGAAGAGCTTGGCCCAGACTCTCGGCGATGGCGACCATCAGCAGTCGGTGGCGACTCTGGAACAGAACCGACAGTGCATGACTCGGCGTGGCGAAGACGACGACCAGACCGCCCACCGCTGTCGCCAGAACGACCTCGGTGGGGTACCGGAGCACGAGTACGTACCCCACTGCGAGCACGTACCCGACCAGGCCGAGAACAGTGCGCAAGGCCAGGAACGACGACGCGGTCCTCGAAATCTCTTCCAGGCTGCCGTCCATCAAGCGTGCCAATACCACTCGGCCGACCCCGAGATCGGTGACGACGGACATCAGCCCCAGCAGGGCGAACACGAAACTGAACTGGCCCCAACCCTCGGGGCTGAGCGAACGGGCCACGATCACACTGCCGACCCAGCCCAGTCCCGCAATGACGACGCGGCTCATCAGGACCGCAGCGGTGGCTCGGGCAGCCGCTTTAGGGTCCGCAGCTATCGCACGGTAATCGGGCGGTTGTTCGGTACCCTCCAGCGAGGGGTCCTCGGTCACGAGACGATCCCCGCTTTTCGGTAGGCCTCGACCGTGCGCTGGGCCGTGCGCCGCCAGGTCAGGCCCGCGGAGACTGCCGCGGCGTTCGACACGAGGGCGGCGCGAGCATCGGCGTCGAACACGATGGGACGCATGGCGTCCGCCCAGTTGTCCACCCGCTCCGAGCCGAGAAGCACAGCACCGTCGCCGACGACGTCGGGCAGGGCGCCGACGGCACTGGCGACGACCGCCCCGCCGCAGGCCATCGCCTCGACGGGTGGAAGTCCGTACCCCTCGTAGCGTGAGGCGTAGGCGGTGACCGTGGCGGTGGCGTACAGAGCGGGCAGGTCCTCGACGTCGATGTATCCGAGACCGATCGACGACGTCGGAGCATTCGGCCCCTTCGATCCAGCGCCTGCCAGCACCGACGGGATGCCGAGTCGTTCGGCCGCGTCGGCGACGAGCTGCACGTTCTTGCGCGGTTCGACGGTGCCGACCTGGAGAACGAATCTCTCGGGAAGGGAGTACTTCTCGCGGACGGCGTCGAGGGCGGATTCCGCCGGCGGCGTCGCCCATGCTGCGGGCGCCAGTTCCGCGACGGCGGCTTCTCGGCCGCTGACCGCCTTGATGCGATCTGCGGTGAACTGCGACACCGCGATCAACAGATCGGCTTTCCGCAGCGCACGCCGGACGAGTTTCTGTTCACCGAACGCCCGGAACTTGCTGGACGCCGACGGCATGTCGATCACGGACAGGTCGTGGACGGTCGCCACGGTGGCTGCCTTGGTCACGAGAGGAAGGTCGACATCGAGGCCGTGGACGATATCGCAGTCACCGACGGGCAGTGCCCCCAGAACGGCACGCACCGCGCCGTCGGCCACACGGCGGGGGAGTGGGTGCACGTCACCCGGGAGTTCGGCCACGGCATCGCGTTGGACGACTGCCGCGAGATCTGCTGTGGGGAGCAGCGCCGGAATCTCGTTCAGTAGCTCGCGGATGTAGGTCTGGACCCCGCTGCCGCCCGGCCGAAGGGCGAGCGCCCCGTAGACGATCCGGGGGTTGCTGCTGATTCGTGTTGCGCTGCTGCGCATCCCACCACTCCTAACAGAAGCCAGAAATAAACGTCGATCGGAAAAATTTCGAAATAGGTCGAGATGAGGCTCGCGAACATCGCCGCGACGATCGACGAACCGACACCGAGTGCAAGGGCGTCGTCGCCCTCGGGCAGAGATCTGGACAGGCGTGTGCACCACAGCAGAGCCGTGACGAGAAGCGCAACGACCGCCCACAATCCGACAGGGCCGAGTTCGAGCGCAGATTTCACGTAGTAGTTGTCCGGCTGGTAGTTGGTGGACAGGCCGCTGAACGTCACGCCCGAGGCGGTCGAAATACGGTCGGCTGCTGCACCGCTCGCACCGAGACCTTGACCGAACGGGTGGATCAGGATGCTCGCGATGATGTCGTTCCATCCGTCACCGCGTTCGTTCAGACTGCTCGACGAGAAGAAGACGGACGAGATCTTGGGCACGAACGGAACGATCACTGCGACAGCTACACCGGATACGACCAGCGGCACGGCCAGGAAGCGAAAACGAATGGCAATGAGGTAGATCAAACCGACCAGCAAGCCGAGGATTGCGCCTCGGACGATCGAACTTGCCATAGCGACGACCATGATCGGTGTCATCCACAGGAACGCGGCGTTGCGACGGCGGGCCGGATCGGCCAGGGCGACGGCGCCGCCGACGAGCAGCGCCAGCATCACGTACAGGCCGAACGGGAACGGGAGGTTGAACGTGCTGAACGTTCGAAGCAGACCGCCGGAGGTTCTGACCTGTGTGCCGTACTCGTATCCGAGCGACACCAGAAAAGCCGGGCCGAGCACCAGTTGTGCGATGCCGACCAACGAGGTGAACACGCCCATCCCCATGAGCACGCTGACCAGATTGTCGCGGTCACGGGCGTCGAACGGGGAAAGCCAGAGGATCCCCACCAGCAGCATGTAGAAGAACGTCACCTTGATGGCCACGAATCCGATGAGCCCGAACGACACGAGCGCCGAGACGACTCCGAAGACGACGAACAAGGCGGCCGCGGGCCACCAGGGCATGGTCAGTGGCGGATGTGGGCGTGGTGTCGGTGTCCGTGGTCGCGGCCTGACCCGCCGCAACCACGCACAGCCGAGGGTGAACAGCACAAGGCCTTCCTTCCATCCGGACACGACGCCGGGGAGGGGAAGGATGGCCAGCAGGCCGTTGAGCGGCACGAATGCCGCGAGAAGCAGCAGGCCTCGCTGGGGGCGGTGCAGGATCGCACGGGCAACGAACAGACCCGCCCCCACCACCGCAACGGCGGCGAAGGCGATCGCGACGTACGCGATCACGGACGACCCGGGGCTCGTGAGTGTGGTTGGCCTGGAGCGATGTTCACACTCAGTCCTCGGCCCGCTTCAGCACGGCCAGAACGGTCAGGAACAGGATTTTGATGTCGAGCCAGATGGACCAGTTCTCGATGTAGTAGTTGTCCCACTCCGCACGGTCCGCGATGGACGTCTGTCCCCGGAGGCCGTGTACCTGTGCCCAGCCCGTGACACCGGCCTTCACTCGATGGCGCTCTCCGTAGCGACGGATCTGCATGGCGAACAGGTCCACGTACTCGGGCCGCTCGGGTCGCGGGCCGACGAGGCTCATGTCGCCGCGGATCACATTGAGCAGCTGTGGCAGTTCGTCGAGCGAGGTCTGCCGCATGATCTTGCCGATCTTGGTACGGCGATCCACGCCTTCCACGCCGCCCGGCGCAGCGCCCTCGACTCGCACGAACTCTGCATCGGACGCCCGTGGCGGACGCATGGACCGAAACTTCAGGCAGTCGAACGGAATTCCGTCACGTCCGATGCGTTCCTGAGCGAAGAAGATGGGGCCGGGCGAACTCAACCTCACCAGCAGCATGAGCAGCAGGAAGATCGGTGAGATCAGTAGCAGGCCGATGCTGGTCAGCACCCGGTCGGTGAGTCCCTTGAGGAGGAACTGCCATCCCTTGGGATCGACGTGAGGAAGAACCATGAGGGGGAGTCCGCCGATGTGCTCGACACGCGTCTTGAGTCCGACGGTGTCGAACAGACGCGGCACAACCCAGACTCGGATACCCAACTTGTGGGCGGACCTGACGGCAGCCACGAGCTCCTCGTGTTGAACGGACGAGAACGCCACGATGACTTCCTCGGCCCCGGTCGTCTTGGCGATCATCTCGAACTGGCTCGGTGTGCCGAGGTAGGGAACGTCGATGAAGTCCGGCGCGGTGGGGTCCACCGGTGCCACCGGTGTCACGTCCACGAGACCGATGGGGTTCAGCCCGTACTCGGGGAACTGACGCATCCGTGCGACGAGCTGATGACCGATCGGTCCACCACCGACGACGAGCGTCGGTGCCGCCGAGTTGTACTTCGCCCTGATGCGACGTTGGATGATCACGCGGATCAAGCGTCCTATTGCGATGGACACCGCTGCACAGATCCAGATGCGGACCATCAGTGCGCCGGGGCGGTACTCGGTGTCGACGACGATCATGATCGACAGCAGTGCAAGAGTCGCGAACGCGATGGCTGTCTCGACCGGGCCGATCTCGTCGAGGAAGTTCTTCCGGAGGCTCCGTCGGTACATTCCTCCGGCGCCGAGGAAAGCAATCACCAGAGGGATGAACAGCCAGGGCAGCCATCCCAACTCGGTGAGGCTTCCGGTTCGCCAGAGCACCCCCTCGATCACGGCGATGGTTGCGGCGATCACGTCGACCGAGATTGTCACCACCGTGTGCAGTGGATCGACGCGCAGTCGGTCCGTCAGGCTTCGCGGACGTGACTGGACCTCGCGCAGTGCGTCGGCAGTCGCCAAGGGTGATTCGAGAGTTTTAGACACGGGCCATTACTCCGTACGGGACCCAGTTCGTGTTCCAAGCACCGTCAAAGGCTATCTCAGACATTTGGCCCGAACCCCCTTTTGCTTTATCGATCGTGTTACGGAAAAGCGACCGATTTCCCGTTATCGATCGAAATACCGGGGTGAAAGTTCTGGATAGACGTTCTCATCCGAATATTCGCTCGCGAACAATCCACGCGAGATCCTGAAGGGTTTGTTGATGGCCGATAGTCCATTGCCTGGGCTGTTCGTCCCAGACGCACAGAGTCCCCACCGTGTGGCCCTGGCCGTCGTCGAGAGGGATGCCCATGTAGGACACCGCGAGATTGCCGAGGACTGCCGGGTGATTCTTCAGTAGTTCGTGCAGACGGGCGTCCTCGACGACGAGTGGTTCACCGCCGTCGACGGTGTACTGGCAGATGCTCTGGTCGATCGGCAGCTGGCGCGACTCGGCGATCTCGGCCGGCAAACCGACTGCGCTCTTGTAGAACTGGCGCTTGTCGTCGATCAGGGAAATGGCCGCGGACGGGACCATCAAGGCGTCGGCGACCATGGATACCAGTCGGTCGTAACTGTCTTCCTTCGGTGTGTCCATCAGGCCCGTCTTCTCGACGGCCTTGACGCGGTCGCGGTTGTGCAACGGGCGATCGGACTCGGGCTGCTCCTCGTCCGAGGTCGGTACCTCGATCCGTGCGGCCTGCAGATGGCGCAGCAGTTGGCCGAGTTCGGAATCGTCGTCGGCGGTGAGTTCCTGAACCAGCCGCGTGACAACCGCGCGGCGCACATACGCTTCGACCGATTCCCCGGCTTTTTCCGCCTGTTGCGCGAGAATTTCGTGTAAGCGGTCGTCGAACCCGGAAACAACGTCTGTCATTTTCCCGATGGTAATGCAGTCGAACGAAGTCGGCGTATTCATTCACTCGAGGTCGTGTCGGTGGCAGTAATTCGAACAGATGATGGTATTCGGCAGAACTGCTGTTATATTCTGCCGATGTTTCGGCGCGCAACGCTGAGCGTGCCGAAGATCGTGGTCACGCTTGCACTTCTGCTTGTCTCCATCGCTGCGGTGATCACACCCACGCACGCGTCACCTACGACGCCCGGGCGCACAGCGCCCTCGTCACCGGACGGACGGTGTTCCGGAATGACCAGCTCCCCTCGCATCGGTGCCTCGCCCGGTGCCACACTGGCTGCGGCGTCGAACGCGGATCTGAACGCGGAGTTGGATCTGGCGCGCGACGCCGGGTTGTTCTCGGTTCGGGTGGACATCGACTGGTCGACCATCGAACGCAATCGCGGGCAGTTCGATTGGACGAACACCGACCGTGTGCTGGCCGCTGTGGTGGCGCACGGTATGTGTCCGCTCGGCGTCATCGCCTACACACCGCAGTGGGCGCGCGTACCCGAGGCGATGGGTGACTCGCATTCACGGCCCGCGGACCCCAACGTCTACGCCGCATTCGCGCGTACCGTCGTCACCCGGTACCGCGACCACATGAATCTGTGGGAGATCTGGAACGAGCCGAACATCGTCGGATTCTGGAAACCGAAGCCCGACGTGGCTGCGTACTCGATAATGCTGCGCGCGGCCTATCAGGCGATCAAGCAGGTGCAGCCGGCGTCGACGGTCCTCAGCGGTGGGCTGGCTCCCGCAACGGACAACGGCACGAACATGAACCCCAAGTCGTTTCTCTCCGCCATGTACCAGCTCGGCGCGAACAAGTACTTCGACGCGTTCAACGTTCACCCGTACACCTACCCGTGGCTGCCGAACGACCCGAGTACCCAGGAATGGAGTACAGCGTTCGCGCTGTGGCCGATGCGCGACACCATGGTTGCCGGAGGCGATGCGGGCAAGCAGATCTGGTTGACGGAGTTCGGTGCGCCGACGGGAACCGCATCCAACGCGGTGAGCGAACAGGTCCAAGCGGACTCGATCGTCATCGTGATGGATGCGGTCCTCGGTAATGCGTGGATCGGGCCGTCCTACGTGTACAGCCTGCGAGATGCAGGCACGAACCTGGCCGATCCGGAACAGAACTTCGGGCTGCTTCGGCGCGATTTCACGCCGAAGTCCGCCTACGGGCGCGTCGCGGCCTTCACGGGGGCGTACTCCTGACGGCTGGGGGCTGCCGGCGCGAATCTCGGTAGGAACGCGGCGAGCGCGAGTGCGATCAGCGAAGCGCCTGCGGCGACGGCCATCGTCACCCGGAACCCTTGCTGCGACGGCAGTTCCGCCGATCCGAGCGTGATCGTCATCTGTGCCAGGATGACGCCTGCCACGGCGCTCGCGGTCGATGTCCCGAGCGAACGCATCAGCGTGTTCAGGCTGTTGGCCGCGGCGGTCTCCGAGGGCGGGACCGCGCCCATGATGAGGGCGGGCATCGCGCCGTACGACAGACCGATGCCTGCGCCGATGATGCAGGAGATGGCAACGAGCTGCCACACAGCGCTCATCGTGACGACACCGAACAGATAGCCGACGGCCACGACGATCGCGCCGAGCATCAGCGTCGTCTTCGGGCCCCTCGTCGTGGTGATCTTGGACGAGATCGGCGCGACCAGCATCATGACGATGCCGGAGGGGGCCATGACGAGACCGGTCACCAGCATCGAGCGGCCCAGTCCGAAGCCGGTTTCGACGGGCAACTGAAGAACCTGCGGGAAGACCAGCGTCATGGCGAACATCGCGAAGCCGAACACGACGGATGCGAGGTTGGTCAACAGCACCTGCCTGCGAGCCGACACGCGGAGGTCCACCAGTGGCTGCTTCGTGCGCAGTTCCCACCATCCCCAGAAACCGAGGGAGACGACGGCGACGGCCAACAGACCCAGCGTGGTGGAACTGCTCCACCCCCATGTCGCGCCCTTGGAGATCGCCAGCAGCAGAGTCACGAGAGCGACGGACAAACTGGCCGCTCCGACCGCGTCGAACGTTCCGCCGGTCCGCACCTCGGACTCGGGCACGAGCGTCAGCACCAGGATCGCGACGATCACGCCGAGTGCGGCGGACACCCAGAACAGGAAATGCCAATCGGCGTACTCCGCGATGAGCGCCGCTGCGGGAAGCCCCAGCGCACCGCCGACACCGAGGGAAGCGCCCATCGTGGCTGTCGCGCCGGCAAGCTTCTCTCGTGGAAGAACGTCGCGCATGATGCTGATGCCGAGGGGAATGACACCGGCCGCCAGCCCTTGCAGCGCACGGCCGACGACGAGCGGAACCAGTGATTCGCTGAGCGCGCCGACGATCGAGCCCGAGATCATCAGGACGAGGCTGACCATCAACAGCAATCGCTTGCCGAACATGTCGCCGAGACGACCCATCACCGGAACAGCGACGGCGCCTGCAAGAAGAGTGGCGGTGATGGCCCAGGCGGTGTTCGATGCCGATGCGTCGAGCAGGGTCGGAAGTTGGGGAATCAACGGAATGATGAGCGTCTGCATCAGTGAGACGACGATTCCGGTGAACGCAAGCACGGCAACGACGACGCCTGCTGGTGCCACCGTGGCGTTGTCGGGTGGTGGGGCAGTGGTCGACATGGGTTCGAGCCTCCCGGCGTTAGTTTTAAAGCAATTGACTGAATCAATTTAAAGCAACTGCTTGACGCAGGTCAAAGTGGCGTTGTTCACTGTGGTCGGTATGTCCGATTGATGACGAATCAGACGGTGATGACTGTGGAAGGCTGGTCCACATGACGCGTGCAGACCGCAACCTCGATACGCGTGAGGCGCTGTTGGCCACGGCCGAGAGGTTGTATGCGGAGGAAGGTATCCATCCGGTTTCGAACCGGCACGTGAGCGAGGCGGCAGGCCAGGGCAACAACGCCGCTGTCGCGTACCACTTCGGGACGAAGACGGATCTGGTGCGAGCAATTCTGGAGAAACATTCGCGATCGATCGAAGAGATTCGATCGCAGATGGTCGCGCGGGTGGAGGGTTCGGATGATCTGCAGGATTGGGTTGCGTGCCTCATCAGGCCCTACGTCTCGCATCTCGACTCTCTCGGATCGCCCAGTTGGTACGGGAGATTCAGCGTCCAACTGATATCCGACCCGGTGCTGCGGTCCGTCGCCTACGCCCGTGCCGGCGAGTTGACGGCGCTGAAACCCACCCTCGCGGGACTGGAGCGCTGTCTGCCCGAGTTACCGGTGAGTGTCCGAAAGATTCGCGGAGACATGGCCCGCAACCTGATGATGCACACCTGCGCCGACAAGGAAATGGAGTTCGCGGAGAATCCGGACGTCCCGCCCAACTGGACCGACTGCGGCACCGATCTCATCGACGCGACGGTAGGGATCTGGCGGGCGCCGGTGTCGCGGTCGTGATTCGAGGCTACTGACCGCCCGCGATGCGGATGGTCGTACCCGTCGCGTAGGACGCGTCGTCCGACAGCAACCAGGACACGGCGCCCGCGATCTCGTC
The DNA here is from genome assembly GCF_000383555.1 of Rhodococcus sp. 114MFTsu3.1. Lineage (NCBI taxonomy): Bacteria > Bacillati > Actinomycetota > Actinomycetes > Mycobacteriales > Nocardiaceae > Rhodococcus > Rhodococcus sp. 114MFTsu3.1. The sequence goes on along the minus strand of NZ_KB911549.1, from coordinate 264,190 downwards.
CGGAGTGCCCGCACGCTTCATGGGCACCGACCGAGCGACCTTCGCCGGTCTGTTCGGATCTCGATGAAAATCGGTCCAGATGGTCCCGGGTGCAACGGCATTGACGCGAATGTTTCTGTCCGCCAACTCTTTGGCCAACCCCACGGTGAGTGCGTCGACTCCCGCCTTCGACGCCGCGTAATGAACGTACATCCCGGGGCTTCCGAGAGTGGCTGCGGCAGAGGAGATGTTGACGATCGAGCCACCCGAGTGCGTCATCGGCGCGATGGCGTACTTGATGCAGGCGAGAACACCGACAAGGTTGAGGTCGATGTCGGCCCTGATGTCGGAGAGATCGTTGTCCACGAGATCGCCCACGGCAGAGGCGGCCCCGGCATTGGTGACCAGCCCGGTGAGCGTCCCGAAATCCGCGACCTCTCCGTACATCGCGATAACGGATTCCTCGTCGGTCGTGTCCACGCGGCACACCAACGCACGACGTCCCGCAGCTTCGACGTCTGCGGCAACGGACTCGGCGGCTGCGCGGTCACGCACGTACGTGACGACGACGTCGTGGCCGTCGGCGGCCAACCGTCTGCACACCGCGGCCCCGATGCCACGGCTTCCTCCGGTGACGACGGTGGTGCGAGCGGTCATGCACGTCACTGTGCCAGATGCGCCCGAAAGTCCGATGACTCGGTGCCCCGGCGTTGTTAGGCTTCCTCGCGTGGCATGGGACGAGATCACCGACACCGACGAGTTGACCGCACTGTTCGGCACGCCGAGTTACCGGGCGGCCAACAAGGACCGCGATGCACTGTTGCCGATCCACCGGGAGTGGCTGTCCATGTCTCCGTTCTGCCTCATCGGAACGGCCGACGACACCGGAAGATGCGACGTGTCGCCGAAGGGGGACCCGGCGGGGGCGCTGGTTCACGTGCTCGACGAGACCACACTCGCCATAGCCGAACGGCCGGGAAACAAGCGGATGGACGGCTACCGCAACGTCCTGCTGAACCCGCACGTGGGAATCAACTTCTTCGTCCCCGGCCGCGGAGACACTCTGCGTGTCAACGGCGGAGCGCGGTTGCTCAAGGATGCGCCGTTCTTCGACGACATGAAGGTCAAGGGGCATCGTCCGATCCTGTGTCTGCTCGTCGACATCGAGCAGGTGTTCTTTCACTGCGCCAAGGCGTTCATGCGGTCACGGCTCTGGGAGCCGGACACCTGGAATCCGTCGGCACTCCCGACGGTCGCTCGGATCACCAAAGCGGTCATGCCGGATTCGCCCGAAACTCTCGCCGAGCTGGAGCAGTACTACGGCCCGTCCTACGAGAAGCAGCTGTACCAGCGCCAACAGCCCCAGTAGCGGGATAGATGCGTCAGTCGAGCCGACCGAATGCGACGGCGCCGAGGATGGTGTGGGCGCTCGCGATGACCCCGTCCAACGGCTCGGAGTCGGGTGCGAGCAACCACTGCTGGGTCATCATGAGCACGGCACCGACGAGACCGACCGCGAGTGTTCGACGGTTGGGCCCGGCCAGGCCGCGAGCGGTTCCGACCGAATCCGCGACGGCGAGGACGGCGTCGACGAACAGTCCTGTGGTCTGCCGGTACAGCGCGTCCACTTCGGCGGAGACGCCGAGAACCTCGAGCAGCACGATGCGCGCGGATCGAGGGTCGTTGGCGATGGTGCGGAAGAAGTTCGACAACGCCGATTGCAGAACATGCTCGGCGCCGGTGATGTGCGCGTCGCTGCTGACGTGGATGCTGGTGAGCATCGTCGTGGTTGCTCGCCGGTACACGGCCTCCAGAAGTGCCTCGCTGCTGTCGAAGGACTCGTAGAAGTAGCGTTTGGTCAGTCCGGCGGCGCTGCATATCCGATCGATCGACGCGGACCGGTAGCCGCTCGTGCCGAAGATGTCCACGGCTGCGTCCAGCAGCCTCTCTCGGCGGGCATCACGTCGCGCCTCCGCGCTCGACCCGCGGTAGGGCCTGCCGGGAGCGATCTCGGTTTCGGAAGAGCTCACGGAAAGATACTGACACCGATCGGTATCAGATGGGAAGTGACAGACACTTCGGTCACCTCAAGCGCAGGGCTAGATAGAACTCGACACGATGTTCGAGCAGCGACAGATCCCTGCCGGTCAACTCCTCGATTCGCTGGACTCGGTAGCGCACGGAATTCACGTGCAGGTGCATCTGCTCGGCGCACTTCGTCCACGAACCGTTGGTGTCGAGAAATGCGGCCAGCGTCCTGACGAGGTCACTGCCGTGGACCTCGTCGTACTCGGTCAGCGGCGCCAGCAGCCTCGACCTGAACATGAGCCGAACGTCGTCGGGAACACCTGCCAGCAGCAACACCAGAGTCGCGAGCTCGGAGTGCCCGACGACGTACCGACCGTCGGTTCGCCCGGCGGCCAACCTGCGCGCATGGCGCGCTTCCTCCACGGCGCTGCGAAGGTCCCGCGCACCGACCAGGGCGCTCACTCCGACGGCCAGCCCGGTACCGGCCAGCCCCGGCGACAGAATGTCCACCCCTCTACCGATCGACGCGGTCGCATCGATGTCGGTTGCCACTACGGCCAGCACCTCACCACCGACGATGCCGACCGTCGACATGTGGGGCACTGACAATTCCTGTACCAGACGACGAACCTCGCTCGGGCGCAGCACGTCCTGCTTCGAGTGTGCAGACGGTGACACCGAGGCGGCGATCACCTGATAGTGCGAGTCGACGGGCAGGCCGAGAAGCCCCATCTGCTGCGTCACGAACGAAGCATCGACACCCTCGCCGAGGGCACGGATGAATTCCTGGGCGAGGATTCCGGCCCCGGTCAGCCTGTCGTCGAACCTGTTTCGTTCGAGGGCAACGATCGAGCAGACCTGCTCGGCCAGTGCGCGGCGCTCGGGGTGCCACGTCTGCCAATCGCTTCCGACCGCCACGAACCAATCGACGACGCGGGCTGTGGAATTCCTGTCGACGGGAAGCATCGACATGTCGAGCGCGGGCGAATAATGCGGAAGCCGACGCGCGGTCAGGAACTCGTGTGCGAGCAGTGCCGCGTCGGGCACGGATTCGGAGCCGGCAACCACGCGACCCGTCGCTGCGAGGATCCAGCATTCGATGCCCAGCTCGGCTGCGACCAGATCGAGCAGCGCACCGATCCCACCTGTTCCCGTACCCTCCACCAATCTCCGGTGCCGCTCCAACACCGCCTTCACGTCGGACGCCCGTGCCGCCGACAACTGCCGGACCACCCGCTCGGTGACCGTTGCGAACGCAACGTCCGCGGGGACACGGAACAGTGGAAGTCCGTGGGCGCGACACGCGTCGACGAGGTCGTCCGGGACGGATCCACCTTCGGACGCCGCCAGCGCGGCGACGCCTGCCTTGGCGACGGCTTTTACGAACTCGTGTGAATCGCCCGGGCCCGTACGCCACATGAGTCCGGTGAGCACCAGTTCACCGCCGCTGAGGTAGCGACTCGGATCCAGCATGTCCGTCGTGACGACCCATCTGATGACGGGGTCGAAATGTTCGGGAGCAACCACCTGCTGCAGGTTCAGGTCCGACAAACCCATCAAATCGTGCAGCCTCACCGCGTGTCTTCCTTGCTCTTGTAGGAACCTCCAGAACCTACACTGTGATCGGCGTCATAGTTCGTCGTTCTTGTCTCTCGATCCTTCGGACGCCCGCGGCTGTACTTGGTGCATGGAATTCTTACGGCCTCAGACCTGGACCGAGGCGCTGTCCGCCAAGGCGGACGACGTCGACGCGGTGCCGATTCAAGGCGGAACCGACGTCATGGTCGAGATGAACTTCGACGTGCATCGCCCGGGCGCATTGTTGGACCTGAACCCGGTGACCGAACTCGCCGACTGGGAGCAGCTGCCCGACGGGACGCTGCGCGTCGGGGCGGGTGTCCCGTACGTGCGCATCATCGCCGAACTCGGCGACCGGCTTCCGGGTATCGCGCAGGCGTCGCGGACAGTGGGCTCCCCGCAGATCCGTAACCGCGGCACCGTCGGGGGCAATCTGGGTGGCGCATCACCCGCGGGAGACCTTCACGCACCCCTGTTGGCCGCCGGTGCCGTCGTCGAGGTCGAATCGGCTGCCCGCGGAACTCGGATGATTCCTGCGACCGAGTTCTACGTCGGAGTCAAACGGAACTCGTGCGCACCGGACGAACTGATCCGCGCGTTTCACGTACGGCCTGCGGCGGGCCCGCAGTACTTCTCCAAGATCGGTACTCGCAACGCCATGGTGATCGCCGTGTGCTCGTTCTCCATCGCACTGTTCCCCGAGCAACAGCGCGTGGGAACCGGGCTCGGCTCCGCTGCGCCCACGCCCCGGCGGGCTTATGCTGCCGAGGAATTTCTGGCGGGCGAGCTCGACTGGTCCGGTCCGCTCGACGACCGGATCGCTGTCCGCTTCGGCGAGTTGGTCTCGGAAGCAGCAAGCCCCATCGACGATGTGCGCGGCACAGCGCAGTACCGCAAGCACGCACTGGCTGTCATGGCCAAGAGAACTCTGGGCTGGTCCTGGAAAGAGCTCGGCGACAACGGAAAGGCAGCGTGATCTCATGCGAGTCAACTGCACTGTGAACGGCAAGGAACTCGAAGCGGACGACGTGTGGGAAGGAGAGAGCCTGCTGTACCTGCTCCGCGAACGTATGGGCTTGCCCGGATCGAAGAATGCATGCGAACAGGGTGAATGTGGTTCGTGCACGGTGTATCTCGATGGAGTACCCGCCTGCGCCTGCCTGGTGGCGGCGGGTCAGGTCGAAGGGCGCGAGGTCAGGACCGTCGAAGGACTGGCGGAGGGAGAGAAGCTGGACCCGATGCAGGAGGCCTTCGTCGAATGCGGAGCGGTGCAGTGCGGATTCTGCACTCCGGGTCTCGTCGTGCAAGCTCACGATCTGATCGAGCGGGTACCGAATCCGTCCGACGCGGAGATTCGCGAGTCACTCGCCGGAAACCTCTGCCGCTGCACAGGATACGAGAAGATCCTCGACGCAGTGCGTCTCGCCGCAACCAGGAAGGCCGAAGCCCAGTGACACGCACAGTGATTCGGAACGCATACATCGCACCCATCGTCGGGCACGAGATCCCGCGGGGATACGTCGTGATCGAGAACGGCGTCATCGCCGCGATCGGATCGGGAGACGCACCTGCGTCCGACGGAGCCGAGATCATCGACGCGGGCGGAGCTCTTCTGACGCCAGGGCTGGTGAACACCCACCACCACCTCTACCAGTGGGCGTCACAAGGGCTGGCCAAGGACAACACCCTGTTCGAGTGGCTCGTCGCGCTGTACAAGCCCTGGTCGAAGATGGACGCGGCGGTGGTCGGCGGAGCCGCTGCGGCCGGCCTCGCCTGGCTCGCCAAATCAGGATGCACGACCACCACCGACCACCACTACATCTTCCCGAAGGGGCGGGGTGACCTGTTCGCCGCCGAGATCGACGCCGCGAGCCGAATCGGAGTGCGATTCCAGCCGTGTCGCGGTTCGATGGACCGAGGGGTGTCCGACGGTGGTCTGCCACCGGACGAGGTGGTCGAGAGCCTCGACGACATCCTGACCGCGACGTCGGACGCGATCGACACCTACCACGACAGCTCGTTCGGCTCGATGCTGCGGATCGCCGTCGCTCCGTGTTCGCCGTTCTCCATCAGCAAGGACCTGCTCGTCGAGTCCGCATCTCTGGCGAGAAGCAAGAACGTTCGGCTGCACACGCATCTGGCCGAAACGCTGGACGAGGAAGAGCACTGTGTCGCTCAGATGGGCTGCACCCCCGTCGAGTACATGGAGCAGGTCGGCTGGCTCGGGGACGACGTGTGGTTCGCACACGCGGTGCACCTGCACGACTCCGACATCGCGAAGATGGCGGCCACCGGGACCGGAGCCGCCCACTGCCCGAGCTCCAACGCACGCCTCGGAGCAGGGATCGCGCGGATCTCGGATCTGCTCGCCGCAGGCGCTCCGGTGGGCCTCGGAGTGGACGGAAGCGCGTCCGCGGAGATGGTGCCGCTGGCCGGAGAGATCCGTCAGGCGATGTACATGCAGCGCGCCAAGTACGGTCCGACCGCGCTCACCGCACGCCAGGCATTGGAGATCGGGACGCTCGGCGGCGCAACAGTACTCGGTCGTCAGGACGAGATCGGGTCCATCGAGGTCGGCAAGGTGGCCGATCTGGCGCTGTGGCGCACCGACGGCTTCTACGCCGCGGTCGACGATCCGATCGTCGCGTTCGCCTACGGACAGACCCCACCGTTGGCCCGGCTGCTGGTCGGGGGCCGCACGATCGTCGAGGACGACGTTCTGGTCAGCGCACCGCAGGACGCGGTAGCCCGAGAAGGAGCCGACGCGCACCGTCGGCTCATGACACTTGCGAAGGATGTACTGTGAGCGCCCCGACCGACACCGCTCCTGCCAAGACAGCTCCTGCCAGGTCTGCTCCTACCAGGGCTCCCCACGACATCGCAGCCCCGGGACAAGGACGCGTCGGTGACAGCCCGTTGCGTCCCGACGGGACGTTGAAGGTCAAGGGAGAGTTCGCGTACTCGTCGGACCTGTTCATCGACGGGATGCTGTGGGGCGCAACGCTTCGGAGTCCGCATCCACGTGCGCGAATTCTGTCGATCGACATCTCGAAGGCTCTGGCCACCCCGGGCGTCGAAGCCGTACTGACGCACGAGGACGTGCCGGGCCGCAAGTGCTTCGGCCTCGATCACACGTGGGATCAGCCCGTTCTCGCATTCGACGAGGTACGCCACGAAGGCGAGCCGATCGCCTTGATCGCCGCCGACCACCCCGAGACCGCTCGCCGCGCAATGGAGAAGATCGCCGTCGAGTACGAGATACTCGAGCCCTTGACGGATGCACGGCGCGCGGCGCTCGACCCGACGTATCCGAAGGTGCAGGAGCGTGGGGGAGTAGCCAGGCATCAGCCCGTACGCGTGGGCGACGTCGCCTCGGCGAGAGAGCGCGCGGAGATCGTCGTCTCCAGCGATTTCTCCGTCGGCATCCAGGACCAGGCGTTTCTCGGACCTGAATCCGGCCTCGCGATTCCAGGCGAGGACGGCGGTGTCGACCTCTACGTCGCCACTCAATGGATGCACAACGACCTGGCCCAGATCGGACCGTGCCTCGGCCTGCCCGACGAGAAGATCCGCATGACCCTGGCCGGCGTGGGCGGCGCGTTCGGCGGACGCGAAGACCTGTCCATGCAGATCCACGCCGCCATGCTCGCGATGTACACCGGCAAGCCCGTGAAGATCGTCTACAACCGCTACGAATCCTTCTTCGGCCACGTCCACCGCCACCCCGCGCAGATGCACTACGAATACGGCGCCAGCCGCGACGGCAAGCTGCTGTACGCCGACGTCGAGATCATCCTCGACGGAGGTGCGTACACGTCGGCAACGCTCAACGTCGTAGGCAATGCGGCGTCCCTCGGCGTCGGGCCGTACGTGATCCCGAACATCGAGATCGACGCGTACGGCGTGTACACCAACAACCCACCGTGCGGGGCGATGCGTGGATTCGGCGCAGTACAAGCATGTTTCGCATACGAGTCGATGATGGACAAACTCGCCGAGGCCTGCGGAATCAGCCCCGTCGAAGTCCGGCAGATCAACGCCGTCAGCCAAGGATCGATCCTGGCGACCGGACAGGTCATCGAAGCACCCGCGCCGCTGGCCGACATGCTCGCCCGGGCCGAGGCAATGGCACTGCCGGCCCCGCTCGACGCGTCGGACATCCGTAACCTGCCGGGCGGTGCCTCCCAGACCACGCACGGCGAAGGCGTCGTACGCGGCATCGGCTACGGCGTCGGAATCAAGAACATCTGCTTCTCCGAGAACTACGACGACTATTCCACCGCCCGAGTACGTCTCGAAGTCATCGGCGGGGAGGCAACCGCCCTGGTGCACACCGCGGCGGCCGAGGTCGGTCAAGGGTTGGTCACGTTGGAGGCGCAGATCGCGCGCACCGAGCTCGGTGTGACCAAGGTGGTCATTCATCCGGCCGACACTGCAGTCGGGAACGCAGGTTCGTCGTCGGCGTCGCGTCAGTCCTACATGACCGGCGGAGCCGTCAAGGCCGCGTGCGAGGCCGTCCGTGACGCCGTGTTCGTACTTGCGAGCCTGCACCTCGGACGAGCCGTCAGCGGACTGACCCTCGACGGCGGAAAGATCGTGTCGTCGGGTGAAGTACTCGCGACGATCGAGGATGTGTTGGGCGACCGCGTGATCGAGCAGACACGCGAATTTCACCACCGACCGACCAGCGGGATGGACCCCGTCACCGGTCAGGGTGCGAGCCACACGCAGCTTGCACTGTGCGTGCACCGAGCGGTCGTCGACGTCGACGTGGAGCTGGGTCTGGTGAAGGTCGTCGAAATGGCCGCCGTGCAGGACGTCGGCAAGATCCTCAACCGGCTCTCGCTCGAAGGACAGATCCACGGCGGATCGGCGCAGGGCCTGGGTCTGGCCGTCATGGAGGAGATCGTCGTGAAGGACGGACTCGTGAAGAACCCTTCCTTCACCGACTACCTCATCCCGACGATCCTCGACATGCCGCCCATGAAACTCGACATCCTGGAGAATGCAGACCCATTGGCGCCGTACGGCCTTCGTGGTGCGGGCGAGCCGCCCACCCTGTCCTCGACGCCGGCCGTCGTCGCTGCCATCCGCGACGCGACCGGGCTTGCCCTGACCCGTGTCCCCATCCGCCCCGAACACATCGTCGCGCCCTAGGAGGGCACATGACTCAGCTCGATTCGTCCGGCACGCGCGAACGCAGTACCTCGCCGCTGGACAAGTTCTTCTCGATCTCCCTGCGCGGATCCACCGTGTCCCGAGAAATCCGTGGCGGCATCACCACATTCGTCGCCATGGCGTACTTGATCGTCCTGATTCCGCTCATCATCGGTGACGCCAAGGACGTCACCGGTGCCACCCTCGATCCGGCACAGCTGTCCACGATGGTGGCGCTGTCCGCCGGGCTCACGACCATACTGATGGGCGTCGTCGGCAACGCACCGCTGGCCATGGCCGCCGGCCTCGGTGTGACCCCCATCGTGGTGTTCCAGGCCGCGCCCTACATGACGTGGCCGCAGGCAATGGGACTCGTCGTACTCGAAGGCGTCGTCATCGTGATCTTCGCGCTCACCGGAGTTCGACAGCTCATCATGGACGCCATACCGTTGGTGCTCAAGCAGGCCATCGGAGTGGGTATCGGCGCGTTCATCGCCTTGATCGGACTGGTCGACGCCGGCTTCGTCGGACACCACGAATCTGCCGCCACCGCCGTGACTCTCGGGACGTTCGGCAAACTCGCCGGCTGGCCGGTCTTCGTGTTCTGCGTCGGTCTCGTCGTGATGCTCATGCTGTTCGTCCGACGCGTACCCGGCGCCATGCTCATCGGGATCTTCGTCGCCACCAATCTGGCGATCGTTCTGAACGCGGTGATCGACATCGACCCGAAGGCGTGGGGGCCCGTCGTGCCCAAGGTGCCGGACTCCATCGTCGCCACACCGCAATTCGGCCTATTGTTCGACGTGGACATCTTCGGCGGGTTCGCCCGAGCCGGAGTCGTCACCGCCTCGGTGGTCCTGTTCACCCTCGTACTGTCCGGATTCTTCGACGCCATGGGCACCATCCTCGGTGTCGGCGAGGAAGCAGGCCTGGTCGACAAGAAAGGCAAGATGCCAGGACTGAGCCGCATCCTCACCGTCGACGGCATCGGTGCCATCGTCGGCGGCGCGTTCAACGGATCCGCGAACACCGCCGTGGTGGAATCCGCGGCCGGTGTCACCGAAGGAGCGAGGACCGGACTGGCAAGCGTCGTCACCGGAGGACTGCTCACCAGCCTGATCTTCTTCACCCCGTTGGCCGGAGTGGTGCCGGTCGGAGCGGCAGCACCCGCACTGGTGCTGGTCGGTGCGCTGATGATGACCCACGTACGCAAGATCGACTGGGCGGACACCGACATCGCGATCCCCGCGTTCCTGACGATCGTGCTCATGCCGTTCACCTACTCCATCACCGTCGGCGTCGCAGCCGGTGTCATCGCCTACACCCTGGTTCGCGTGGCCAAGGGCAAAGTGCGACAGACACATTGGCTGCTGTACGTGATGTCCGCTGTCTTCCTGGTCTACTTCGCACTGCATCCCATCGAGGAAGCGCTCGGGATCTCCTGATGCGCGACATCGCATCGTCACTGGCGACCTGGAATTCCGTCGGAATGCCGTACGCCATCGCCACCGTCGTCTCCGTCTCCGGCAGCGCACCTCGCCTGCCGGGGGCGGCGATGGCCGTCGCAGCCGACGGCGAAGCAGTGGGAAGTGTGTCCGGCGGATGCGTCGAAGGTGCTGTCTACGAGCTGTGCCGCGACGTTCTCGCAACGGGTGTGCCCGTCAGGGAGAGCTTCGGATACAGCGACGACGACGCCTTCGCGGTCGGACTGACCTGCGGCGGCGTCATCGAGGTGTTCGTCTCCACCGCGCCGCCGGCGTCCGTCGTCGACGCGGTGGCCACCGGTGCCGACGTGGCGGTGGCCCAGCTGCTGGACGCCACCGGTGCGGTGCTGATGGTCGGCGCGCACGGGACAACGGGAACAACGGGTTTCGCGGACGTCGACGCCGTGGTCTCCAGCGAAGCGCTCGCCATGCTGGACAGTGGGTCGTCCGGCATCCGTTCGGTACGATGCCGCCCCGACGCCGAGGTGTTCGTCCAGTCTCACGCCACGCCGCCGCGACTGCTGATCTTCGGTGCCATCGACTACGCGGGCGCACTGGCCAGGCTGGGGAAGTTCCTGGGTTACCGAGTGACCGTGTGCGACGCTCGTCCGGTCTTCGCGACCGAGGCCCGCTTTCCCGACGCCGACGAGGTGGTGGTGGAGTGGCCACACAGCTACCTCGCACGCACACCGGTGGATTCGCGCACCGTCGTCTGCGTCCTGACGCACGACGCGAAGTTCGACGTTCCGTTGCTGGATGTGGCGCTACGGTTACCCGTCGCGTTCGTCGGAGCCATGGGTTCGCGGCGAACGCACCTCGACCGGCTGAGCCGTCTCAGGGACGTCGGGCTCACCGACCGCGAGCTGTCGCGGCTGCGATCGCCCATCGGCCTCGACCTCGGCGCCCGCACCCCGGAGGAAACAGCCCTGTCCATCGCCGCGGAATTCACCGCACTGCGACGGGACGGCAGTTGCCTGCCCCTCGTGCAGTCCACAGGTCCGATTCACCGCGACATCGAGAACGCACGCGTGTCCTGACTGCACACAAGTCGACGCCCCGGGGCCGAATGTGGCTTCCGGGGCGGACTCGTGTGCATTGACGGGTCAGGTCCTGCGGGAGAGGAGCTGCGGAGCGGCGAGGAAGGTACGACGCACCACACCGCGAAGGCCGAGCTTGTCGTACGCGGTGACGGGGTTCTTGTGGTGCAGGGAGGCGACGTCCACGGTGAACTCCTGGTCCGGGGCGAAGACGACGAGGTCGGCCACGGCGCCGACGGCTATGCGCCCCCGGTCGGGCAGGCCGACCTGGTCTGCGGTGTTCACCGCCATCCAGCGCACCACGTCGGCCAACGAGTGTCCGCGACGCGACGCCTCGGTCCACACTGCGGGCAGTGAGACCTGGAGCGACGCGATCCCGCCCCAGGCGTCGGCGAAATTGCCGGTGTCGAGTCGTTTGAGGTCGACGGTCGAGGGGGAGTGGTCGGTCACCACGGTGTCGATGATGCCGTCGGCGAGGCCCTGCCACAGCAGTTCTCGGTTGCCTGCCTCACGGATCGGGGGACAACATTTGAACTGTGTGGCACCGGGCGGGATGTCCTCGGCGTCGAAACACAGGTAGTGCGGGCATGTTTCGGCGGTGACGCGCACTCCGTCCTGCTTGGCCGCAGCGATCAGCGGCAGCGCGTCCGAGCTCGACAGGTGCAGAATGTGCACACGACATCCTGTGCGCCGGGACAACTCGACGACCTGTGCGATGGCGAGGTTCTCGGCTGCGCGGGGTCGCGAATCGAGGAAACCCGAATACGCGGTGCCCGACGGCGGGGGCGCGGACGAGATCACGCCCGCGTCCTCGGCGTGGACGATCATCAACCCGTCGAACGACGCGATTTCGATGAGTGCCTTCTCGAGTTCCGGTGCCGAGAGCGGTGGAAACTCGTCGACGCCGGAGTGCAGCAGGAAACATTTGAACCCGAAGGCACCGGCGTCGTGCAGCGGACGGAGTTGGTCGACGTTGCCCGGCACTGCGCCACCCCAGAAGCCGACGTTCACCACCGATCGATCGGCCGCCACCCGTCGCTTGATCTCGAGAGCGTCCACGTCCACGGTCGGCGGAATGCTGTTGAGTGGCATGTCGACGATCGTCGTGATGCCGCCGGCCCGCGCGGCACGGGTGGCGCTGGCGAAGCCTTCCCACTCGGTGCGTCCGGGCTCGTTGACGTGCACATGAGTGTCGACGAGACCAGGGAGCAGCACTTCGTCGTCGGAGAGTTCGACGACGTCGTCGGCGTGCCGAGCATCGAGGGAAGCGATGCGCCCGTCTCGAATTCCCACCGACACCGCGCACTCCCATCCGTCGACGATCGCGCGCGGTGCCCTGATCAGCAGGTCGAACCTATCGGCCACCGTCGGCTCCGACCAGTTCGAAGGGGGACGCCGCCTGCCAGGCCTGATCGACGCTGTCCAACGCTTCGGCGTCCAGTTCGCCGAAGAGTCTGAGCCTGGACAGCCCGCCGTCGGGATAGACGTCGAGGCGCAGGTGCGTGTACGACTCGGCTCGATCGATCAGGAAACGATGGCGGGTATCCGGTTGTACGGCTGTGCGCGGGAGGATCTCGGTCCACGCGGTGTGGTCCGCTTTGTGTCGCCGACGAGAGTCGACCGCGCTGAGCCGGATCCATCCCGGCGCGTTGCCGACGTAGTAGCTGGTGTCGACCTCCACGTGACGGGGAACGCCGGCTGCTGCCAGCTCGAAGATCGCGAAGTCGTTTCCGCCGCCGCGCCGACGAGAGTTCTCCCAGCCCTCGCCCATGTTGCGTGCGCGCCCCGGAAGGATGATGTTGGCGGGGGAGGAGTAGAAAGCGTCGGAGCATTCGGTCAGGGAGGCCCCGTTCTCGGCGGCGAGCAAGTCCACTGTGCCGCCGAGGAATCGAGGGTCCTGGACGACCTTGCCGTGTACACGGAATCGAGCGACACCTCCGTCCGGGTAGATCGACAACCGGACATGCGTCCAGCGGTGTCGATCGGCGACCTCGTAGAGATTCGCAGTGTCGCCGTCCGCCGGGGACTTGGCGACGATGGTCTGCCAGTCGGCCTTCATCACCTCGTCGATCGACGGGTAGCCGTCGACGAATGCGGCCTCGACCGACACGAAAGGCGGATAGTTGCCCTTGAAGTACGCGGTGTCGACCACCACGCCGTGGACGATGCCCGGCGCCGCGAGACGAACGATTGCCCAGTCGTGGCCACCGTCGTCGCGTCGCCGCCGCGTCTCCCAGCCGTCGTACACCTTGCCCTTGTGTCCGAAATCGTGGGGATCGAAAAACGGTGCTTCGGGACGAATCAGGTTCTCCCGCTGGGCGAACAGTTCGTCGTTGGCGGCCGAGACGCTTCCGCCCAGGGCGCGTGAGGCGAGATCGGTGAGGTGAGTGAAATCCTTGATGGTCATCTGTGCCTTTCCTAGTCCATCATCAGCAGGGCAGTGGGTGCGTCGGCCGACGTGACGGCCAGTTCCTCGAACTCACCGACGTTGTCGATCTCGGTGCCCATAGCGATGTTGGTGACGCGCTCGAGCACGATCTCCACGACGACCGGGACCTTGTGTTCCGACGCCAGGGTCCGGGCACGGACGAGTGCTTCACCGATCAGCTCCGGCTCGGTCACGCGAAGTGCTTTGCATCCCAATCCTTCTGCGACACGGACGTGGTCGACGCCGTATCCCTTGGGCAGGGTCTCCTCTGCTTCCTGGGTGTTGATGTTGTCGAATCCGAGTTGGACGCAGAAGTCCATGTCGAAGGCGCGCTGCGCCTGACGGATCAGACCGAGATAGGAGTTGTTGACGACGACGTGCACGTACGGCAGGTTGAACTGCGCTCCGACGGCCAGTTCCTCGATCATGAACTGGAAGTCGTAATCACCGGAGAGGGCAACGACGTTCGCCGACGAATCGGCGGCGACGGCACCGAGGGCGGCCGGAATGGTCCAACCCAACGGGCCGGCTTGCCCGCAGTTGATCCAGTTGCGCGGGGAGAACACGTGCAGAAACTGTCCGCCCGCGATCTGCGACAGACCGATGGTGCTGATGTATCGGGTGTCCCGGCCGAAGACCTTGTTCATCTCCTCGTACACGCGTTGTGGCTTGATCGGCACGTTGTCGAAATGGGTGCGTCGGTGCATGGTGGATTTGCGGTGGGCACACGCCGCGACCCAGTCACCGAGATCGCGCAGTGTTCCCGCTGCCTTGCGTTCCCGGGCGACCGCGATGAACTGCTCGAGGGCAGCCTTGGCGTCGGAGATGATTCCGTAGTCGGGCGCGAAGACGCGTCCGATCTGGGTGGGTTCGATGTCGACGTGGATGAACTTGCGCCCCTTGCGGTAGGTGTCGAGGCCCCCGGTGTGCCGGTTGGCCCAACGATTGCCGATGCCCAACACGAAGTCCGACGCCAGCAACGTGGCGTTTCCGTACCGGTGTGCGGTCTGCAGTCCCACCATCCCCGCGGCGAGGCGGTGGTCGTCGGGAATGGTGCCCCATCCCATCAGGGTCGGAACGACGGGGACGTCGAGGATTTCCGCCAGTTCGACGAGGAGGTCGGATGCGTCGGCGTTGATGATGCCGCCGCCGGCGACGATCAACGGGCGATCGGCGGCGAGGAGCATGTCGATCGCCTTCTCGGCCTGCGCCCGAGAGCACAGCGGCTTGTGCACCGGTAGAGGCTGGTAGGTATCGGGATCGAAGTCGATTTCGGCGAGCTGTACGTCGATGGGCAGATCGATCAGGACCGGTCCAGGTCGGCCGGACCGCATCAGGTGGAATGCCTGAGCGAACGCGCCTGGTACCTGCGCCGGTTCGAGAACGGTCATCGCCATCTTGGTGACGGGCCCGGCGATCGCGGCGATGTCGACGGCTTGGAAGTCCTCCTTGTGCAGCCGTGCGACGGGAGCCTGGCCGGTGATGGCCAGGATCGGGATGGAATCGGCCATCGCGGAGTACAGGCCGGTGATCATGTCGGTGCCGGCCGGGCCGGACGTTCCGATACAGATTCCGATGTTGCCCGCGGCGGCGCGGGTGAACCCCTCGGCCATGTGTGAGGCACCTTCGACGTGGCGCGCGAGGACGTGGCGAATGCCGCCGTGGTCACGCATCGCGGCGTAGAAGGGATTGATCGCCGCGCCGGGCAGACCGAACGCGGTCGTTGCGCCTTCGAGTTCGAGAATCTTGACGGCCGCATCGGCCGCGCGCATCTTGGGCATGTCAGTTCACCGTTCCGGACAGGCGAGCGACCCCGCGGTAGAGAGCCGAATGATCCAGCCCGCCGTCGCCGTTGGCCCGGGCCGACGCCATCAGCTGGGCCAGGACAGCACCCATCGGCACGACGACGCCTGCCTCTCGGGCAGCGGAGGTGACGATGCCGAGGTCCTTGTGGTGCAGGTCGATTCGGAACCCCGGTTCGAAAGATCTGTCCAGCATCTTCTGTGCCTTCTGGTTCAGCACTGCTGACCCGGCGAGGCCTCCGCCGAGCACCTCGACCGACGCCGCGAGGTCCACTCCGTACGCCTCGAGGAATGCGATGGCCTCGGCGAGCACCTGAATGTTGCCGGCGACGATCAACTGATTGGCGGCCTTGACGGTCTGCCCCGACCCGCTGGGACCGACGTGTACCACCGTTTTTCCGACCACGTCCAGAACCGGCTTGGCGGAGGCGAAGTCCTCCGCGCTTCCACCGACCATGATCGACAGCGTGGCGTTCTCGGCGCCTGCCTGGCCTCCCGAGACGGGCGCGTCGATCAAACGGAACCCGCGGGTCGCGGCCTCCTCGGCGAGCGAGGCGGTCACGTCCGGCCTGATGCTCGAGAAGTCGATGACGAGGGTGCCGCGGCGGGCATGGTCGAACACGCCGTCCTTACCGAGCAGCACCTCCTGCACGTCGGGGGAATCGGGGACCATGACCGCCACGATGTCGGCGTCGGCGACGGCCTTCGCGATGGAGTCCGCGGCGGTGCCACCGGCGGCGACGAGTGGGCCGGTGCGGTCGGGCGTCAGGTTGTAGCCGACGACATGGTGTCCGGCCTCGGCGAGATGAACGGACATGGGGCTTCCCATGATTCCGAGACCGATGAAAGCGATTGTGCTCATGGAGATTCCTTACGTGGAGGTGGGGGCGGCGACCCAGGACGAGGTATCGCGCAGCCAGGAGAAGGTGTCGGGGCGAGTGGCCTTGTACTCGACGCCGATGTAGCCGTCGTAGCCGTTGCCGCTCAATTGCGACAGGTAGGTGGGCAGGTCGAGCGTTCCGGTTCCGGGCTCGCCGCGGCCGGGGGAGTCGGCGATCTGAACGTGACCGATGAGGTCGGAGTAGGAGTCGAGTGCGGCGGCGACGTCGTCGCCGTTGACGTCGAGGTGATACAGATCGGCCAGCAGACGAAGGCTGTGTACGTCGTGGTCGCGCTCGACGCGTCGAATGACGGCCACGGCGTCGTCGGCGGTCAGGAGCGGGTATGCCGGTGCACCGCTGACCGGCTCGATCAGCACGACGGCGCCGATGTCGGCTGCAGCGGCTCCGGCGGCAGCCAGGTTCTCGGCCGCGACACGATCCTGCTCGGCGGGGTCGATGCCCTCGATTCGGTTTCCGTACAACGCGTTGAATGCGCCGGTGCCGAGCGTCTTCCCGATGCCGACAGTGACGTCGATGTTGTCACGGAAGGCACGAACCTGCGAGGGGTCGCTCAGAATTCCGCGGTCGCCCGCAGGCATGTCGCCCGCGGCGAAGTTGAGCCCGGTCAGCTGAACGCCTGCATCCCGGACGGCGGAGACGAACGCGTCCACGTCGCTGTCGCCGGGAACCGGAGTCGGAAACGGCCACCAGAATTCCACGGCGTCGAACCCCGCCGCCTTCGCGGCAGCCGGTCGCTCCAGCAGCGGAATGTCGGTGAACAGGATGGAGCAGTTGACCGTGTACGAGTTGTTCTGCATTGCTGTACCTTTCGTCATCTCGGGACCGGGAGCCCGCGATATTGTCGCCAACCTCCAGTGTGAGTGATGTCGGTCAGATCGTCCGGATGCTCCTCGAGAACCCAGGGGCGCAGTCCCACGCCCAGCACGGAACGCCCGTCCTCGAGTTCGACGACTGTCAGCTCGAGCTCCGGTGGCTCGTCGGGCAGAAACGCAGTCCGGATGTCGTCCAGTGGGATGTCGTAGAGCTCGCCGTCGATCGCCGCTCCTGAAGCGTCGTCCAGCAATAGTGCCGGGAACTCGTCGCGAACCGAGTAGAAGCGGTACTTGGCGGTCGTTCTGGCGGTTCCGACGAATGGGTGGCCGGCGACGTTGTGGTGAAGGTTGCCGCCGCGCATGGCTCCGCCGTTGCAGAACAGCTCGGTCATCTATGCCTCCTCGGTTCGATTGACTTTCGCATTGTGGAATATGAATTCCAGCGATGAGGAAAGTGTGATCCACCGCACGGCGATCTGTCAACCGTGCGGACCCCTGTCGATGGCAATTCCATGATGCGAAATCCGTTGCGTTCCAATAGGCATGACTTCTCGGCAAACTCGTCGGCACAAACTCTTGACAGCAATATGTGATGGCTGTCACGCTCAATATATGGAATCGACATTTCGCATTACGGAATTAGGTGAGGCGGGCGCGGCGGAGCGTCTGAACGCAGCCGCCGAACCCGACGTGCGGAGGATGCTTGCAGCGGCACTGGACGTTCCTCGTTGGATCGAGCACATGGTCGGGCACCTGCCGTACGAGGACGACGATGAGTTACGCCGGGCCGTGTTCGCTGCGGCAGCCCCGCTGACCACCGACGAGATCGACCGAGCGCTCGACGTGCACCCTCGCATCGGGGAACGCCCGGAGGGCGACGACGACCACGCACGCAGTGCCCGGGCGGAGCAGGCGGGCCTCGACATGTCGGCCACCGACGTCCGGCGGCGGCTACGCGACGGAAACATCGCCTACGAGAGGCGCTTCGACCGGGTGTTTCTCGTTCGCGCTGCCGGCCGGAGCATCGACGACATCGTCGACATGCTGGAGCATCGCCTCGGCAACGAACCGGATGTCGAGGAGCGCGTCGTCGAGCGTGAACTCCGTGAGATCGCCGCCGTGCGATTGGCGATGGAGTCGTAGATGCCCGGACGTAGCTTCGTCACCACCCACGTGCTCGACTCGTCCAGTGGCGCTCCTGCACAGGGCGTTTCGGTCGTACTCTCGAATGCTCGGCAGGAGATCGCCCAGGGCGTCACCGATTCCGACGGGCGCATCGAAAGCCTGGGCCCCGACGCTCTCGACCCAGGCCGATACCGCCTCACCTTCGACACCGGCCGCTACTACGCCGACCGTGACGTCCACACCTTCTACCCCGCAGTCGAGATCGTCTTCGAGACAGCCCCGGACGCCTCGCACTACCACGTACCACTTCTTCTCAGCCCGTTCGCATTCACGACCTATCGAGGGAGCTAGACATGAGCATCGTTCTCGGAGCAAATCAGTACGGAAAGGCCGAATGCCGCCTGGTCAGAATCGATCGGGACACTCCGCGTCACCGCATCACCGACGTCAGCGTCACCTCCCAGCTGCGGGGTGATCTGGAAGCCGCCCACACCGTCGGCGACAACAGTCACGTCGTCGCGACGGACACCCAGAAGAACACCGTGTACGCCTTCGCTCGGGAGGGACTCGGCGCAATCGAGGACTTCGCTCTGCGTCTCGGCCGGCACTTCACCGACAGTTTCGACTGGATCGACGGCGGGAGGTGGGAGATCGAGCAGTACAGCTGGGCGCGAATACCGTCGGGCACCGACGGTTACGACCACTCGTTCGTCAAGAGCAGTGACGAGAAGCGCAACACCGTCGTGACCATCGACGAAACCGGCCCGACGGTGATCTCCGGCGTCAGCGATCTCGTCGTCCTGAACTCCACGGCATCGGAGTTCTGGGGATACCCCAAGGATCGGTACACGACGCTGAAGGAGACGACCGACCGCATTCTCGCGACATCGGTCAGCGCGCGGTGGCGGTACCTGTCCACCGACCTCGATTTCGACAAGGTCTTCGACGACGTCCGGTCGATCATGCTCGACGCCTTCGCATCCACCCACTCGTTGGCGTTGCAGCAGAGTCTGTTCCAGATGGGAACCCAAGTCCTCGAAGCGCACCCGGAGATCGGCGAGATCAAGTTCTCCATGCCCAACATCCACCACTTCCTCGTCGATCTCGAGCCGTTCGGACTCGACAACCCAGGTGAAGTGTTCTACGTCGCCGACCGGCCGTACGGACTGATCGAGGCGACGGTGAAACGCGACGACGTTCCCGACGCCGGGCACGTGTGGGCCACCGTACCCGGATTCTGTTAGGAGCGAAGGCCATGAAGCTGAGGCATACCGGGAGCGGAGCCCGCAGGAGTGACCAGGGCAAGGCCGGGAGCGGAGATGACAAGGGTGATCAGGGTCGTCCGGAGGACGAGCGCCTGTCGATCGGTAGGTCGTATCTCTATGGATTGCAACATATCCTGACGATGTACGGCGGGGTGATCGCGCCGCCTCTGATCGTCGGTGGTGCGGCCGGGTTGAACGGCACCCAGATTGCGGTTCTGGTGTCGGCTGCACTGTTCGTCAGTGGTGCTGCGACGATGCTCCAGACCCTCGGGCTTCCGTACGTCGGCGCGAAACTGCCGTTGGTCCAGGGTATTTCCTTCGCTTCCGTGTCGACGATGGTTGCGATCGCCAGTGGTCCCGACGGTTTGAACTCGGTGTTCGGTGCCATCATCGCGGCCGGTGCGATCGGAATTCTGATCACGCCGTTCTTCAGCAAGATCGTCCGGTTCTTCCCACCGGTCGTGACGGGCACGATCATCACGGTGATCGGGATTTCGCTTCTTCCGGTGACGGTGCGGTGGGCGATGGGTGGCGATCAGGGCGCTGCCGATTGGGGGTCGATGTCCAACATCGGTCTCGCGGGCTTCAGCCTCGCCGTGGTGCTCCTGGTCAGCCGGTTCGTGCAGGGAACGCTCTCTCGCCTGTCGATACTCATCGGAATCGTCGTCGGTACCGGGTTCGCGTTCGCCGTCGGCAAGGCCGACTTCTCCGATGTGGGGACCGGCAGCTTCTTCGCGTTGCCGGAGCCGTTCGCATTCGGGGCGCCCGTCTTTCAGATCGGCGCGATCATCTCGATGGTCGTCGTCATTCTGGTCATCATGACCGAGACGACGGCGGACATCCTTGCCGTCGGCGAGATCGTCGGCACGGACGTCGATGCTCGGCGGGTCGGGGACGGGCTCCGGGCGGACATGATCGCGACGACGGTTGCACCGGTGTTCGGGACTTTCCCGGCGAGTGCCTTCGCGCAGAACGTCGGACTCGTGGCCGTCACCGGGATCAAGAGTCGCTACGTGGTGGCTGCCGGCGGTTCGGTGTTGCTGTTCCTCGGTCTCTTTCCGGTGTTGGGCCGGGTGGTGGCGTCGGTGCCGCTGCCCGTGCTCGGTGGCGCGGGGATCGTGTTGTTCGGCTCGGTCGCCGCCAGCGGAATCAGAACACTGTCCAAAGTGAACTTCGACGGCAACCTGAATCTCGTCATCGTCGCGGTCGCCCTGGGATTCGGCGTCATTCCGATCGCGGTGCCGGGCTTCTACTCGGCCTTCCCCGAGTGGGTACACGTGGTCTTCGATTCGGGAATCAGCGCTGCCAGCATCGTGGCCGTGGTTCTGAACATCGCCTTCAACGTGTTGACCAAGGGAAACAAGGCATCACCGTCCGTGGTCACCGCGGCACCGCCCGTGGCCACGCGACACCATTCCACCTGAGTCGAGCGGTGGAGGTCGGCAGGTGAAATAGGGTAGCGGTAACCGAACGAGTCGAGAGGTGATCCATGGCGGTGGGTGGCGGAGTGCAGTCGGTCGAGCGGGCATTCGAGCTTCTCGACATCATGGCGGCCTCGGGAGGATCGATCGGTATCAGTGAACTCGCCGAGGCCGCAGATCTTCCGATGCCCACGGTGCACCGACTGATCGGAACCCTGGTGACGCTCGGTTACGTTCGCCGGCTCGCCACCCGCCGGTACGCGTTGGGCACCAAGTTGATCGGGTTGGGCGACAGCGCAACCAAATTGATCGGGGGGTGGGCGAAACCGTATCTGTCCGAGCTCGTTCGGCAGACGCACGAGACGTCGAACATGGCGTTTCTGGAAGACGACATGGCCGTCTACGTCGCTCAGGTGCCGTCGGAGCACGCCATGCGGATGTTCAACGAAGTGGGTCAGCGTGTGCTTCCGCATTCCACCGGAGTGGGCAAGGCCCTCTTGTCTCAGCTGCCCGACGACGAGGTCCGTGCCCTCGTCTCGCGGACCGGCATGGCCCCGCGGACGGTCAACACGCTGAACTCCCTCGATGCACTGCTCGCGGATCTCGCCGTCGTCCGATCGCGCGGGTATGCGATCGACGACGGTGAGCAGGAGGTTGGTGTTCGGTGTTTCGCAGTTCCCGTGATCGGAGCTCCGACGCTCACCGCCATGTCCATCGCCGGGCCGACCGCGCGGGTGACCCTGGAGTCCGCTGAGCAGTTCGTTCCACTTCTGGTGTCCGCAGCCGAACGGTTGTCGAAGGACCTCCAGCCTCGTTGACGGCGCCGTGTGCTCGTTCCAATCTTGACACCCGTCCGTATCAGATGGAAAGTGACACCTAGCAGTTCCCAATACGGGGGGAACGGAGACTGGAGGTGACGGGCGATGCCCACACTCTCGAACAAGGTTGTCTTCATCACGGGCGCGGCGCGCGGTATCGGTGCGGAAACAGCCCGTGCACTGGCGGCCCGGGGGAGCAAGCTGGTGTTGACCGACGTCGACGAGGAGCCACTGCTGGCGCTGGGCGTCGAGCTGGGCGACGCCGCGGTCACCGTCGTGGCCGACGTCCGCGACCTCGACGCGACGCAGGCCGCGGTCGACGCAGGCATTGCGCGCTTCGGCGGTATCGACCTCGTGCTGGCCAACGCCGGCATCTCCAGCTACGGCTCGGTACTCCAGGTCGACCCCGCCACGTTCGCGCGAGTGATCGACATCAACGTCCTCGGGGTGTTCCACACCGTTCGGGCGGCGCTGCCGTCGTTGATCGAGCGCAACGGCTATGTCCTCGTCGTGTCGTCGCTCGCCGCATTCGCTGCGTGCCCCGGCCTGGCGGCGTACAACGCGAGCAAAGCCGGAGTCGAGCAGTTCGCGAACGCGCTGCGGCTCGAGGTCGCACACCAGGGCGTTGGCGTCGGATCTGCGCACATGGCCTGGATCGACACTCCACTCGTTCAGGACGCCAAATCCGATCTCGGTGCGTTCCGTGAAATGCTCGAGGTCATGCCGGGGCCGTTCGGGCGAACGATGACCGTCGACACATGCGTCGACGCCTTCGTCGCGGGGCTCGAAGGTCGCAAGCGGAAGGTGTACGTGCCCGGCTGGGTCGGAGTGGCGGGCAAGTTCCGTGCCGTCCTGAACTCGGCAGTGGGGGACAGGGCGCTGTTGAAGCACGTACCGAGATTGCTGCCCAAGATGGACGCCGAAGTCGCCGCTCTCGGGCGCTCGACCAGCGCACGCAACAAGTAGACCAGACGGCACGGACGAAAGAGACCCGATGACAACGACATCCCCCTCGGACACTTCATCGCGAACCGAAACGGAATCGGTCGACTTCCTCATCGTCGGCGCAGGCCTGTCCGGCATCGGTGCGGCGCATCATCTCCAGGCGAAACTGCCGGGCAAGACGTACGCGATTCTCGAGAGCCGCGGCGCGATCGGCGGTACGTGGGACCTGTTCCGATATCCAGGAATTCGGTCCGACTCCGACATGTACACCCTCGGGTACAACTTCCGACCGTGGACGGGCGACAAGTCGATCGCCGACGGCAAGGACATCCGTGAGTACATCGAGGACACCGCGAAGGACGAGGGGATCGACCGTCACATTCGGTTCCACCACAAGGTCGTGTCCGCCGAATGGTCCTCCGCGACGTCCAAGTGGACGGTGACTGCTCAGCGTTCCGGCGGAGAGATCGTGACCTTCGAGGCGTCGTTCCTGATGTGCTGCAGTGGGTACTACGACTACGACAAGGGATTCACTCCGGAGTTCGAGGGCATCGAGAATTTCGGTGGGACCGTGATCCACCCGCAGAAATGGCCGGAGGATCTCGACTACTCCGGCAAGAAGGTCGTCGTCATCGGCAGTGGCGCGACAGCGATCACGTTGGCGCCCAACCTGGCTCGTGAAGCATCGCACGTCACGCTGCTGCAGCGTTCACCCAGCTACATCATGTCCTTGCCGTCCGAGGACCCGGTTGCGCTCGGTCTGCGCAAGTACCTACCTGCGCGTGCCGCGTACGGAATCACCAGGACGAAGAACGCTGTGACCGCGATAGGACTGTACGTTCTGTGCCAGCGTTACCCGAAGTTCATGAAGAAGCAGATCAGGAAGCTCCAGGAAGGGTGGCTCCCGAAGGGGTACGACCTGGACACCCATTTCACCCCCCGGTACAACCCGTGGGATCAACGGCTCTGCCTGGTTCCCGACAACGATCTGTTCCGATCGATCCGCAAGAACGAAGTGGACATCGTCACCGATCACATCGACAAGTTCACCGACACCGGCATCGATCTGAAGTCCGGCGAACATCTGGACGCGGACATCGTCGTCACCGCGACAGGACTGAACCTCGTGGCGTTCGGCAACGTGACGCTCTCCGTCGACGGCCGCGTCGTCGACCTCACGGACACGATGGCGTACAAGGGCATGATGCTGACCGACGTGCCGAATTTCGCGTTCGTCGTCGGCTACACCAACGCATCGTGGACCCTCAAGGCCGACCTGGTGTCCGACTACGTCGCCAGGCTGCTCGCACACATGGACAGGAACGGCGCGCGGGAAGTGCGGCTGAAGCGGGACGCCTCGATAGGGGAGGAACCGTTCCTCGACTTCGCGGCCGGTTACGTTCTCCGCTCGGTCGATTCGTTCCCCAAGCAGGGATCGTCCGCTCCGTGGAAACTGCGCATGAACTACTTCCGCGACCTGCCTGCTCTGCGGTACGGCAAGCTGGTCGACGACAACATGAGCTTCCGGTGATGCGTCACCGGCGACACCGACACGGCCTGTGAGGTAACACAGGTCGGTAACGGGCCGATTGGTATTCGAACGTTACTCTCGGAGCGGCATTTCAATTGGATGCGCAGGTGATGGCCTGGCATTATGTGGTCGAAGTGTCCGTTTTCGATGGGTGCTCGGCAATCGGTCGGTCGTGAAGTGGAGTGGCGCATGAGGATCTCGCGCGGAGTCGTGTTGGCGGCTGTCGCATCGGTGGCGGCAACCGTCGTTCTGTCCGGATGTGCACCGACGAACGACAGCAAGATCGACGCTGCCCCGATCGACTCCAACCCGATCGCCGAACTCCTCAAGCCCAAGCTGACCTCCACCGTCGACGACGGAGCGGTCGGATTCTCCCCGGCGGATCCGGTCACCGTGAGCGTCGTCGACGGCAAGCTCGCAGGCGTCACGATGCTCAACCCGGAGGGCGTGCCCGTATCGGGTGCCATCTCCCCGGACGGTCTGAGCTGGACCAACACCGAGCCGCTCGGATACAACCGAAAGTACCGCGTGCAGGCCGACGCGTACGGGCTCGGCGGATCGAGCACGACCGTCAGCTCGTTCACCACCAGTCAGCCCGGTAACTTCACCAAGCCGTACGTTCTGCCGAGCGAAGGCGCCGTCGTCGGCATCGGTCAGCCGGTCGCTGTCCAGTTCGACGAAACGATCACCGACAAGATCGCCGCTCAGAAGGCCATCCAGGTGACCACGACGCCCGCCGTCGAGGGCGCGTTCTACTGGGTCAACGACCGCGAGGTCCGCTGGAGGCCGCAGAACTACTGGGCGTCGGGAACCCGCGTCGACGTTGCGGTCAACGTGTACGGCCGTGACCTCGGCGACGGTATCTACGGCCAGGAGAACGCGTCGACGTCCTTCACCATCGGCGACGCCGTCGTCGCGACGGCCGACGACAACACCAAGCAGGTGACCTTCAACGTCAACGGCCAGGACGTCATCACCATGCCCACCTCGATGGGCAAGGACAGCACACCGACCGACAACGGCGTCTACATCATCGGCGACCGCTTCGATCACCTGGTCATGGACTCGTCCACCTACGGAGTGCCTGTCAACTCCTCGGCCGGCTACCGCACCCCCGTCGACTGGGCCGTCCGAATGTCCTACAGCGGCATCTTCTTCCACTCCGCCCCGTGGTCCGTGGGACAGCAGGGCTACTCCAACGTCAGCCACGGATGCCTCAACCTGAGCCCGTCCAACGCCAAGTGGGTCTTCGACAACACCAAGCGCGGCGACATCGTCGTCGTCAAGAACACCGTGGGCGGCACGCTGTCCGGCGTCGACGGGCTCGGCGACTGGAACATTCCGTGGGAGGAATGGAAAGCCGGCAACGCGTCGAGCGTCTAGTCGGAGCCCTGCTTCTCGTACCGAGCGGGATCGATGCCCAGTGTCTTCAGGTAGGCCACCGGCTCGATGCTCGATCCGTTGTTCCTGACCTCGAAGTGCAGGTGCGGCCCTGTCGAGTTGCCGGTACTGCCGACGGACCCGATCCGGTCGCCTGCTTCGACGGTGTCGCCGACCTCTACGTCCACGCTCGATTGGTGCCCGTAGTACGTGACGGTGTTGCCACTCTTGATGCGCACGAGAGTGCCGTATCCGTCACCCGCATCTCCGGCTTGTTCGACGGTTCCCCCTGTCACCGCGTAGATCGGCGTTCCCGACGGCGCAGCGAAATCGACGCCCTGATGGAACTGGCCGCCGTTTCCGGTGGGATTGTTGCGACTGCCGTAGCCGGACGAGATTTCGTAGCTTCTGGCGGGGAGCGGGAGGATCGAGCCACCCAGACCCACCGACGGGGGAGCGGCCGCAGTCTCCGGCTCGTCGGGAGCCGTGTCCGGTGCCGGCCCGAAGTCCGAGTCGAGAATGACGGAGGCGACCTCGTTGATCAGCACCCCGGTAGCGTCCAGCACCGCGGCGAGAATGGCCGCTCTCTGCTGCGCGTCGGGCTGTGGAATCGGGATGACGGGCAGCTCGATGGTCGGCTGCGCCGTGGCTACGGCCGGGTTGATCAGACCCGTGGTACCGAGGCACAGCGCCGCCGACAACATCGAACCCGCAATCGCCTTGTGAACTCTTCGACCCACGTGAACTGCCTCCTGATCTAGTGCCCGACTCGAACGAAAACTGGGCTCAGAACTGCTGGTGGCGCGTTTCGGGGCGCGTTGAATCAACGCTGCGTGTTCACAGCTATCACGTTGGTACTTTTCTTCCCCAAAAGTGCCATTTGTAACCGTACGTCACATGAACCTCATAGGAAACTCGAAAGTTGAATTACAACAACGTAATTCGGCGGCCAGGACTACGGACTGCCGGTCGACGTGGAGGAGGAGGACGCCTCGAACGACAAGAAAGCCGGCCTCCGTGCGGAGACCGGCTCTCTTGCTTCTATGGGGTGAGTGACGGGACTCGAACCCGCGACACCCAGGATCACAACCTGGTGCTCTACCAGCTGAACTACACCCACCATAGCCACATCTTCTTCGCCCGTTCAGGCTCTGTTTCAGCAGCGACGACAATACTAGCGGTTCGATTCGTCAGTTGCGAATCGCCCCTACGACGGTGTGTCGAGCCCCTCGACGACCGCGGCAATTTCGCTGGTCGACGGGCCGGGCTCGGGTACGAACACCGTCCGGCGGTAGTACTTCAACTCCTTGATCGACTCCTTGATGTCGGCCAAGGCGCGGTGCGCGAGCCCCTTCTGTGGCTGCCCGAAGTAAATCCGCGGGTACCACCGACGCGACAGCTCCTTGATGGAACTGACGTCGATCATGCGGTAGTGCAGGTAGGTGTCCAGCTCGACCATGTCACGCGAGATGAAACCGCGGTCGGTCGCAATGGAGTTTCCTGCCAGAGGCACGGTGCCGGCCACCGGGACATGCTCGCGGATGTACGCCAGCACCTGCTGCTGCGCCTCCTCGAGCGTCACCGTCGACGCACGCACCTCGTTGGTCAGCCCGGACTTGGCATGCATCTTCTTCACCACGTCCGGCATCGACGCCAACGCGTCGTCGTCGGCGTGGATCACGATGTCGACGCCCTCGCCGAGAATCTCCAGTTCGCTGTCGGTGACGAGCGCCGCGATCTCGATGAGTTTGTCCTTCGACAAATCCAGGCCGGTCATTTCACAATCGATCCACACAAGTTTGTCCTGCACACGACACAGACTAGTGCGACCATGCTCACCGCTAAGGTTTGCGGTGGCGATCGCAGTGCGAGCCGAACGACAGCAAGCAAGAGAACCAAGGAGCATCGATAGACATGACGGTCGATCCGGCGTCGGAAGGTTCCACCACTCTCACCCCCGCGGAGAAGGCGAAGGCTGCCAAGGCCGCTGCCGTCGAAGCGGCCCGAGTTGCCGCCGAGGCCCTGGCTGCAGCAGAGGCGGCCGAGAAGGAAGCGCTGGACGCCGAAGCCGCCGAAACCGAGGTCATCGAAGCCGACGGCGCCGAAACCCAGGGCGCTGAGGTACCGGCTGGTGTCGCAGCCGAGATAGCGGCGGGTTATCAGTCGTCGGGAGCCGCCTTGGAGCTCGGGACCGTCGTCCTGGACGGCGTGACGGATCCAGCCGCGGGGATTCGTATTCCCCTCGCGACGCTGAACAGGCACGGATTGGTCGCGGGAGCGACCGGTACCGGAAAGACGAAGACACTGCAGGGGATCGCCGAACAGTTGTCGAGTGCAGGCGTTCCCGTGGTCATGGCCGACATCAAGGGCGACCTGTCCGGGTTGTCGGCAGCAGGGGCGGACAACGAGAAGATCAGGGCGCGTGCAGTGGAGACCGGAGATTCCGAGTGGAGTCCGACCGGTCACCCCGTCGAATTCCTCTCGCTCGGCACCGACGGCATCGGTATCCCCGTGCGCGCGACCATCACCGCGTTCGGTCCGATACTTCTGAGCAAAGTGCTGGGTCTCAACAACACTCAGGAATCGACACTCGGCTTGATCTTCCATTGGGCGGACAAGCAAGGCTTGGCGTTGCTGGACCTCAAGGATCTGCGTGCCGTCATCACCCATCTCACCAGTGACGAGGGCAAGGCGGATCTGAAGGGCATCGGAGGAGTATCGGCTGCGACCGCGGGCGTCATCCTGCGTTCCCTGGTCAACCTGGAAGCCGACGGAGGGGACACTTTCTTCGGCGAACCCGAGCTCGACACCGAGGATCTGCTCCGGGTCGGCGCCGACGGCAAGGGCATCATCACGCTGTTCGAGCTGGGGGCACACGCCGCCCGGCCGGTGATGTTCTCGACGTTCCTGATGTGGGTCCTGGCCGACATGTTCCAGACCCTGCCCGAGGTCGGTGACATCGACAAACCCAAGCTGGTGTTCATCTTCGACGAAGCTCACCTGTTGTTCGCCGACGCCTCCAAAGCCTTTCTGCAGCAGGTCGAACAGACCGTCAAGCTCATTCGTTCGAAGGGCGTCGGTGTGTTCTTCTGTACACAGCTCCCGACGGACGTGCCGAACGAAGTGCTGTCACAGCTGGGCGCGCGAATTCAGCACGCGCTGAGGGCATTCACGCCCGACGACCAGAAGGCGCTGAACAAGACCGTCCGCACCTATCCGAAAACCGAAGCGTACGACCTCGAGAAGGCGCTCACCTCGCTCGGCACCGGCGAGGCCATCGTCACCGTACTGTCGGAGAAGGGCGAGCCGACGCCGGTGGCATGGACCAAGATCCGCCCGCCGCGCTCGCTGATGGACACCATAGGCAACGACGCCATCGGTGCTGCGGCCTCGGCGAGCACTCTCGGACCCAAGTATCGCGAGACCATCGATCGTGAGTCGGCCTACGAGAAATTGGAGGCCCGTGTCACCGACGTACCCGCGCCGACCGAAACGTTCGATCTGCCGCCGTTGCCTGCGGACCTGCCCGATCTACCGCCATCGGAACCCGAAGGGCCCTCAGCGGCGGAACGAATCATGGGCAACCCCGCAGTCAAGAGTTTCCTCCGCTCTGCGGCTTCGGCTGCCGGACGGGAGATTTCACGAAGCATTTTCGGCACAGGTCGTCGGCGTCGACGGTGAGGGTACGGCCGCAGCCGCGTGAGCGATTGGTTCACGCGGTGCGGGAGTACCCGTCCAACACGTCGGTCATCGCGGCCTCCAGTGCATCGAAGGTGTCGATCTCCACCTTTGCCTTGATGTAGTTCAGGCTGAGCGTCAGGTCGTCGAAGTACGCGATGAGTCGCCCCGACGTGCCCGCGATGTTGTACACGTTGACCGGAACGCCCGCGATGTCGACGACGTCGTCGTTCGGATCGGCGTCGGTCTGCCCGCTCACCCACAGCGTCAGATTCGGCAGGAGGTAGCGGCTGTTGCCGTCCCAGGTGCAGCCCCCGTCCGGTGTCTTCGGCAGTTCGACCGGCTCGATGTCCGCCAATCCGAGACGGATGCGCGTGTTCTCGGACAGGACCGAGCAGGGGTCCACCTCGGCGGCTGCGCCGGCCGGTGGATCGGGTTGCACCGTCTCGCCGTTCACCGTGTGGGTGACCTCGGACCGACTGCATCCTCCGATCAGCACGGCGGCGGCCACGACAGCGATGGACACGATGGGTGTGCGGTCGATCATCGAACAAGTCCTCCCGGGCGGTTTGTCCGTTTAGCCTAGGAGGTGGTTTCACCCCGCGAAACCGGTAGAACTACTCATATCGGCCGCCCCGCGTCAGCGAGAGGATCGACTGCATGAAGAAATCCTGGTTGGTACCACCCGTTGCGATCGCGGCCGTCGTCGGCTGCAGTTCGGGTTCGGCGAATGCGCAGCAGGCTCTGGAGTTCCCGGATTCCGTCGCCGGGCTCCGGACGATGCAGCAGCAGATGGAGCGATTCGAACGAGACGACGACACCGGCCCGCAGCGCGAGGATGCCGTCGCGGGGCTCAGCGCCGCGTACGACGGGGCCGACGCCGCCGCGCAGGGCTACGCGGACGAGTCGCTCCGGGTTCTGGTGACGGTCTATGCCGTCGAGGCGCCGAGTCCTCGCTTGTGGAGCACACGGGCGGGCGATGCCAGTGCCGAACGGCTTCGGTTGCCGTCGCCGCCAGAACGTATCGAGACCTCGGGTGACGCCGAGTGCCTGGTGACGGTGAACTCGCCCGTGCCGGCCGGAGTGGAGCCTGGGGAATCGACCGAATCAGGCAGGAGTACAGGCCCGACGCGACCGGACTCCACGGTGCTGCGGTGCCAAGGCGTCCGCGACGGGGTGACGGTGCTGATCCCGGAACTGGCCCCGTCGGTGGATACCGACACCGCGTTGTCGATCGTGTCCGATTCGCTGGATCACTTCCGCCCGCGGTGAGTGTTCAGCCGCCGAGCTTCTTGTAGAAGCTT
The DNA here is from genome assembly GCF_000383555.1 of Rhodococcus sp. 114MFTsu3.1. Lineage (NCBI taxonomy): Bacteria > Bacillati > Actinomycetota > Actinomycetes > Mycobacteriales > Nocardiaceae > Rhodococcus > Rhodococcus sp. 114MFTsu3.1. The sequence goes on along the minus strand of NZ_KB911549.1, from coordinate 233,516 downwards.
CCGACAATGGGGGCCGAGATGGCCCGCGGACTGTACTGGCCCGCGATCGACATGCCCTTGGACAGCAGACCCGGCACCACCCGCATCTTGTTCTTCGCCAACGAATCCAGTGACAGCCTGGCCGTGTAGGCGCTGTCGATCCACAGGAAATCCGGGACCAGCTTGTCCACTATGGACGCGTCGGCGGGATCGGGAGTCTCGGTGCGAACGGGGCCGGGGGCCAGCAGGGTGACGTTCACTCCGCTGTCCTTGAGTTCGAGCCGCAGCGACTCGGAGAACGTGTTGACGAACGCCTTCGTCGCCGCGTAGGTCGCATTGTTCGGGATGGCCATGTTCCCGGCCGCCGAACCCGTGATCAGAATTCCGCCGCTGCCGCGCGCCACCATCCCTGGAATGACTGCGAGCGTGAGGTCGTGCACGGCGACTGCATTCAATTCCACCTGGTCCCGTTCGTACGCGGGGTCGAGGTTCGCGACCGGCCCGAACGTGGCGATACCCGCGTTGTTGCACAGAATGCTGATCTCCCGCTGCGCCAACTCGTCGGCGAACGAGACGCGGGCATCCCGGTCGGAGAGATCGAGAACTCGGACCTCGACGGTCACTCCGTGCGCGGCGCGGAGCTCGGTGGCAAGTGCCTCGAGCAACTCCCCGCGCCGCGCCACGACGATCAGCGAATGACCGCGGGCGGCGAGTTCTGTGGCCAGTGCCTCGCCGATTCCGGAGGACGCTCCGGTGACGACAGCACGGGCTTCGGGCGCAGGACTGGGCAGGCTCACGCTGAGACAGGGTAGTGGATGGATCGACCCGGCTGGAATCACCCGGTGGGAATCAGATGGACGCGGCGAGGCGTGTTCCTTGCTCGATGGCGCGCTTGGCGTCGAGTTCGGCAGCGACATCCGCGCCCCCGATGACGTGGGCCGTCGTTCCCGCGGCTCGTAGGTCGTCGACGAGATCGCGGACGGGTTCCTGGCCCGCGCACACGACGACGGTGTCGACGGCAAGTGTGCGTGGACGCTCGTGGCGCTCGCCGAAGGTGATGTGCAGACCCTCGTCGTCTATGCGTTCGTAGTTCACACCGGAGAGCTCGTGCACGCCTTTGGCTTTCAGCGCTGCGCGGTGCACCCATCCCGTCGTCTTCGCCAGCCCCGCGCCGATTCGCCCCTTCTTGCGCTGCAACAGGTAGACCTCACGCGGCGACGGCGCGGGGACGGGTGTGGTGAGCGCTCCCGGCGCCGCTTCCGGTTCGGTGACACCCCACTCCTGCTTCCATTCCTTCAGGTCCAGCGTGGGGGAGGCATCGGTCGTCAGAAATTCCGAGATGTCGATGCCGATGCCGCCCGCACCGATGACGGCCACGCGGTCACCCACCGGTCTTCCGTGTTCGACGACGTCGGCGTAGGACAGCACCGACGGATGATCGATTCCGGATATCGACGGGATTCTCGGTATCACGCCGGTCGCGACGATCACCTCGTCGAAGTCGCCTGCGACGAGCTCGGCGGCGGTGACGCGCCTGCCGAGGTGGACGGCCACGTAGGCGTCGCGCAGCGCTGTCGTGAAGTATCGGATGGTCTCGGAGAACTCCTCCTTGCCCGGAATGCGTTGTGCGATACCGAATTGGCCACCCAATGCCGGCCTGGACTCGAACAGGCTGACGGCGTGGCCGCGTCGGGCAGCTTCGAGCGCGGCGGACAGCCCTGCCGGACCGCCGCCCACGACCGCGACCTTCTTGGTTCTGCGGGCAGGCAGCAACTGCAGTTCGACTTCACGTCCCGCGCGGGGGTTGACCAGGCAGGAGACTGTTTTGTGGACGAACGCGTGGTCCAGACACGCCTGGTTGCACGCGATGCACGTGTTGATGGAGTCCGCTGCGTTCGCTTCGGCCTTGCGCACCCAGAACGGGTCGGCGAGCATCGGCCGCGCCATCGAGATCAGCTGCGCGTCCCCGCGTGCGAGAATCCCTTCCGCGATGTCGGGCATGTTGATTCGATTCGACGCCGCCACCGGGATGTCGACGTGCTTGTCGAGCTTTCCGGTGATGTCGGCGAATGCTGCGCGCGGAACCGACGTGACGATGGTGGGCACGCGGGATTCGTGCCAGCCGATGTCGGTGTTGATGACGTCGACACCGACGCTCTCCAAATCCTGTGCCAGGGCGACGATGTCGTCCCAGCTCTGTCCGCCTTCGACGAGATCGGCCATGGACAATCGGAACATCACCAGGAAGTCGGTGCCGACCTCCGCACGGATACGACGGGCGATCTCGACCGCGATACGACGCCTGTTCTCTGCGCTACCGCCCCACTCGTCGCGCCGCTTGTTGGTGCGCTCGGAGAGGAACTGGTTGATGAAGTATCCCTCGCCGCCCATGATCTCGACGCCGTCGTACCCGGCGGACCGAGCGAGCCGCGCACACCTCACGAAATTGCGGATCTGCCACCGGACACCTCGTGCAGTGAGGCGCCGCGGGCGAAATGGATTGATGGGGGCCTTGATCGACGACGCCGACACGCTGAACGGCTGATACGAGTACCGACCTGCGTGCAGGATCTGCAGTGCGATCTTGCCGCCTTCCGCATGCACCGCGTCCGTGATCGTGCGATGCCGCCGCGCCTCGACTCGGTTGGTGAGCTTGGCGCCGAACGGGAGGAGCCATCCGGTGCGGTTGGGTGCATAGCCACCGGTGACGATCAGCGCGACGCCACCGCGCGCGCGTTCGGCGAAATAGGCCGCCAGTCGAGTGGTGTCACGCGCTCGGTCCTCCAAACCGGTGTGAATGGATCCCATGATGACGCGATTCTTCAACGTCGTGTTGCCGACCTTCAACGGCGACAGAAGAATCGGATAGTTCTCGGTACCGGTCACAATCGCTCCAATATCTCGTCGCACCATTCGGCGAAGCCCTCCTCGACACGGATTCCGCCGCGCAGCACCAAGTACTGATGCAGTGCGGTACCCGAGAGGGAGGACGGTGATGGGAAATCGCGTTTCTCGATGAGTCGAAAGAGCTCGAGCCTGTCCGCATGGACATCCCGGTGTCGGCGGACCTCGGTGCGTAATGCCTCGACGTCACCGTGTGCTGCGCCCCGGATCTTGACGGCCAGTTCCTCCCGGAGCGCACTCGGATCGGTGGGTCGGGCGATCCAGCGATCCAGCTCGTCGAGCCCGCTCCGGCTGACCGAATAGACCTTCTTGTCCGGCCTGCCGTCCTGCACGACGGAGTTGCCCACGATCCATCCGGCCGCGTCCATACGCGTCAGCACCCGGTAGATCTGCTGATGGCTTGCACTCCAGAAGAAGCCGATCGACTTGTCGAATCGGCGCGCCAGTTCGTACCCGGAGCCGTTCGATTCGGTCAGGGAAACGAGTATCGCGTGCTCGAGTGCCACGACAGCCAGTATGTATGCAACAGGGTGACTATGCAACCAGGTGCATATACCGCAGTACGATGCTGTGCTGCACGTGCTGGCTTAGGCTTTGCCCATGAACACTCCGGCCGACACTGCCGTCGTAGGCGTCGCAACGACCCGAAAGCAGGTATTCGCCTGGGGTATCTGGGATTGGGGATCGGCCGCGTTCAACGCGGTGATTCTGACGTTCGTGTTCTCGGTGTACCTCACCGATGCGGTGGGCGACGATCTGCCCGGGTCGATCTCGGCGACGTCGTGGTTCAGTTGGGCGATCGGAGCAGCAGGCGTCGTCATCGCGATACTTGCGCCTGTCTCCGGCCAACGCTTCGACGCCCGTGGCCGCCGAAAGCGCTCGTTGGCGTTGTTGACCGGACTCACTGTCGCGTCGATGGCAGGCTTGTACTTCGTCGCCGACGACTATCACTACCTGTGGCTGGGCCTGGTGCTGCTCGCCGCAGGCTCGATCCTGTTCGAACTGGCCAGTGTTCCGTACAACGCCATGCTTCGTCAGGTCTCCACGCCGGCCAACATCGGCCGCGTGTCCGGATTCGGTTGGTCGATGGGGTATTTCGGCGGCATCGTTCTGCTGTTGATCTGCTACTTCGGTTTCATCACCGGTGACGGTGACACCAGAGGACAGTTCGGCATCACCACCGACGGCGGCATGAACATCCGGCTCGTCGCCCTGCTGGCCGCGGTGTGGTTCGCAGTCTCCGCGATTCCCGTCCTGCTCACCGTTCCCGAACTGCCGTCCACCGAACAGGATCCAGGCGCCGCCAAGGCCGGAATGCTGGAATCCTACAAAGTTCTGTTCCGCGACCTGCGTGAGCTGTGGACTGCCGACAGGCGCAGCGTCTACTTCCTGATCGCGAGCGCGCTGTTCCGCGACGGTCTGGCCGGGGTGTTCACGTTCGGTGCTGTTCTTGCGGTGAGTGTCTACGGCATCAGCTCGGCAGACGTGCTGCTCTTCGGCGTCGCCGCCAACGTCGTCGCCGGTCTGGGCGCGGTGACCGCCGGCCGATTCGACGATCGATCCGGACCCAAATCCGTCATCGTGTTCTCACTCGTGTCGATGATCGTCGCGGGAATCGTGCTGCTGTTCGTGTCCGGCCCGGTGCTGTTCTGGGTGTTCGGCCTGGTGCTGTGTCTGTTCGTCGGGCCGGCGCAGTCGTCGTCGCGGACCTACCTGGCGCGTCTGGCACCACCGGGGCGCGAGGGTCAGTTCTTCGGTCTGTACGCCACGACCGGCCGTGCAGTCTCGTTCCTCGCACCCACATTGTTCGGGCTGTTCGTGTGGCTGTTCGACGCGGACCGTGCGGGCATCGGTGGTCTGCTCGTCGTGTTGTTCGTCGGGTTACTCGCGTTGCTCGCAGTGAAAGCGCCCGACAAGGTCTGATCTCACGACACCCTCGACTGGGCGACCCGCCGCAGGATCTCGTCGGCCAGTCGGTCCGGGGCCTCCTCCGGAATCCAATGCGAGATTCCGTCGAGTTCGACGAATGTGTAGTCGGCGTCCACGTGTTCGCCGCACCGTTCGGCGCCCGCACGGCCGATGGCCGAGTCCTGATTGCTCCACACGTAGGTCGTGGGAACGGTCACCGGTGCGAGGCGTCCGAACTCGTTCGTCATCGCCCGATACCACTCCAACGCCGCGGTCAGCGCCCCCGGCTCCTGCAGGTGCCGGACGTAACGGTCGTCCGGGCTGCGTTCGGAGAACATGGCCCTCAGCCGACGTGCATCGTCTTCGAGCAGCACCTCCTCGGCTTTGCCTGCCTGTCGCAACAGCCCCATGTAGGTCGAGCGCTCACGCTGGTCCGCGTCCTCGCGGAGAGCCTGATTGAACGCAGCCGTGTGCGGCACGGACACCGCGACGAGCGAACGAACGCGTTCCGGGTGCCGCGCTGCGAGTTGCCACGCCACCGCGGCACCCCAGTCGTGTCCGACGACGTGCGCCGACTCCAGGCCGAGTGCGTCCAGTATCCCGACGATGTCGCCGACGAGATTCTCCACGCGGTAGGCATCGGTGCCGAGCGGACGTGCGCCCGGTGAGTATCCGCGCTGGTCGGGTGCGATGGTGAACAAGCCGTGTTCCACGAGCGTCGGCGCGACCCGATCCCAGCACGCGTGAGTCTGAGGGAACCCGTGCAGCAGCACCACCGGTTCCGCGTTCGCCTCGCCGGCGATCGACACGTCGAACACCAGATCGTCGACGGTTACTTCGGTCATCGTCATGTTCGGTCCTCTCAGCTGAGGTCGAGTGCACCTCGGGTCGAATCAACCGTGGTTCGATCTCCAGGCTCCCATGCCCAACACCACGAGGCGGACCTGCTGCTCGGTGCGTGCCAGGAGTTCGCGTTCGCTCGAGCTGCCGGGGCGGTCGATCTCCAACAGGCCGACGGTGGCGGTGAGCATGGTCGAGACGATCAGATCCGCGGCCATTTCCAGATCGCTGATGTCCCAGGATTCGAGTCCTGGCATGCGGGCGAGGTCGATGGTCAGTTCGCTGACGAACATGCGGAGCTCGGTCGCGAATGCGCGTCGTACCTCGGTGACTCCGCCGTAGCGTTCGCGGGCGATGAATCGGAACTGATCCTCGTGTGAGCGAACGGCGCGCACGAGGATCCGGAGCGATTCGGTTGCGTTCTTGACCGTGGGATCCTTGCGCGCGTCCCTCAGCATCTGACGAAGCGTCCGCATCGAGTCCTCGACCAGAGCTACGCCGAGATCTTCCATGGACGCGAAGTGTCGATAGAACGCAGTCGGCACTATGCCGGCCGATCGTGAGACCTCGCGCAGACTGACGCTCGCGAACGACCGGTCGCGCAACAGATCCAGGGTGCCGTCGATGAGCGCTTGTCGTGTGCGTTCCTTGCGTTCCGCACGCGTACCCGGTTCTGTCACATGTTCGAGTTTATTGCTGTCCACTCTGTGACCTCCTCCGGTCTCGACGTCGTCTCAGGGCGAGTGTGATCCAGGACACGTGCGCCGTGCTATGTCGGTGCCATCACTTTCACGTTGACAGATTCCGGTACGGATCTGCCACACTGGGATTCTAGTGCACAGACGTACACTGAAGAAGTTCCTCGAACCGGGAGGCGAGATGGCAATTCAGCAGAAGTCTCGACAGTCAGGCATTCGCCGCAAGTTTTCGCTGCTTTCCCTGTTCGAGGCCATGGCAACGCCTCACGCCCTCGACCGTTACCTCGAGCTCGTCGACCCGATGACCACGGTAAGGGATCTTCGGGCAGAAGTGACGGATGTACACCGGTCCACTGCCGACACGGTCACCCTCACGTTGCGCCCGACGCACCAGTGGAGGGGCTTCGAGGCCGGCCAGTTCGTGCAGGTCGGCGTCGTCATCGACGGGGTGCGCCACACACGGTGCTACTCGCCTGCATGTTCGCAGTACCGCGCCGACGGTCTCATCGAACTGACCGTCAAGGCGCATCCGGAAGGCCTTGTCTCGCGATATCTTCACGCGAACGCGCAGGTGGGCCTCGTCGTCAGCCTGTCGCAGGCCGACGGCGTGTTTCACCTGCCGACGCCTCGTCCGGAATCGGTTCTACTGATCAGTGGCGGAAGCGGGATCACGCCCGTGTTGTCCATGTTGAGGTCGCTGCTGGACGAGGGGTACAGCGGCGACCTCACCTTCCTGCACTACGCCTACTCGGAAAAGGACGTCTCGTACCGCGCCGAGTTGGAGCAGATCGCAGCCGAGCACGATCGAGTCCGAATCGTCCTGGCGTACACGGACCAGACGAGTGGGGGAGACCTTCACGGGTTCTTCGGAACCGAGCACTTGAACGCCGTGGCACCGTGGTTCGCGGAGGCTCGGACGTTCCTGTGCGGTCCGCCGGGACTGATGCGGTCGGTCCGGGGCGTCTACGACGATCTCGGACTTGCCGACCGACTCCATTTCGAGGAGTTCGCCGCGCCGGCACCGACCGCCGACGCCGATGCAGACGGAGACGTCAACTTCTCCGGCAGTGACGTCGTCGCAACCAACTCGGGAAAGACCCTCCTCGAACAGGCGGAGGACGCGGGCCTGACGCCGTCCTACGGCTGCCGGATGGGCATCTGCTTCACCTGCACGTCGGTGAAGACCTCGGGATGCACCCGGAACGTCAAGACCGGGGAGACCGACACCGAACCGCACAAGAAGATCCAGATTTGTGTGTCGGTCCCTGTCGGTGACGTGGAAATCGAAATCTGACCGACCCGACCGACAATCTTCGACAACCGAAACGGAGAGTGTTTCAAATGTTCGGAATCCCACTGCCCTCACTGTCTTTGCCCTTCTTCGGATCCGCGGAGAAGCCCGAGGCGCTGCCACCGACGGTCCTGTCCTACGAGCAGGTCCAAGACCTCGGCCGCGAGCTCGACGAGCTCCGTGCTCGCACCGTCGCCAAGCTGGGCGAGGAGGATCGCGAATACATCTACAACATCGTCAAGACTCAACGCGGCCTCGAAATCGCCGGTCGGGCCATGATGTACCTGCCGTTCCTGCCTCCGGTGTGGCTCGCCGGAGTCGGCGCCCTCGGCGTCTCCAAGATCCTCGACAACATGGAGATCGGCCACAACGTCATGCACGGCCAGTACGACTGGATGCGTGAGCCCGGCTTCAACTCCGAAGTGTTCGAATGGGATACCGTCTGCCCGGCCGACCAGTGGAAGCATTCGCACAACTACATGCACCACACGTTCACCAACATCGTCGGCAAGGACCGCGACATCGGTTACGGAATCCTGCGGATGGACGAGGGCCAGAAGTGGAATCCGTACTACCTGGGCAACCCCGTCTATGCGTTCCTGCTGATGACGTTCTTCGAGTGGGGCGTCATGCTGCACGACCTCGAAGCGGAGAACATCGTCCAGGGCAAGCGCAAGTGGCACGACGTCAAGCCTTTGCTGCAGGGAATGTGGCGCAAGGCCGGTCGTCAGGTACTCAAGGACTACGTGATCTTTCCGGCGCTGTCCGGTCCCTTCTTCGTCACCACACTGGTGGGGAACGTCGGCGCCAACCTGATCCGCAACCTGTGGACCTACTCGATCATCTTCTGCGGACACTTCCCGACGGGGGTGCAGACCTTCACCGAGGACGAGACCGCAGACGAGTCGCGTGGCGAGTGGTACGTCCGTCAGATGCTCGGATCGGCGAACATCGAGGGATCGCCGCTGTTCCACATCATGTCCGGCAACCTGTCGCACCAGATCGAGCATCACCTGTTCCCGGATCTGCCTGCGCACCGCTACCCGGAGCTCGCCCCTGAAGTGAAGGCACTGTGCGGCAAATACGGCCTTCCGTACAACACCGGCGGTTTCTTCAAGCAGATCGGTACCGTGTGGGGCAAGATCTTCAAGCTCGCATTGCCGGATTCTCTGACCGGATCGAAGCCGACGGTCGGTGTTATCGTCGAGCGCAAGAAGGTCGCGGCCTGACGTGGCCGGCGCCAGCGGACCGAATACCGAATCAGGGGTGAACGTCGTGGTCGGCAAGTTCGAACGCAACAAGGACACCGTGCAGGAATTGACGGAGTCCGCGGCCACGCACGTCGGCCGGATCGCCGTCATCATCGCCGGGGCGGTGCGGGACGTGACCCGGGAGATCGGGGATCTCATCTCGGACGGCATCGAGATGCGGGAGGCTGCGAAGAAGGCCCGCGAGGACACTCCTGCAGGCAAAGTCATCAACGGCGAGTTCGAGAACAGGTAGCAACTCGGCCGCGGCGGCACAATCGACCGAGTCTCGGACGCCGGGTCGTTCGCCCTTCACCGGGGCGAGCGGCCCGGCTGTTCGCTGTCTCGGGTAGAACGTTCCGGAAAAAACAAACTTCAAGAATGTTTGCACCTCCATTTTCATACCTTCGGACCGCTCGATGAGTTACCGTTACTTCACGAACCACACAAGCGGTAGGAAAGGCGGCTCGACATGCGGTTGGACACTTCGTTCACGCATTCCCCCGGCACTGTTGTCACCGAGGTCCCTCGCGGACGGTCATCCGCGTTGGAAGGGCGCAGCGGTGCTGTCGTCGACCGTTGCCTTCGCGCCGGCCGGCTCCCGGCCCCTGCCGAGCTCGAACCTGTCCGTCGCGCCGCGGAAGACCTTGCGCGCGAGGGGGTGCCGCTACGGGACGCGCAGCGATTCGTCCACGCCGCGGCCACCGCTGGACTCAAAGGCAGTGTCGCCGAGGTCGATCGATCCGGCGTGGTCGACAACGCAGTGTTCATGATGCGAGTCCTCGAATCTCTCGGCAACGCAGTCTCGGCCGCGTACATGGAGTTCTGCCGTCAGGACCCAGGGTCCAACGGCGAGCGCGTTGCCCAATTGGTCGACCTGCTCGTCGCGGACGACCCCGAAGCCCGTGGGATTGCGGAACGTAACGGAATCGAGGTGGCCACGGAATACGACGTGATATTCGTACGGTTCGTCACCGCGGCGTCGGACGCCGATAGGCCGGGCGCCGCCAGGACCGACGTACGCTCCGTCGACAACGCGGCCTTGGCGGCGGCGGAAAGCACGATGGCTGCGGCCTCGGGCGTTCGCGGACCACTGCTGTCGCTGACCACGGGCGGGGGAGTCGTCCTCGTTCCGTCGTCGCCCGCAAGCGTCGTCGAGGATTGCCTGACCAGGCTCGCCGCGACTCTGCACGTCGATACCGTCGCGGCCACGGCACGGGGCACTCTCGGTTCGTTGAACGGCGTACTCGGACATTGCCGCGAGTTGGTGGATCTGGCCAGGTCGCTGCGCATGGAACCCCGTCTGTACCGGACGAGCGATCTTGCTCTGGAGTACCAGCTCTCGCGGCCGGGCCCCGGCCGTTCGCGGTTGCGTTCGGTGATCGCGCCTCTCGACGGCTTTCCGGAGTTGATGCATACCCTGAAGACCTTCGTCGGCAGCGAGGCCAACAGGCGCGCAAGTGCGAAACTGCTGTACGTACACCCCAATACGGTCGACTACCGCCTCAAGCGGATCGAGCAGCTGACCGGCGTGGACCCGCTCAGTTCCGCGGGCCTCATGTCGTTGCATGCTGCACTCGTCGTCGATTGTCTGTCGCGGGCAAACGAACCGGGCGGGGCCATGTCGGACATGGTTGCCGAGGCATCCTGATCCGCACCCGCACCGACGAGCGTCGTGCGCGGGGTCGATCGCCAGGGCGGTGCCGATTTCTCGGTCCGGCACCGCCAACGTGCGCCTGGCTCAGGCCACCAGGTAGGGGTACTCGGCGCTTCGGTGTTGGAAGGCGAGAATGTCCGGGTTGACCAGCGCGCCGTCGCGGATCTCGATGGATCGACGAATGGTCGCGTCGGCGTCCCAGCTGGTCGGTCCGCCCAGGACGGTGCCGATGTACGGCAGCAGCGACTCACTGATCTCCCAGGTCGCCGAGTCCCACAGGTAAGACGGGCTGTGGTCGACCGCGTAGTACCGAACGTTGTCGCCGACAGTGAACATGGGAGCGTCGAAGGACGTGGGGCGGGCCCACTCGAACCCCATTCCTTGGTCGCACGAGACATCGACTATCAACGTGCCCGGATCGATCGAGTCGAGATCCTCCGTGCGCAGGAACGTCAGCGGGGCATTCGTGTTCTGCAGTACGCAGTTGACGATGATGTCGTGGTCGCCGAGGAACTGCGACAACGGAATTCGGCCTTCGTCGGTCAATGCACGGCTGCGCCGTGGGTGTTCGCCGTCGAGATCGAAATTGACGATGCGTGCCGAGTGAATGGGCGAACCGACAGCAGTGACACCGCGCTGAGTGAGTACGTCGACCTCGTGCACGCCATGGGCGTTCAGAGCCGTCACCGCACCCCGCGCCGTCGCACCGAAGCCGATCACCGCCGCGCGTAACCGGCGCCCGTAGTCTCCGGTCGACCCGATCAACTGCAACGCGTGCAGCACCGAACAGTAACCGGCCAACTCGTTGTTCTTGTGGAACACGTGGAGATTGAACGAGCCCTCCGCGGACCAATGATTCATCGCTTCGAAGGCCACGAGCGTCAGCTTGCGGTCGATGGCCACCTGAGTGAGCTCGACATCCTGGACGCAATGCGGCCAACCCCACAGGATCTGACCTGGGCGAAGCGACTCCAGGTCCGACGCTTGCGGTTTCGGCAACAGAACGACATCGCACTCGGCGATCAGCTCCGTGCGCGAACGGATGCCTCCGGTCGACGCGGCGATGTGGTCGTCGGAGATCCCGAACGGAAGTCCATACCCCGCCTCGAAGAACATGCGGCGTCGTAGCTCGTCGGGAATGCGTTCGAGATGATGCGGATGAATCGGGAGGCGACGTTCGTTCGGCTTCGACGACCGAGACATGACGCCGAGGGTGAGCTGGTGCACGGTGGCCCCTTCGGTTGTGCTCAGTCAACCACACGTTCGGCAGTGCGCATTCGCACGTGATGCTGCCCGTAGGCACAGGATCGACCGGGCTCGCATCGGATTTCGGACCGAATTTCCGGTCGTACCCGTTGCCCTTCGTCGACCCGCCGACCGAGCAGGTAGACTGATCCACCGTGCTCGGACCCGTCCGGGCCACGCCTCCGTAGCTCAGGGGATAGAGCAAGGGCCTTCTAATCCCTTGGTCGCAGGTTCGAATCCTGCCGGGGGCACCGAGAACACGATCGACGATTCGTCGCCCGCTGCAACGGGCATAGTCGGTGGAACACGAACACCGTGGCGCTTCTACATCGCGAGCGCCCGGGTCCGTGCTCGGACGAGAGGATTCTGTCGATGAGAGATGTCCTCGACGAGGTGATCGCGCTCTGGCGTGCCGGGGTCACCGCAGGCGTCGGGACCGTGGTTCGCACGTTCGATTCCGCTCCGCGACCAGCGGGGGCGTCGATGGTCGTCGGACCGGACGGAACAGTCAGCGGCTCGGTGTCGGGTGGATGCGTCGAGGGCGCGGTGTACGAGGCCGCGACGGCTGTGATCGCATCGGACGCACCGGTCCTCGAGCGATACGGTGTCAGCGACGACGACGCGTTCGCGGTGGGGTTGACCTGTGGCGGCACCCTGGATGTGTTCATCGAGCCCATCTCGCGGACGACGTTCCCCGAACTGGGAGCCGTCGCCGACGCGATCGCTGCCGAGCGGCCGATCGCAGTCGCAACCATTGTCGGTCATCCGGATCCGGCTCGCCTCGGACGGCACCTGGTGATCGAGGAGAACGCATCGTCGGGCACGTTCGGAACCGACCGACTCGACGCAGCCGTGATCGACGACGTGCGTGGACTTCTGGCGTCCGGGCGCACGGAGACGCTGACGTACGGACCGGAGGGGGAACGTCTCGGCGTCGGTATGGAGGTCTTCGTGTCGAGCTACGCCCCCCGGCCGAGAATGCTCGTGTTCGGTGCCATCGACTTCGCGGCTGCCGTCGCCCAGCAGGGCGCGTTTCTGGGATATCGAGTGACGGTGTGCGACGCACGGGCACGGTTCGCCACGGCCCAGCGATTTCCGGCGGCGGCTGAGGTCGTCGTCGAGTGGCCGCATCGGTATCTCGCCGACCAGATTGCCGCTGGAAGAGTCGACGAACGCACCATCGTGTGTGTGTTGACCCACGATGCCAAATTCGACGTGCCGTTGCTCGAGGTCGCGTTACGTCGGCCACAGTTCGCGTTCGTCGGAGCGATGGGGTCCCGTCGTACCCACGACGATCGCGTCGCCAGGTTGCGTGACGCGGGGCTGACCGAGGCCGAACTGGCCCGGTTGTCCAGTCCGATCGGGCTCGACCTGGGGGCGCGTACTCCCCAGGAGACGGCGGTCTCCATCGCGGCCGAAATCGTTGCCAAGCGGTGGGGCGGCAGTGGCGCCCCTCTCGCCGGTGGAAGCGGACGGATTCATCACGATCTTCCGGTGGGCGAGGTCACACGATCTACGACGTAGCGTAGGACTTTCCGGCGCTCGCGCCTTCACCAGGCTCGAATCCGGCAGGGCGCCGGCTACGGGAGCACTCGACACCTCTTACTCTGGTTGTCATGGCAGCACCAGACGTCGAGACCGTCGAGACACCACCGGCCGAGTCTCCGGGGACCGCATCGACCTCCGTGTTCGTGACGGCGGGATTGATCGGTGCTGTCGTTGCAGCGCTCGTCATCAGTCTGTCCGCGTCGGACGCGCTCGTTCTCCTCGGTATTCCCGACCCCGGTCCGGCCACCACGTACGGGCTTCCCGCCATCCGTGCCATCGGCGAGATAGCGGCGTCCATCGCCATCGGTTCCTTCCTGCTCGCAGCATTCCTGGTGCCTCCGCAGAAGTCCGGAGTGCTCGATGTCGGCGGATACCGCGCCGTGCGCACCGGATCGGCTGCGGCGATCGTGTGGGCTGCGTGCGCACTGGTACTCGTCCCGCTGACCTTGTCGGACACGTCGGGTCAGCCGTTCACCGTCGCAATCCAACCCAGCAACCTGTGGGTTGCCCTCGATCAGGTGGAAATCGCCGGAGCCTGGCGTTGGACGGCGATTCTGGCCGTGGTGCTCGCGATCGTCTCGCGGGCGGTACTGCGGTGGTCGTGGACGCCGCTGCTTCTGCTCTTCGCGCTCGGTACGTTGATGCCCATCGCGCTGACCGGACACTCCTCGTCGGGAGGTTCGCACGACGTCGCCACCAACAGTCTGATCCTGCATCTCGTCGGTGCGACGCTGTGGGCCGGCGGCCTCTTCGCCGTTCTTGCTCACGCCCGACGCCGGGGCGCACACACCGACGTCGCGGCCAGGCGATTCTCGGCCGTGGCAACCGTCTGCTTCGTCGTGATGGCAGCCTCCGGTGTGATCAACGCTCTGGTTCGTGTGTCCGTCGGGGACCTGTTCACGACGCTCTACGGTCGGTTGATTCTGGCCAAGGTTCTCGCCCTGGTCGCGCTGGGATTCTTCGGGTGGATCCAGCGGCGCAGGTCACTACCTGCTCTCGCATCCGACCCGTCGTCCCGAAGTGCGCTGATCAGGTTCGCCGGGGGAGAAGTTCTCGTTCTCGCGGCCACGATCGGCCTCGCGGTCGGTCTGGGTCGGACTCCGCCGCCGTCGGACGTCGACCCCGATCTCTCGCTGTCCGAAGCAGCCCTCGGGTACGACCTCCCGGATCCGCCCACCTTCGCCCGGCTGATGTTCGATTGGCGGTTCGACCTCATCTTCGGAACGGCCTCGATCGTGCTGGCCGTCGTGTACCTGCTCGGTGTTCGGCGTCTCCGTCGACGAGGCGACGCATGGCCTGTCGGGCGGACGATCGCGTTCCTCCTCGGGTGCGCGACGATGCTCGTGGCCACGTCCTCCGGTGTCGGCAAGTACTCGCCGGCGACCTTCAGCGTGCACATGGGCGCACACATGGCGTTGTCGATGCTGGTGCCCGTTCTGCTCGCACTCGGCGGCGCCCTCACGCTCGCCCTGCGTGCATTGCCGGTAGCGGGCAAGGACGGTATTCCCGGTCCGCGTGAGTGGCTTCTGCAGGCGCTGCACAGCCCGGTCTCGCGATTCCTGACGCACCCCGTCGTCGCGGCGGTCCTGTTCGTCGGCGGCTTCTACGTGCTGTATCTCGGTGGCATCTTCGGTGCTGTGCTGGACAACCATTCGGCGCACCTGCTGATGAACGCGCACTTCATTCTCAGCGGTTACCTCTTCTACTGGGTCGTGATCGGTGTCGACCCGTCGCCGCGGCACATCGAACCCATCACCAAACTGGCCATGGTCTTCGGGTCGCTTCCCTTCCACGCCTTCTTCGGCGTCGCGTTGATGAGCATGAACACCGTCATGGGTGGCTGGTACTACCGCACGCTCGGCTTGGACTGGAACGGCGATCTCATGGGCGACCAGAAGTTGGGCGGTGGTATCGCCTGGGCCACGGGCGAGATTCCACTCGTCCTGGTGATGTTGGCCCTGCTCATTCAGTGGTCGCGCAGTGACGATCGCAACGCCAAGCGCTCGGACCGCGCCGCGGACCGCGACCACGACGCAGACCTGGCTGCACACAACGCAATGTTCGCCGAGCTGGCACGACGCGATCGGGACAACGGGCGGTAACTGCATTTCTCCGACAGGTCAGAGCGGATCGGCCGTGATCTTGGCGAGAATGCGCTGAAGATCGTGGCGCTCCGACGGGTCGAGGGTGTCGAACAACTCGACGGCCACCTTCGCGCGGGCCGCGTCGATGTCACGTAGTCGGACCCGGCCGGTGTCGGTGAGCGAGACGAGGACAGCCCGTCGGTCGGCCGGGTCGTTCTCCCTCGCCACCAGCTCGGCGGTTTCGAGTGAGTCGACGATGTCGGTGGCTGACCGGGCCACGATGCGCAGGTGATCCGCCAAGGCGCGCAGTCGCATCGGGCGCCCTTCTCGAGCCAGCACGTGCAGCGCACGGCTCTGTGACGGATTGAGTCCGAACGGTTCGAGCGCGCTCATGTGGGTATGGCGGATCCGCCGCGCGACGGCCATGAAGGAATCGGCCAGGTTCGGGGTGTCTCCCGTGTGCATGTCGACAGCATAGCCGCTTGATCGCAACCTCATAGTGAGGTAACCTCTCGTTTATGTTCGTCGACCCAGGAGGTCTTCTTGGTACGCAATCAATCGAAAGTCGCCGACCCGGCCCCGTGGGTAGGGTTCTGGCGCTGTTCCGTCCCTACCGCGCACGCATCGCACTCGTCACCTCGATCATCGTCGTCAGTGCCGTCGTCGCGCTCGCTTCACCACTGCTCCTTCGTGAACTGCTCGACCACGCCATCCCTGATCGCGACGTCACGCTCGTGACGCTGATCGCGCTGGGCATGATCGCAGTCGCCGTCGTCACCAACACCCTCGGCGTACTCCAGACCTGGATGTCCAACAGCGTCGGTCAGACGCTGATGCACGACCTTCGTGTCGCCGTCTACGGTCACCTGCAACGTCAATCTCTCGGCTTCTTCGCGCGCACCCGCACCGGCGAGGTGCAGTCCAGAATCGCCAACGACATCGGCGGAATGCAATCCGTGGTCACCAATACCGCCACGTCGATCGCCCAGAACGCCACGACGGTTGCAGCGACCGTCGTGGCGCTGTTCCTGCTCGACTGGCGGCTGGCGCTGTTCTCGCTGATCATCCTGCCGGTGTTCGTCCGCATCGCTCGAAAGATCGGCAACGAGAGACGAAAGATCTCGACGACTCGGCAGAAGCTGCTGAGCGAGCTGTCGGTTCAGATCGAGGAATCGCTGTCCGTCAGCGGCATCCTGCTCGGCAAGACGACGGGGTCGTCGGGCGTTCTCACGCAGCAATTCGCAGCGCGCTCCGACGAAGTCGCCGACGTCGAACTCAAAGCCATGATGGCCGGTAAGTGGCGCATGGCAAGCATGCAGATCAGCTTCGCCATCATGCCCGCGCTCGTCTACTGGTTCGCTGGAATCACCATCGGGAACGGCAGTGCGCTCACCGTCGGCACACTCGTCGCCTTCACGACCCTGCAAACTCAGCTGTTCAGGCCGACGATGCAGCTGCTGAGCACCGGCGTGGAAGTACAGAGTTCCCTGGCACTGTTCGGGCGCGTCTTCGAGTACCTGGACCTGCCGGTCGACATAGACGAACCGATCGCTCCGACCCTGCTCGCCCGAGAGGACGTGTCGGGGCACGTACGGTTCGAACACGTCGAGTTCTCCTACGCCGACGCCTCGCGGCCCGCGTTGTCCGACATCGACATCGACGTCCCCGCGGGCAGCACCCTGGCGCTCGTCGGATCGACGGGGTCCGGCAAGACCACGCTCGGATATCTCGCCGCGCGGCTGCACGACCCCACCCACGGCCGAATCACCATCGACGGCATCGACATCCGAGACCTGCCGACAGCTGTCGTCGCAGACCTGGTCGGCGTCGTGTCGCAGGAGACGTACCTGTTCCACGCCAGCATTCGAGACAACCTGCGGTTCGCGAAACCCGACGCAACCGACGCCGAGATCGAGCGCGCCGCACGTATCGCGCAGATTCACGATTTCGTCGTGGGCCTCGACGACGGATACGACACCGTAGTCGGGGAACGCGGCTACCGATTCTCAGGCGGCGAGAAGCAGCGTCTCGCGATCGCGCGCACGGTACTGCGGAACCCGCCGATCCTGGTACTCGACGAGGCGACCAGTGCGCTGGACAACTCGACCGAACGCGCCGTGCAAACCGCCCTCGACGAGCTGATGGTGGGGCGCACGACCATCATCGTCGCCCACCGGCTCTCGACGGTCCGGGCCGCCGACCGCATTGCCGTCCTCGACGGCGGACGCGTCGTCGAGATCGGTAACCACACCGAGCTCGTCGACAAGGGTGGTCGATACGCCGACCTGGTACACGCATCCGGCGATTCCGCGCACAACACCGTCTCGGAATCGGTCGCGGCGTGAACTTCTCGTGCCGAGGAGCTACCCTCGCGACACCGGCGAGAGAAGACCGACGATGTTCTTGACCGTCGTCGATCGAACTACCGCCGAGATCGAGGTGAAGAAGTCGCGATTTCTCGCAGTCGTGGCGCGGGCGGACACGGAGGACCGCGCACGAGCCGTGATCGCGGCCGCTCGACAATCGAACAGCGCTGCGCGGCATCACTGTTCGGCATTCGTCGTCGGCGACCTCCCCGGTAGCCGAATCGCGCGGGCCAGCGACGACGGTGAGCCCAGTGGTACCGCCGGAACACCGATCCTCGAGGTGTTGACCGGGCGCGAACTCACCAATGTGGTCGCCGTCGTCAGCAGAATCTACGGCGGAACGAAACTGGGCACCGGAGGGCTGGCGCGCGCGTACGCCGGGGCGGTCGTCGAAGCTCTGGCGACGGCCACGGTGCGTCGCAGGGTCCAAAGACGCCGTGTGAGAGTGGAACTCGATCACGCCGACGTCGGCAGGATCGAAGCCGACCTGCGTGCGCGAGGGATCGACATCGTGTCCGTCGACTATCTCTCCACGGCGGTGTTGACGCTCGCGGCAGCGGAGTACGGCATGATCGAAAGTGCCCTCGCGGGTTCCACCGCGGGCAGTGCCGAACCGGTACGACTCGGCACCGACTACGTCGACGCAGCCGTATAGCACGGCAACCCGACACCCCTCACCGCGAACCGGCGTTCGAGAGTCGGTTGTCCACAGGTACAGGCTCCATCCACAGATTTCGTTTCGGGGCACCGCAGGGTCGATTTTCGCGGCACAGTTCGACGTGGGTCGAGTGGTGCTCGGCCGAACACCGAAGCAAGGGGGACGAACATGTACGAGGCACAATGTGCGGTGGTGGGGACCGTGATCACCAACCCGGTCAAACGATCGACCGCATCCGGCGACGAAGTACTGAGCTTCCGGATGGCGAGCAACGCGCGCCGTCAGGATCGCGCGACGGGCGAATGGACCGACGGCGGGACGCTGTTCCTGACGGTGACCTGCTGGCGCAGGCTGGTCAAAGGCGTCGGAGGATCGCTCATGAAGGGCGATCCGGTCATCGCGTACGGCCAACTCAGAACGAACGAATACACGACGAGGGAAGGAATCGAACGGTCCGCGGTCGAAATGACGGCGAGCGCAATCGGACCCGACCTCGCCCGGTGCATCGTCAAGGTCGAACGAGCCAGGACCGTGATCGGTGGCGAGTCGGACGAACAGAGCGGGGCCACGGAATCGGGAGATCCCGGCGACCTCCGAGACAGCAGCGACACCGAGGAAGCGGACGGAGTTGAGATGGACGACGAGCCCGACTTCGACTCGTCGGACGCATCCGGAGGCGAGCGGACCGCCGCCGCTGTCTCGTAGGGGCCTTCCTGCGATGCGCGTGTCCGGACTCGATTCGAGGGTCGGTCGGGTCCGGACCTGCATCGCGGCTGGATACGGCCGTCGTCGGTCGCGCGAGTCGGTCCGCGACGGCGATGGTGTCGGTGAGCCCTCGGACCGATAAGCTGGCCCACATGGCGGAATTCATCTACACCATGAAGAAGGTGCGCAAGGCGCACGGCGACAAGGTCATCCTCGATGACGTCACGATGAGCTTCTATCCGGGAGCGAAGATCGGCGTCGTCGGCCCCAACGGCGCCGGCAAGTCCAGCATCCTGAAGATCATGGCCGGGATCGACCAGCCAGGAAACGGTGAGGCATTCCTCGCGCCAGGCGCGTCGGTCGGCATCCTCATGCAGGAGCCGGAGCTCGACGACGCCAAGACCGTTCGAGAGAACGTCGAAGACGGACTCGGCGACGTGATGGTCCAGCTCAAGCGGTACAACGAGATCGCCGAGCTCATGGCAACCGACTACTCCGACGAGCTCATGGAGGAGATGGGTGAGCTCCAGGAGAAGCTCGACCACGCGGACGCATGGGAGATCGACTCGCAGCTCGAGCAGGCGATGGACGCACTGCGTTGCCCGCCGCCGGAATCGCCCGTCACCAACCTCTCCGGAGGTGAGAAGCGTCGTGTCGCTCTGTGCCGTCTGCTCCTGAGCAAGCCGGACCTGCTGCTCCTCGACGAGCCGACCAACCACCTCGACGCAGAATCGGTGCTGTGGCTCGAGCAGCATCTCGCTGCCTACGCCGGCGCCATCCTCGCCGTCACTCACGACCGGTACTTCCTCGACCACGTCGCCCAGTGGATTGCCGAGGTCGACCGCGGCCACCTCTACCCGTACGAGGGCAACTACTCGACGTACCTGGAGAAGAAGGCAGAGCGCCTCGAAGTCGCGGGCAAGAAGGACCAGAAGCTCCAGAAGCGACTCAAGGACGAGCTCGCCTGGGTGCGCTCCGGCGCCAAGGCGCGTCAGGCCAAGAGCAAGTCGCGTCTCGCGCGCTACGACGAGATGGTCGCGGAGGCCGAGAAGACTCGCAAGCTCGACTTCGACGAAATTCAGATCCCCAACCCGCCGCGTCTGGGCGACGTCGTCGTCGAGGTCAAGAATCTCGACAAGGGCTTCGACGGTCGCGTGCTGATCAAGGACCTGTCCTTCACGCTCCCGCGTAACGGCATCGTCGGCGTCATCGGCCCCAACGGTGTCGGTAAGACGACGCTGTTCAAGACGATCGTCGGACTCGAGGAGCCGGACGGCGGCGAGGTCAAGATCGGGCAGACGGTCAAGCTCAGCTACGTCGACCAGAACCGATCCGGTATCGACCCCAAGAAGACGGTCTGGGAGACGGTCTCCGACGGCCTCGACTTCATCACCGTCGGCAACTCCGAGTTTCCGTCGCGCGCCTACATCAGCTCGTTCGGGTTCAAGGGCCACGATCAGCAGAAGCCGTCGGGCGTGCTGTCCGGTGGTGAGCGCAACCGTCTCAACTTGGCGATGACGCTCAAGCAGGGCGGAAACCTGATTCTGCTCGACGAGCCGACCAACGACCTGGACGTCGAGACTCTCGGTTCGCTCGAGAACGCGCTCGAAGAGTTCCCGGGCTGCGCGGTGGTCATCTCGCACGACCGGTGGTTCCTCGACCGGACGTGTACCCACATCCTCGCGTGGGAAGGCGGGTTCGGTGACAACGAAGCCGCGTGGTACTGGTACGAGGGCAACTTCGAGGGATACGAGGCCAACAAGGTCGAGCGCCTCGGACCCGATGCCGCTCGCCCGCACCGGGTGACGCACCGCAAGCTGACCCGCGACTAGCCGCGAGCTGTCCGGCCTGTTTCGCCTACCGACGAGTACGCGAAACAGGCCGGACCACACGCCCATCGAGTGACGCCTTCCCCTATAGGCTCGTCGTTACGACGAAGAAGGTCCTCACAAGGGAGTGGTTCAACACATGCCGAACTCGGCGGGTACGACGGACATCGACTGGACGAGCGAACTGCCGGGGGAGTTGGTCACATCCCTGTCGCAGGTGAAGGCGGCGTACTTCGCGCACGTCGACTCGGCCGATCAGGACGGATCGATCGAGCAGGCCGAACGAACGATGTTCCGGCGTCACGTGCTACTCGCTGCGCGGCGTACCGCGGGGACCGCGAACATCCGCCTGTATCGCCCCGGTGCCGACAACTCCGACGGGACGTCGGGTGCGGTAGGGCTCGCACTGCAGATCGTCACCGACGACATGCCGCTGCTCGTCGAGTCCGTGGTGTCGCAGCTGTCTCGGATCGGAGTCGAGGTCAGCGACGTCGTCCATCCCATCCTCGACGTCACACGCGACGGCGACGACAGGTTGCTGTCCGCCGGATCGAGCAACGGGCCCGGTTCGGACGGGACGATCCGCGAATCCTGGATGCATCTGCAACTCAATCCCGCGGTGCCCGACGACGTCGCGGACACGGTGGAAGGCGCTGTGGCCGCGGTCTTGACCGATGTCCGCGAGGTCATCGCGGACACCGACGGGATGCGCCGCGTGCAGAGCGAGATCGCGGACGCATTCGAGGCCGCCGCCGCCGATTCCACGGACTCTTCCGCTGTTCAGCAGCGAGATGCCGCCGGCCTGCTGCGTTGGCTCGCCGACGGTCACTACACGTTGCTCGGTTACCGTCGCTACTCGGCCGAGAAATCCTCCGACGGATCCCTGACCGCGGTACCGGTCGCGGACAGTGGTTTGGGTGTGTTGCGGGACGATCACCGAATCGCTTCCGATACAAGCTCTTTGGATGATCGTAGCGACATCGTCACCCTCGTTCAGGGTTCCAGCCCAGCGACGGTGCACCGTGCCGTCTATCCCTACTTCGTGACGCTGTTCGACCCGTCGAATCCGGAGCTGGGGGAACATCGCTTCGTCGGTGTGTTCACCGTGACCGCGTTGCACGAGAACGTTCTCGACATCCCGGTGATCGAGCGGCGCGTCCGTTCCGCTGTCGATCGCGCCGGGTACGACCTGCAATCGTTCTCGGGCCAGGCGATGCTGGAAGTTCTCCAGTCCATGCCGCGGTCGGAGCTGTTCGCCACCGATGCGCATTCCCTGTACGAAACGGCGACGGCCGTACTTGCCCTGGGACGTCGGCGCAAGGTGAAGGTGTTCCTGCGCGAAGACGCGGGCGGATCGTTCGTGTCCGCGCTGGTGTACCTGCCGCGTGATCGCTACACCACACGGGTGCGACTGGCGGTGCAGAAGTGCCTGCTCGACGAGTTGGCCGGGTCCGGTATCGACTACACCGCCCGCGTCACGGAATCCGACCTGGCACTGCTGCACGTCACGGTCCGCCGGGACGACGAGCAGGCGTCCGCGCTCGATCTCTCGCGGGACAACGTCGACCGGATCGAAGCTCTGCTCACCGAGACCATCCGAACCTGGGAAGACGCGCTGTCGGAGGCGGTCTCGCGTATCGACTCGGCGGATACCGTCGTTGCCTCGCGCTACGCGGACGCGTTGCCCGAGGCCTACAAGCAGGACTTCCGGCCCGAGCGTGCAGTCTTCGACATCGTTCGTTTCGAAGCCCTGTCCGACGGCGCCATCGACATGCAGCTCTACCGAAACGCCGACTCCGAGGTCGGTAGCTGGCGGTTCAGTCTCTACATCGGAGGCAGGGGAGTATCGCTCAGCCAGGTGCTGCCCGTGCTGCAGAGCCTCGGTGTCGAGGTCGACGACGAGCGTCCTTATCCGGTGGTCCGTCCCGACGGATTGCAGTGTTGGATATACGATTTCGGGGTGTCCGCATCGCGCGAGATGTTGAACGCGGCGATCGACGGCGATCTCGATTCGGAGTTGCAGGGTGCCGGTGCGACCGATCGCGAATCGAGGGTCCAGCTGCGCTTCACCGATGCCTTCACGGCCGTGTGGGAGGGTCGGGCGGAGGCCGACAGGTTCAACGAACTGGTCATGCGGGCGGCCCTCGACTGGCGTCAAGCGATGATCCTTCGGGCGTACGCGAAATATCTGCGCCAGGCCAATTTTCCGTACAGTCAGTTCAACATCGAGGGTGTCCTGCTGTCACACCCGCGGACCGCACGACTCCTGGTCGGGCTCTTCGAGGCGCAGTTCGACCCCGAGCGGGCGTCGGAATCCCGTTCCGAGGAACTGAGCGACGAGCTCCAGTCCTTGATCGACGAGGTCATCAGCCTCGACGCGGACCGGATTCTGCGATCGATCTTCGAGCTGGTCCGCGCGACGTTGCGCACCAACTTCTACGTGGTGGATGCGCACGGCACTCGGCGCGAGTTCCTCTCGATCAAGTTCGATCCGCAGAAGATCGCGGAACTGCCCAAGCCCAAGCCCACATTCGAGATCTTCGTCTATTCCCCTCGCGTCGAAGGTGTTCACCTTCGGTTCGGAGCCGTCGCCCGAGGCGGGTTGCGCTGGTCGGACCGTCGCGAGGATTTCCGCACCGAAATCCTTGGACTCGCCAAAGCTCAGATGGTCAAGAATGCGGTCATCGTTCCGGTGGGCGCGAAGGGCGGATTCGTCGTCAAGCGTCCGCCCGCGACCACCGGGGATGCTGCCGCTGATCGGACTGCGGCGCTGGACGAAGGCAAATCCTGCTACCGGTTGTTCATCGCCGGGCTACTGGACGTCACCGACAACCTCGACCGTGCAAGCGGATCGGTGATCCCACCCGACCGCGTCGTACGCCGAGACCGCGACGACACCTACCTCGTCGTCGCCGCGGACAAGGGAACTGCGACGTTCTCCGACCTCGCCAATTCCGTTGCCGCCGAGTACGACTTCTGGCTCGGCGACGCTTTCGCGTCCGGCGGCTCGGCAGGGTACGACCACAAGGCGATGGGAATCACGGCGAAGGGTGCGTGGGAGAGCGTCAAGCGGCACTTCCGTGAAATCGGCGTCGACACTCAAACCGAGGACTTCACCGTCGTCGGCGTCGGCGACATGAGCGGCGACGTGTTCGGAAACGGAATGCTGCTCAGCCGCCACATCGGGCTGTTGGCGGCGTTCGACCACCGGCACATCTTCCTCGATCCGAACCCGGACAGGGCGGCGTCGTTCGCCGAACGTGAGCGTCTGTTCGGACTCCCTCGTTCCTCCTGGGCGGACTACGATTCGGCATTGATCTCGCGGGGCGGCGGAGTGTGGGACAAGACCGTGAAATCCGTTCCGATCAGCCCCGAGGCGCGCGCGGCGTTGGGGCTGGGGGACACCGTGACGTCGTTGTCGCCCCCGGAGCTGGTTCGTGCCATCCTCACTGCTCCAGCCGACCTGCTGTGGAACGGCGGAATCGGTACCTACATCAAGGCGTCCACCGAATCGAACTCCGACGTCGGCGACAAATCGAACGACGCTGTCAGGGTGAACGGCAACGAGGTTCGGGCCACGGTCGTCGGCGAGGGCGGAAACCTCGGTGCGACGGCGCTCGGACGCATCGAGTACGACCTCGCAGGCGGACGGATCAACACCGACGCCGTGGACAACTCGGCGGGCGTCGACTGCTCCGATCACGAGGTCAACATCAAGATCCTCCTCGAGTCGGCTATCTCCGACGGTGTGCTGGACCGAGACGATCGCGACGAACTCCTCGCGTCGATGACGGACGAGGTCGGCCGACTGGTGCTGTGGGACAACTTCATGCAGAACGAACTGCTGGGGACCTCTCGGTTCGACGCGCCGTCGTTGCTCACCGTGCACCGACGGGTGATCGAGGACCTGGAGGAACGACGAGGGCTCGACCGCGAACTCGAAGCGTTGCCCAGCGAACAGGAGATCCGCACGCGGAAGTCGGAGGGCCGCGGACTTACCTCCCCTGAGCTCGCGACGTTGATGGCTCACGTGAAGCTGAGCCTGGAAAGTGATCTGTTGGCCAGCGAACTGCCGGACAGCGACGTGTTCGCCTCGCGGCTGCCGAAGTACTTCCCGGACGTTCTTCGCGAGCCCTACGCGAACGAGATCACCTCGCACCCACTGCGTAGGCAGTTGGTGGCGACCACGCTGACCAACGAGACCGTCGATCGGGGCGGCATCACCTTCGTCTACCGACTCGCCGAGGACGCAGGCGCAACGGGCACCGACGCCGTGCGTGCGTTCGCGGCTGCGACGGCGATCTTCGGTTTGGACGAGCTGTGGAACGACATCCGGACGGCGGGTATGCCGACGGCGTCGTCCGACGAGTTGTTGCTCGAATCCCGACGGGTACTCGACCGCGTCGCCCGGTGGTTGTTGACCAATCGACCGCAACCCCTTGCCGTCGGCGCCGAGATCAGCCGGTACGCAGGCAAAGTCGCATCCCTGAGTGCCGTCGTCGGCGAGTACATCGACACCTATCAGGCACGCGACGTCGAGGCCCGCGTGCAGGCAGCCGTCGAACGTGGTGCTCCGAGGGAGCTCGCGTCCGCGGTGTATCGACTGCTGGACAACTACAGTCTGCTCGACATCATCGACGTCGCGGACATCACCGAACACGACCCCGCCGAAGTCGCCGAGCTGTACTTCGCACTGGACGCGCACATCGGCATCGACTGGTTGCTGACATCGGTGTCCGGACTTGCCCGAGGGGATCGCTGGCATTCGTTGGCGCGGTTGGCGCTTCGCGACGACCTGTACTCCTCCCTACGGGCGATCACCAAAGAAGTTCTCCTGGGCGGCGAACCGCACGAAAGTGCCTCGGAGAAAATCGCGGAGTGGGAATCGACCAACTCGTCCCGCCTCGCACGTGCTCGCGCTGCGCTCCGCGAGATCTCGGACTCGGGAACCCTCGACCTCGCTACACTGTCCGTCGCTGCGCGGCAGGTGCGCAGTATGGTTCCGTAGCATTTTCTGCCCGTAGCGTGCCATCGACGAAAGAAGGACGACTGCTGTGAGTGTGCCCGCCGACCATCTGTCCGACCATCGAGAGCCGGAGGAACGCATCGGTTTTCATACCAGCGTGGATGTTCGCTGGTCGGACATGGACGTGTACCAGCACATCAACCATGCCCGCATGGTGACGTTGCTGGAGGAGGCGCGGATACCGTGGCTTCTCGTCGACGGACGACCGACGGCGAACCTGCGGCACGGCGCGGTCATCGCGGATCTGCACGTGAAGTACCGCGGTCAGCTTCGACACGAGGACGGCCCCCTGGACGTCTTCATGTGGATCGACAAGGTGCGGGCCGTGGATTTCGTGGCCGGTTACGAGGTGCGCGCCAACGGTGCGTCGCTGGACACTCCGGCGGCCATCATCGCGTCGACTCAGATTGCAGCATTCGACATCGACACTCAGAAGCTGCGACGCCTCACCGCTGAAGAGCGCGAGTATCTCGAGGGCTGGCAGCGTGTTTGAGCGTGTACTCACCATTCCGGACCCGGTCGAACGGGAGAATCTGACTGCGTTCCTCGGCAAGGCGCTGCGCCTCGACGAAGCTGCGGTGGTGCGCTTGAGGACGCGTACCGACGGGCGGCTGTCGGCCTGGGCATCGACGGGTTTCGACGCGCTCGCCGTGCGGGTCGTCGCCGGATCGATCGTTCCGGACGACACCTCGGCGGCAGCCGATCAGCTGATCGCGGCTCTCGGGTCGGCCGTCGACGGCAGAGTCGACCCGGGCTTCTCGATGGATTCGGCATGGAAGGGCGCGTTGCCTCCCGACCAGGGATTCGAGCATGTCGACGACGTACCTGCTCGGGTCTTGATCGACCTCGCTCAGCGCGGTGCTGCGCTGGCGAAGGAGCACGGGAGCAGCCACGGTCCGCCGGTGTCGCTGCTCGATCAGCAGGTCCTGCACGTCGACGGTGCCGCGGGCGGAGTGTCGGTCACGATGAGAACGGTATTCGCCCTCACGGCAATGGGTTTCGTGCCGCACACGGGGGAGGACCCGCTCAAGGCCGACGTCGACCTCGCGCGCATCGACTCGAACGAGATCGTGCGCGTGCGCGCCACCAAGGTGTGGCTACGCCTCGACGCGCGCTACGGCTCGGTCTTCTGCCGCCGAGAGAACGCGCTCTCCCTCACGGTGGAGCGCTGAAACGGCTCTAGACCAACCACGCTGCGGCGTCGGCGGGAAGTTGCCCGTCGACGAGAGGCGCGCTGGACATCAGGACCTCGCCCGGCGGGAGGGGGATCGGAACGTCGGTCGCGTTGAGGGCGCAGATCAGCCCGCCCGGTCGTCGGAACGCAAGGCATCCGGGTGGGCTGCCGTACCAATCCACTCCGGTTCCGGCGAATTCCGGCCGCAGTGCGCGGAGTTCGAAGGCCGACCGGTACAGGCTCAGCATGGAGTCGACGTCTTCGAGCTGTTCTTCCACCGTGAGCGACGACCATTCCGTGGGCATCGGCAGCCAGGTCGCCGGGGACGAACTGAACGCGAACGGCGGCTCGGTTCCTTCCCACGGGAGGGGAACACGGCATCCGTCTCGGCCACGCTCGGTGTGGCCGGAGCGCTCCCACACCGGGTCCTGCAAGGATTCGTCGGGCAGGTCGACGTTGGGAAGGCCCAGTTCGGCGCCGTTGTAGACGAACACCGTTCCTGGCAGCGCCAATTCGAGCAGAATCATCGCCCTGGCGCGGGCTGTGCCGCGGGCGCCTCCGCCGTAGCGAGTGACTTCGCGGACGACGTCGTGGTTGGACAGCGTCCACGTCGGGGTGCCGTCGACGAGGGCCACCGCGTCCAACGAGTTGGACACTGCGTTTCGAATGGCTGCTGCGTCGAACTCGGCTTCGGCCAGGCGGAAGTTGAAGCCGAGGTGCAGCTCGTCGGGGCGAATGTACTCACTGAACCTGACGTTGTCCTGCACCCAGATTTCACCGACCGTCGTCGAGCCCGGGTATTCGTCCATGATCTTTCGGATACCACGGTGTATCTCGTGCACGGCCGGATTGTTGAACCGTGGATCGGTGTCGTCGTTCTTCATGAGCTCGTTCGTTTCCAGGCTCATGTTCGGAAGGCCTTCGGGCTTGGCCATTCCGTGTGCGACGTCGATCCGGAAGCCGTCGACTCCCCGGTCCAACCAGAAGCGCAGCGTCGTGGCCAAGTCCTCGAAAACCTCGGGGTTGGTCCAGTCGAGATCGGGTTGTTCGGCCGCGAAGATGTGCAGATACCACTGTCCCGGCGTTCCGTCGGCTTCGCGAATGCGGGTCCATGCGGGGCCGCCGAAGATACTCGGCCAGTTGTTCGGCGGCTCGGAGCCGTCGGGTCCCTTGCCGTCGCGGAAGATGTAGCGGGCTCGTTCCGGACTTCCGGGAGCCGAGTCGAGCGCTGCGACGAACCACGGATGTCGGTCGCTCGTGTGGTTGGGCACCAGGTCCATGGTGACCTTGATGTCGCGCGCGTGTGCCTCTTCGATCAGCGAATCCATCACCGCGAGGTCACCGAACAGGGGGTCGATCACTCTCGGGTCGGACACGTCGTACCCGTGGTCCGCCATCGGTGACTTCATGATCGGGCTCAGCCAGATCGCGTCGATTCCGAGTAGTTCGAGGTAGCCGAGCTTGTCCCGAACGCCGCCGAGATCACCGACGCCGTCGCCGTTGGAATCGGCGAACGAACGCGGGTAGATCTGATAGAAGATCGCGTCCTTCCACCACGGTTCGGGCTGAGGTTCGAGTCGATCGGTCACAACGGTCAAGTCTGCCAAACGCGGACGCTCGACCTCGATCAGGGACCGGGTTGATCTTCGTCACCTCGTAAGGCTGGGGGCTCACGACCGGCCAAGATGCGGGCTCACGCCCGGCCAAGATGCGGGCTCACGCCCGGGCGGACGTGCGAGCGACGCTCAGGAAGGCATACCGTTTCCCCGGTTTCTCTCCCGAAAACAGCCGCTTTGTCCGATTGATGAGGTACCGTACCCGTCGAACCGGAACGAGGAGCACGAGGAATCACATGGCCGAGCAGTCGATCGAAGCAGTCCGTTTGAGTGAAGTGCTTCTGCAGGACAGTCCCATCGATCCGGACTGGATCCTCGAGGGCGAACCCCGCGCCCGCGTGGCCGAGTGGTCACGCAGCATCGACGGGACGACCACCACCAACGTGTGGGACTGCACGGCCGGTCGCTTCCGCTGGTACTTCTCGGTCGACGAGATCGTGCACATCATGGACGGCTCGGTGACGGTCTCGTCCGACGACCATCCTGAACGCACGCTGGTGGCCGGCGATGCGGCGCTGTTCCGCGCCGGCACCTGGTCCGAGTGGCACGTCCAGGACTACGTCCGCAAGCACGCAATTCTTCGCCAGCATCTTCCCGGCTCGCTCCTGCTCGCCCTGAAGTTCGCCGGCAACGTGCGTGGCGCACTCCGACGGGCGAAGGGACTCGGGCGCAGCGCCGCCCAGCCGACGACCGCGCAGCGCGAGGGATCTGCGCCTCGTCTGTGAGGACCGGTTCCTAGAACGACGAGTTGACCATGGAGTTGGCTGCCATCTCCATGTAGTCGACCAACTGTGCCCGGTGCGTGGCGTCGAGGACGGAATCGTCTATCGACGCGATGGCACTGTGCATGCACCGCAGCCATGCGTCCCGTTCGATCGGGCCGATGTGGAACGGCGAGTGCCGCATGCGGAGGCGAGGGTGCCCGCGTTCGTCCGAGTAGGTGCGCGGTCCTCCCCAGTACTGTTCGAGAAACATTCGCATGCGTCGCTCCGCAGGCCCCAGGTCTTCCTCGGGGTAGAGCGGTCGCACGACGTCGTCCTTCGCCACTTCCTCGTAGAACTTGGCCGTCAGCTTGTAGAACGTGTCCGCACCACCGACCGCGTCGTAGAAGGTCTGTTGCGGTTCGGTCATCGGTGCTTCTCTCCAGTCGTTCGAGGTCGGGCGGGGTGCGGCCGGGTGGTGCCTACTTTGCCAGGTCGACGATCGCGCCGGCCGGTCGGCCTTGCGGGTACGGGGCCTGAATTCCGGCGTCGTCGAAGGCCTGGAGAATCTCGCGGTGGAGCCGTCGCTGCACCGCCCACTGCATCCCGGGCCTGGTCTTGACGGTGATGCGGATGGTGACCGTGTCGGCGCTCACGGCGTTGACGCCGAGCATCTCGGGATCCCCGAGCAAATCCTCCGCGAACGCTCCCGATTCGACGACGTCGAGCGTCGCCTTCTCGGCCACCTCGCAGGCCTCGTCGAGATTGGCAGTGTGCGCGACGGGCAGGTCGAGAACCGCCACCGCGAAACCTTGACTCATGTTGCCCACGCGAAGGACCTCGCCGTTGCGGCAGTACCAGACGGTGCCGTTGACGTCGCGGATCGTCGTCACGCGCAGTCCGACGCTTTCGACCGTGCCCACTGCTTCGCCGAGATCGACGACATCACCGACGCCGTACTGGTCTTCGAGCAGCATGAAGATTCCGGAGAGGAAGTCGCGGACGAGATTCTGCGCACCGAAGCCGAGCGCCACTCCGACGATGCCCGCGGAGGCGATGAACGGGGTGACGTTCACTCCGACCACGTCGAGCACGGACAGTACGAACCACGTCAGAATGACGACGGACACGCCGGACTTGAGGACCGAGCCGATGGTCTTGGCGCGTTGGCGACGGCGTTCGGAGAGGATCGAGCTCTGCAGCGTCGACGGTGCACGCTCGCGCAGTGGTCGAAGAAGCGCAGGCGCCTTGTCCGACGCCGATCCGCTGCGACTGGTGAAACGGTCGATCAGTTTGTGCAGTACGAGTCGGAGGACCACCGCGAGCGCAAGGTAGCCGAGAACCTGTAAAGGTCTGTCCACCAGCCAGTCTCGACCGGTTTCGGTCAGTTCGAAGGCACGTGTGTCGAGAGACGAGCCCGTCAGGTAGGTCGATGAGTTCGATTCGAATACAGACACTTGCAGAGTCTACGGAAGGCGCGGATTCTCGCCACCGTGCTGGTAGCGGACCTGCTCGTTGGCTGTGAGTTCACCGATCGGTCATCACCGCGATCCGGAAAAGGGGTGTGCAGACCCGGCGTTTTCGTGTTCCACTGTGACACGTGTTCCGCGCAAGCCATGCGCGGACGCCGACGCTTTTGGGAGAACCGAAGTGAAGAACAAGCAACACCGACACCGACAACTCCCGCCCATCGATGTCCATGACACCGCAGACCAGCGGGAACGGATATCGGGGGCGTCTCCACTACATGTCGTTTCTCCTGGCGAGACGGTGTCTCCCAGCGACAACATGGTTCCTGCCTGGGTCAAGCGCCGAGTGCTGCTTCTGAACGCCACTTTCGAGCCCTTGACCGCGCTGCCGATGCGTCGCGCAGTGGTACTGCTTGTGTGCAACAAGGCCGACGTCGTCCACGACGACCCCTCCGGTCCGTACATTCGATCCGCCGACTTCTCCGTTCAAGTGCCCTCGGTTATTCGTCTGAGGACGTTCGTTCGAGTGCCGTACCGGGCTCGCGTGCCGATGACGAGGGCTGCGCTGATGCACAGAGATCGTTTCCGGTGCGCGTACTGCGGCGCCAAAGCGGAAACCGTGGACCACGTCATCCCGCGGAGTCGTGGGGGCGAGCACTCGTGGGAGAACTGCGTTGCGTGCTGCGCCTCGTGCAACCATCGCAAAGCAGACAAAATGCTCAGTGAGCTGGGATGGACTCTGCGCGCGCAACTCGTTCCACCGAAGGGGCCGCACTGGCGGTTGCTCGCCAGCAACAAGGAACTCGATCCGTCCTGGTTGGCGTACCTGGGTGAGGGCGCGGCGTAGCGGCCGGTCTCGAATCGATCCGACCGGCCCCGCTGTCGCTTCGGGGTGAAAAGTCGACTAATCTCACACCCTGTGAGCATTCTCGAGACGATCCTGATCTTCGGGGTGATTCCGGCTGCAATCATCGGAATCATCGGAGCGTTGTCCTACGTGGGGGAAAGGCAGCCGGGACTGGACATCACCCCGTACCGGTTGACCGACGAATGGACACGTGAACCAATTCTGTGGAGCGCGACCGACGAGGTGACACCGCACGGTGGCGGCCACGGCGATTCGCATGCATCCGCTGCAGATTCGATCGGAGGGTCGGCAAGTGGCAAGTGGTGAACTGGTCAAGAGTGACATCGACGCGGAGGACCTGCCCTACGGCTCGGCTCTGACGTCCAGCGGACGCGTGTCGGGTGCTCACGAGTTCGGAACGGCCAGCCCGGCGCACCTTCCGTTCGCCACGCAGGACCTCGTGTCCCTCGACGTCGCACTGACCGAGGCGACCCGGGCGACGCAGATTCGCTTCAACGTCTACCTCGGAGACCTGGGTGAGGACGTCGCCGCAGGTGCAGACGCGCTCTTCCCCGGAACGCCGGACGCAATTCGTTCCGTGCTGATCGCCGTGGACCCGAACCACAAGGGCATCGAGATCCGCACCGGACGCCGTGTCTCGGATCGCGCGACCGACCGGGTGGCGCAGCTCGGCATCACTGCCGCAACGGGGCCGTTCCGCGACGGCAACCTCATCGACGGACTGGTCAGCGCGGTTCGTGTCATGGCCGCCGCCATCGTGAGCCCGTAGCCGGATCGAATCGACACGAAGAAGGCGCCGCCCGGAAACCCGGGCGGCGCCTTCTTCTCGTTTCCAGCGCAGTGCTTACGTCACGTCGAACTCGCGGGCCGCGAGCGAGCGCACGATGCCCGCGCGTCCCTCGATCACCAGACGCCGCAGTGCGGGAGGCAGATCCTTCTCCAAGAACGCATCCGCAGCCGCGACCGAGTCCGCACTGATCGACCAGGAGGGGTACAGCCCGACCACCACGGTCTGCGCGACCTCGCTGGACCGCCTCGACCACACGCCCTCGATCGAGTCGAAGTACCGCGACACGTACGGCTCGAGGAGCTCGCCCTGTCCCGGTCCGGCGAACCCACCGATGATCGATCGCGCGGTGATGTTGGGGACGGAATCGTCGTCGACGACCGTCGTCCATGCATGTTCCTTGACCTCGCTGCTCGGCCGAACGGCACGCGCAGCGGCTGCCGAACGAGCGCCGGCCGCAGTGTTGTCGCGGGCGGCCTCGGCGTCGATCTCGGGCGACTCGATGCCGTCGCTGTCGATCGCACCTGCTGCAGCGAGCGCCGACACCAGACGCCAACGCAGGTCGGTATCCACCTCGAGACCGCCGAGCTCCTGGCCGTCGACGTCGCCGTCCAGGAGGCCGCGCAACACCGCGACATGCCTGTCGGACAAGGCCGAACCGGTCAGCGAGTTGACGAACGCCAGCTGGTGGTCCGAGCCTGCGTCGGCGGCGCGCGCGAGCTCGAGGAGCGTGTCCGCGAACTCGGGCTGACCGTGCTCCTGCGCCCACTGCGGCTCGGCGTAGCTCGTGATGGCCGTCTGCGCCTGGAGGAGCAGACGCTGCACGACGCCGACCTCCGTCTCCGCACCGATACCGCGCTGAACGAGCGCGACGAAATCGCGTGCACGCATCTCGGCCTGGCGAGTCATCTCCCACGCGGCCGACCACGCAAGGGTGCGGGGGAGTGATTCCGCGATGTCGCCGATACGGGCGAGCAGAACGTCGAGAGACTCCGGATCGAGACGCACGGCGCAGTAGGTGAGGTCGTCGTCGTTGACGAGAACCAGCTTGCCCCGCGACACACCCACCAGTGACGGAACGTCGGTGCTGTCCGACGCCTCCAGGTCGATCTCGACACGCTCGGTACGCACCAGCTTGCCGTCGTCTCCGTCGTCGTAGATGCCGATTGCGATCCGGTGCACTCGATGCTCGCCTGCGCCGGGTGCCGCGCCGCTCTGCTTCACCGCGAAGCGGGTGAACTTGCCGTCCGCGTCGACGTCGAAGTCAGGGCTCAAGGTGTTGAGTCCGGTCGTGCGCAGCCACTGGCTGCCCCAATCCGACAGGTCCCGACCGGACGACCGCTCCAGTGCGGTGAGGAGGTCGGAGAACGTGGCGTTGCCGAACGCGTGGTCGACGAAGTACGCACGCAAGCCGGCGAGGAAATCCTCCTTGCCGACATAAGCGACGAGTTGCTTCAGAACGCTCGCACCCTTGGCGTACGTGATGCCGTCGAAGTTGACCTCGACCGCGGCCAGATCGGGAATGTCGGCTGCGATGGGGTGTGTCGACGGCAGCTGATCCTGCCGGTAGGCCCACGACTTCTCGACGTTGGCGAACGTGGTCCATGCGTTGGTGTACTCGGTGGCCTCGGACTGGCACAGGACCGATGCGAACGTCGCGAACGACTCGTTGAGCCACAGGTCGTCCCACCACGTCATCGTCACGAGGTCGCCGAACCACATGTGCGCCATCTCGTGCAGAACCGTTTCGGCGCGGCGCTCGTAGGAGTATCGGGTGACCTTGGACCGGAAGACGTAGTCCTCCAGGAAGGTGACGGCGCCCGCGTTCTCCATTGCGCCCGCGTTGAACTCGGGCACGAACAACTGGTCGTACTTGCCGAACGCGTAGGGGGTGCCGAAGTTGGCGTGGTAGAAACCGAATCCCTGCTTGGTCTCGGTGAACAACCTCTCGTGATCCATGTGCTCGGCAAGCGATGCGCGGCAGTAGATTCCGAGCGGGATGGTGCCGTGCTCGTCGGTGTAGGAATCCGTCCACTCCGCGTACGGGCCGGCGATCAGCGCCACCAGATACGTGCTCATCAGTGGGGTGGTGTCGAAAACGTGTTCTCCCGCAGCAGGTTCCGCGGCATGCGCAGCGTTGGAGATGACCTTCCAGCTGTCCGGAGCGGTGACCTTCAGATCGAATGTCGCCTTCAGATCCGGCTGGTCGAAGCAGGCGAACATCCGCTTGGCATCCGCCGTCTCGAACTGAGAGTAGAGATACACCGAGCCGTCGGACGGGTCGACGAACCGGTGCAGACCCTCACCGGTGTGGGAATAGACACAGTCTGCGACGACGACGAGTTCGTTGTCCTCGGCGAGGTCGTCGAGCGCTATCCCCGTCTCCTCGTCGTAGCCCGAAACGTCGAGGTCCACCCCGTTCAGAGTGGCGGATCTGATGCCGTCGGCGACGATGTCGACGAACGTCGATGCGCCCGCCTGTGCCGCGAACGCAATGGTCGTCGTCGACAGGAACGTCTTCTCGCTGGGATTGCCGGACCCGTCGGTGAGGTCCAGGACGATCGAATAGGTGGAATTGCCGAGCACGGTCGACCGTGCGGCAGCTTGATCGCGTGTCAGGTTGGGAGCAACCACGTCAGTCATGCACCTTCTCGAGTAGGGATCGTGTGATGACACCATCCCATCACGGCGCGGGTCGGGCATGCTTGCGTAGGGACGCGGCGCGGAATTGTT
This sequence comes from Rhodococcus sp. 114MFTsu3.1, assembly GCF_000383555.1. NCBI lineage: Bacteria > Bacillati > Actinomycetota > Actinomycetes > Mycobacteriales > Nocardiaceae > Rhodococcus > Rhodococcus sp. 114MFTsu3.1. Next base: position 198,183 of record NZ_KB911549.1, on the reverse strand, counting down.
CTGCCGCATCCTGGGTTGTTCTCGGTCGACACCCACTCGTATCTCGACACGAAGGAGCTTCACGTGAGCGGCAGCGGACAGAAGGACACCGCCGATTTCTGGTTCGACCCCCTGTGCCCATGGTGTTGGATCACGTCGCGGTGGATTCTGGAGGTCGAGAAGGTCCGTGACATCGACGTCAACTTCCACGTCATGTCCCTCGCAGTCCTCAACGAGGGCCGCGACCTCCCCGAGCAGTACGCCGAGATGATGAAGACGGCATGGGGACCCGTGCGAGTCGCCATCGCCGCGGCCCAGGAGAAGGGCGACGAAATCCTGTCGCCGCTGTACACGGCACTCGGTACCCGTATCCACAACGGAGGTAACAAGAATTTCCCCGAGGTGATCGAGCAGTCCCTCGCGGAACTGGGTCTGCCTGCTGAGTTGGCGAAGGCAGCCGACAGCACCGAGTACGACGAAGCGCTGCGCACCAGCCACCACGCGGGCATGGACAAGGTCGGTCCCGACGTCGGAACGCCCACGATTCACGTCAACGGTGTCGCGTTTTTCGGGCCCGTCCTCTCCCGCATCCCGCGCGGCGAGGAAGCCGGAAAGCTGTGGGACGCCTCGGTCATCTTCGCGTCGTATCCGCACTTCTTCGAGCTCAAGCGCACCCGTCACGAAGACCCCGAGTTCGACTGACCCCAGGTGAGCGGAAATGTAGGTCAGGACCTATATTTCCGCTCACAGCGGGTCAGGCGACGATGCGATCGACGCCGTCGGACGTACCGAAGTATCGGTGCTTCCCACGGCTGAAACGCCACGCGGACCAGGCAGCCGCGGCGGCGTCGAGCGCGTCGTCGGCTGCGGGCTCGACCGGCAGTGATGCCATGGCGTCGTGTACGGACACCGGATCGAGCCACGTGGACAGTGCGCTCAGACGCTGGCCGACGCCACGCGCGGACTTCTTCGACACGAACGACGTATCCGGTGCCATGTGCCGAAACGAGCATTCCGGGTGCACTTCCACCACCCGTTCGGGGTCGAAGGACACGTCCTGCCACTGCCGGACCGAGGACATCAGATACCAGGTCTGTTTGCTGATCGCCTTGCCGGTGATTCGTCTGGACACTGCGCACGCATCCTCGTAGGTCGTCGTGTCGAGAACAGCGCGTACCGGTGTATGGAAGATCGACGATCGCGCCCGCCCGAGAAAACTCTTCGCTTCCAGCTCACTGGCCCGGTACCCGCTCTCGGGCAACGACAACGGCATGTCGACCCCGACGACGTCGCACCGACGTGTCGCGACCAGCACCGCCTGCACGTCGGGCTCGACGGACATCTGCAGATCCTGGCCGTCGAACAGTGCCACAACCCACTTGCCTTTGGCGCCGTCGACTCCGGCGACCGTTTTTCGTCCCTGAAATCCCACCTGTCAGACTCTATGCATGCGCGTATACCTGGGTGCGGACCATGCCGGCCTCGAATTCAAGAACCAGATCATCGAACACCTCACCGCGACCGGGCACGAGCCCGTCGACTGCGGCGCTTTCGAATACGACGCCGTCGACGACTACCCGGCCTTCTGCATCGACGCGGCACGACGGGTCGTCGCCGATCCAGGTAGCCGCGGCCTCGTCCTCGGAGGCTCCGGCAACGGCGAGCAGATCGCGGCCAACAAGGTCCCCGGTGCCCGGTGCGCACTCGCGTGGAGCGTCGAGACCGCGCAGCTCGCGCGCGAGCACAACGATGCTCAGCTGATCGGTATAGGCGGACGCATGCATACCCTTCCAGAGGCCCTCGCGATAGTCGATGCCTTCCTCGGAACCCCGTTCTCCGGCGAGGAGCGGCACCAGCGTCGTATCGACATTCTGTCGGAGTACGAGCGGAGCGGCGACGCACCCGACGTCCCGGGCGGACAGAAGTTCGACGGCTCCTGATCGATGCCCGAAGGGCATACGCTGCACCGCCTCGCGCGGCTGCATCAGCGTAAATTCGCCGGCGCGCCCGTCGAGGTGAGCAGCCCGCAAGGGCGGTTCACCTCGGGGGCCGCGTTGGTCGACGGCCTGGTGCTCGTGAGGGCCGAGGCCTGGGGCAAGCACTTGCTGCATCGCTACGAGTCGGACCTGATCGTGCACATCCACCTCGGTCTGTACGGAAAGTTCACCGATCAGACGCTGCCGATGAAGGAACCGGTCGGTGCCGTTCGATTGAGGATGGTGGGCGAGGCTTTCGGTACCGATCTGCGCGGACCGACAGCCTGTGAAATCTATACGGAGCAGCAGGTCGACGCTCTGCTGAGTCGACTCGGTCCGGATCCGATCCGGAAGGACGCCGATCCCGATCGAGCGTGGGATCGCATCTCCAGATCGAGGACGCCGATCGGCACACTTCTGATGGATCAGAAGGTCCTCGCCGGAGTCGGCAACGTGTACCGAGCGGAGATCCTGTACCGGCACGAGATCAACCCGATGCGTCCGGGTAAGGACGTGGATCGAAGTGAATGGGACGCGATCTGGTTGGACCTGGTCGACCTGATGAAGATCGGTGTACGACGCGGCAGGATCATCACGATCCGACCAGAGGACGACCACGGAGATTCCGGTTACGCTCCGAAACGACCCCGCACCTACGTGTATCGCAGGGCGGGGCGTCCGTGTCGAATCTGTGGAGCCGAGATTCTGCATTCGGTGATGCAGGCGCGAAATCTGTTCTGGTGCCCTGTCTGTCAGGCGAGCTAGACGGTCAGGCGAGCTAGACGGTCAGGCGAGCTAGACGGTAGGGCGAGCGAGCCGGGACGTCAGAAGTCGAACCCGCCGTCGAACATTCCGCCGCCGTCCCCGCCGAACGAATCTCCACCGAACGAGTCGCCGCCGCCGTCCATGGCGCCGTACTCCTCGCCACCGGCGTCACCCGAGTCGCCGAACTCGCCGTTGTCGGCGCCGCCGCCTTCCGAACCGTCACCGGCTCCGCTCGCGAACTCCTGTTCGCCGTAGCCGACTCCTGCCATTCCCGAGAACATCGCCGAGAACAGGAACATCGATCCGACGCCCCAGGCGCCCGCGACGAGGGCGGGGCGCCACCACGGCTCGGAGTACCAGCCGGCCGGCACGGGACGGCCGGCGACCTTGCCGCCGGGGTAGTAGTTGGGCGTGCGGTCCGACGGATTGGGCGAGGCCTCGACGTTGCGGCCCTCGAACTCGACCTTGCGGTCCTCGGTGACCTGACCCGCGGACTTCTGGCCGTCGATGCCCTGAATTTCCGGACCGGGGTCCATGCCCATCGCGATCCGCGCCGCGCGGATGTAGTACAGACCTTCCAGCGCAGTCTGCTTGGCCAGCCGTGCCTGCTCGACCGTCTTGGCCTGGTCGATCTGCGATCCGGCCGCGATGTTGCGCTCCGACGCGTCGGCGAGTGCCTGCTTGGACGCGGTGTCGCTACCGATCAGGTTGTAGACCTGCCCGCCGAGCCGCTCGATGGACTGGCGAGCATCTGCCTTGGCGTCCTCCAGTGTGCTGGCCGACTTCGCCGCCGCGTTCTTCTGACTGCGGACGACCAGGAACACGACTGCTGCGACGATGACGACGACGAGTAAGAGAGCTTCCACTGTTACCGCTTCCTTGTGGGAATTTTTCAGGCACGTGCCCGACCGCCTCAGGACAAATCGGACACTTTTCACGATACGCGTGCCGATCGATGCGCGGGCGTACCGTCCGACGTGCTTCGATCGAGACTATGACCCCCGAACGTCAGTTGGAAGTGCTGGAACTCGAATGCTCGAGGATGGGGGCGGTGTCGCTGGACGACGTCTGCGCCGACGTCCCGACCATGCCAGACTGGACCGTCGATAAGTTGATTCGACACGTCACGTTCGTCCATCGAATGGCGAGGTCCGCGTTGGATGCGCCTGCCGACGGCGGAATGGCGAATGTGCTTGCTGCGGTGGAGAAGCCCGAACGCGGACCTCGGGTAGTGGACGAGTACCGCGAGTCCGCCTCCCTCGCGCTCGACGCCTACCGCGACGCGCCGCTCGATCGCGCCGTCCCGACGTGGGCGGGCCCGGGCACCGCCGACTACTGGATTCGGCGCCAGTTGCACGAAATCGTCGTGCATCGATTCGATGCGCAGAGCGGAATTCACATCCGTGGGGGAGCAGAGCCCGATCCACTCGATCACGAGAGCGCGGCCGACGGAGTAGTCGAATGGGCCGAGGACTTCCTGACAAGGGTTCCGCTGGAACAACTTCCACAACTCGCGGGCCGCACCGTCCATCTGCATACCGTCGACGACACTGCCATGGAACTGTTCCTCGACTTCGGCGGTGACCGGGTGACGGTCACGCACGAGCACCGCAAAGGCGACGTCGCCCTGCGCGGTTCGGCAGAGAATCTGATGCTCGCAGTGTGGCGCAGGCGCCCGCTGAATGTGCTCGACGTCGTCGGCGACCGGTCGGTGGCAGAGGCGCTGTACGACGGTGTTCGGCTGTAGAGATTTCGGTGCCGGCGCGCCCGTCGGTGATATTCCAGCGAAGGGGAGCGAACACGAAAAAGCCCGCCGATCGCAGTGCGATCGGCGGGCTATTTCTGGAGCCGATGACGAGAATCGAACTCGCGTAGCCTGTTTGGAAGACAGGGGCTCTACCATTGAGCTACATCGGCGTGCATGCGACGTTGATGGGATCGCCATCGGCGCCGCTTGCGATTCGAAACTCTACATAACCTCGGATCGAGAATACAAATTGCCTGCATGTAGAGTCTGTCGAGACGGATGCGGTGGCCCGCCCACGGGTACCGCTGGTGTCTGCTGTTCAATGGAGCCTGTAAGTTGATCGGCGGGCGGCTTGAACAGCGTCGGTAAGACGGGGTGTGGCGCAGCTTGGTAGCGCATCCGCTTTGGGAGCGGAGGGTCGCAGGTTCAATTCCTGTCACCCCGACAAAGATGAGACCGGGTCCTCGAAGGGGCCCGGTTTCGCCGAGTGGTTCACTTCGCCGCTGGTTCGCCGTCGCACTTGGTCGCGGTATGTCAGCGAGTGACGGTGAATCGGACCGACAGCACAGCACGACCACCAGAAGGAGCATGTCCCGTGAAGAGCACCGTCGAGCAGCTCAGCCCGACGCGAGTCCGTATCAACGTTGAGGTGCCCTTCGAGGAGCTCAAGCCTGATTTCGACCGCGCCTACAAGGCACTTGCCCAGCAGATCCGCCTCCCCGGATTCCGTCCGGGCAAGGCTCCGGCCAAGCTTCTCGAAGCACGGGTCGGTCGTGGCGCAGTGCTCGAGCAGGTCGTCAACGACGCTCTCCCCGCCCGGTACTCCGAGGCCGTCAGCGCCGAGCAGATCAAGGTCATCGGCCAGCCGGACATCGAGATCACCAAGATCGAGGACGGCGACGAGCTGACGTTCACCGCCGAGGTCGACATTCGTCCGGAGATTGCGCTGCCCGACTACTCGACCATCTCGGTCGAGGTCGATCCGCTCGAGATCACCGACGAGGCAGTCGACGAGCAGCTCCAGTCCCTGCGTCAGCGCTTCGGCACCCTCACCGGTGTCGATCGCCCGGTCCAGTCCGGTGACTTCGTGTCCATCGATCTGTCCGCGACCGTCGACGGCGAGACCGTGGAGGAGGCGTCGGCCAACGGCCTGTCGCACGAGGTCGGTTCGGGTCAGCTCATCGAAGGCCTCGACGACGCCATCGTCGGTGTGTCGGTCGACGAGTCCAAGGACTTCACCTCCACGCTGGTCGCGGGCGACTACGCGGGCAAGGAAGCAGTCGTCACCGTCAAGGTGGTCTCGGTCAAGGAGCGCGAGCTTCCCGAGGCCGACGACGAGTTCGCGCAGCTTGCCAGCGAATTCGACACTCTCGACGAGCTCCTCGCCGACCTGAAGACGCGCGTCGAGCGGGTCAAGAAGGTCGAGCAGGCCGGTCAGATCCGCGACAAGGTTCTCGAGACGCTTCTCGAGACCGTCGAGGTCCCGGCTCCCGAGGCCGTCGTCAAGGCCGAGGTCGACAACCAGGTGCACGAGGCCATTCACGGTCTCGACCACGACGAGGCCAAGCTTGCCGAGCTGCTCGAGTCGCAGGGTTCGAGTCGCGAGGAGTTCGACAAGGACGTCAAGGAAGCGGCCGAGAAGTCGGTTCGCACCCAGCTGCTGCTCGATGCCATCGCCGAAGCGGAAGGCACGCAGGTCGGCCAGGACGAGCTGACCGAGCGGATCATCTTCCAGGCGCAGCGCTACGGCATCTCGCCGGAAGAGTTCATCCAGCAAGTCCAGCAGGCCAACCAGCTCGGTGCAGTCTTCGCCGACGTGCGTCGCGGCAAGGCGCTCGCATCCGTCGTCGACCGCGTGAACGTCACCGACACCACCGGTGCTTCGGTCGACACCTCCGAGCTTTTCGGTAGCCCCGCAGACGCAGAAGAGCCTGCAGCAGGCGATTCTGCCGAGGGTGAACAAGAGAAGTAACGCTGACAGCGAACGACGGCGGTTCCGGGACTCCGGGGCCGCCGTCTTTCGTTAGTGTCTGTATCAGGAACCAACGATCAGTATGGAAAAGGCAGGTACCGTGACTGTTCAGAATCCGGCGGCTTCGCACCAGCAGAGTCCCGTCATGACTTCGGCCGCTTCCGGCCTGAATCTCAGCGACTCGGTGTACGAGCGTCTGCTTCAGAATCGCATCATCTTCCTCGGTACTCAGGTCGACGATGACATTGCGAACAAGCTCTGCGCACAGATCCTCCTGCTGTCGGCGGAGGACCCCACACGCGACATCTCGCTCTACATCAACTCGCCCGGTGGTTCGGTGACCGCAGGTATGGCGATCTTCGACACGATGGAATTCGCCGAGTGCGACGTGGCCACCTACGGAATGGGTCTCGCCGCGTCGATGGGTCAGTTCCTGTTGTCGGCAGGCGCCAAGGGCAAGCGCTACGCACTCCCGCACGCGCGGATCATGATGCACCAGCCGTCCGCCGGTATCGGTGGTAGTGCCAGCGACATCGCGATCATGGCCGAGCAGTTCGCTCACACCAAGCGCGAAATGGCGGAGCTGATCGCGCTGCACACCGGACAGACCGTCGAGCAGATCACCGAGGACTCCGATCGTGACCGCTGGTTCACGGCCGCAGCAGCGAAGGAATACGGCTTCGTGGACCACGTCGTCTCGCGCGCACGGCAGGCAGGCGGAGTCGGCGAGTAGATCGCCCTTCGAACTCCGTCCCTTGAAACCTCACTTCTTGGAGAAACGATGACCAACTTGTTCGATCCCACTCAGATGCCGTCCTCGCGGTACATCCTGCCGTCCTTCGTCGAGCACTCCAGCTACGGCGTCAAGGAGTCCAACCCGTACAACAAGCTGTTCGAGGAACGCATCATCTTCCTCGGCGTTCAGGTCGACGACGCGTCCGCGAACGACATCATGGCTCAGCTGCTCGTGCTCGAGGGCCTCGACCCCGACCGCGACATCACGATGTACATCAACTCGCCCGGTGGATCGTTCACCTCGCTGATGGCGATCTACGACACGATGCAGTACGTGCGTGCCGACGTCGCGACGGTGTGCCTCGGTCAGGCCGCCTCCGCGGCAGCAGTGCTGCTCGCAGCGGGAACGCCGGGCAAGCGCGCAGCTCTCCCGAACGCTCGCGTTCTGATCCACCAGCCGGCCAGCGGTGGAATTCAGGGCCAGGTGTCCGACCTCGAGATCCAGGCGGCCGAGATCGAGCGCATGCGTCGCTTGATGGAGACCACGCTCGGACGCCACACCGGCAAGGACCCCGATGTCATTCGCAAGGACACCGACCGCGACAAGATTCTGACCGCCGAGCAGGCGAAGGAATACGGAATCATCGACACGGTGTTCGAGTACCGCAAGTTGTCCGCACAGAAGTAGCGGCAGCGGGTATCTTCGCAGGACGCGGCACGGAGGCCGGGGGTCGAGTCGATCTCGGCCTCCGGTACACGTCGAGCGGGGGCCGAGGTAACGCTTCGAGGCCATCGAGGCGACAAATGGACAGTGCTGCGGTGGGTCGGTAGCGCTGTGGTGAGAGTCGGTTCCCGAGTTCCGCGAGAATTCGGACGACGAATCACCGGAAACAACTCGCCCTGATCTCCGGATCACGGGTACGGTCGCATCAGGGCTCAGGCGCTGTCGATCGAGAAGTTGCTCACGGTCGGGTCGGCATCCGTTGGGTGTCGCACGGCCAGACGCGGACAAGGAAGTAGGAACCTCGAACATGGCACGCATCGGTGACGGTGGCGATCTGCTGAAATGCTCGTTCTGCGGAAAGAGCCAAAAGCAGGTCAAGAAGCTCATCGCAGGTCCTGGGGTGTACATCTGCGACGAGTGCATCGACCTGTGCAACGAGATCATCGAGGAGGAGCTCGCGGAGTCGAGCGAGGTCAAGCTCGACGACCTGCCCAAGCCCTCCGAGATCCGTGACTTCCTCGAGAACTACGTGATCGGACAGGACACGGCCAAGCGCACGCTTGCTGTGGCCGTCTACAACCACTACAAGCGCATCCAGGCCGGAGACAAAGCGCGCGACGGCCGCGGCGAGAGCGTCGAACTGGCGAAGTCGAACATTCTGATGCTCGGCCCCACCGGGTGCGGCAAGACCTATCTCGCCCAGACGCTGGCGAAGATGCTCAACGTCCCGTTCGCGATCGCCGACGCCACCGCGTTGACGGAGGCAGGGTACGTCGGTGAAGACGTCGAGAACATCCTGCTGAAGCTCATCCAGGCCGCCGACTACGACGTCAAGCGCGCCGAGACGGGCATCATCTACATCGACGAGGTCGACAAGATCGCCCGCAAGAGCGAGAACCCGTCCATCACCCGCGACGTGTCCGGCGAGGGTGTTCAGCAGGCGCTGCTGAAGATTCTCGAGGGTACGCAGGCAAGCGTCCCGCCCCAGGGTGGCCGCAAGCACCCCCATCAGGAATTCATTCAGATCGACACCACCAATGTGCTCTTCATCGTGGCCGGCGCTTTCGCTGGGTTGGAGAAGATCGTGTCGGATCGTGTCGGCAAGCGTGGACTCGGCTTCGGCGCCGAGGTCCGCTCGAAGGCAGAGATCGACACGCAGGATCACTTCGCCGAGGTGATGCCGGAGGATCTGATCAAGTTCGGGTTGATCCCGGAGTTCATCGGACGCCTCCCCGTCGTGGCGTCGGTGACCAACCTGGACAAGGACTCGCTCGTCACCATCCTGTCCGAGCCGAAGAACGCTCTGGTCAAGCAGTACAGCCGCTTGTTCGACATGGACAACGTGGAGTTGGAGTTCACGAAGGACGCACTCGAAGCCATAGCGGACCAGGCGATCCTGCGCGGCACCGGTGCTCGTGGCCTGCGCGCCATCCTCGAAGAGGTGCTCAACCCCGTGATGTTCGACATCCCGAGCCGTGACGACGTGGCGAAGGTCGTCGTCACGTCCGAGACAGTGAACGACAACGTGCTCCCGACTATCGTTCCGCGCAAGCCGGAACGTCCCGAGCGCCGCGACAAGTCCGCGTAGCGCGGAACAAGCGACAGACGAGAAAGGCCCGGTCGAATCCGACCGGGCCTTCTTCGTGGATTCTGTCGCTCAGCCGATCATGAACGCGTGCGCGTCGGGATATGCGTCGAGCAGGGCGTGGCGCTCGGCCACCTCGGGATCGTGTCCTGGAACCACCAGGCTCGGAGAATCCGCGAGTTCGTTGATTCGGTCGAACGCGTAGTACATGCCTGGAATGTCGTGAAGGATCGCGAACGGTGAGTCGTTCTCGATGTTCTCGTAGAAGTGGCTCGCGTCCGAGGCGACGACAGCGTATCCGTCGGCTGTCTTGACGCGCACCACCTGCATTCCGGCCGTGTGACCACCGACGCGGTGTACGGATATGCCCGGTAGGAGCTCCGCGTCACCGTCGACGAGTTGCAGCCGGTCGCCGACCGAACGCAGGTGTGCAACATCCTTTTCCGAGTTCAGCCACTGTTCGCGAACGATCCGACGTGCCCATGGGCCGGTCCAGTACTCGAGCTCGTCGGCTTGAAGGACGTATCGTGCCTCGGGGAGGTCCGCGACGACTCCGGTGTGGTCGTAGTGCAGGTGCGTGAGGATCGACAGGTCGATCCGATCGGCGGCAATGCCCAGTGCTGCAACGAGTTCCAGCGGCGAACCGTGGTAGTTCAGGCCGTCCATCCCTGCGGCGGTCTCGGGCGAGATTCCGGCATCGATGAGGACCGTGTGCGATGCGGAGACGGCCAGCCACACGTAGTACGCCGTCGGGTGTGGTTCCTGCCCTCGCCCGTCGCAGTAGTGGAAATGTTGCTCGCGTGTACCGGTTCGCGATGCGTACTGCACCGCGTAGAGACGGAAGTGCTCGTCCGACGACGGCCGGATCGCGGCCGCCGTCGGGGAGGTGTGGTGGAAGCTCGTCATGAGAGGTCACACCGTCGTCGGGACGGCCGCTGCCTCTCTCTTGGTGAGTCCGAGCTTTTCGGTGGGGACTCGGAACGTTTCGCGCGAGGTTGCGACGATGGTGATGTTGATGGCACAGAAGACCGCCGTCACCACAGCCACCGGGAACCACGCTCCGATTCCGTCGCCGGCGATCGCGCTGGCGATGGTGGGTGCGAAACCTGCAATGGCGAAGCCGATCTGGGTGCCGATCGCCGTTCCGGACAGTCGGACCTTGGCGGGGAACATCTCGCCGTAGAACGCGGGCCAGACGCCGCCGGTGGCACTGTGGACGATGCCGAACATCACGATGCCGAATGCGAAGATCAGGAGGTAGTTTCCGGTCGAGATGGACCAGAGGTACCCGAACATCAGAACCGCGCAGCCGGTGGAACCGAAGATGAAGACGGGCTTGCGTCCGATACGGTCGGAAAGGGCACCGAAGAACGGAAGGGCGAACAGCGCAGCAACATTGGCGAGCACTCCGACCCAGAGCATCGGCGTGCGTTCCAGCCCTACCGTGTTCACCGCGTAGGACAGCGCGTAGACGCTGAAAATGGTACTGACAGAGGCGATCACGGCAGCGAACACGACGCGCAGCACTGCACGCCAGTGATCGGTGAGCAGAACCGAGAGCGGCATCTTCGGCTGTTCGCCGGTGGCGACCTCCTCTTCGAACACCGGGGTCTCGTCGAGCGAGCGGCGGATGAGGAATGCGGCGAGAACAACGAATGCGCTGAGGAAGAACGGGATTCGCCAACCCCAGGACAGGAGCTGGTCCTCGGGAAGCATGGCGACGGGGAGGAAGACGGCCGTTGCGAGGATCTGTCCACCCTGGGTGCCGCTCAGGGTGAAGCTGGTGAAGAACGCGCGGCGGTTGTCCGGGCTGTGCTCGAGAGTCATGGAGTTCGCGCCTGCTTGCTCACCGCCGGCCGAGAAGCCCTGGCACAGACGGAGAACGACGAGGATGATCGGGGCCGCGATGCCGATGGTCTCGTAGGAGGGGAGCAGGCCGACGCCGAGGGTAGCGACGCCCATCAGCAGGACGGTGGCAACGAGCACTCGTTTTCGGCCGTACTGATCTCCGATGTGCCCGAGGACGAGTGCGCCGAGTGGGCGGGCGAGGTAGCCGACGCCGAACGTCGCCAGGGCGAGCAGCGTACCGGTGGCAGCGCTCGAGCTGGGGAAGAACACTCGACCGAACACCAATGCGGCGGCGGTGCCGTAGATGAAGAAGTCGTAGTACTCGAGTGCGCTGCCCACCCAGGCTGCGGTGGCCGCGCGCTTCGGGTTGGCCGTGGCCCGCCCACCGGCGGGGTCGGGATGCTGCGTCACGGGATCGCTCATCTTCGGTCTCTTTTCGCGTGAAGGGGGAGTACACAAGGTCGACGGAGCCGGGTTCATCCCGATCGGACCGTAATGTACTAAACGGTTAAAACTGGGCGTCACTAGATACTGAACGTGACCCGGGCCACGTGTCAAGCCCTGATGCGGTATGGCCTACATGTTCGTGATACGAACACCGGCAGAGAGGTCGAAACTAGACCTCGGTCGAGGTCAGAAAAGCAATGATCATGTCGCCCAACATTCTCCGCAGATGCTCACGGTGCGCGGGGGCGGTGAGGTCGCGCCCGAACAGTGCTTCGAAGGTGTACCGGTTGGAGAGTCTGAACACGCAGAAGCTGCTGATGGCCATGTGCACGTCGAGAGCATCGACGTCGGTTCGGAACAATCCATCGGCCTGGCCTCGCGTCAGGATGCTCTCGAGCAGCTCGGCCGCAGGGTTGCCCAGGTTGCTCAGTGCCTCGGATTTGCTGATGTGCTCACCGCGAAGAATGTTCTCGGTGGACACCAATCGGATGAAATCCGGATTGTGTTCGTGGTGATCGAACGTGAGCGACGCGATCGCCCGAATCGCGTCGGTGGGGGAGAGTCCCTCGGTGTCGAGCTCACGTTCGCGGGCGCGGATCGCGCTGTAGGAACGTTCGAGTACCGCCTGGTAGAGGCGCTCTTTGTCGGTGAAGTAGTAGTAGATCATCCGCTTCGTCGTGTGCGTCCGCTCGGCGATCTCGTCGACACGTGCTCCCGCGTATCCCTTGTCCGCGAATTCGCTGGTGGCGACGTCGAGGATGTTGCTGCGCGTCAGATCGCTGTTTCGCCTGCGTTTGGGGCCCTCCGCGCTCGTTCTTGCTGGAGCGGAGTCGCTTCCCGGGCGCGTGGACGTCATGATCCGAAACTCTATCCCTGCAAAAAATCGTTCACGAAGTGTGGGGTAGCGGACATTCTCGTAGTACGCTCGAATAACTTACTAGTTCGTACATTACGAACATACGCACAATCGAGGGAGTCCGGAAGTGGACGATTCACTGGTCTGCGGTCTGATCGGCACGGGCATCGGCAGGTCGCTGACCCCGGCGATGCACGAACGAGAGGGTGCCGCGCACGGCCTGCGCTACGTCTACCGCATCGTCGACCTCGACGCCGTCGGCGCGACCCCCGACGACCTGGCACGTCTGGTCGACACAGCTGCCGACCTCGGTTTCCGTGGCCTCAACATCACCCATCCGTGCAAGCAGATCGTCATCGATCACCTCGACGAACTGTCCGACGATGCGGCCAGGCTCGGGGCAGTGAACACGGTTCTGTTCGACGGTGGCAAGAAGATCGGTCACAACACCGACTGGTCGGGGTTCGGTCGAAGCTTCGAACTCGGTCTGGCCGGGGCGTCGACCCGGGACGTGGTCCTGCTCGGAGCAGGCGGTGCGGGAGCGGCGGTGGCGTACGCGATGGCCGAAGCAGGCGCTGGGCAGGTCACCGTGGTCGACGCCGACGGAGAGAGGGCGCGCGCCCTGTTGTCGTCGATGCAGGCAGTGTTCCCCGGAACAACGTTCGCCGCGGCTGCGCCGGCCGACCTTTCGCGACTGCTGTCCGCTGCCGACGGAATCGTGCACGCGACACCGGTCGGGATGGCCGCACATCCCGGTATCGCGTTCGATCCGACGCTGTTGCGACCGGACCACTGGGTGGCCGAGGTCGTCTACCGCCCCGCGGAGACCGAACTGTTGGCCGCCGCCGCGGCACGTGGATGCCGGACGCTGGCGGGGACGGGTATGGCAGTGCACCAGGCAGCCGACGCGTTCGAGATCTTCACCGGCAGAGCGGCCGACGCCGACCGCATGTCCGCGCACATGCGTGAGCTGATCTTGCTGGAGGAAGAGTCGGCACTGACCGGAGTGTCGTCGTGACCGCCCCGCGCACGTCCGTGGCCACGGTGTCGCTCAGCGGGTCGTTGCGAGAGAAGATGACGGCCATCGCCGACGCGGGATTCGACGGATTCGAGGTCTTCGAGGCCGACTTGATCGCGTCGCCGTTCTCACCGTCCGACATTGCGAAGCAGGCAGCAGATCTCGGGTTGAGCGTCGATCTGTACCAACCGTTCCGCGACCTGGACAGCGCCGACGACCGTCGATATCAGCGCAATCTCGGTCGGCTGCAGCGCAAGTTCGACGTGATGGAGCAACTCGGGTGCAATCTGCTTCTGGTCTGCTCGTCGCCGCTGCCCGGCGCGGTGACCGAGGACGAGCGCCTCGTCGAACAACTGCTCGGGGCCGCGGACATCGCGCAGGAACGCGGAATGCGGCTGGCGTACGAAGCATTGGCGTGGGGAACCCACGTCAACACCTACCGCCATGCCTGGGACGTCGTGCGGCGCGCCGATCACGACGCGCTCGGCACGTGCCTGGACAGCTTCCACATCCTGTCCCGCGGTGACGACCCGGCCGGCATCTCCGACATTCCGGGGGAGAAGATCTTCTTCCTGCAGCTGGCCGACGCGCCGCGGTTGAAGATGGATGTGCTGCAGTGGTCGAGGCATCACCGGTGCTTCCCGGGGCAGGGCAATTTCGACCTCCCCGAATTCGGCTCCCGGGTGGTCGATTCCGGGTATGCCGGCCCGTGGTCCCTGGAGATCTTCAACGACGTGTTCCGCGAATCCGCCACCGGCCGCACTGCCGCCGACGCTCACCGATCGCTGCTGTACCTGCAGGAGAAAGTGGCCGAGCGCCGATCGCCGACCTCGTCGACGCTGTTCGAGGCGCCGGCAGCGGGACCGATCGAGAACATCGTGTCCTTGCGCGTTGCCGCAGGTCCCGTCGAGGCGGGTGGACTCGGCCGGACCCTGCGTCATCTCGGGTTCGACATGACCGCCGCGCACAGTCGTCACGGTCTGCAGTTGTTCACGCAGGGTCCGCTCGCCGTCGCCGTGGACACCACCGTCGACAGTCTCTGGACGTCGCCCGGGGTGCCCGCGCATCTGCCCGCCGTGGCCCAGATCGGGGTGCGCAGCGACGACCCGGCCCAGTGGCAGACCCGGGCCCGAGCATTCGGTGTCTCCGCCGACTCGGTCTCGATGCCCGGCGTCGCCGGAACCGATCACGATGTTGTCAGAATGAGCGTCACCGGCGCGACATCACTCGATCTTCGCAGTCGCGCGAGCGCGGGGGCGTGGCAGTCCGCATTCGATCTCGTTCCACGACAGCCGGATTCCCCCGCCGCTCCTATCGTCGAGTCGGTCGACCACATCGCCCTTGCCGTACCGGCAGACAGTTGGGACGGCATCATGCTGTTGCTGAGGTCGGTGTTCGGCATGACCCCGCACGAGGGCCAGGATGTGGTCGACGCCGTCGGCACCGTCCGTAGCCAAGCTCTGACGCTGCCGACCGAGAACGGTACTGTTCGGCTCTCGCTGAACATGGTTCCCGGTCGGTCGTCGTCGACGGACACGCTTCCGGCGGCACGGCGAGGCGGAGTGAGCCACGTGGGATTCGCGTGTGCCGATGTGCTGAGCGCCGCCGAGCAGATGACGGCGCGCGGGTTCGGATCGCTGCGAATATCGCCGAACTACTACCTCGACCTCGCTGCCCGGTTCGATCTGGACCAGGACCTGCTGACTCAGTTGGAGAAGCACGGAATCCTTTACGACGCCGACGGTTCCGGTGGCGAGTTCTTCCACTTCTTCACCCCTGTGGTGGGGGAGGACCTGTTTTTCGAGGTGTGCGAACGCCGAGGTGGGTACGACGGTTACGGCGAGGTCAACTCGGCAGTGCGGCTCGCGGCCCAGCTGCAGAGGTGAGATCTCGGACGTGGGATGCACGGTGCATCCCACGTCCGAGAATGGTCAGCTCAGGCGTTCGAATACCGCGGCGAGGCCTTGACCGCCACCGATGCACATGGTTTCGAGGCCGTACCGCGCTTGTCGACGGTTCATCTCGCGCAGCAGTGTCGCGAGGATCCGTCCGCCGGTCGCGCCGACGGGGTGACCCAGCGAGATTCCCGAACCGTTGGGGTTGAGCCGGGGGTCGTCGGGCTCGATTCCCCAGGTGCGCAGCACCGCAAGAGTTTGTGCGGCGAACGCTTCGTTGAGTTCGACGACGTCCATGTCGGCGAGCGTGAGTCCGACGCGGCCGAGTGCCTTTTCGCTTGCGGGCACCGGTCCGATGCCCATGGTGCGCGGAGGCACGCCGGCCACGGCCCAGCTGACAAGTTTGGCTATCGGACGCAGGCCCAGTGCCGCAGCTTTCTCCGGTGTGGTGACGATGGCCAGCGCTGCCCCGTCGTTCTGCCCGCTGGCGTTGCCCGCGGTCACCGTCGAGTCGGGGTCGATCTTCCCGCGAATGGGGCGTAGTGCGGACAGCGTCTCGACATTGGTGTCCGCGCGGGGGTGCTCGTCGGTGTCGACCACCAGCGCATCACCTGTGCGCTGCGGTACCGAGACCCCGACGATCTCCTCGGCGAAGACGCCGTTCTTCTGCGCGGCAACGGCCTTGTGATGCGACAGCACGGCCAGTTCGTCCTGGTCGCGTCGACTGATCGAGAACTCGGCACGAAGATTCTCGGCCGTTTCGATCATGCCGCCCGGAACCGGAAAGTTCTTTCCGCCCGCGGTGACACGTGCGCGGGCGAGTCGATCGGACAGGGCCACGGCTTCTGCCTTGACTCCCCACCGCATCCCCGTTGCGTAGAACTCCGCTTGGCTCATGCTTTCCACCCCGCCCGCGAGGACGAGGTCACTGCCGCCGGACTGTACCTGCATGCACGCCTGGAGAACGGCCTGCAACCCGGACCCGCATCGACGGTCGATCTGCTGACCGGGGACCTCGATTCCCAGTCCGGCGTCCAGCGCGGCAACCCGTCCGATTGCGGGGGCGTCACCGTTGGGCGATGCCTGGCCGAGGATGACGTCGTCGACGTCCGATCCCGATATGCCGGTGCGCGTGACGAGTTCGGTGATCACCGTTGCCGCCAGCGATTCGGGCGTGACATCGCGAAAGACACCGCCGAATCGGCCGATGGGGGTGCGGAGAGGTTCGCAGACGACGGCGTCAGGCATGACGACTTCCTTTGTGATCGGTGGACTGTGATTGCACGCGGTAGAGATCTGTTTCGATCGCCGCCGTCGCGCGCAGCAGAGCGGGCAACAGATGTTCGCGTACGGCGTCCGCGCTGTGGCGGGCAGCTTGAGTGGAGACATTCGCAGCCGCGACGACGTCGCCGGCGTGATCCCGTACCGGGGCCGCGATCGACCGCAGACCTTCCTCCAGTTCCTGGTCGACGAGGCAGTACCCCTGCGCGCGTACGGAATCGAGCTCTGCGCGCAACGACGAAACATCGGTGATGGTGCGGCCGGTGAGAGGGCTCAGCTCCACCCGGCGCAAGTAGGCGTCGAGTTTGTCCTCGGGCAACCCGGCGAGCAGGACGCGCCCCATCGACGTCGCGAACGCCGGGAAGCGAGTGCCGATGGTGATGGCAACGGTCATGATTCGGCTGACCGGAACACGGGCGACGTACACGACGTCGTCGCCGTCGAGGATCGACACCGACGAGGACTCGCGGACCTGCTCGGCGAGAGCTTCGAGGTGTGGGCCTGCGACGTCCGGCAACGAGAGCGAGGACAGGTAGCTGTACCCCAACTCGAGGACGCGAGGAGTGAGCCAGAACATCGAGCCGTCGCTGCGCACGTACCCCAGTTCCACGAGCGTGAGCAGAAACCTTCGCGCCGTCGCCCTGGTCAGATCGGTCGTCTTCGCGACGTCCGACAACGTACGGCGCGGATGCTCGGCATCGAAGGCACGGATCACGGCGAGTCCACGGGCGAGAGATTGCACGTAGTCCGGCGACGGACCCTGCTGCTCGCTCGAACCGGGTTGGGTCATGTCGTCTCCGATCCCGTGTGTTCGGCCAGTGCCGTGTTGGCCAGCGCGAACGCCGCATTGCTGTTCGGTACCCCCGCGTACACCGCAGTGTGGAGGAAGACCTCGGCCATCTCGTCGGGATCCAATCCTGCCCGCAGGGCCGCCTTGATGTGCATGTCCAACTCGTGCTGATTGCCCACGGCGGTCAGAATGGCGAGTGTCAGCAGACGTCGGGTGCGGTGGTCGAGACCGTCGCGGGTCCAGACGTCGCCCCACGCGGTGCGGGTGATGAAATCCTGGAACGGCGCAGTGAACGCCGTGGTGCGCTCGATGCTGGCATCCACGTGTGCGTCGCCGAGTACCGCTCGCCGCACGTGCATTCCCGCTCGATGCGCTGCTGCACGGCCTGCGTCGTACGTGTCGCCGACGATGTGTCGCACGACCAATCGCGTGATGTGTCCCGCTTGTTCGACGTTCGCCAGATGCGCGGCGCCGGGGAGGACATGGAAGTCCGAGCGGGCGATACCGTCGGCGAGCACCTGCATGTCCGACGGCGTCGTTGCCGGGTCCTGCTCACCTGCCACCACCAGGGTGGGCGCACTGATTCGGCCGAGGTCTGCGCGGTTGTCCCACTGCGACAACGCTTCACACGCTGCGGCATAGCCTTCGTCGGACGTGGACGAGATCATCGATCGGTGATGCGCGGCGAGTTCACCGTCGCGAGCGATCAGTTCAGCGGTGAACCACCGGGCCAGTACGGTGTCCGCCAGCGAATCGGTCCCCGTCGCGCGCGCAGTTGCCGCGCGGTCGATCCAGGACTGCGGGTCTCCGAAGCGAGCAGACGTGCACAGCAGGGTGAGGCCGAGGACCCGCGCCGGGCGGTGCACGGCGATCCACTGTGCGATCGCGCCGCCGAGCGAGAGGCCGACCAGATGCACTCGGTCCCGCCCGAGCGAATCCATCACGGCCAGAACGTCCTCGGCCATGTCGCCGACCGAGTAGGGGCCGTCGGGCACAGGTGACGAACCGTGACCGCGAAGGTCGACGGCGATGACGTCGGCGAACTCGACCAGACCCGCCACCTGCGGGTCCCACATCGAGCGGTCCGACCCGAGCGATCCGACGAGCACCACTGTGGTGCCGCGGTTCTCGGTTCCGGGTACGAGGTCGTAGGACAGGTCGACGGTCATGCTGTTCCTTCGTGTCGAGCTCGGACCAGGTCGAGTACACGATCGACGATGTCGCCGGCATGGCCGAGATAGCCTGCCGGGTCCAGCAGTTCACGTACTTCGGCGGGTTCGAGGAATGCGGTGATGGAGGAATCGGATTCGAGGGGAAGGCCGGACGCGCATGCGGCGGTGACGATGGATCGTGCGTCGTCGGTGTGGGCCGCGAGTGCCGTGGTGACTCGTTCGGCGAGCAGAAGTCCGTGCGTGGCGGCGAGGTTACGGGCCATCGCGTCGGGATTCGCGCGTAGACCGGACATGCTCACCGCCAATCGGTCGGCGGCACCCGCAGTCAGTCGAAGCAAGTCCGTCAGTGTCTCCCATTCCGCATGCCACGCCCCCGATGCACGTTGGTGATCGTGCGCCATCGCGGACAGAATCGTCGACACGAGGCCCGGCACCCGAACGGATGCTGCCCGTGCGGCGACGGCGGCGACGGGGTTCTGCTTGTGCGGCATGGCCGAAGAGGCGCCAGGAGCGGCTTCGGAGACCTCGGCGACCTCGGTGGACGCGAGGAGCGTGATGTCGAGAGCAGGCTTGCCGATGGCCCCCGCCGCGATCCCGAGGGCGGACGCGATCTCGCCGATCCGGGTCCGGTCGGTGTGCCAGGGAATGGTCTGCCGAGCGAGGCCCAACTGGTCGGCGAGAGAGTCGGCCACCTCGAAGCCGTGAGGGAACACGGCCGCCGACGTGCCTGCAGCACCGCCGAACTGGACCGACGCGGACGCCTCGACCCGGGCCAGATCGTCGTCGGCTCGCAGGAGGCCTGCCGTCCAACTCGCGGCAACGGCACCGAACGTCGTCGGAAGTGCCTGTTGGCCGAGAGTTCTCGCTGCAACCGGCGTGTCGCGATGTCGACGCGCGAGAGCGGCCCCCGCGGCGACGGCGTCGGCGAGGGATTCACGCACTGCAGCGAGAACGCGTGAGGTGAGAAGCATGAGAGCGGTGTCGACGATGTCCTGGCTGGTTGCTCCGGGATGAACCGCGCTGCCGGGGACGCCGTGCTCGGCCGCCGCCGCGCGCAGCAGTTTCACCAGCGGGATGACCGGATTGCCCCCGGCGGCGGACAGCGCACCGAGGTGCACGATGTTTACTGCTCCTGGTCGCCTAAGCTCGGACGCGACCTCGGTCACCTGTGCGGCATGCGCCGACTCGACGACGCCGTGCTCGGCGGCCGCACGTGACAGCGCCGCCTCGGTGTCCAGCATCGCCGTCACCCAGGCCTGGTCCGATACCAACGCAGCAGCGGCGGCAGCACCGAACGTGGGATCGAACAACGGTCCTCGCGTGGTGGTCATGACTCGCTTTCGTTCGTCACAGCTCGAAGAACGGAGTTTCGTCGCCGTTCGGGTTCTCGTCCTGAAGTACCACATTCAGGTGATATCCGGTGGGAGTCGCCGTCGCGACGAGCTTCGCGGCCTGGCGCGCGTCCAACCTCGACAACACCGGATCCGACGCGTTGGCCTCGGTCTCGTCGGGGAAGTAGAGGCGGGTGACGAGTCGCTCGAGCACGCCGCGAGCAAAGATGCCGACGTCGATGTGCGGGGCCTCGATCATGTCGTTCTCGGCGGGGAGGGCGCCAGGTTTGACGGTGTGGACAGTTGCGGTGCCGGTCGCGTCCGCGACAGCTCGGCCGAACCCGCGGAAACCCGCCGGAGTCGGTGTCCGGCGGCCACGTGGGTCGTCGGCGTGATCGAACCGGCCCGACGCATCCGCCTGCCACGTCTCGATCATCGCGTCGGCCAGCGGCGTGCGATTGCCGTCGAGGACGGTCACCGAGATGTCCACGGAGCCTGCGGTGCCCGCCGGAACCACGTCTGGCCCGTCCGGCCACGGCAACCCGATGTGCAGGTAGGGTCCGACGGTCTGCGAGGGTGTCTGGCCGAACGGGACCGTCGTGAAGTTGCTTCCCGGCGCAACCGGGTATCGAGGGGCAAGGGCGCCGCTGTCGGACACAGGCTCAGTCATCGTGGTCGTCCCCTTCGAACGGAGTGGCATTGCGTCCGCGAAGAACGATGTCGAATCGGAAACCCAATGCCCAGTTGTCCTGCGTCGCTTCGTAATCGAACGCGCTGATCATGCGGGCCCTGGCATCCTCGGGCGCCGAGTTGAAGATCGGGTCCTGGAAGAACATCGGATCGTCCGGGAAGTACATCTGCGTGACGAGGCGCTGCGTGAACGCCTGGCCGAACAGCGAGAAGTGAATGTGCGCCGGTCGCCACGCGTTGTGGTGGTTGCCCCACGGGTAGGCGCCCGGCTTGATCGTCGTGAAGCGGTAGTTGCCTGCCGAGTCGGTCAGCACTCGGCCGACGCCGTCGAAATGGGGGTCGAGTGGAGCGGGCCAGGTGTCACCGGCGTGACGATATCGTCCGCCTGCGTTGGCCTGCCATACCTCGACGAGTGTGTCAGGCACGGCTTTCCCGTCACTGTCGAGCACTCTGCCGTGCACGATGATGCGTTGTCCTTGCGCCTCACCGCCGTTCACGAGGGTCAGGTCGGCGTCCGCGGCCGTGACCCGTCCTTCGCCGAGCACCGGTCCGGTGATCTCGGTGAGGCGTTGGGGCAGAAGGATCAATGGTTGCTTGGGGTGACGCAGTGCGGTGGTGCGGTACTCGGCGAAATCACGCGGCGCGTTGACGCCGGTCTGGTCGCGGTACGGGCCGGCCGGGTCGACGGTGATCGAGTGGTTCGGCGGTAGAGGGAGCATCGGTGGTTCCTCACGGGAAAGTTACGTGACGGTGCGCGGCGACCGCATGTTCGTGATGTGGACTTCTCGCCGCTATGCGAACGATCGTAGACCGCCGGTAGTGGGCCAGGCAACAAAAACACCCATAAATGTTCGCATGGTGGCGAGGTGTTCACACAGCGCACATTTTTGGTATGGTCGGCGGCATGATGGACAAAGTGGTGGCGAGTGCCTCCGAAGCCGTTGCCGACATGCCCGACGGGGCGTCCGTCGCCGTCGGAGGATTCGGACTGGTCGGGGTCCCGGAGATCTTGATCGACGCGGTGCTGCAGCAGGGAGCAACCGACCTCGAGGTCGTCAGCAACAACTGCGGCACAGACGGATTCGGTCTGGGAATCCTGCTGGAGAAACGACGCATCCGTCGAACGATCAGCTCCTACGTCGGCTCCAACAAGGAGTTCGCCCGCCAGTATCTGGCCGGTGAACTCGAGGTCGAACTGACGCCGCAGGGAACGCTCGCGGAAAGGTTGCGGGCCGGGGGAGCGGGCATCCCGGCGTTCTTCACGCCCGCCGGCGTCGGAACGCAGGTCGCCGACGGTGGTCTGCCACTCCGGTACGACGGCAGCGGCGGAATCGCGGTGGCGAGTCCGCCCAAGGAGACGCGCGAGTTCGACGGGGTCACCTACGTCATGGAACGCGGCATCGTCGCCGACTACGCGCTGGTCCACGCGTGGAAGGGCGACCGGCACGGCAACCTGGTCTTCCACGCCAGCGCCAGAAACTTCAATCCTCCGGCCGCGGCCTCGGGTCGCGTCACCATCGCGCAGGTCGAGCACCTCGTCGAGCCGGGCGAGATCGCCCCCGACGACGTCCACACGCCCGGGATCCACGTCCAACGAGTGGTGCACGTCGGGCCGGTACACGTAGGAATCGAGCAGCGGACGGTGCGATCATGACTTCCCCGAAACTGACGCGTGAGCAGATGGCTGCTCGTGTGGCCCAGGAACTGAACGACGGTGAATACGTCAACCTCGGCATCGGTATGCCCACCCTCGTGCCGAACTACCTACCGACCGACATCACCGTGATCCTGCACTCCGAGAACGGGGTTCTCGGAGTCGGGCCGTACCCGACCGAGGACGAACTCGACCCCGAGATCATCAATGCGGGCAAGGAGACCATCACCGTTCTCCCCGGTGCGTCGTACTTCGATTCCTCGCAATCGTTCGGGATGATCCGCGGCGGTCAGGTGGACGTCGCCGTACTGGGCGCGATGCAGGTCAGCGCCACGGGAGACCTCGCGAACTGGATGATCCCCGGCCACATGGTCAAAGGCATGGGCGGGGCGATGGATCTGGTGCACGGAGCTCGCCGAGTCATCGTCATGATGGAGCACGTGTCGAAGAAGGGCGAGCCCAAGATCCTCGACTCCTGCACTCTTCCGCTCACCGGCGTCGGGTGCGTTCAGCGAATCATCACCGACATGGCCGTGCTCGACGTGACGGCCGACGGCTTGAGGCTCGTCGAGACGGCCCCCGGGATCACCGAGGACGAGGTGCGCGCGGCGACGGGAGCAACACTCAGCGTGTGATGCGGTGCGTGTGCGAGTACAGGTTCATGTTCTCGCCACGTAGGAACCCGACCACCGTCAGGCCCGACTCGTCGGCGAGATCCACCGCCAGCGACGACGGCGCCGACACCGCGGCCAGGACGGGTATGCCCGCCATCACTGCCTTCTGGGCGAGTTCGAACGATGCGCGGCCACTCACCATCAACACCGTGCCTGCGGCCGGGATCCGATCCTGCGACGCAGCCCAACCGACGACCTTGTCGACCGCGTTGTGACGGCCGACGTCCTCGCGCAGCGCGAGCATGGTGCCGTCCGCGTCGAAGAGACCGGCCGCGTGCAGTCCGCCGGTGGAGTCGAACACCTTCTGAGATTCACGCAGGGTCCCCGGCATCGTGGCCAGGACGGACGCCTTCACGCGGACGTCGTCGCCGGCGGGGGAGAAACGGCTCTTCAGTCGGACCGCGTCGAGCGACCCCTTGCCGCACACCCCGCACGACGACGTGGTGTAGAAGTTGCGTTCCACACCGGGTTCGGGCGGTGCGACGCCCTCGGCCAGTGTGACGTCGAGGACGTTGTAGGTGTTCTGCCCCTCGTCGTCGACACCGTCGCAGTACCGCGCGACAGCGATGTTGTCTCGGCCCGAGATCACGCCTTCGGTCAACAGGAACCCGTGCGCGAGTTCCACGTCGTGGCCGGGGGTGCGCATCGTGACCGCGAGCGCGGACCCGTTCACCCTGATCTCCAGCGGTTCCTCCACGACGAGGGTGTCGGGACGGGATGACTCGTGAGAGCCGCGAATCCGGACGACCGGACGGCGAGCGGTTATACGTCCCATGAGTCGATTATGCGCCTCACTCGCGAAGCGCCCGAACCAGTGACACCAGCCTGGGGTGGTCGACCAGATCGTCCACCCATACCGCCTTGCCCTTGTGATCGGCGAGTGGAATCCGCCAATTCTTGTACTGCGTCTCGTCGGTGCCGGGTTGGTTCTGAATCCGGTTCTCGCCCACGAGATCCACGAGCGCTATCCCGAGCAGGGTCGATGGACTGCGCTGAAGCAGCCGGTACAGCGCCTCCACCGTCTCCTTCTCCGACGCGTCCGCGGCGAGAAGTCCTCGGGTCCGAGCAAGGTCGAGCACCGCCTCTCGCCCGGCGGCATCCTGCTCGATCTCGGCCTCCAGATCGCGCTCGAGCAACCCGAGACGCGAGCGGAGCGCAATATGTTCCCCGCGTAGGTATCCCACCGTCGGCGGCAGGTCGTGTGTGGTCACCGTCGTCAGGCAGAGTTCCCGGTAGTCCTCGGGCGGAATGGGGGCATCGCCGTCGTTCTCGAACCACAGGATCGAGGTGCCGAACAGTCCACGCCTGCCCAGATACTCCTGCACCCGCGGCTCGAACACCCCGAGATCCTCCCCGACGACGACCGCCCCGGCCCGCTCCGCTTCGAGCACGAGGATTCCGATCAACGCTTCGTGGTCGTACTCGACGTACGCCCCGTCCGCAGCGCTCGACGACTCCTCCGGGATCCACCACAGTCGAAACAGGCCGAGGATGTGGTCCACTCGAATACCGCCCGCATGCCGAAGAACCGTCCGCAACATGTCCCGATACGGCCCGTACGCCCGCTCTTCGAGCTCGTCCGGATTCCACGGCGGTTGGTTCCAGTTCTGTCCCTGCTGATTGAAATTGTCCGGCGGTGCGCCGACGGTCACCCCCGTGGTCAAGGCCGACCCCAAGGTCCAGGCGTCCGCCCCCTGACGGTGCACACCGACGGCCAGATCGTGCATGATCCCGATGTCCATCCCCGCGGCCGTCGCGGTGCGCTGCGCGCGTGCCAGTTGCTCGTCGCAGATCCACTGAAGCCACTTGTGGAACAGGATCTTCTCGGCGGCAGTCGTGCGGAACTCCGACGCGAACGAGGTCCCCGGGTGCGACGCCTTGTCCGCCCACACAGCGTGCTCGGGTCCGTACTTCTCCGCGAGCGCGCACCACAGGGCGAAGTCGTCGAGGCCGCCTCCCTCACGTTCGCAGAACGCGTCGAACTCCGCCTGCCGGGCCGCGGATCGCGGAACCGCGAAGATTCTTTTGGCCGATTTCAGTTTCGCCCGGAACGACGGGTCACGATCGATGCGGCCGGTCCGCTTGTTGGCCCGCGCGAACGACCGAGCGGCTTCCCTGACCTTCGCGTACTGATCCCGAGGGAGGTACGCAGTTTCCGGAATGTCCTCGATTCGGATGTACATCGGATCGAAGAAGCGTCGAGTAGTGGGGAGGTACGGCGACGCCTCGACAGGCGGAACCGGCCTCTGCGCGTGCAGCGGATTGACCAGGACGTAATCGAAATCATGGTGACGGCCGGTGATGGACGCGAGGTCGGCGAGATCGCCGTAGTCCCCGACACCCCAGGATCGATCGGATCGGATCGAGTACAACTGCGTCATCGATCCGAGCCGCTGCCTGAACCCAGGGTCATTCCTGCCGGCTCCACTCCCGCCTTCTGGGTCGTTCCTGCCGGCTCCACTCCCGCCTTCTGGGTCGTTCCTGCCGGCTCCACTCCCGCTCCGACCGAGAATGGCGTCGTTGGGCGACAGCCGCTGCGGCGTCGTCACGACCACGCCGCTCGCGGTCCGCTGTTCTCGGCCGTCCGGCGAGCTGACCGCCACCACGGTGTGCCAGCCGAGTGGGAGGTCGGCGGGAATCTCGAAGGTCGCTCGCCCGACGAGTGATCCGTCGATCTCGCGAGGCTCCACCCAGACCTGGCGCTGGACGAGCGATCTGCGCTCCCCGAACTCCGTCTCGAGGTGTACGTCCACCGGATCACCGTGTGGAACGTGTACGGCGATCGTCGCGTCACCGTCACCCTCCACGGTGACGACGACCGGAGGAAGCATGCGACGCCACGGCAACTGCTCGAGGTCGGCCATCGCCTGCCGAACCTCCGCCTCGTCGGACGCCGAGATTCCGCGCGCAGCGAGAATTCTGCGCAGTGTGTCCTCGGATACCTCGTGCTCTCGGCGATCCCAGCCTCGGTAGGCCGTCGACACTCCACACTCACGGGCAAGATCGCGCAGCAGCGCTGTGTAGGTCACGCTCCCGATCGTGCCAGCATCCACCGCCGTCGTCATGTCCGAACGGACGGCGCACATTCGCGGGGAGGATCTCGCAGGATTGAACGTGACGGCCCCGGGTACTCTGATCGCGGCGCGCACTCGAGCTGTGTGGCCTCTATGTTCAGCCCGAGGGAAACGACAGCGATTGTTGCGAAACGATGGATAGGGAGCGCGAATGACTGGCGTCGGCAAGATCGAAGAGCTGGAACGAAATTCCGGCGCACCGGTCGAGCTGAGGGTGGTCGCGGACGCCGATCAGCTTCCGGTGGTGCGCGCGGTGGCCGAAACGCTTGCGGTACTGGGGGACTT
This sequence comes from Rhodococcus sp. 114MFTsu3.1, assembly GCF_000383555.1. Lineage (NCBI taxonomy): Bacteria > Bacillati > Actinomycetota > Actinomycetes > Mycobacteriales > Nocardiaceae > Rhodococcus > Rhodococcus sp. 114MFTsu3.1. The sequence continues at coordinate 171,685 of NZ_KB911549.1, read as the reverse complement.
CACCCTCGACGACATCGCCGACATCAAGCTCGTCGTCGACGAGGTGTGTTCGGAGTTGATCTCCGGCGCGCTGCCGGGTGCGGAATTGTCGTGTTCGTTTCTCGTCAGCGACGGTGGCATTCGAATCTCCACGACGTCGGTGGTGGACTCCGACCGCATTCCGCGAGGAGACAGCTTCGGCTGGCACGTGCTTCAGACCCTCACCGACTCGATCTCGCTTGCCGCGTCCTCGGTCGAGGGCGGCTCGTCGGTGGTAGTCGACGTGGTCAAGCGGAGGAGCAGCTCCTAGTGCCCGTGCCGTACGAAAAATCTACGCGGCGTCAGTCGGACGACTACAGCGAAGTCGTTCCTCTCATCCAGCAGATGCAGGCGATGGAGGATTCTCCTCAGAAGCAAGTGCTCCGCGACCGCATCATCACTCGCTGCCTACCGCTCGCCGAGCACATTGCGAGGCGCTTCGGTGGTCGAGGCGAAGCGCACGAGGATCTGCTCCAGGTCGCCCGGCTGGGTCTGGTCAACGCCGTCGACAGATTCGACATCGAGCGCGGATCCGACTTCGTCTCCTTCGCCGTCCCCACGATCATGGGTGAGGCTCGACGCTATTTCCGCGACGCGGGATGGTCGGTTCGTGTGCCACGGCGCATGAAAGAACTCAACTCGATGATCTCCGGCGCTGTCGGCACGCTGTCGCAGAAGTTGGGACGAGCCCCGACCGCGAGTGAAATCGCCGCGGAACTGGACATCGACGTCAAGGAAGCAACGCAGGCCCTGCTTGCGCGCAGTGCCTACCAGACCGTCTCCGTCGACTCCGTCGTCAGCGACGACCGCCTGCCGCTGATGGACACGTTGGGCTCCAACGATCCCGAGCTCGAGAAGATGGAAAGTTACCTGACCGTCCGGCCCGCGCTCGAGAAACTGCCGGAGCGTGAGCGGCAGATCGTGATCCTCCGGTTCTTCGGGTCCATGACGCAGACACAGATCGCCGAGCGGATGGGCATCTCGCAAATGCACGTCTCTCGTATCCTGGCCCGGACTCTCACGCAGTTGAGGGAAGAGCTCGGACCGAGGTGATCCCACGCGTGTCCGGTCCGTAACATCGGCCGGGCATGCCTGGACTTCGATCACCGAGGAGCGCGCCCGTGCCACAGCGACCGACCGGAATTTTCGACGACCTGGATCGGTACGTCGCCGAACCGCGGGTCACCGATCTCGCCGTCGCACGCGACGGTCGTCGCGTCGTGGTCACGATCTCGCGGCCCGATTCCGCCGGGTCGAAGTACGTCGGTGCCCTCTGGGAGGTCGACGCGACCGGTGAGTCCGACGCGCGGCGCCTCACCTGGAACGACGACGGCTCGAGCGGCCCGACATTCACCGCCTCGGGTGATCTCCTGTTCACTCGTCGGGCGTCGAAGGACGACGAATCGTCGGCGATATGGTCGCTGCCTTCCGGCGGAGGTGAAGCGTACGTCGTCGCCTCACGCGGCGCCGGCTTCTCCGGCGTCGTCACGGCAACGGCCGCACCGACGTTCGTGGCGGTCTCCGCCGTGCACCCGTCGGCTCGAACCGACGCGGACGACGATCGAATCCGGTTGTTGCGCAAGGACGGCAAGATCGACGCTGTCCTGCACACCGGTTATCCGGTGCGGTACTGGGACCACGACCTCGGCCCGGCAACGCCGCACCTGTTCGCCTCCGAGGACGGCTCGCCCGTGCGTCGACTCACCGACGCGGCGGCCGGCGCGTTGCAGGAAGCGTCGTACGACATCAGTGACGACGGAAGGTTTCTGGTGTCGACGTGGACGATCGCCGGCGCCCTCGCGACGTCGCGCACCGTCCTGATTCGCATCGACCTCGACACGGGGGAGCAGCGAATCATCGTCGACGACAGCGATGCCGACCTCTCGTCGCCTGCGATCTCCCCGGACGGTACGAGGGTCGCGTTCGTGCGCGAATCTCGGTCGACCCCCGAGGATGCACCGCGAGTGTCGTTGCACGAGTACGCCTTCGCCGACGGAACCGTGACCGAATCCGCGCCCGGGTGGGATCGGTGGCCGTCCGAACCGGTGTGGCTCGCCGACGGTAGCGGCGTTCTCGTGGTCGCCGACGAGAACGGACGAGCGCCGATCTTCCTGGTGTCGGGTGGCGCGGCGCGCCGGGTGACCGACACCGATTCCGCCTACACGCATGTCCATGCCGCCGCGGACGGTGTCGTGTTCGCGTTGGAGGCGTCGTATCTCGAACCAGCGCATCCCGTGCGCATCGACGTCGCGACGGGCGAGATCACCCGGCTGCGCTCGGGACTGGACGCTCCGGACCTGCCCGGAACTCTGGCCGAGATCGAGACCACCGCGGACGACGGCCACCGGCTCCGTGGCTACGTGGCTCGGCCGCACGGCGCGTCCGACGCCGAGAAGGCCCCACTCCTGCTCTGGGTGCACGGCGGGCCCCTCGGATCGTGGAACACATGGTCGTGGCGGTGGAATCCGTGGCTCCTCGTCGCTCGGGGATACGCGGTCCTGCTTCCGGATCCGGCACTGTCGACGGGCTACGGGCAGGAGTTCGTGCAGCGAGGCTGGGGACGATGGGGCAAGGAGCCGTTCACGGACCTCATGGCCATCACGGACGCGGCCACCTCGCGCCCCGACATCGACGAGTCCAGAACCGCGGCGATGGGCGGTTCCTTCGGCGGATACATGGCCAACTGGATCGCCGGCCACACCGACAGGTTCGACGCCATCGTCACCCACGCGAGTCTTTGGGCGCTCGACCAGTTCGGTCCCACCACCGACGTCGCGTACTACTGGCAGCGCGAGATGTCCCCGGAGATGGCCGTCGAGAACTCGCCGCACCTGTTCGTCGCGGACATCTCCACACCGATGCTCGTGATCCACGGGGACAAGGACTATCGAGTGCCGGTCGGTGAAGGGCTACGCCTGTGGTACGAACTGCTCAGTGAGTCCGGACTGCCCGCCGACGACGAAGGCAGGACCGATCACCGCCTACTGTATTTCCCGTCCGAGAACCACTGGGTTCTCACACCCCAGCACGCCAAGATCTGGTACGAGGTGGTCACGGCGTTCCTGGCGGACCACGTGCTGGGTGAGCGAATCGAGCTTCCCGAGACGTTGGGGTGAAAGGGCGCGTGGGAGCGCCCCGGCGCGACCACTAGAATCGTCGGGTGACCAGTTCAGTGCCTGAGACCCCGGACAACGCAGCGGGGCAAGACGACAGCCCGCGGAGCAACCCGAGCGAGGCGTTGCCCAAGAGTTGGAACCCCGGTGAGGTCGAGGCCGAGCTGTATCAGGGGTGGGTCGACGCCGGATACTTCGAGGCCGACCCGAGCACCGACAAGCCTGCCTACTCGATCGTTCTGCCGCCACCGAACGTGACGGGCAGCCTGCACATGGGCCACGCGCTCGATCACACGTTGATGGACGCACTCAGTCGTCGCAAGAGGATGCTCGGCTACGAGGTGCTGTGGCTGCCGGGCATGGACCACGCCGGTATCGCCACGCAGACCATCGTCGAGAAGCAACTTGCGGCCGACGGCAAGACCAAGGAAGAGTTCGGTCGCGAACTGTTCGTCGACAAGGTCTGGGACTGGAAGCGCGAATCGGGCGGCACCATCCTCGGCCAGATGCGGCGCATCGGCGACGGTGTCGACTGGAACCGCGAACGATTCACGATGGACGACGGCCTGTCCGAGGCCGTGCAGACCATCTTCAAGCGCATGTACGACGACGGTCTGATCTACCGCGCCGAACGTCTCGTCAACTGGTCACCGGTGCTGCAGACGGCGATCTCCGACATCGAGGTCAAGTTCGAGGACGTCGAGGGCGAACTCGTGTCGCTGCGATACGGGTCGCTGAACGACGACGAACCACACGTGATCGTCGCGACCACGCGTGTCGAAACGATGCTCGGTGACACCGCGGTGGCCGTCCACCCCGAGGACGAGCGGTACAAGCACCTCGTCGGCACGACGCTGCCGCACCCGTTCACCGGCCGCGACATCCCGATCATCGCCGACGACTACGTCGATCCCGAATTCGGTACCGGCGCGGTCAAGATCACGCCCGCGCACGATCCCAACGACTTCGAGATGGGGCTGAGGCACAACCTGCCGATGCCGACCATCATGGACAAGACCGGCCGAATCGCCGACACCGGTACGCAATTCGACGGTCTCGACCGGTTCGAAGCCCGGGTGAAGGTGCGCGAGGCATTAGCCGAGCAGGGACGTGTCGTCGCCGAGAAGCGGCCCTACCTCCACAGCGTCGGACACTCCGAGCGCAGTGGTGAATCCATCGAACCACGCCTCTCCCTGCAGTGGTGGGTCAAGGTCGACGGCCTGGCGAAAGCGGCAGGCGACGCAGTCCGCAACGGCGACACCGTCATTCACCCCGCAAGCCAGGAACCGCGTTGGTTCGCCTGGGTCGACAACATGCACGACTGGTGCATCTCCCGTCAGCTCTGGTGGGGTCATCGCATCCCGATCTGGTACGGCCCCGACGGCGAGACCGTGTGCCTGGGCCCGGGCGAGACCGCCCCCGAAGGCTGGGTGCAGGACCCGGATGTTCTCGACACCTGGTTCTCGTCCGGCCTCTGGCCGTTCTCGACGATGGGATGGCCGGACGAGACCGCCGACCTGGCCAAGTTCTATCCGACGAGCGTGCTGGTCACCGGCTACGACATTCTGTTCTTCTGGGTCGCTCGCATGATGATGTTCGGCACCTACGTCTCCGGCGATGCGTCGGTGAATGCAGGCGCAGAGCCGGGCAACGTTCCGTTCAAGGACGTCTTCCTGCACGGTCTCGTCCGGGACCAGTTCGGCAAGAAGATGTCCAAATCCCGCGGCAACGGAATCGACCCGCTGGACTGGGTCGACCGCTTCGGTGCGGATGCACTGCGCTTCACGCTTGCACGAGGCGCCAATCCCGGGGCCGACCTGTCGGTGGGCGAGGACCACGCGCAGTCCTCGCGCAACTTCGCCAACAAGCTCTTCAACGCGACGAAATTCGCACTGATGAACGGCGCTGCGCCCGCCGAGCTGCCGGCTCGCACCGACCTCACCGACGCCGACCGGTGGATTCTCGATCGGCTCGAGCAGGTCCGCGGCGAGGTCGACGCCGCGTTCGAGCGGTACGAGTTCAGCAAGGCATGTGAGGCGCTGTACCACTTCGCGTGGGACGAGGTCTGCGACTGGTACCTCGAGATCGCGAAGGTTCAGTTCGCGGACACCGCGCATGCGGAGTCGACGCGAGGCGTGCTCGGCAACGTGCTCGACGCCGTTCTTCGCCTGCTCCATCCGGTCGTGCCCTTCGTGACGGAGACGCTGTGGAAGGTGCTCACCGGCGGCGAGTCCGTCGTGATCGCGTCCTGGCCGACCGACAGCGGAGTGGACGCCGATCCGGTTGCCGCACGGCGTGTCTCGGACATGCAGAAGCTGATCACCGAGGTTCGCCGGTTCCGGAGCGATCAGGGACTGAAGCCGTCGCAGAAGGTCGCGGCGAGGATTGTCGGCGTCGAGGACGCCGACATCACCGACCAAGTGGCCGCGACCCGTTCGTTGGCCAAACTGACCGAACCGGACGAGAGCTTCAGCGCCACCGCCTCCGTCGAGGTCCGGCTGTCGCAGGCGACGGTCACCGTGGAGCTCGACACGTCGGGAACGGTCGATCTGGTCGCCGAACGAGCGCGATTGGTCAAGGATCTCGCGGCCGCGGAGAAGGAACTCGCCCAGACCACCGCGAAACTCGGCAACGAGGCGTTCCTCGCCAAGGCGCCGGATGCCGTCGTCGACAAGATCCGCACCCGACAGCAGATCGCCACCGAGGAGATCGCGCGCATCTCGGCGCGACTCGAAACGACGGGTGAGTAGTGACCGAATACGATCAGCCCGCGAGCCAGGGCGACCCAGGGCCAGTCGATCTCGCCGAGTTGGCTCTCGTCGAGGCCGAGCTCGACAAGCGCTGGCCCGAGACGAAGATCGAGCCGAGCACCGCAAGGATCGCGGCGCTGATGGACCTTCTGGGCTCGCCGCAGAAGGCGTATCCGTCCATCCACGTCGCGGGGACGAACGGGAAGACATCGGTCACCCGGATGATCGACGCGTTGCTGACGCATTTCCATCGGCGCACCGGTCGGACGACGAGCCCTCACCTACAGGTGGCCACGGAACGTATCAGTATCGACGGCGCACCGATCTCGCCGCGACTCTACGTCGACACCTACAACGAGATCGCACCTTTCGTGGAGATGATCGACGCGCAGTCGCAGGCTGCCGGTGGTCCGAGAATGAGCAAGTTCGAGGTGACCACCGCGATGGCATTCGCCGCGTTCGCGGAGGCACCCGTCGAAGTCGCCGTCGTGGAAGTCGGATTGGGCGGCCGGTGGGATGCGACCAACGTCGTCGACGGTGAAGTCGCGGTCATCACGCCGATCGACCTCGACCACACGGAGTTTCTCGGCTCCGACCTCGCAGGAATTGCGGGGGAGAAGGCGGGCATCATCACGAAGGCGCCGGAACGGCTCGTGCCGAGAGACACGGTCGCCGTCATCGCGGAGCAGAAGCCGGAGGCTCTCGACGTCGTCCTCCGCGCCGCGGTCGAGGCGGACGCAGCCGTCGCCCGTCAAGGGTCTGAGTTCCGTGTACTTGCCCGCCGGATCGCCGTCGGCGGTCAGCAACTCGAACTGCAAGGCCTCGGCGGCGTCTACACCGACATCTTTCTTCCCCTGCACGGCGAACATCAAGCGCACAACGCATCTCTCGCCCTGGCCGCGGTGGAAGCCTTCTTCGGTGCGGGAGCGGACAGGCAACTCGACGTCGAGATCGTCCGCGCGGCCTTCGGCTCCATCGTGAACCCAGGACGACTCGAGCGGGTGCGCAATGCACCGACGGTCTTCCTCGACGCCGCGCACAATCCACACGGTGTGCGCGCACTCGCGGCCACGCTGGCCGACGAGTTCGACTTCCGCAAATTGGTGGGTGTCGTCAGCGTCATGGGCGACAAGGATGTCGACGCGATGTTGACCGCGCTCGAGCCCGTGTTCGACGAGATCGTCGTCACCCACAACGGTTCTCCGCGCGCAATGGACGTGGAAGAACTCGCCAACATCGCCGTCGCCAAATTCGGTGACGAACGTGTGGTGGTGTCGCCGACCCTGGCCGACGCGTTGGAAACCGCCATCGGCCTGGCCGAAGAGGTCGCTGACCCTGGTGAAGCAGTGTCCGGAGCGGGCGTCGTCGTCACCGGTTCGGTCGTGACCGCAGGTGCCGCCAGAACCCTGTTCGGAAAGGAACCGGTATGACCGAGGCGACCGGTGGGTTCAAACCGCCCACCAACGATCCGTGGAAGGGCTTCCGGGGAGTCTGCGCGGGAACCCTGATCCTCGAAATGATCGTGATCCTGCTGGCACTGCCGGTGGTCGCGACGGTCGGAGGCGGGCTCACGTGGTTCTCGACGCTCTACATCGTCGGACTCGCCGTCCTGATGATCCTCGCGAGCGGAATGCAGCGCCGCCCGCAGGGGATGCAGATCAACCTCGTTCTCCAGGTTCTCGTGATCCTCGGAGTGTTCATCCACCTGTCGATCGGAATCGTCGGGCTGATCTTCGCGGCAGTGTGGGCCTACCTGCTGTATCTCCGCCGAGACATCACGCGCCGAATCGAACGCGGAATGCTGTACGGCCAGCGGGACTGACGTCTCACGCGGGGGAAGTCGACGCCGAAGGTCGACGCCAGGGATGAGTGCGCGAGCACTGTCCACTACTGTCTGTGATCGTGACTGAGCGCACCCTTGTACTGATCAAGCCCGACGGAGTAGCCCGCCGATACGTGGGAGAGATACTCGGCCGCATCGAGAAGAAGGGATTGAGCATCGCAGCCCTCGAGCTCAAGACCGTTCCGACCGCGCTGGCCAGTGCCCACTATGCCGAGCACGAAGGCAAGCCGTTCTTCCCCGACCTGCTCGAGTTCATCACCTCGGGACCCGTCGTCGCCGCTGTCCTCGAAGGGCCACGCGCGATCGCGGCGTTCCGTCAGATCGCCGGAGGAACCGACCCGGTCGCCAAGGCCGTCCCCGGTACCATCCGCGCGGACCTCGCCCTCGACGGGCAGCAGAACCTCGTGCACGGCTCCGACTCGGTGGAATCCGCCGAGCGCGAGATCGCACTGTGGTTCCCCGGACTGTCCTGACCCGCTCGATACCGCAGCACGAACCGGCCCTTCGCCACGCCGCTGAGGACGCATTCTCGGCGGTGTGGCGGGCAGGCGACCCTCGGTGTGGGATACTGGCGAAGGTTGCTTACACAGTTTCAGTTTCACCGACCACCAGCATTCGAGAAATTTTCAGTACCAGCAGGACGATCGAACGCCGACACATCGGTGTTCTCGTGTCAGCAACCGGATGACACCTTCGCGTGCGATGCCCGTCATCGCTGCCGACGGCGAGCGGAAGCCTCCGCCGTCACAGGCACGCTTGATGATCAGGCGCTCGTACCGGAGGACACCACAGCCATCCAGCCAGGCACCGTGCTCGGTGCACCGACCACAGACCGTGGCGGTGCCTCGGACACGGAGCGAGACCAAGAGCGTGACAAGACAACACTGACGTCAAACCTTTCGTCAGGACACAAGGATTGCCCTCGCGTGGCCGCGTCACACCCAGCAGTCGAAGGTGGACGCGCCCGGGGGCCCGAGGAGACATACGTGGCCGATCAAGCCCCGCCGGAAGATGTACAGAATTCGAACACGGGAAGTGCAGAAGGTGGCGCCGAGGTAGCCCCGACGTTCCCGGACCGCCTGCGCGTGCACGCGCTGGCGAAGATCATCGGGGTGACCAGCAAGCAAGTGCTGGCCAAGCTCGGCGAACTCGGTATCGAGGCCCGCAGCGCACAGTCCAGCCTCGGCCGCGACGTCGCCCAGACGGTCCACGCCTCGTTCGCAGAGCCGGAAGCGGTGACGCCCGCTGCTGTGGAACCCGCTGCTGTGGAACCCGCTGCTGTAGCACCCGAGGCGGTAGAGGCGCAGGTCGCCGAGCCGGACGTCGCAGAGCCGGACGTCGCAGAGCCGGACGTCGCTGAGCCTCAGCCCGCGCAGACCTTGTTCTCGACCGACGTGCCCGCCGAGAGCGCTGCGGCCGACGCTGCTGCAACCGACACTGCGGCTCGGGTGGCACGTCCGACTTTCTCCGGACCTCTCTTCCTCCAGCCCGAGGCCGTAGCCGAACCTCCTCGTGCGCGGCGTCGGAGCAAGAAGGCAGCTGGCCCCGCGGCGGACTCGTCGGCAGCAGACGCGAACCCGAACGCAGCGGACACGCAGGCAGTGACCGCGACTGCAGACGCCTCGACCGAGGAGTCCGAGGGCACCCGCCCCCAGGCAACCGACTCGCCGGACAGCAAGCCCGCTTCCGCAGACGCAGGCATCGACGAAACGCCGTCCGACGCGACCTCCTCCGTGGACACCTCGTCGGAGGACGGTTCCGACGACGGGGATGCCGACGACGACAACTCTCAGCCGCGTCGCCGCCGTCGTGGACGCCGAGGTCGCGGCCGTGGACGTGGTGACCAGGCCGGCGACAGCAGCCCGGACGACTCCAGCTCGAACGACGCCGATGACCAGGGTGCCGGCGATCAGGGCGCCGACTCGGATGCCGATGACGTCGCGGCTCCGTCCGAGCCCTCGGGGTCGGACAGTGACACCGACAGCAGTGACTCGGAGGACGAATCCACCGAGGATGACACCGCCGAGGACTCGAAGCCGACCGGTGAACGGCGCTCGCGTCGGCGTAGCAGGTCACGTGGCGGCGCCAAGTCCGCCGACGACGCATCGGCCGAGTCGGGTGACGACGATGTGCAGGACAACGGCGACGCGTCGGCCGAGTCCGACTCCGACGATTCGGACGACGAGCAGGATGCAGCCGACGGTTCGAGCCGCCGCAGGCGTCGTCGCCGTCGTCGCCGCAGTTCCGGTGACGCGTCGTCGGACACGGCATCGTCCGAGGACGACCCGCCCAACACCGTGGTTCACGAGCGTGAGCCGCGCACCAAGTCCCGCAACAAGGACGAAGTTCAGGGCATCACCGGATCGACGCGGCTCGAAGCGAAGCGCCAGCGTCGACGCGACGGACGCGACGCCGGCCGTCGCCGTCCGCCGATCCTGACCGAATCCGAATTCCTGGCTCGTCGCGAATCCGTGGACCGCGTGATGGTGGTTCGCGAGAAGTCCTTCCCGGATCACGGCGACACCACCCAGGTGGCCGTTCTCGAGGACGGCGTGCTCGTGGAGCACTTCGTCACCAGCAGTGCGTCGGCGTCGATGGTCGGCAACGTGTACCTCGGACGCGTCCAGAACGTGCTGCCGAGCATGGAAGCCGCTTTCATCGACATCGGCCGTGGCCGCAACGGTGTGCTCTACGCAGGCGAGGTCAACTGGGACGCCGCCGGTCTGGGAGGCAACTCCCGCAAGATCGAGCAGGCACTCAAGCCGGGCGATCAAGTCCTGGTGCAGGTCAGCAAGGACCCGGTGGGGCACAAGGGTGCCCGGCTCACGACGCAGCTGTCGCTGGCCGGTCGCTACCTCGTGTACGTGCCCGGCGGCAGCTCGACCGGCATCAGCCGCAAGCTTCCGGACACCGAACGCAAGCGTCTGAAGGAAATTCTCCGCGACATCGTCCCGTCCGAGGCAGGCGTCATCATCCGCACGGCTGCGGAGGGTGTCAGCGAGGAAGAGTTGGCTCGCGACGTGTCGCGGCTGCAGGCGCAGTGGGCATCCATCGAGGAAGCATCGGCGAAGGCCGAGTCCGGCAAGGGCAGCCAGCCGCAGACGCTCTACGAAGAGCCCGATCTGCTGGTGAAGGTCATCCGCGACCTGTTCAACGAGGACTTCGTCAAGCTCGTCATCGAAGGTGACAAGGCATGGTCGACAACGTCGACCTACATCGAAACCGTCGCCGCCGACATGCTTCCCAAGCTCGAGCGCCACGTCGCCGAACCAGGTCAGCCCGACGTGTTCGAGGCCCACCGAATCGACGAGCAGCTCGCGAAAGCACTCGATCGCAAGGTGTGGCTCCCGTCCGGCGGCACCCTGGTGATCGACCGCACCGAAGCGATGACCGTGGTGGACGTCAACACCGGCAAGTTCACCGGCGCGGGCGGAAACCTCGAAGAGACGGTCACCCGCAACAACCTCGAAGCAGCCGAGGAAGTCGTCCGGCAGATGCGCCTCCGTGACATCGGCGGCATGATCGTCGTCGACTTCATCGACATGGTGCTCGAACAGAACCGTGACCTCGTTCTGCGTCGACTGACCGAAGCTCTCGGTCGCGACCGAACACGCCATCAGGTGTCCGAGGTGACGTCGCTGGGTCTCGTCCAGATGACACGCAAGAAGCTCGGAACCGGTCTGGTCGAGGCTTTCTCGACGACCTGTGAGCACTGCCAGGGCCGCGGAATCATCGTGCATCCGTTCCCGGTGGAGGCCAAGCCCGACGACGGTGCACGCTCGGGCTCCTCACGAGGGGACTCCGGTTCGCAGCGCAAGCGTCGTGGACGCGACAAGTCCGACAACGCCGGTTCCAACGGCAACGCCGGTTCCAACGGCAACGGCACGGGGAATGGCCACTCCCACGGCTCCGATCACTCCGAACCCACGGCTGAGCCTGCCGTCAAGCGAGCCCATCCGGTCGCCCTGGCAATGGCAGCGCACCACGACGAAGTGGTCGCCGACGTCACACCCGCCGACGTGGTGGAACACGACGCATCGGCGTCGACGGAGAACAAGGTCATCGACGCCTCGGACGTCGCCGCCGTACAGGGCAACGACGACGCATCGGTATCGGACGTATCGGTGTCGGACGTATCGGTGTCGGACGTAGCGGTGTCGGACGTAGCGGTGTCGGACGTAGCGGTGTCGGACGTGGCGGTGTCGGACGCATCGGTGTCGGACGCAGGGGCTCTGCAGGAGTCCCAGTCGAACGGCACGGAAGCGGCACCCACCGGCTCGTCCCGTCGAGGTGGACGCGGTGCACGCCGAAAGGCGTCGCGTCCCACTGCATCGGCAGTAGTCGAAGACACAGGCGCAGCCGAAGCAGCAGAGTCGACCACGCACGTGGATGCCGAGACTCCGTCATCGGAAGCGGCAACGGATCGTCCCGCTGCCGAAGAGGCTGCGCCCGAACCTGCTGTCGCCGAGTCGGGTGCAGCGGACGAACCCGCAGCGTCCGAGGCTCCGGTCAAGGCCAAGCGCGGACGGCGAGTGGCTCGCAAGGCTGCAGCACCGACCGAGACCGGACCGGACGCGGGAGCAGTCTTCGTGATCTCGGCAACGTCGGACGGCACGGACGCTGCGGACGAGCCTGCGCCGGAACCGGTGACGACGCCTGCATTCGCCCAGGTGGATGCAGGGGACGTGCCGGAAGAACTGCCGGTGGCTCGGCCGCGGCGCCGCCGCAGTGCAGCACGACCGGCGGGTCCTCCCGTAGACGCATAGGGAACAGGGGACGGGCGGTTTGACCATGGCCGCCCGTCTGCCGTAACCTTGATAAGTCGCTCCCGGCGACACCGGTCTGCTGTGCCCTGGCTCCGTTCGCGGAAGGCAGGAGCGTTGATCGGGATAGATGCCGGGATGTTTGAAAGCAAGAACAAAGCAAGATCAGACCAGTCGTGTTGCCGTGGGCAGCGCGAGCAAGTTCGAAGAAGCAAGGGGTAGCCCTCCGATGGCAACGTACGCGATCGTCAAGACCGGCGGAAAGCAGTACAAGGTCGCTGTTGGTGACCTCGTCAAGGTCGAGAAGATCGAGGGAGCGCCCGGCACTGCTGTCTCGCTTGCTCCGGTCCTCGTCGTTGACGGTTCCGACCTGACCACAGATGCAGAGAAGCTGGCGAAGATGTCCGTCGCCGGCGAGATCGTCGAGCACACCAAGGGCCCGAAGATCCGCATCCACAAGTTCAAGAACAAGACCGGATACCACAAGCGTCAGGGACACAGGCAGAAGCTGACCGTCCTCAAGGTCACCGGTATCAAGTAACCAGTTCTTCTCAGCCGGTTTCTCACAGGGCACCGGCGATCTTCTTACCCGAGGAGGGTACGCAACATGGCACATAAGAAGGGTGCATCCAGCTCCCGTAACGGTCGCGACTCGAATGCACAGCGCCTCGGCGTCAAGCGTTTCGGTGGCCAGACGGTCAGCGCAGGCGAGATCCTGGTTCGTCAGCGCGGCACGCACTTCCACCCCGGTGTCGGAGTCGGCCGTGGTGGCGACGACACACTGTTCGCACTGTCCGCAGGTGCCGTCGAGTTCGGCGCCAAGCGTGGACGCAAGACCGTGAACATCGTTCCGGTCGCAGTCGAGGCCTAGTCTCCGCTGCACCATCCGCGCCCGGGGATCGCACGCGATCCGCACGGCGCACCCCACGATCTACGACGAGGGCGGACCAGGGTCTAAGACACCCGGTCCGCCCTTATCGCGTTCGTGGGGCACAGACATTCGGTCACCTGACCGAGGAAGGATCGAAGGCAGCCATGTCACGATTCATAGACCGCGTGGTGCTGCACGTCAGCGCCGGTAAAGGCGGCAACGGCTGCGCTTCGGTTCATCGCGAGAAGTTCAAACCGCTCGGCGGACCCGACGGCGGCAACGGTGGACGCGGCGGCGGAGTCGTCTTCGTCGTGGACAGCAGTGTGCACACGCTGCTCGACTTCCACTTCCACTCGCACGCCAAGGCCAGCAACGGAACCCAGGGCATGGGTGGCAACCGAGAGGGCGCCAACGGCGAGGATCTGATCCTGAAGGTGCCCGACGGCACCGTCGTCCTCGACAAGGACGGCCGCATTCTCGCGGACATGATCGGTGAGGGCACTCGATTCGACGCTGCGCCCGGCGGCCGGGGCGGACTCGGCAACGCAGCGCTGTCGTCCAAAGCCCGTAAGGCTCCCGGCTTCGCCCTCCTCGGTGAGGAAGGCGTCGAGCGCGACCTGGTGCTCGAGCTCAAATCCGTCGCGGACATCGGACTCGTCGGCTTTCCGTCCGCCGGTAAATCATCTCTCGTGTCGGTGCTGTCGGCCGCCAAGCCGAAGATCGCGGACTACCCGTTCACGACACTCGTGCCGAACCTGGGTGTCGTGTCCAGCGGTGACACGACCTACACCGTCGCCGACGTTCCTGGTCTGATTCCCGGAGCCAGCCAGGGCAAGGGGCTCGGTCTCGACTTCCTCCGGCACCTGGAGCGGACAGCGGTGCTCGCTCACGTGGTCGACTGCGCGACACTGGATCCCGGTCGCGATCCGGTCTCGGACGTCGACGCGCTGGAAGCCGAACTCGCTGCCTACAAGCCCGCGCTGCTCGGTGATGCGAGCCTGGGTGACCTGGCCGACCGTCCCCGCATCGTCGTGCTCAACAAGGCCGACATCCCGGAGGCTGCCGAGCTCGCCGAGATGGTGACCCCCGAGTTCGAGGCGCGCGGTTGGCCGGTGTTCACGATCTCGGCTGTGAGCCGAGAAGGATTGAAGCCCTTGATCTTCGCTCTGGCGAAGATGGTCGAGGAGTACCGGGCGGCGCACCCGCCTGCAGAGCCTCGTCGTGCAGTGATCCGTCCAGTGGCACGCAACGAGGACGGCTTCGAGGTCGTCAAGGATCCCGACGTGCCCGGCGGTTTCCTGGTGCTCGGTACACGACCCGAACGGTGGGTCGCGCAGACACAGTTCAGCAACGACGAGGCCGTGGGCTACCTCGCCGACAGGTTGGCACGTCTCGGCGTCGAGGACGCGTTGATCAAACTCGGAGCGGAGCCGGGCGCATCGGTCACCATCGGTGACGTCACGTTCGACTGGGAACCGCAGACTTCCGCCGGCGTCGACATCGTCCGCACCGGACGTGGCACCGACGCACGGCTCGATCAGGTCGAGCGCATCAGCGCGGACGAACGTAAGCACGCTCGTCGAGTCCGGCGTGGGCTCGACCCCGAAGAGTGAGGGAACGTGAGCGCTGAATCCGATTCTGCGTCAAGGGTATCGGCGACGAGAAGCACCATCGCGGGCGCCAAGCGCATCGTCGTCAAGATCGGATCCTCGGCGCTGACGTCCCTGGTCGGCGGCCTCGACGTCACGCGTCTCGATGCGTTGGCGGAAGCCGTCGAGACTCGTATGCGTGCCGGGACCGACGTGATCGTCGTGTCGTCCGGTGCCATCGGAGCCGGAATTGCGCCGCTCGGATTGACCAAGCGGCCACGAGACCTCGCGACCAAACAGGCTGCGGCCAGTGTCGGCCAGCTCGCGTTGGCGCATGCGTGGGGCACGTCGTTCGGACGTTTCGGTCGTACCGTCGGGCAGGTACTGCTGACGGCCGAGGACATCGCCAGACGCACCAATCACCGAAACGCGCAACGTACGTTGGACCGGTTGCGCTCGCTCGGAGCGGTCGCCGTGGTGAACGAGAACGACACGGTCGCCACCGCCGAGATCCGATTCGGTGACAACGATCGGCTGGCAGCCCTCGTCGCGCACCTGTCGGGAGCAGACGCACTGGTTCTGCTGTCCGACGTCGACGGTCTGTACGACGGCGACCCGCGCAAGGGCGACGCGACGCTCATCCCCGAGGTCGACAGCCCGGAAGACCTGGACGGAGTGGTTGCAGGATCCGGAGGAGCACTCGGCACGGGCGGAATGGCCTCCAAATTGTCCGCTGCGCGACTCGCAGCCGATGCTGGTGTGCCGGTCCTGCTTGCCGCTGCGTCCGACGCGAACGACGCACTCACCGATGCGGGAGTCGGAACGGCCTTCGCTGCCCGGCCGATCCGACTGTCGTCACGGAAGTTCTGGGTCCGGCACGCCGCGGATGTCGACGGCGACCTGCACCTCGACGCGGGCGCCGTGCGTGCCGTCGTCGAACTCAGGCGCTCGCTGCTGTCCGCCGGCATCGTCGGTATCACCGGCAACTTCCACGGAGGCGACGTCGTTGCACTGCGCAATCCCGCTGGAGCCGTCGTCGCCAGGGGAGTAGTGGCGTACGACGCGTCCGAGTTGTCCGGCATGCTCGGGAAGTCGAGCTCCGACCTGGCTCCCGAACTCCAGCGGCCAGTGGTTCACGCCGACGACCTGGTGTCCGTGGAGCTGTAGCGGACTCGGGGATTCATTCGAGCGGTGAGGAGCGCCAGGGGCCGGTTGTGGTTGTGGTCAGTGCACTGGCGGCAGCGCGTCGAGCAGTCCGGTGAGAGTTTCCGAGCACCCGGCAGCGCTGACGATCGATGCGAATTCGTCGCCGCGGGTGGATCCACGGTTGACCACGACGATGGGGATGCCTGCTTTCGCGGCGCGGCGGACGAACCGCAGGCCCGACATCACCGTGAGAGACGACCCGAGTACGAGAAGTGCGTCCGCCGAGTCGACGAGGTCGAACGCTTCCGCGACTCGAGGCTTGGGGACACTCTCCCCGAAGTACACGATGTCCGGTTTCAGCACACCACCGCACGCCTCGCAGTCCACCATGCGGAAGTGGGCGGTGCTGGAGATGACAGCATCGGCGTCGGGGGCGATTTCCACGCCGTCGGCCGGCGCGACGCTGGCGAGAAAGCCGGGGTTTCGCGTTTCGAGGCGACGGGCCAGTGTGTACCTGGACACGAGCCGTCCGCAGTCGAGGCACGTCACGCGGGCGTAGACACCATGTAGGTCGATGACCCGTCGGCTGCCTGCCTTGGTGTGCAGCATGTCCACGTTCTGGGTGATGACGCCGGAAACGTTTCCGCGACGCTCCAGGGCCGCGAGAGCTCGGTGGCCGCGGTTGGGTTGCGCAGCGTCCATGTGTCGCCAGCCGACGTGGTTGCGTGCCCAGTAGTGACGGCGAAACTCGTCGTCGCCGACGAACTGCTGGAAGGTCATCGGGTTGCGCGGCGGAGAGTCCGGGCCCCGGTAATCGGGAATCCCGGAATCGGTGGACATACCTGCGCCCGACACGACGGCGACCCGCTTGCCGGTCAGCAGCTCGACGATGTCGTCGAGCCGGCTGGCAGAGGGGGCTGCGCGGACTGTCGTTGCCACGTTCTCCAGGTTAGCGCTCAGTATCCCTGCGTCGAGTCGATGCGCGCGGCAAGCGTCTCACCTGCGACGAAGCGCGCGACGTTGGATGCGACGTGGTCGGCGTAGGCAGCGTGACGTAGCGCGGTCGGGTTCGAGTCGTGCGGAGTGACGACCGCGTTCGGCAACGTCCACAGAGGATGGCCGTCGGGCAGCGGCTCGGGGTCGGTGACATCGAGGCCTGCGCCACCGATGGTCCGGGCAGTGAGGGCGTCGACCAAAGCATCGGTGTCCACGAGTGACCCACGTGCCACGTTGATCAGCCAGGAATGCTTCTGCAGCCGAGCCAGTTCCTGCGCGCCGACGAGGTGGCGGGTGGCCGGTGTCGCCGGTGCAGCGATCACGACGTGGTCGGTGCCGGGCCACACATCGGCCAGAGCGGTGACGGGCAACGTGCGCACTGCACCCGGCACGGGTCGGCCCGAGCGGTTCACCGCGACGACCTCCGCCCCGAGCGCGGTGAGCGGCGGGATCAACGCCCGGCCGATTCCGCCTGCTCCGAGGATCGTGATCGTCGACCCGCGCAGCGTGCCGACCTTGCTCAGAAATCGCTCCTGCTGCCAGGAGCGGGCTTCGAGGTGCTCGGGCAGAGCACGCACGCCCGCGAGCAGCAGTGCAAGAGCGTGTTCGGCGACGGTGGCAGCGTAGGCGCCCGCAGCGGAGGTGAACAGAACCGAAGAATGGGCGTCGAACACTCCGGCCTCGAACCACGCTTCGACACCCGCGGACGGCAGCTGCACCCACTCGACGGTCGACGGCAGAGTCGTCGGAAACCTCGACGGCCCCTCGGTCCAGACTAGGCCCGACGCGTCGGCCAGAGGCGCAACAACGGCTCCACCCCGCTCGATCGCAGAAACCGTGATGCGGTCCTCTTCGGGTCCGACGGCAACAGCATTCGAGCGGGGTGGAGTCATGAGAACAAACTTTATGCGGGAACTTCCACGAGCGGGTAGACACCGTTCTCGTCGTGGGTCTCGTTGCCGACTACCGGCGGGTTGAACACACACAACATGCGCATCTGGGTGCGCGGCTCGACGGTGTGGCGCTCGTTGCCGTTCAGCAGGTACATCGATCCCGGACCGAGTTCGTACGTCTCGCCGGTCTCGCGATCGGTCAACGTGCCTTCACCCTCGATGAGCCAGACGGCCTCGATGTGGTTGGCGTAGTGGAAGTTGTTCACCGTGCCGGCCTGAATGGTGGTCTCGTGGAACGAGAAACCGACCTTGTCGCCGCCCAGGACGATGCGCTTGCTGCGCCAGTTGCCGTCCTCGCTCGAGATGTCGCGATCGGTCCCGGTGATTTCCTCGGTGGTACGCACGATCATGTGTTGTCTCCCTTCGACGAATGTGCAGCTCGATGGTGTGCAGCAGGATCGGATCCTGCTGGATCAGGAGCACACCTTGGCAGTAGCACCTGCGATGATGTCCAGTCCGCGATCGAGTTCTTCGACTGTCGTGGTCAGCGGCGGAAGCAGCTTGACGACCTCGTCGGACGGACCTGCGGTCTCGACGAGCAGTCCTTCGTCGTAGCAGAGTGCAGCGACCTTGCCTGCCTTCTCCGGCTCGTCGAAGACGAGCGCTTGGACCATGCCGCGACCGCGGGTGGACACCCCGTCGTACTTGGCGCACAGCTTGATGAAGTTGTCCTGGATGTGCTCGCCCTTGGCGAGAACTTCCTTCTCGAACTTGTCGTCGGACCAGTAGGTGTCGATGGCCGTCTTCGAGGTGACGAACGACGGGTTGAAACCACGGAAGGTGCCGTTGTGCTCACCCGGCGCCCACACGTCGAGCTCAGGCTTGAAGAGGGTGAGTGCCATGGGCATTCCGTAGCCGCCGATGGACTTCGACAGCGTGACGATGTCCGGGACGATGCCCGCCTCTTCGAAGGAGAAGAACTGGCCGGTGCGGCCGCACCCCATCTGGACGTCGTCGACGATCAGCAGGATCTCGCGGCGCGAGCACAACTCGGCCAGTGCACGAAGCCATTCCGGACGAGCGACGTTGATGCCGCCTTCACCCTGGATGGTTTCGACGATGACTGCTGCCGGACGGTTGAATCCGCTGCCGGAGTCGTCGAGGACACGCTCGAACCACTGGAAGTCCTCGGTGACACCGCCGAAGTAGTTGTCGTACGGCATCGGGGTGGTGTGCACCAGCGGAATTCCGGCGCCGGCTCGCTTCATCGAGTTGCCGGTGACCGACAACGCGCCGAGTGTCATGCCGTGGAAAGCGTTGGTGAAGTTGATGATCGACTCACGTCCGGTCACCTTGCGGGCGAGCTTCAGAGCTGCCTCGACGGTGTTGGCGCCTGTGGGGCCGGGGAACTGAACCTTGTAGTCGAGTCCGCGCGGGTCAAGGATGTTCTTCTTGAACGACTCGAGGAACTCGCGCTTGGCGACGGTGGACATGTCCAGCCCGTGCGTGATGCCGTCACTCTGGATGTAATCCACCAGAGCGTCCTTGAGGATCTGGTTGTTGTGGCCGTAGTTCAGTGCGCCTGCGCCACCGAAGAAGTCGAGGTACTCGCGGCCGCTCTCGTCCACGAGGGTCGAGTTCTTCGCGGTCTTGAACACAGCGGGCCACTGACGGCTGTAGCTGCGGACGGCGGACTCGACTGTCTCGAAGACGTCGGGCTTCTCTGTGGTAACAATCTTTTCGGTCATGTTCTGCTTGTTCCTTTCGTTTGTGCGCACGGCGGCGGGGCCTACGGTGTAGAGCTCCTCGGCCTCGTGGCTATCAGGGAAATCATTGGGCGCGAACAGATCTGATTTTCCAATGTCGGTCCCTCGTGTTCGAGCGAGGGCCGTGAACAGTGCGATCGAGGCCTCGTTGTCGGGGCTGATCGTGGTTTCCAGGTGTGTGATGCCCTGGGGGGTGAGGCGATCGAGCAGTTCGTTCAACATACGACCGGCGAGACCTTTGCCTCGTTGATCGGCATCGACCGCAACCTGCCACACGAAAAACGTTGTGGGGGAGTCTTGCCGGATGTAGCCGGTGACGAAACCAACTGCTCTGCCGCCGACATCCGACACGACGGATGTTGCAGCAAAGTCCCTGCACCACAGGATGTACGAGTAGCTCGAGTTGAGATCGAGCACCCTCGAATCTCTTGCGATCTCCCAGAGCCGGACTCCGTCGGAAATCTTTGGACTACGAAACTTCACTGCGTCCGGCGCAGTGATTGAGGTCGCTCTCAGCTGTGCGGGCTTCATAGGAAATACAAACGTAACAAGGTGGCCATGGCATTTCATGTACCCCGGGAAATTGACCCTCTAAACCACCTTGCTTCCCCAGGTTAGAGGGTGATTGTGACGCTGGTCACAAATGTGTGATTCAGGGTAACGGCGAGCAGTTTCGGCTCCGATAACCTGCCGCCGATCCACAGTCTGGACTTAGTGTCCTCGGGGCGTCTACTTGGGGGTGGCAAGAGCGAACGGGAGCACGGCGTCCGCTCCGGCCCTACGCAGGGCGTCGGCGGCGCAGGTGAACGTCCATCCGGTGTCGGTCACGAGGTCGACCAGCAGTATCGGCCCGTCGACGCTGTCGAGGTCCGGGATGTCCCAGGAGTCCACGAGCCCCGCGACCCGAAAGGCCGAGTTGGAGGCCGTCACCACCGGATGATCTGGCCGTTGACCGAGAACTCCCAGGTCGGTGAGCCGGCCGATCCGTGCGAGCTCGCTCGCCACGGACCTGACGAGTACCGGGTGCGACGCGGATTCGAGGGCCAGGACAGCCGTCGGGCGGACCTTCCAATCCCACGATGCGAGGACCTTGATGCATCCATCGACCAACGACGACGGCGCTGCCTCGTCCGGACCGTCGAGGACGGAACGCAGGCGGTTTCCCCAGACGAGGTCGGTCAACCTTCCCAGGACGCGACCGGGTTCGTGCCCGTCGGTGATCTTTCCCGACAGTGAGACGCCGAGCTTCTTCATTCCGCTCGGCCACTGCTTGCGCGGGGGAAGGTCGAGTCCCGGGCGGTCCAACCTGCTGCGAGCCTGATCGACAGCAGCCTGTTCGACCTGTGCAGAGTAAGACTGGCCTGTGCAATTGTCGCATCGGCCACATCGGGACGGAGTGTCCGTCAGGTCCGGGTCGTCGAGTTGGCGCCGGAGGAAATCCATGCGACAGCCGTCGGTGCGTTGGTAGTCGACCATGGCCTGCTGTTCGGAGTCGCGAGCCTGTTCGAGCCGCTCGTAGCGCTCGGCGTCGTACGTCCACGGCTCGCCGGTCGCGATCCATCCACCACGAACACGCTGCACCGCGCCGTCGACGTCGAGGACCTTGAGGACCATCTCCAATCGACTGCGATTCAAGTCGACCAACGGTTCGAGGGCCGGTGTCGATTGAGGCTTCACCGGATCGAGAGTCTCGATCACCTGCCTGACGACGTGTTCCCGCGGAAACGCAACCGACGCGAAGTAACTCCAGATCTGCTTGTCCTCGTGACCGGGAAGCAGGATCACCTCGGCGCGATCGGTGCCGCGGCCTGCACGCCCGACCTGCTGGTAGTACGAGATAGGAGATGAAGGGGCGCCCATGTGCACGACGAAACCGAGGTCCGGTTTGTCGAATCCCATCCCGAGGGCCGAGGTCGCGATCAGAGCTTTGACTTCGTTGTTCAGCAGGTCGGTCTCGAGCGACTCGCGTTCCGTCGTGTCGGTCTGGCCGGTGTACGCGGCAACGGCGAGGCCCTGATCGGACAGCAACGCGGCGAGGTCCTTGGCTGCGGAGACCGTCAGGGTGTAGATGATCCCGGAACCGGGCAGTTGCGCGAGATGCGACGCGAGCCACGCCGCTCGCTCGGTCGAGTTCTCGATCTGCACGACCGACAGATGCAGTGATTCCCGTTCGAGGCCTCCGCGCAGCACGAGGGTGTCACCGCCGCCGACTCCCAACTGTGCGGCGACGTCCGACACCACTCTGTCGTTGGCGGTCGCGGTGGTGGCCAGAACCGGAATTCCTTCTCTCAGTTCGGAGATCAAGGTCCTGATGCGACGGTAGTCCGGCCGGAAATCATGACCCCAGTCCGACACGCAGTGGGCCTCGTCGACGACGACCAGGCCCGCGTCGCCGGCCAGCGACGGTAGAACCTGATCGCGGAAGTCCGGGTTGTTCAGGCGCTCCGGGCTGACCAGCAGAACGTCCAGTCTGCCCGCTGCGACGTCGGCGTGGATGTCTTCCCACTCGGTCATGTTTCCGGAGTTGATGGTCGCGGCCTTCACTCCCGCACGCTCCGCCGAGGCGACCTGGTTGCGCATCAGTGCCAGCAACGGCGAGACGATGACCGTCGGGCCGAGGCCTTGTTCCCGAAGCAACTTCGCTGCGATGAAGTACACCGCCGACTTTCCCCACCCGGTTCGCTGGACGACCAGTGCGCGGCGTCGACCGACCACGAGTGCCTCGATGGCGACCCACTGATCCTCGCGCAGGCTCGCACCGTCCCCCGCGAGCTCGCGGAGCAGGCGCTCGGCGTCGGCGCGCAGGTCTGTCGGCGTGTGCGATGCGGTTGTCATGGCACCATCGTGCCGCACCGGTGTGACAAGGAACGACCGGACGAGGGTCGATACTCTTCTGCAGAAGGTGGTACGAGGAGGCGACATGGGAGACGGCGGAGGCCGCGATTCCGGCGGGGATCCTGGAGAGCGCGAAACGACGTCGACGCGTCCGTTGCATTCGAGCATGTCGGCGCTGGCGTCGGTCTTCGTCGGCGGCGTCGTGGGAACACTCGCCCGTGTCGGTGTGGAGGAGGCGCTGCCGCACCGGCCTTCCGGGTGGCCGGTGGCAACCTTCGTGATCAACATCGTCGGAGCGTTCGTCCTCGGCCTCGTGCTGGAGAACTTGGCGAGGCGTGGACCGGATATCGGTGTGCGGCAACGAGTACGTCTGCTCGCGGGGACGGGGTTCTGCGGGGCGTTCACCACCTACAGCACGTTCGCGCTGGAAGCGGTGCTGCTGACTCGTGACGGACACTGGTCCACCGCATCGGCTTACGGGGCCGGGACCGTGGTCCTCGGCGGCGTCGCTGCCTGGGCGGGCATCGTCGTTGGAGCAGCCGGTCACCGCCGAAGGAGCGCTCGGTGATCGTCGTCCTCGTCGCTCTTGCGGGCGCACTCGGTGCGGTGACGCGGTTCGCCGTCGATTCGTGGTTCAGGAGTCGATTTCCGCGATCGGGGATTCCGTGGGCGATTGCGGCCATCAACGTCTCGGGTTCTCTCGTGCTCGGCCTTCTCGCGGGACTCGTTGTGTTGCAGAATGGTTCGACGGATCTTCAAGCTGTGATCGGAACCGGGTTCTGCGGCGGATACACCACGTTCAGCACCGCGAGTGTCGATACCGTCCGGCTCGTCCGGTCCGGGAAGCACGCGAAGGCCATCGGCTACGCCGTCGGCACGCTCGTGCTGTCGGTTGCGGCGTGTGCCGCGGGATTCGGGCTCGCCGGGCTTGCCTGACGGCCCGCAGCCAGGCTCATTCCTGTCCGACGCCTCGAATGTCCGTGCGTGTTCCCGACGAGGAACCGGCGCCCCGTCGCGTGGCTGCGAAAGCGCCTGCCGCACAGGCCCACCGGATTGCGTCGTCGGGGCCTGCGGACCACTCGGCGGCGAGCGCCCCGGTGAACGCGTCGCCTGCTCCCGTGGTGTCGATCGCGTCGACCGTGGGCGCGCGGAAGTCCGATGCCGACTCGGGGCCGCGGTAGTGGGCGCCTCGCGCGCCGAGGGTGGTGACGACGTGCGGCACTCGGGAGACGACGTCGGCCAACTCCCGTGCCTCGGCTTCGTTGACGACGAGAACGTCGACGGCCACGACGAGCTCGTCCGGCAGGTCCTGCGCAGGGGAGGGATTGAGTAGAACGAGAGTGCCGTGGTCGCGCGCGTGTGTTGCACCCTCGACGACGGTCTCCAGCGGGATCTCGAGTTGACACATGAGGATGTCGGCCCCCGCGATGGCGTCACGCTCGGCGTCGGACAGGGTGAGCAGTGACGAGTTGGCGCCCGCGACGACGACGATCGTGTTCTCGCCATCGCTGTCCACGGATATCGAGGCGACGCCGCTCGGTCCGTCGACGTGGCGAACCAGGGACGTGTCGATGCCGGCCTCGGTCAGAGTGTCGATCAGATCCTGGCCGAACGCGTCGGAGCCGACGGCCCCGAGGAAGGTCGTGTCGGCACCCGAGCGTGCGGCCGCCAACGCCTGGTTTGCGCCCTTGCCTCCTTGCGAGGCTGCGAAGGTGGTGCCGAGCAGGGTCTCACCCGGCTGAGGCAGCCGCGGCGTGAACGTCGTGAGGTCCATGTTGATGCTGCCGAGGACGGCAACACGGGTCGTTGGCATGAGCCGACGATATCCGCGACGTCCGAAGCCCGACGAGGCGATTGGTTGCAGATTGTTGACAATCTGCAAATCCTGAACCACGATAGTTCGCATGACAGCTCCAGCTCGCACACACCTCAGCCCCGCACTCAAGCAGGCCACACCGGTTGTCGTCGACTACGCGTCGGGCAGCTGGATCTACGGAACCGACGGAAACAAGTACCTGGACTTCACCACCGGAATCGGCGTCACCAGTACCGGGCACTGCCATCCGAAGGTCGTCGAGGCCGCGCGGGAACAGGTCGGCAAGATCATTCACGCGCAGTACACGACCGTGATGCACAAGCCGCTCCTGGAATTGACCGAGAAACTGGGTGACGTGCTGCCCGCCGGACTGAACAGCGTCTTCTACGCCAACTCCGGCTCCGAAGCCGTCGAGGCGTCGATCCGCCTCGCACGAATGGCCACCGGGCGTCCCAACATCATCGCGTTCCACGGAGGGTTCCACGGCCGAACGGTCGCGGCGGCGTCGCTGACGACGGCGGGCACCAAGTTCCGTTCCGGTTTCTCGCCCATCATGGGAGGCGTGCACATCGCGCCGTTCCCGTACGCATTCCGCTACGGCTGGGACACCGAGACGGCCGTCGCGTTCGCTCTGAAGGAGCTCGATTACCTTCTGGCGACGGTGTCCAGCCCCGCCGACACTGCCGCGTTCATCATCGAACCTGTGCTCGGCGACGGTGGCTACCTGCCGACCCCGCCCGCCTTCCTCGAAGGACTGCGCGAGCGCGCGGATCGACACGACATCGTCCTGGTCTTCGACGAAGTTCAGGCAGGTGTCGGACGCACCGGCAAGTTCTGGGGGCACGAGCACTCGGCTGCGCGCCCCGACATCGTCGTCACCGCGAAGGGACTCGCCTCGGGCTTCCCGATCTCGGCAATCGCTGCGTCCGAGGAACTCATGTCCAAGGCGTGGCCGGGTTCGCAGGGAGGGACATACGGCGGCAACGCCGTTGCCGCAGCCGCCGCAGTGGCCACACTCGACGTGGTGCGGGACGAGGGCCTCGTCGACAACGCAGCCGAGCAGGGCGCTGTTCTTCTCGATGGACTGAACGAGCTGAAGGGGCAGTACTCGGCCATCGGCGATGCTCGCGGCCTCGGTCTGATGCAAGCACTCGAATTCGTCGACGACAACGGAGCTCCCGACGCCGCGGCGGCAACCCGTGTGCAGCAGACCGCAATTTCCGAAGGTCTGCTGCTCCTCACCTGCGGGGGATTCGGAAACGTCGTCCGCATCATTCCCGCGCTCGTGGTCACCGACGACGAAGTCGCCGAAGGACTCGACGCGATCGCCCGGACCCTGAAGCGAGCATTGTGACCGTTCTCGATCCCGAACCCGAAGCCGCCGCGCGCGTGTTCGATGTTCTGCGGAGGACGGACATCGAGGTGGACGACTCACCTCGACGGCGTGCCGAGTACTCCTACGACGCCTCGAACTACCGCGTGCCACCTCTCGCTGTCGTGTTTCCGGCAACCGCGGACGAGGTCCGGACGGTGGTCCGAGCGTGCGCGAATGCCTGCGTACCCATAGTCAGCCGGGGAGGCGGCACCTCCATGGCGGGCAACGCGATCGGCGCTGGAATCGTTCTGGATTTCTCCCGTCACATGAACCGGGTCGTGTCGATCGATCAGCAGGGGAAATCCGCTGTCGTCGAGCCGGGAATCGTCATCTCCGAACTCGCCGCCGCCGTGTCGGCGGAGACGGCAGGGGCGCTGACGTACGCACCCGATCCGTCGAGCAAGTCTCGTGCCACCGTCGGCGGCGCGGTGGGCAACGATGCCTGCGGCAACCACTCGGTGCGCTACGGACGGACGGCCGATCACACGATCGCCCTCGATGTCGTCACTTCGGACGGTCATCTTCTACGGGCCACACGGGACGGACTCGCCGCCGTGGATCCTTCCGATTCCCGGTCGGTCGAGGCCGCCACTCGGATCGCTGCGGACCTGCGGTCGCTCGTCTCGGACCACATGGCGGATCTCCGTCTCGAGCTCGGTCTCATTCCGCGTCAGGTGTCGGGATTTCACCTGTCGACCCTGTTGCCCGAGAACGGATTCGACGTGGCGCGTGCGCTCGTGGGTAGCGAGGGCACCTGCGCGATCGTCGTCGCCGTGACGGTGTCTCTCGTGGAGGTACCTCCGGCTGCCCTGTTGCTCAGTCTGGGATACGAGGACGTCGTCGAAGCAGCCGAGGACGTCATGACGATTCTCGAATTCTCTCCCGCCGCGATCGAAGGCATCGACGAGAAGATCGTCGACACCATGCGGATGCGTCGCGGCGCGGACTCGGTGCGCGGCCTCCCGTCCGGCAACGCCTGGCTGTACGTCGACCTCGACGGCGATGACCCCACCGAGGTGGAGGACAAGGCCGAGCGTCTGCTCGAGCGACTCCGAGAACTGGGACGGTTGAAGGACGGTCGCGTCGTCGCCGACCCGTCCGAGCGGAAGTCGTTGTGGCGAGTGCGTGAGGACGGCGCTGGACTGTCGGCGCGACTGTCGGACGGCGCGAGCGGTATCACCGAATCCTGGCCCGGCTGGGAGGATTCGGCGGTGGCCCCGGAGAAACTCGCGGCGTATCTGGCCGACTTTCGCGACCTGCTGGCACACCACGGCTTGACCGGAGTGATGTACGGGCATTTCGGTGCCGGATGCATGCACGTGCGCATAACGTTCGACCAGCGGACGGACGAAGGCCGCGCGATCATGAACGCGTTCCTGCGGGATGCGGCAGCCCTCGTGGTCCGTCACGGCGGGTCGCTGTCCGGCGAACACGGTGACGGGCGCGCTCGTTCGGAGCTGCTGCCGGTGATGTACTCGACCACGATGCTGAGGGCGTTCGAGCGCTTCAAAGGCATCTGGGACCCTGCCGGACTGCTCAACCCGGGCAGTATCACCGACCCGGCGCCGATGATGAACGACCTTGCGCTGGCGAACATCCCGAAGCGGGAGTGGAAGACGACCTTCGATCTGCACCAGATCGGATCGGGCCCGGATCCTCGACCGGTCCCGCACCTCGACCCGTTCGTCCACGCCACACAGTCCTGTGTCGGAGTCGGCCGCTGTCGATCGAGCAGTGGCGGAGTGATGTGCCCCAGTTTCCGGGCGACCGGTGACGAGAAGGATTCCACCCGCGGGCGGGCACGAGTGCTGCAGGAGATGGTACGCAGCTCGAGAACCGTCGCCGAGGGATGGGCATCCACCGATGTCAAGGAGTCCCTCGATCTGTGCCTCTCCTGCAAGGCGTGCTCGTCCGACTGTCCGGTCGGCGTGGACATGGCGACCTACAAGGCGGAATTCCTCGACCATCACTACGCTGGCCGGGTGCGTCCGATGGCGCACTATTCGCTGGGATGGCTTCCGCGATGGCTGAAGGTGACCGCGCGGATCGCTCCGGCACTCAATGCCGTTCTGACGCCCAGAATCGGTGTGCTGGCAGCGAAACTCGGAGGACTGACGACCGAGCGCGCGCTTCCGCGATTCGCATCACGTGCAGAACTGAAGGCGCAGACGACCGACTCGGTCCAGGGCGGTGACGTCGTGCTGTTCGTCGACTCGTTCACGAAGGGATTTCGGCCGGAGATCGTCGGCGCTGCTGTTCGAGTCCTCGCCGACGCTGGCCGAACAGCCGAGTGCCGCAGCGACGTCTGCTGCGGGCTCACCTGGATCTCCACCGGGCAGCTTGCGACGGCCAGGAAGCACCTTGCTCGGACGGCGGACGCGCTCGACGACGGCACCGACCGTCCCATCGTCGTCACCGAACCGAGTTGCGCGGCGGCACTGAAGAAGGACCTACCGGAACTGGTGAACACCGACGCCGCACGACGCGTCGCAGCGCGCGTGCAGAGCTTCGCGGGCGCAGTGATCGACCAGGCGGCAGGCGGGTGGACGCCGACGGCGACGGTTCCGGACGCCGTGACCGTCCAGACGCACTGCCACGAATACGCCGTCTTCGGTGAAGCGACCCAACGGAAGGCGTTGGCCGCTGCAGGAATCGAGTCGATCGACGAAGCAACCGGATGCTGCGGCGTGGCAGGAAACTTCGGCTTCGAACCCGATCACTACGAGATGAGCATGAAGGTGTCCGAACAAGCCCTCGCTCCGGCCGTGCGTCGGGCGGGGGATCGACCGATCCTCACCGACGGTTTCAGCTGCCACATGCAGGTCCGCCAGCTCACCGACAACCACAGCGCCGGGGCCTCGACGCACCTCGCGCACATTCTCGATCCAGGCACCACCAGGAGGGACGTATGACCACATCACTGACCCGACCCGAGATCGATTCACCGACCCAGGTGTTCATCGGCGGCCACTGGCGCGACGCACACGGCGGAAAGACGTTCGACGTCGTCGATCCTGCGACAGGTGAGACCATCGCCACCGTCGCCGACGGCGGCGTCACCGATGCGGAGGCGGCCATGGCAGCCGCATCGGAAGCCCAGAAGTCGTGGGCGCAGACGGCTCCTCGTGAACGCAGCATCATCCTCCGTCGGGCTTTCGAGTTGATCGTCGAGCGCACCGAGGAACTCGCCGCGATCATCACCGCCGAGATGGGAAAGCCGCTGGCGGATGCGCGCGGTGAGGTCGCCTACGGCGCCGAGTTCTTTCGCTGGTTCTCGGAAGAAGCGGTGCGGATTTCAGGTGATCACACCCTGACCGGCGACGGGAAGAACCGCATCATCGTCACCCGCGAACCCGTCGGCCCGTGCATCCTGGTCACCCCGTGGAACTTTCCGCTCGCCATGGGTACGCGAAAGATCGGCCCAGCATTGGCCGCCGGGTGCACCGTGGTGTTCAAACCGGCCGAACAGACACCTCTGACCGCTCTGGCCCTGGCCGCAATTCTGGTCGAGGCGGGAGTGCCGGACGGAGTCGTCAACGTCGTACCGACGACCGACGCTGCGAGCGTCGTCGGTTCGTGGATGGCGAGCGGAGACGCGCGCAAGATCAGCTTCACCGGTTCGACCGAAGTAGGGAAGATTCTTCTGGCGCAGGCTGCACCGACGGTGATGCGTACGTCGATGGAACTCGGTGGCAATGCACCCTTCGTCGTCGCCGAGGGAGCCGACGTCGATCGGGCCGTGGACGGCGCGATGGTAGCGAAGATGCGCAACATGGGCGAGGCATGCACCGCGGCCAACCGGTTCTTCGTACATCGTTCCGTGGCAATCGAGTTCGCCGAGAAGCTGGGCGCGCGAATGGACGCACTGAACGTCGGCCCCGGCGACGGTGACGGAGTGGAGGTCGGGCCGCTCATCGACGAGGACGGCCGGGCCAAGGTGCAGCGCCTCGTCGACGACGCTCTGGAGCGAGGCGCCCGCGCAGTCGTCGGAGGTGCGCCGGACGACGGCCCGGGGTACTTCTACCCGCCGACGGTGCTCGATTCGGTGGATCCCGCATCGGATCTGATGTCGACCGAGATCTTCGGGCCGGTGGCCGCTGTGGTTCCGTACGACACCGAGGACGAGGTGATCGCGTTGGCCAACGACACCGAATGGGGACTCGTCGGATACGTGTTCACCCAGGACATCGATCGAGCGCTCCGGATGGGGGAGCGGCTGGAAGTAGGGATGGTCGGGTTGAACACGGGGCTCGTGTCCAACCCGGCGGCGCCGTTCGGCGGGGTCAAGCAATCGGGGTTGGGCCGCGAGGGCGGCAGGGTCGGTATCGACGAGTTCCTCGAGTACAAGTATTTTGCTATCCCGAGGTCCTAGCGGAGGAGAGACCAGTGCCAGGATCAAGAAGACTGACGCCGATCAACGCGCGCAACACGTCGATGGTGATCGCCGATCAGATCCGCGACCGCATCATCGACGGCTCCTACGCGCCCGGTGAGCAGATCAACGAGGCGAATGTTGCTGCCGAGTTGGAGATCTCCCGCGGACCGGTGCGAGAAGCGCTGCAACGGCTCAACCAGGAAGGGTTGTTGGTCAGCTACCGCAACCGCGGAGTGTTCGTCGTCGAACTCAGCAGCGACGACGTCGCGGAGATCTACGAGGCTCGCGCGGCGATCGAGGTGGGCGCCGCGTGGACTCTCGTGCACGGCGACGAATCGACATTGACGACAACTGCTGCTCGGTTGTCGGCGATCGTGGACCAGATGCAGCCCTACATCGATCGCGCGGACTGGTTCGGACTGGCCGAGCGTGACCTCGCGTTCCACACCGCCCTCGTGTCCGCGACGTCGAACAGTCGCATGTCGCGGATGTACGCGACGCTGGCGGCGGAGGCGCGCATCTGCATGGCCAACCTCGAAACCGCGTACTACCGGCCGGAGGCATTGGTCGAGGAGCACCAGTTGCTGGTGAACCTGCTTGTCGGCGGGGACTGGCCTGCGTTGGAGGCCGGCGTGCACGAGCACATGGACACCGCAATCCACGATCTGACGCGTGCGATGGCCGACGAGGCAACTGGTATCGCTCAATAGCTGGTCGAGGCACGTGCGCGCGGGTGAATCGGTGATGAATCGCCCGCGTGCACGAGCCGAAACGAAGAAGTAACACGGATTTCCTTGCGGCGGAGTGGACCTGGCATTTAGCCTGATTGTCAACAATCTGCAAACTGCAGATCGATTGAACGGACACACCTGACAATGCCTCGAAAGGGGGTACCAGTGAACGACTACTTCGCAGCCGAACTCACCAGTGCGGTCGGACCGAACCACTCCGAGGGCCTCGCCGAATACGCGGACCTGCCCAACAGCACGCCCATCACGTTCACCGACGACGAGTACTCCGCCCGCCTCGCCGCGGTACGGGCATCGATGGCGTCACAGAACCTCACGGCGCTCATCGTCACCGATCCGTCCAATCTGTACTACCTGCTCGGCTACAACGCCCTGTCGTTCTACACCCCACAGATGCTCTACGTGCCGCTGGAAGGCGAACTGTACTTCTTCGCCCGAGAAATGGACGCGAACGGAGCGTTCCGGACGTCGTGGCTTCCACAGGAGCAGACGTTCGGCTATCCCGAGACCTTCGTGCAGCGCAAGGACACCCACCCGTTCGTGTGGGTCGCGCAGCGCCTCCGGGAACTCGGTGTGGTGAACAACTTCTCGCACGGCCAAGTCGGTCTGGAGATGGACTCGTACTACTTCAGCCCCAAAGCGTTCGAAGCGTTGGTCAAATCCCTTCCCGAGTACCGATTCACCGACTCCTACGAATTGATCAACTGGGTGCGCGTGATCAA
Source organism: Rhodococcus sp. 114MFTsu3.1 (assembly GCF_000383555.1). NCBI lineage: Bacteria > Bacillati > Actinomycetota > Actinomycetes > Mycobacteriales > Nocardiaceae > Rhodococcus > Rhodococcus sp. 114MFTsu3.1. The sequence goes on along the minus strand of NZ_KB911549.1, from coordinate 140,065 downwards.
GTCACCCGCCGAGATCGACCTGATGCGCGGTGCCGCCAAGGTCTGCGAGTCCGCGATGTCGGCAGCCTACGACGCAGTGGTCGTCGGAGGACGACAGTGCGACGCAGCCGCGGCCATCATGAACGCACAGGTACGCGGAACGGACGACTTCGGCGGCGACCACCCCGCGATCGTCCCGATGCTTCCCACCGGCGCCGGCGCGGACACACCGCACCTCACGTGGTCCGACCAGAGGTTCATCGCAGGGGAGACCACGGTCGTCGAACTCGCAGGCGTCTTCCGTCGATACCACGTACCCATGGCACGCACCATCGTGCTCGGAAAGCCCAGCAAGCGACTCGACTACCTCGCGCGATCCACCGGAGAAGCGCTCGACGGAGTCCTCGCCGAAGTTCGACCGGGAACGACGACAACCGAACTCGCGCAGATCTGGAACGTCGGCCTCGCGAAACACGGCCTGCACAAACCGTCCCGCATCGGATACTCCATCGGCATCGCCTACGCACCGGACTGGGGCGAACGCACCGTCAGCATCCGAACCGACGACGACACCGTCCTCGCCGAGAACATGACCTTCCACATCATCGGCGGAATGTGGATGGACGACTACGGATACGAAGTCTCCGAAGCCGTCAGAGTCACCGACCGCGGAGTGGAAACCTTCACCTCGTACCCCCGCCGTCTACTGACGAAGGAGTGAACATGCACGCCACCTCGCTCAACCATTCCGCAGGCTCCACTCCTGAATCCCCAGGCTCCACTCCTGCCACCCCGGGTCATTCCGCAGGCTCCACTCCTGCCATCCCGTGGGCACTGCGGACCGACAAACTCGTCGGATCGGTCATCGACTCGTCCACCTCCCTCCTCGCTGCGCAGAAGCACGACATCGTTCGATTCGCGATGGGTTCGCCTGCTGCAGAGACGGTTCCAGCGGCGGCGTTCTCCGAGATCGCGGCGCAGGTGATGACGACGGACGCCATGGATTACGCCGCCACCGAAGGCGATCCCGGGCTGATCGACGCCCTGCTGGAGTACCTCGACTCGGTAGGGGAGCCGACGTCGGCCGACCGAATCGTGATCACCTCGGGCGGGATGCAGGGGCTCGATCTTGCCTGCAAGCTGTTCGTGGATCCCGGTGACCTCGTCATCGTCGAGAGTCCGACGTACACGAACGGAACCGCGACGGTACTGAGCTACGGCGGCGAAGTGCTCGAAGCGCCGATGGATTCCGACGGGTTGATAGTCGAAGCGTTGCCCGAACTCGTGGCCCGAGCGGGACGCCCGCCGAAGATGATCTACGTCATTCCGAACTTCCAGAACCCGTCCGGCACCACCATGTCGCTGGCACGACGCACTCTGCTGCTCGAGCTCGCGCACAAGTGGGGATCGGTGATTCTCGACGACGATCCGTACGGGCTGCTTCGGTTCGAGGGCGAGAACATCCCGAGTTTCGCCGCGCTGAGTCCCGGGGACCCGCTGGTTTTCTCGGTACGTACGTTCTCCAAGATGATCGCACCCGGTCTGCGGGTCGGATGGGTCGACGCCGCACCGCAGGCCAGGCAGTTGCTCATCAATGCGAAGCAGGCAATGGACACGTGCACCAATCTGCCCAACCAACGAATGATCGCCGAGTTCATCCGCAGGGGACAGTTGACCGAACACCTACGATCGCTCGCCGCGGTCTATCGGCCGCGGAAGATCGCGATGCAGCGAAGCCTGGAGAAGTACTTCGGCGACAGGATCGAGACGACGGATCCCGAGGGTGGTTTCTTCCTCTGGGCCACGTTGCGCGGCACAGCCTCCGCCGTGTCCACGCAGGACCTGTTCGAGGTAGCTCTGGCTGAAGGTGTCGCCTACATTCCCGGTCCCGCGTTGTCCGTCGGCGGCAAGTTTCACGACTCGCTGAGGTTGTGTTTCGCGTCCTCGACTCCCGAGCGGATCGACGAAGGTGTGAAAAGACTGGCCGCAGCAGTGGACCGGGCGGTGGACACCATGTCCAGCGATCCCACTCGATGACCACGAAGGAAGTCACCGACTTCGAGAACTCTCTGCTCCGATCCATCGACACCGACGAGATCGTCTCTCTGGCTTCGGCGTTGATCGATGCCGGTGGTGAGAACCCAGGTGGTACCGAGGGCGGCGTCGCGCATGTTCTTGCCTCACGGTGCCGCGATCTGGGATTTCGAGTGGAAATGGTGGAGGTAGCGCCAGGTCGCCCGAATGTGATTGTCTCGATAGGGGAATCAGGAGAATCAGGGAAATCAGGGGATTCGGGTGTTCTGTTCGTCGGCCACTCCGACGTCGTTCCCGCCGGGGGTGGTTGGTCGACGGACCCGTTTCGTGCAACGACACGGGACGGTCGACTGTACGGCCGCGGCGCGTGCGACATGAAGGGTGGTCTGGCCGCCGTGGTCGTGGCGATGGCCGCGATCGAGCGCAGTGCAAGCGAACTCACTGCACCGATCTCGCTCGCTTGCCTCGTCGACGAGGAGGACACCGGTCTCGGGATCAGAGCGTTCGTGCAGAGGGGCAACGCACCGAGTCGACCGTCGCCGAGATACTCGCACTGCATTGTCGCGGAGCCGACAGACCTCGTGACGATCACCGGGTGCCGGGGTGCGGCGAACCTGGAGATCGTGGTGACGGGCAGATCCGCGCACGCCGGGAGGCCGAGCAACGGTCGCAACGCGATCGCGGCCGCGGCGACGATCGTCGGACTCGTCGAGAGGTCCGCAGTTCGGATGCGGCAGAGCCCGCACCCTGTCCTCGGTCCCGCGACCTGGAACGTCGGCACGATCGACGGTGGTACCGGAACCTCGATGGTCGCCGATCGGTGCGTCCTCACCGTCGATCGGCGGCTTCTGCCCGGCGAAGACGCACACGAGATCGCCCGCGAGCTGCGCCTCTCGATCGACGACGCCGGTATCACCGGTGACGGCATCGAAGTCTCCGTTGGCGTTTCGATGGAGATGCCTGGCTTTCTGACCAGCGAGAACAGTGACACAGCAGTCGCGGCGGTCGCTGCGGTGACCGACGCCGTCGGCTCTCGCGGGACCGACGTGTGGACCGCATCGTGCGACGGAGGTTTCGTCGCCCGAGATCTGGGTACGCCGGTCGTCGTGTTGGGACCGGGTGAGATCGAAACGCAGGCTCATCAACCCGACGAATCGGTGTCGGTCCAGCAATTGTGCGACAGCGCAAGGGCGTACGCATTGATGGCGTCCAGAATCGTTGCGCTACCTGCAGTTTTGTCCAGGTCCAAGGGGTAGTGCGAAAACGCGAACATCAGCTTCCGTAGTGTGAAACGCTGCGAAGTACCAACCCGACGCTCCACGTTTGTACACAAAGCGAGAGGTATTCCGGCCGTGACACAGTCGTCCAGCAGTGGGTCCGACAGCAGTGGGTCCGACAGTAGTAAAGCCAGAACAGGGGGACACGGAAGTCCTACCGGTTATCCGCCCGACACCTCCGAATTGAATCCGGAGGAGACCAAAATCCTGCACCGTGCCATCGGCGGTTCGGCACTCGGTAACGCAGTCGAATGGTTCGACTACGCAGTGTACGGCTACCTCGCGGTGTACATCGCGGCAAACTTCTTCCCGTCGGAGGACGGGGGAGCGAGCCTGCTGTCCACTTTCGCAGTGCTCGCGGCATCGTTCATCATCCGGCCTATCGGTGGCATCGTGCTCGGCCCACTGGGAGACCGCATCGGCAGGCAGAAGGTCCTGGTCCTGACGGTGACGATGATGTCGATCGCCACAGCGGCCATCGGCATTCTCCCCACATTCGACACGATCGGAATCCTTGCCCCGATCCTGCTGCTCGTCTGCCGACTGGTCCAGGGCTTCTCCACCGGTGGCGAGTACGGCGGCGCGGCCGTGTTCATGGCCGAGTACGCACCGGACCGTCGCCGAGGATTCTTCGGTTCGTTCCTCGAATTCGGCACTCTGGCAGGCACTGTCGCCGGTGCTACTCTCTGCACCCTGCTCAACCTCGGTCTCGGCGACGACACCATGGAGGCATGGGGCTGGCGCATTCCGTTCCTGCTGACCTTGCCGCTCGGCATCGTCGCGCTGTGGCTGCGGACGCGGCTCGAGGACTCCCCGGTGTTCTCCGAAGCGAAGGCAGACGGCGAAACGGTCTCCGAGGGTGCATCGGGCGGCGGTGCCATCGCGTCGCTGAAGACGACGATGACGTACTGGCAGCGCATTCTCATTCTGATGGGATTCGTGCTGCTGCTCAACATCGCGTACTACACGGTGCTGACGTTCCTGCCGTCCTATCTCAGCGACACTCTGGGCCACAGCACAACTCAGTCCAACTTCACTCTCGTGATCATCATGTTGATCATGATGGCCATCATCAACCCGATCGGATCTCTGTCCGATCGAATCGGCCGGAAACCGCTGTTGCTGGCCGCATGCGTCGGGTATTTCGTGTTCAGCGTTCCGCTGTTCCTGCTCATCATCAACACCGGCCTCGTCGGTCAGTCCATCGGACTGCTCGGACTCGGCATCCTGCTGGTGATCATGTGCTCGTGCGTCTCCTCGACCCTACCGGCACTGTTCCCGACGCAGGTGCGTTACGGCGCGTTCGCCATCGGCTACAACGTCTCGACGTCGCTGTTCGGTGGTACTGCACCCCTGATCCTGACGTTCCTGATCGACAGGACCGGATCGAACTTGATCCCCGGCTGGTACATGATGCTCGCCGCGGCCATTGCGTTCGTGCCGATCATGCTGATGCCGGAAACAGCAGGACGTTCGCTGCGGGGCAGTCAGTGCCCGGGCGACAACGACGACGAGGTCGCGGCGTCCGGTGTGGAACTCGTGGGGTATAAGAAGTAGTGGTGGACAAGCCTGTTGTCGTCGTTCTCCATGCCGACGATCTGCCTGTCGGCATGGAGACGGTGTCCGCGGCGGCGGAAGTCCGATACGCCACCGCCGACACTCTCGCGGATGCCGTCCCCGGGGCGGACGTGCTGCTGCTGTGGGACTTCTTCTCGTCCGCGGTCGAGCAGGTGTGGAGCAGGTGCGACTCGCTGAAATGGATTCACATCGCAGCCGCCGGAGTCGACTCGCTCATGTTCGACGATCTGGCCGATTCCGACGTCGTGGTGACGAACTCACGCGGAATCTTCGACCGACCGATCGCCGAGTACGTTCTCGGGCAGGTGCTCGCCTTCGCGAAGGATGCAGCTGGTTCCGCTGCGCTCCAGCAGCGAAAGGAGTGGAGGCACAGGGAAACCGAACGCATCGACGACGCTCATGCCATGGTCGTCGGCACCGGTGCCATCGGTCGCGAGATCGGCCGTGTGCTGAGAGCCGTCGGAATGAAGGTGTCCGGTGTGGGTCGTACGGCCAGATCGAGCGACGCGGACTTCGGTGTGGTGCACGCCAGTTCGGACCTGGGCCAGGTCGTGTCCGACGTGGACTACCTCGTGCTCGTTGCTCCGCTGACCGACTCGACGCGAGGTCTGGTCAGCGCCGACGTGTTGGCTGCCACGAAACCCGGTGTGCGAGTGATCAACGTAGGTAGGGGAGAACTGCTCGACACCGAAGCGCTGCTGGTGCAACTCCGGGCAGGGCACATAGCAGGGGCTGCGTTGGACGTGTTCGAGATCGAACCGCTGCCGGCCGACAGCCCGATCTGGACCACCGAGAACCTCGTGGTCACACCGCACATGAGCGGTGACGCGCGCGGGTGGCGAGAAAGACTGTCCGAGTTGTTCGTCGCCAACTTCGACAACTACTCCCGGTCCGCGGACCTCGTCAACGTGGTCGACAAGAAATTGGGCTTCGTAGGCTGAATCACCACTTCTCGTCTTCTCTACCCGTCACTGTTGGAAGTTGTGCGGTGCCGGTCAGCTTCGCGCGTACTGATTCGGGACCGGTGGGCTCATCTCCGCACCCAACTCGCGGGCGGCACGGCGAGGCCAGTACGGATCACGCAGAAGCTCACGGCCCAACAGAACCGCTGTTGCTTCACCGGTGGACACGATGTCCTCGGCCTGCTTCGGCTCGGTAATGAGCCCCACCGCAGCAGCCGGGATGGTCGTCTCGTTCTGGACCCGCTTCGCGAAAGGCACCTGATACCCCGGACCGACGGGAATGTGAGCGCGTACGTTTCCGCCGCTCGATACGTCGATCAAATCGACGCCGTGATCCTGCAGCAGCTGAACGAGCGCGACGGTCTGATCCGCAGTCCAGCTCGGAGCCTCCAGCCCTTCGTCGTCGCCGAGCCAGTCGGTAGCGGACACACGAACGAACACGGGCAGATCCGCCGGCCACACCGCGCGTACCGCGTCGACGACCTCGAGGAGCAGGCGCGTACGTCCGGCGAAGTCGCCGCCGTACTCGTCGGTGCGCTTGTTGCTGGCGGCAGACAGGAATTGGTGGATGAGGTATCCGTGCGCTGCGTGGATTTCGACGACCTCGAATCCGGCGCGAAGGCTCCGCTCGGCAGCGGCGGCGAAGTCCGCGACGATGCCGGCGATGTCCTCGGTGGTTGCTTCCACCGGCGTCGAGTAGTCGCCGAAGGCGAGTGCACTCGGCCCGACTGTCGTCCAGCCGAGCGGTTCGTCGGCTGGGATCGACTCGCCACCGGCCCACGGCTCGGTCGTCGACGCCTTGCGCCCGGCGTGCGCGAGCTGGATGCCGGCTACCGATCCGAAGGAGTGGATCTGCGACACGATGTCCGCGAATGCGTCGGCCTGGCGGTCGTTCCAGATCCCGAGGTCGGCCGGGCTGATACGGCCTTCCGGGCTCACGGCGGAGGCTTCGGTGAGGACGAGCCCGACGCCGCCGATGGCACGACTGACCAGGTGCGTGCGGTGCCAATCGTGAGGGACTCCGACGTCGCCACCCTCCTTTGCCGCGGAGTACTGACACATCGGCGCCATCCACACACGGTTCGGGAACGTGACGCCCCGCAGGGTCAGGGGCTCGAACAAGGCGCTCAAAGGTTTCTCCTTCGTCGTTCACGAGACGGGCTGCCGGTCGAAGTGCAGACCCTCGAAGCGTGGCAACCGACGCGACGGCGTCGTCATTCCCGACTCCGTTGCGCCGACTCACCGACTGCAGGAACGTCCGTGCAGGACGGTTAGTGTGTAGTGCATGACTGCAGCACCCACCCACGAACAGGTGGACGAGCGTGAACTCGTTCATGCCGCGGCCAAGCGAGCGAGGATCGCCTCCCGCACCCTGGCCCTCCTCACCACCGCCGAGAAGGATGCTGCGCTCCATGCAGCGGCGGACGCAGTGCTCGCCGCAGCTCCACAGGTCATCGAAGCCAACACTGCGGACGTCGAGGCCGCACGTGCCGCCGGCACCGACGAGGGTCTGCTCGATCGCCTGAGGTTGACCGACGCTCGCATCGACGGAATCGCCGCCGGTCTGCGCCAGGTCGCCGGCCTACCGGACCCGGTCGGGGAGGTCGTTCGGGGCTCGACGCTGCCGAACGGTCTGGAGATTCGTCAACAGCGCGTTCCGCTGGGCGTCGTCGGAATGGTCTACGAAGCGCGGCCGAACGTGACGGTCGACGCCTTCGGTCTTGCCTTCAAGTCCGGTAACGCCGCGCTGCTGCGGGGATCCTCCTCCGCGGCACGATCCAACGCCGCTCTCGTCGACGCTATCGGGGGCTCGCTCGCAGCCGGCGGACTACCCGTCGACGCGGTGCAGCTTCTGCGTAGCTCCGATCGCTCCACGGTCACCCACCTGATCCAGGCCCGCGGCCTCGTCGACGTCGTCATTCCGCGCGGCGGAGCCGGACTGATCTCGGCAGTCGTTCGTGATGCGACGGTGCCGACGATCGAGACCGGTGTCGGCAACTGCCACATCTACGTGCACTCGGCCGCGGACCTCGATACCGCGGAGAAGATCGCCCTGAACTCCAAGACTCGACGCGTCAGCGTGTGCAATGCGGCGGAAACCATTCTGGTCGACCAATCGATTGCGGACGTCGCGGTTCCGCGTCTGCTGCAGGCATTCCAGGCGCACAGGGTCGTCGTGCACGGTGACCTGCCCGGATTGGTGCCCGCGACGGAGAAGGACTGGTCCGAGGAGTACCTGTCTCTCGACGTCGCGTTGAAGGTCGTCGACGGAATCGACGCCGCGATCTCGCACATCGACACCTACGGCACCGGACACACGGAGGCCATCGTCACCGCAGACCTCGGTGCCGCACGCGAGTTCACGACGCGAGTCGACGCCGCTGCCGTCATGGTGAATGCGTCGACTGCCTTCACCGATGGAGAGCAGTTCGGCTTCGGCGCCGAAATCGGCATCTCCACCCAGAAGTTGCACGCCCGAGGCCCGATGGGTCTTCCGGAGCTCACGTCGACCAAGTGGATCGTCTGGGGCGAGGGGCACACCCGACCGGTCTGATCGTGCCCGGAGTGACCGAGGTCCCGAAGCAGAACCCGAGAGGATTGACCGTGGATCGAGCATTACCGACGACACCACCTTTGTTCGCGAGCGTCGACGACGTCGTGACCAAGCTCGCCGAGACGGGATACCTCGCGAACAAGGCGACGGCGACGTCGGTGTTTCTCGCGGACCGGCTCGGTAAGCCGCTTCTCATCGAGGGACCGGCGGGCGTGGGCAAGACAGAGCTCGCGCGGGCCGTCGCGCAGACAGCGGGCGCAGAACTGGTGCGTCTGCAGTGCTACGAAGGCGTCGACGAGGCCCGTGCGCTGTACGAGTGGAACCACGCCAAGCAGATCCTCCGCATCCAATCCAGCACCACCGGGTCCGCCGGCTGGGACGAGACCAAGCTGGATGTGTTCTCCGAGGAATTCCTGCTGGCCCGCCCACTTCTCCAGGCCATCCGCCGCGAGGATCCGACGGTGCTGTTGATCGACGAAACGGACAAGGCCGACGTCGAGATCGAGGGCCTGCTTCTCGAGGTGCTCAGTGACTTCGCCGTCACCATCCCCGAACTCGGCACCATCACGGCGGTGCGGCGACCGTTCACGGTCCTCACCTCCAACGCCACCCGTGAGCTGTCCGAGGCCCTGAAGCGGCGCTGCCTGTTCCTGCATCTCGATTTTCCGGATGCCGATCTCGAACGCAAGATCCTCGCGAGCCGTGTACCCGAGCTCCCCGAGGCCATCGCCGAGCAGCTGGTGCGCGTCGTGCGCGTCATGCGGGCGATGCAACTCAAGAAGTTGCCGTCGGTAGCGGAGACGATCGACTGGGGACGTACCCTGCTCGCCCTCGGCATGGACACACTCGACGACGACGCGGTCCGTGCCACGCTCGGGGTCGTGCTCAAGCACCAGTCCGATCAGGACAAGGCCGCGGCCGAGCTCCGGTTGAACTGACATGCTTGCACCGCACGGGCTTCCCGGCCACCTCGTCGACTTCGTCGAGGCGCTGCGGAAACGCGGCATATCCGTCGGGCCGTCGGAGACCGTGGACGCGGGGCACGTGCTCGCGGTTCTGGATCTGCTCGATCGCGAAGCGCTCCGTGAAGGGCTGGCCTGCGCGCTGTTGCGGCGGCCCACGCACCGCGACACCTACGACGCGTTGTTCGACCTGTGGTTCCCTGCTGCTACCGGGCAACGCGACTCCGGCCGGATAGACACCGCCCTTCCGCGCACACCCGACGGGGACGTCGATTTCATCGCACTCCGCGAACTCATCACCGACCTGCTCGTCGACGGCAGCGAGGAGGCGATCGGCCTGACCGAGATGCTCGCTGCGCAGATGGTCGAGGAGCTCGGCCAGTACAAATCGGCGAACGGACCGTCGTTCTCGGCGTACCAGGCTCTCCGGGACGTCGCTCCGGACACATTGCTCAGCCGGATACTCGAAGGATTGCTCGGCAACGCCGAGACAGGGTCGAACCGGTCCGCGGGATCGTACGAGGACGAGGTCGCGAAGCGGACGGCCGCTCAGCGCATCGCCGACCTGAAGAAGATGGTGGACAAGGAGACTCGCCGCCGCGCCGCCGAGCGCCTCGGCAAGGAACGCGTCGCGAGCTACGGCGTTCCCAAGCTCGCCGAGGAAGTCGACTTCCTCCGAGCGTCGGACACCGAGATGGTCGCCCTGAAGCGGAGCGTCGCGCCACTTGCGCGGCTGCTGGCGAGCCGCCTCGCCGCGAGACGGCAGCGCAGCACGCGCGGCTCGATCGATCTCCGTCGGACGCTCAGAAAATCGATGTCCACCGGAGGCGTACCCATCGATCTCGTGCAGCGCAAGCCCAGGCGAGCGCGTCCCGAGCTCGTGGTGCTGTGCGACGTCTCCGGTTCCGTTGCAGGCTTCAGCCACTTCACGTTGTTGCTCGTCCACGCGCTGCGGGAGCAGTTCTCGCGGGTACGCGTGTTCGCGTTCATCGACTCGACGGACGAGGTGACTCGATTCTTCGACACCGGAAGCGACCTGGGAGCTGCCATGTCCCGGATCATGCGGGAATCCGAGCTGATCACCTACGACGGCCACTCCGACTACGGCAACGCGTTCGAGACGTTCGACGACAAGTACGCGCACACCGTCACCTCTCGAACCTCGGTGCTCGTCCTGGGCGACGGCCGCACGAACTATCGGGATCCGAAGCTCGACGCACTGGCACGAACGGTTGCGGTGGCCAAACACGCGTACTGGCTCAATCCGGAACCGAAGGGTCAGTGGGGGACCGGCGACTCCGCGGCGAAGGTGTACAGCGACGTGATCGGAATGTACGAGTGCCGATCGGCACAGCAGCTGAGCGACATCGTCTCGCGACTCCTTCCCGTCTGAGCACGGCAAGTAAGCTCGTCAATCGTGCACCGACAACCCGACGTAGTTCGCAGGCTGGGAGTGATGGGCGGAACGTTCGATCCCATCCACCACGGCCACCTCGTGGCAGCGAGCGAGGTCGCCAACAGCTTCGGCCTCGACGAGGTCATCTTCGTCCCGACGGGTACACCGTGGCAGAAGGAAGGCAAAGCCGTCAGCCCGGCCGAGGATCGCTATCTCATGACGGTCATCGCGACGGCGTCGAATCCACGGTTCTCGGTCAGTCGCGTCGACGTGGACCGCGAGAAACTCACCTACACGGTGGACACACTTCGTGACCTGCGCGAGCAGCATCCCAGCGCCGAGTTGTACTTCATCACCGGCGCCGACGCCCTGGAAAGCATCCTCACCTGGCAGAACTGGGAGGAACTGTTCGAGCTCGCCAAATTCGTCGGAGTATCGAGGCCGGGCTTCGAACTGGGTGTCGAGCACCTGGCGGATCATCTCCAAGACCTGCCGAAGGACGCCCTGACGCTGATCGAGATCCCGGCCCTCGCGATCAGCTCCACCGAATGCCGACTACGCGCCAGCGAGAATCGCCCGGTCTGGTACCTGGTTCCGGACGGCGTGGTCCAGTACATCTCCAAGCGCAACCTCTACCGACCACGAGGCGAACAGCGCCTCGACGGCTCCGTCACCATGTCGGAGCCTGCCCCCCAGAAGACACAAGCCGGTTCGACACACTCGAGTTCCACACAACGGGAGACAAGTTAAGTGACTGCTACAGACCAGGCCACCTCGATCGCACGTATCGCGGCACTCGCGGCCGACGACAAGCTGGCGAGCGACGTCGTGGTTCTCGACGTCTCGGAGCAGTTGGTCATCACCGACTGCTTCGTCATCGCCTCGGCGCCCAACGAGCGCCAGGTCAACGCGATCGTCGAGAACATCGAGGACAAGCTCCGCGAAGAAGGCTTCAAGCCCGTCCGCAAAGAAGGAACCAGGGAAGGCCGTTGGGCCCTGCTGGACTACGTCGACGTCGTCGTGCACGTGCAGCACAACGACGAGCGGAACTTCTACGCCCTCGAGCGACTGTGGAAGGACTGCCCCAGCATCGAGGTCAACGGGCTCGGCGAGCGTCCCGAGACGTCCGAGACAGCAGGCGACGACGGTTCGGATTCTGAGCAGTGACCGAACCGACGAAACGGCAGCTGATCCTGCTGCGCCACGGTCAGACCGAGTACAACGCAGGCGACCGGATGCAGGGACAGCTGGACACCGACCTCACCGAACTCGGACGATCCCAGGCCAAGACCGCGGCCGCAGAACTCGCGACCCGTTCACCGCTCCGCATCGTGTCCTCCGACCTGCGACGCGCCTACGACACCGCGGTTGCGCTCGGTGACGCGTCGGACGTAGTCGTCGACATCGATCAGCGACTCCGGGAGACGCACCTCGGCGAATGGCAGGGTCTGACCCACCTCGATGTCGACGCCGTCGCGCCCGGGGCTCGGGCCGCATGGCGCGCCGACGCGACGATGTCACCTCCAGGAGGCGAAAGCCGCATCGACGTCGCGCGCCGCAGCTTGCCCGTCGTGCAGGAACTCGTCGCAGATCTACCGGAGTGGGGAGCCGACGGGGCGAACGCACCCGTCGTCCTCGTCGCTCACGGCGGTCAGATCGCCGCCCTGACCGCGGCGTTGCTGGACCTGCCGGTGGACCGGTGGCCGGTCCTCGGCGGACTGTCCAACACGAGTTGGGTGCAGTTGAGCAGCCACGGAGAGGGCGAGAATCTCGGCTGGCGCCTCGACGTGTGGAATGCGTCGGCACGGGTGGCCAGTGACGTCCTCTGACGCTCCCGCCCCCGTTCTGTTGGTGCTGGCGGACTCGCTGAGTTACTACGGGCCCGAAGGCGGACTGCCCGTCGACGATCCTCGAATCTGGCCGAATATCGTTGCCGCCGAGCTGGGTTGGACGGTAGAGCTGGTCGCTCGGATCGGCTGGACGAGCCGGGACGCGTGGTGGGCGCTGACCCAGGATCCACGGGTGTGGGCCGCGATCCCCAAGGCCGGCGCCGTCGTGTTCGGTGTCGGTGGAATGGACTCGCTGCCGTCGCCCATGCCGACGGCGTTCCGTGAGCAGATTCGATACATTCGCCCGCCCGCGCTTCGCAGGATCGTTCGAACCGGATACCAGTGGGCGCAGCCGCGACTCGCGCACCTCGGGTGGCCGGTCGCTCTGCCGCCCAAACTCAGCGTCGACTATCTGGAACAGTCGCGTGCCGCGCTGGCCTACGTCCGCCCGGATCTACCGGTCGTCGGGACGCTTCCTTCCGTGCACCGCTCCGAGGCCTACGGCCGGGTCCACTCCGGGCGTCCGGCGGCGGAAAAGGCTCTGCGGCAGTGGAGTTCGAGCACCGGTGTCCCGCTCGTGGATCTTGCCGCCGCCGTACGAGCGAACATCGACTCCGGACAGGCGAACCCGGACGGGATTCACTGGGGCTGGGACGCCCACGTACAGGTCGCCGCCGCCATGCTTTCGGTGCTGAGAACGGTCACACCCGATCGGAGCGCACCGGCGTGACGGTCGTCGTGGTGACCGACTCGTCGGCATGCATCGGCCCCGAACGCGGTGGTTCGGCAATCGCGGTGGCACCGCTTCATGTGTTCGTCGACGGCGTCGACCTGCGGGAGGGCGTCGACACAATCCCCGAGGACTTCGCCGCGCAGGGCCCGGTGACGACAGCCGGAGCGTCGCCGTCCGAGCTGACCGACCTCTACGCGGACGCCCTCGATCGCAGTGGCGGTGACGGCGTTGTGGCCGTGCACATCTCGCGCGGACTGTCGAGCACGTGGGAGGCTGCGCGTCAGGCTGCAGCGGCCGTCGGCGATCGAGTTCGTGTGGTCGATTCGGCCTCCGCAGGCATGGGGCTCGGCTATGTGGTGCTCGCCGCAGCGCGCTCGGCCGCGAACGGTGACGGTCTCGACGATGTGTACGACACCGCAGCGTCGAAGTCGGCGAGAACGAGCAGCTTCATCGTCGTCGATCGTCTCGACCACCTTCGTCGCGGCGGCAGAATCGGTGCTGCCGCAGCACTGCTCGGTACCGCACTCGCGATGAAACCGGTGCTGCACCTCACCGACGGAAAACTGGTATTAGGCGAGAAGGCACGCACCTCGACGAAAGCGCTGGGCAAGCTCGTCGACGCTGCCTCGAGGGTGGCAGAGGGCGCCGCCGGCTCGGGGGACGACGACCTCGCCATGACGGTGCACCACATGCTCTGCCCGGACCGTGCCGACACGGTGGTGTCCATGCTGCGCGAGCGCATCGCGCACCCGATCGACATCGATGTGGTGCCCTTCGGTGCTGTTCTCGGAGCGCACGTCGGGCCCGGCGCGGTCGGGGTAGTCGTCGCGCAGTAGCCGTCGTCGGACCGCCTCGGGGTGTGGGCCTGTCCACAGGCACTGGGTTGTCCACAGGGCAATTCACGACCTGGGTTTCGCGGCTCAATGGGGTCGCCGGCCTCGCTACCGTCACCTCCCATGTCATCGCCGCGGGCACGGCCCATCTCTCGGGAGGCCGTTCGAGCCGATCGCAACGCCGGCGACCCCGAGCACACCGACGACTCCGACATCGCGGTACGGGAGGGACCGGACGGGTTCGGTGTCGACGACGGTCGCGACTCCGCTCTGTCCGCGTATCTTCCGGAGCGGTGGCGTGGAGCTCGCGTGGATCCCGGGCGCGCCGGTCTCCTCGGACTGTGCGGTGTCGGTTTCATCGTGCTGCTCGTCGCCGGATACGCGATGCTGCGGGACTCGCCGGCAGTCGCACCGGTACCGGCCCTTCCCGTCGTGCAGTCGGTGACGGAATCGTCCGTCACACCATGGAGTGCGACGGAGCCATCGGTGCCCGAGCCCCCGACGCGCATCGTGGTCAGCGTCGTCGGGCTCGTCGTGTCGTCCGGGTTGGTCGACTTGCCGCCCGGTGCCCGTGTGGCGGACGCGATCGCTGCGGCCGGTGGAGTCCTGGACGGTGCGGACATGTTGGCGCTCAACCTCGCCGCCAAGGTGGCCGACGGTGACCAGATCGTCGTCGGCGTTCTTCCTCCGGAAGGTAGACCGGTAGTCAGTGGCACCGTACGAGATTCGGCTGCGCCGCCCGGACCCGGTTCCTCGAACGACCCAGACACCGCCGCCCAGCCGGGTTCTGCGGAGAATCCAGCTGCCGGTTCCACGGCACTGGTGAACCTCAACACCGCGACCCTTGCCGAGCTCGACGCCCTCGACGGCGTGGGCCCGGTCACTGCGGCCAACATCGTCGCGTGGCGGGAGGTCAATGGAAAATTCGGCGACGTAGGGCAATTGGCGGAGGTCGACGGTATCGGCCCGGTGCGACTCGAGAAGCTCCGAACCCAGGTGACGGTATGACCGAACCGCAGATCCGAGCACACGACGTGCGCCTGGTGCCTGCGGCAGCAGCGGGATGGGGTGCGACCCTCGTCGGCGTTCTCGGTGGGTCGGTTCTCGCCGCCGTGATGGCGGTGATCTCGGGTGTCGTGGTGGCCGTTGTGCTGTGCTGCCGGGCGCGGCTCGGCGCGGCAGCGTCCGGGTTGATCGCGATGTCCGTCGTCTCGTGCTGCTACGCAGGCGCAGCGGCCGTACACGCCGCAGTGTTCGAGTCCAGTCCGGTAACCGCGGCGGTACAGGACCGCGCCTGGATCAGCGCCGCAGTGTCCGTCGTGGAGGATCCCCGACGGTCACGTTCGCCCGGACCGCCGATGGTGACGATCGCCGTGGAGCTCCGACGGATCGACCTCGCGGGCACAGCGATCGAATTGGGTGGCCGGCTGACGGTGCTCGCGCCCTCGGACGGATGGGCCCATCTGGTGCCCGGCCAACAGGTGCTGGTGAGAGGTCGATTGGCGGAACCGACCAGGCGCAACCTGACACTCGCGGTCGTCCGTGTGAACGGACCACCCCTGCACGTCCAGCCGCCGGGAACCGTCGCCCGCGCGGCGTCGTCCGTCCGGACCTCGCTGTCGTCCGCCGCCGCGGACGCTCTCCCTGCCGATCGCGCAGGTGTGCTTCCCGGGCTGGTGGTCGGTGATGTCTCCACGCTGCCCGAGGACGTCGAAACCGACTTTCGCGCAGCCGGACTGACTCATCTGACTGCGGTGTCGGGTGCGAACTTCGCGATTCTTCTCGGTGCGGTTCTGTTGCTCACCCGTGCGGCGGCGCTCGGTCCCAGGACCACGGTGCTGATCTGCGCGGTGGTTCTCGTCGCGTTCGTCGTCGTCGCGAGACCGTCGCCGAGCGTGCTGCGTGCAGCCGTCATGGGCGCTGTGGGTTTGCTCGCCCTCGTGACCGGCCGACGTAGGCAAGCGGTCCCCGCGTTGTGTACGGCCGTCCTCGGATTGCTGGTGTGGCTCCCTCAACTCGCGGTCGACGTCGGATTCGCGCTGTCGGTGGCCGCAACCGCAGGACTGGTCGTGGTGGCGCCGGTGTGGGTGGATTGGCTGCGCCGCCACGGTTGGGGACGCGGCGCCGCGGAGATCGTCGCGGTCGCGTCGGCGGCACATGCGGTGACCGCACCGATCGTCGCGGGCATGTCCGGAACCCTGTCGGTCGTCGGAATCGCCGCGAACATGGCCGTCGCACCCGTCGTGGCGCCGATCACCGTCGTCGGCGTCGTCGGTGCCGCATTGGCGCCGTGGGCCTCGGGACCGGCGTCCCTGGTATTGAGACTCACCGACGCGCCGCTGGCGTGGTTGATCCTGGTTGCCGGACGCGCGGGATCCGTCCCTGGCACGAGCATCGGAACTCCCAGCGGCGCAGGGGGTGTGGCGGTCGTCGTGGCCGCGACGGCCGCAATCGTCTGCTCTCTGAGGATTCGATTCATGCGGTGGGTGATCGGGGGAGTGGGGGCTGCGGCGTCGATCCTGTGGATCGTCTGGTCGGTGTGAAGACGGAACCCCCGTCGCGGCAGGTGGAGGTGAACTGCGTCGGACCCACATGGCACGATCGTCGGTGTGAATGCGAACAGCCCGGTGGAACCTCTGCATCTCGTTCTCGGCGACGAGGAACTGCTCATGGACCGGGCAGTGGCGTCGATCGTCTCGTCGGTCAAGAAGTCCGCCCCCGAGGGGGACGATGTTCCCGTCACCAAGCTGCGGGCGGGTGACGCAAGTGGACCGGAACTTGCCGAACTTCTCAGCCCGTCGCTGTTCGCCGAGGACCGCGTGGTCGTGCTCGAAGCAGCCGCCGAGGCAGGCAAGGATGCCGTCGCGCTGGTCCTGGATGCGGCGGCCGATCCGCCCGAAGGCGCCGTCCTGGTGATCATGCACTCCGGCGGCGGCAGGGCCAAGGCGATGGTCGGGTCGCTGCAGAAGTCCGGTGCCGTCGTCCACGAATGCGCAAAGCTGACCAAGGCCTCGGAGAGGTCGGATTTCGTGAAGCGCGAGTTCGGCACGGCCCAGGTACGGGTGAACCAGGATGTCGTGGACGCGGTCGTGGAGGCCGTCGGTTCCGACCTTCGTGAACTCGCGGCCGCGTGCTCGCAGCTCATCGCGGACACCGCGGGCAAGGTCGACGTCGACGCGGTCCGCCGCTACTACTCGGGCAAGGCCGAGGTATCCGGGTTCGACGTCGCAGAGAAAGCCGTCGGCGGAGACGTTCCCGGCGCCCTCGAGGCGTTGAGGTGGGCCATGCATCGCGGCGTGCCCCATGTTCTGTTGGCCGACGCGCTGGCCGATGCCGTTCGAACCATTGCACTCGTCGGGTCGGCAGGTCGAGATGACCCGTTCAAGATGGCAGGGGAACTGGGGATGCCGCCGTGGAAGATCAAGAAGGCGCAAGCACAAGCACGCGGCTGGACCGGTGCGTCCATCGGGCATGCACTCCAGGTGGTGTCGAAGCTCAACGCCGACGTGAAAGGCCAGGCAGCCGACGCGGATTACGCAGTGGAGAGCGCAGTGTCGGAGGTAGCCACACTCAGTGCGCGGTAAGAGTCACGCGAACGCGAAAAACCCGCTCGGTGAAGACCGAGCGGGTTCTTTCGACGAGAAAATCAGAGCTTGTTGACTGCCAGAGCCAGAGCCGACTTCTTGTTGGCTGCCTGGTTCTTGTGGATGACACCCTTGCTGGCTGCCTTGTCCAGCTGGCGACCTGCGCTGACGAGGATGGCGGAAGCCTTGTCCTTGTCGCCCTCGGCCTCAGCGGCGCGGAAGGAGCGAATGATCGTCCGCAGCGAGGACTTCACCGACTGGTTGCGCAGACGGTTGCGCTCGTTGGTGAGAATCCGCTTCTTCTGGGACTTGATGTTGGCCACGCGTAAAATCCTTCTGTCTTCGTCGGTATTCCGGTCAGGGCGGTCCATGCTGGAATGCCCGAAGTCTGCTGCCGAGCTGTGAAGCCCAGCGCCGAAGATCGAGAATACCAGCACCGACGGCAGAACCCAATTCGGCCTCCGTGTTGACAGCCTAAGTGTTGTGCGTTTCCAGAAATTAACGCGTCCGGCGCGCTTATCTCCTGCCTCTGTAGCAACATTGCCGAGATGAGCCCGCGATCTGCAGCCACTGCCCAAGACAAGGCCAAGCCAAGCAAATCCAAGTCGGCAGCTCGCGAGAAACCGGAAGTGGACGGCGTCTTCGGTGGCTACTCCGACGTAGGAAAATACGGTTTGGCCTTCGACGAGATGTTCGACCCGGACGGCAAGACCCGAACTCCCTACAAGGGCATTCACACCGCACTCGAACCGTCGAGCTCAGCGGACCTCGACGCGCGCTCCGATGCACTCGGTCGCGCGTTCGTCGACCAGGGCATCACGTTCTCCCTCTCGGGACAGGAACGCCCCTTCCCCCTCGACCAGGTTCCGCGCGTCATCGCCGCAGGCGAGTGGTCGCGCCTCGAACGTGGCATCAAGCAGCGCGTCCGGGCGCTGGAGATGTTCCTGGCCGACATCTACGGAGACCAGGAGATCCTGCGCGACGGCGTCGTACCGAAGCGTCTGGTCACCTCCTGTGAGCACTTCCACCGTGAGGCAGTGGGCATCGTCCCGCCCAACGGCGTACGCATTCACGTCGCCGGTATCGACTTGATTCGCGACGCCCAGGGCACCTTCCGCGTATTGGAGGACAACCTGAGGTCGCCCTCCGGTGTGTCCTACGTCATGGAGAATCGCCGCACCATGGCGCGGGTGTTCCCCGATCTCTTCGCCACGCACCGCGTGCGCGCCGTCGGTGACTACGCCTCGCATCTGCTCCGAGCGCTACGCGCCTCCGCAGCGCTCAACGAAGCCGACCCGACAGTGGTCGTCCTCACGCCGGGTGTCGCGAACTCCGCGTACTTCGAGCACTCGCTGCTCGCCCGTCTCATGGGTGTCGAACTGGTCGAGGGCCGCGACTTGTTCTGCCGCGACAACGTCGTCTACATGCGTACGACGGAGGGTGAGCGCCAGGTCGACGTCATCTACCGCCGCATCGACGACGACTACCTGGATCCGATGCAGTTCCGTCCGGACTCGGTCCTGGGCGTCGCCGGACTGGTCAACGCCGCCCGCGCAGGCAACGTCGTCATCTCGAGTGCCGTCGGCAACGGCGTCGGCGACGACAAGCTGGTGTACACGTACGTCCCGACGATCATCGACTACTACCTGGGCGAGAAGCCGCTTCTCGCGAACGTCGACACGTTCCGGTGCTGGCTCGACGACGAGTGCGAGGAAGTGCTGGACCGGGTGGACGAACTGGTCATCAAACCGGTCGAAGGATCAGGCGGGTACGGAATAGTCTTCGGTCCCGACGCGTCGCCCAAGGAACTGTCGACCATCAGCAAGAAGATCCGAGCGGATCCTCGCGGCTGGATCGCGCAACCCGTCGTCCAGTTGTCCACGGTCCCGACGAAGATCGGCGGAAGGTTGGTTCCTCGCCACGTCGATCTGCGGCCGTTCGCGGTCAACGACGGAGACGACGTCTGGGTGCTGCCGGGAGGACTCACGCGGGTCGCTCTCCCCGAAGGCTCGCTCGTGGTCAACTCCAGCCAGGGCGGCGGCAGCAAGGACACCTGGGTTCTGGCAACTCGAACATCGCAGGAAGAGCAGGAACTCGCCGGCGAGGAGATCGTCAGCGAACCGCCCGAGGCTCCTCGGGCCGAACAGGGCCCGGAGTTGACGATGGACCAGCAACAGCAACAGCAACAACAGCAGCAACAACAGCTTTCGAACGGTGGTGGACGCTAGATGCTCGCGCGTAACGCAGAGTCGCTCTACTGGATCGGGCGGTACGTCGAGCGGGCGGACGACACGGCCCGAATCCTGGACGTCACGGTCCATCAGCTTCTCGAGGACGCGACGGTCGACCCCGATCACATCTCGCGTGTTCTACTGCGCGTCCTGGGGTTTCAGCACGAACCCGACGTGTCGCTCGACGTATGGTCGTTGACCGAGGTGGTCGCGTTCAGCCGCGAAGGGCGCGGCTCGATCGTCGACTCCCTGTCGGGTGCTCGCGAAAACGCCCGCGGCGCAAGGGAAGTGACGTCCACCGAGATGTGGGAGTGCCTCAACACCACCTACAACGGACTGGGTGATCGCATCCGGGCGTCGAAGCGCACCGGACCACACGAGTTCTTCAGTTACATCGAGGAGCGAGCGGCGATGTTCGCCGGGCTCGCCGATTCCACGCTGAGCCACGACGACGGATATCGCTTCCTCATCCTCGGTCGGTCGGTGGAGCGCGTCGACATGGTGGTGCGTCTGCTGCTCTCGCGTGCCGGTGATCGGCCGTCGTCGCCGGCGTGGGTGACCGTGCTCCGTGCGGCCGGCGCGCACGACACGTACCTCCGCACGTACCGCGGCGCGCTCGACGCGCAGCGAGTCCTCGAATTCATGTTGTTGGACCGGCTTTTCCCGCGTTCGGTGTTCTATGCGCTGAGCGAAGCGGAACGCTCGTTGGATCAGCTCGACCATCAGCCGAACAGCCGCGTCGGTGCGCGCGCCGAAGCGCAGCGTCTACTGGGCCGCGCGCGTAGTGAGCTCGAATTCCTCCGTCCCGGAGCGCTGTTGGACGATCTGCAGGACAGGTTGCTGGCGTTGCAGGAGACGTGCCGAGAGTTGGGCGAGGCCATTTCGAAGCAGTACTTCCACGCGGCGCCCTGGGTCGCGTGGACGGATGCGGGGTCGGGAACGTACGAGGATCAATTGGAAGGTGAACTGTGAGCTGGCGTATGCGCGTTGTCCACACCACGGGCTATCAATACGACGCTCCGGTGACGTCGTCCTACAACGAGGCGCGCCTGACACCGCGAAGTGACAACCGCCAGAACGTCATTCTGAATCGGGTCGAGACCAATCCGGTGACCAGAAGTTACCGGTACACCGACTACTGGGGTACGGCGGTGACCGCCTTCGATCTGCACGCACCGCACACGGAACTGGAAGTGACGGGGTCGTCCGTCGTCGAAACCGATCCGTTCCTGGCGCCGGAGGAGAACGCGTCGTGGGAGGAACTCGCGAGCGAGCCCGTGATCGACCGCTTCAACGAAGTGCTCGACAACACCGTCTACGTTCCCAAGAATCGGCAGCTCGCGGCGATCGCGAAAAAGCTCTCCAAGGGGCTGCCGCCTCAGGAGTCGGTCGTGGAGATCGCGAACTGGGTGAACCAGGAGATGTCCTACGTTCCGGGAACCACGGGCGTACACACCTCGGCGGTCGAGGCCTGGTCGGAGAAGAAAGGCGTCTGCCAGGATTACGCGCACCTGACGCTGCTCCTGTTGCGTAGCCTCGGGATTCCCAGCCGCTACGTCTCCGGCTACCTGCACCCCAAGAAGGACGCCGTCATCGGTGCGTCGGTGGAAGGGCAGTCTCACGCCTGGATCGAAGCGTGGACCGGTGCCTGGTGGGGATACGACCCCACCAATGCCATCGCCGTCAACGAGCAACACGTCTCGGTCGGTCTCGGTCGTGACTACGCCGACGTGCCACCACTGAAGGGCATCTTCTCGGGGGGCGGATCCACTGCCCTCGATGTTGTGGTGGAGATCACAAGGCTGGCGTAACGTACTGCTCGGCAGGGTGGGAAGTCCTATCGAGCAGGGGTGGGCAATGTCGACCGCACAGGAGTACGTCGAACCGGAAGTCATCTCGGACACGAAGAAATGCGTGGCCGAGGCGATAGGCACGTTCGTCCTCGTGTTCACCGCCGTCGGGACGGCGGTGTTCGCCGGCGACAAGGTCGGTAATCTCGGTGTGGCGTTGGCCTTCGGCCTGACGCTGCTCTTCCTGGTCTACGCGATCGGGCCGATATCGGGATGCCACGTCAACCCGGCGGTGACCGTCGGACAGGCGTTGCTGGGCAAGCTGACTGCGAAGGCCGCGGCGCTCTACATCGTCGCGCAGATCGTGGGCGCCCTGATCGCGGGTGCCGTGCTGTTCGCTGTCGCGAACAGCCTGCCCTCCTACGACCGTGCGGTGAACGGTCTCGGCGCCAACGGGTGGGGCCCGCACAGCCCGTCGGCGATCGAGGGACCCCTCGGAGGCATCCTCGAGAACGGATACGGCATCGGCGCGGCCATCCTCGTCGAAGTGCTGCTGACGGCGCTGCTGGTGTTCGTCGTTCTCGCGTCGACCGATCAGATCTCCGATGTTCCGCTCGCCGGAGTGTCGATCGGGTTCACTCTCGTCGTGATCCACCTCGTGTCGATCCCGATCGACAACACATCGGTGAACCCGGCTCGCAGCCTGGCCGTCGCACCCTGGCAACCGGGCGCACTCGGTCAGCTCTGGGTGTTCATCGTGTTCCCTCTGATCGGCGGCGCGCTCGGCGCGCTGATGTACCGCGGAGTGTTCGGACGGTACGACAGGCTCGACTCCTGACCGTGCCGGTCAGGACCAGCTGTAATCCTTACGCAGACGGGCGGCGACGGCGTCGAACTTTCCCTTGGCCAGGATGGCGCCCTCACGCCGGATACCGCTCTCCGGCACGTCGAGAACACGGTCGAGCTTGATCCAACTCGGCCGACCTTCCGCATCCCACGACCCCGACCCGATCGACACCCAATCCGGGTCACCGTCGCGCTTGTCCTGGCTGGACAGCATCAACCCGAGAAGGGTCTGTCCGTCACGGCCGACGACGAGCACCGGGCGGTCCTTGCCCTGACTCGCATCCTCCTCGTACGTGACCCACGTCCACACGATCTCACCGGGATCGGCCTTGCCGTCGAGATCGGGGGAGTACTCGACCCGACGCGCTCGATGGGCCGTCGGAACGGTCTTCGACGCCACCGGGCGACCCGGCGTGGGGCCGGGTGCCGGCGACGAGTTCCCGGCAATCGCGTCCTTGCCCTTCTGCAGGGCGCCGGAATTCTGCAATTGGCGAAACAGTCTCGGGCCCTCCCGTAGCGCAATTTTCCCGAGTTGCTTGCCCAATTTGCTCCAGTTGCCCGCCATGAGCGTCGAGTTTAGCGACCCGGCCCGCGGAACCCGTCGAGCCAGGACATGGGCGGGCGGGAGTGGAGCCTGCGGAACGACCTTGGTGGGGCGGGTGGGAGTGGAGCCTGCGGAACGACCTTGGTGGGGCGGGTGGGAGTGGAGCCTGCGGAACGACCTTGGTGGGGCGGGTGGGGGTGGGGCCTGCGGAACGACCTTGGTGGGGGGGGTGGGAGTGGAGCCTGCGGAACGACCTTGGTGGGGCAGGCGGGAGTGGAGGCTGTGGAATGGGCCTGTGGGACGATAGTCGGGTTCTCTCTTGCAAGCGCCAGCAAAGGATACGAGTGCCCAGCTTCGCCGACACGACGTTCACTGACCCCGCACGGATCAGGAACTTCTGCATCATTGCCCACATCGACCACGGCAAGTCGACGCTGGCTGACCGGATGCTGCAGCTCACGGGCGTCGTCGACGATCGGTCGATGCGTGCTCAGTACCTCGACCGCATGGACATCGAGCGTGAACGTGGCATCACGATCAAGGCGCAGAACGTGCGCCTGCCGTGGGTCGTCGATGGTGAAGAGTTCGTTCTCCACCTGATCGACACACCTGGTCACGTCGACTTCACGTACGAGGTGTCTCGTGCTCTCGAGGCGTGTGAGGGTGCTGTTCTGCTCGTCGACGCAGCGCAGGGTATCGAGGCTCAGACGCTCGCGAACCTGTACCTGGCGCTCGACAAAGAGCTGACGATCATTCCTGTGCTCAACAAGATCGACCTGCCTGCTGCCGATCCGGATCGCTATGCCGCGGAGATCGCTCACATCATCGGCTGCGAGCCGGACGACGTCCTGCGCGTGTCGGGCAAAACGGGTGTCGGTGTCGAGGAGTTGCTGAACGAGGTCGTCAAGCAGGTGCCTGCTCCCGTCGGTGACGCCGACGGCCCGGCCCGCGCGATGATCTTCGACTCCGTCTACGACACGTACCGCGGCGTCGTGACCTATGTTCGTGTCGTCGATGGTGCGTTGAATCCTCGTGAGAAGGTCACGATGATGTCGACGGGGTCGACACACGAGCTTCTCGAGGTCGGCATCGTGTCGCCGGATCCGAAGGCGACCAAGGGCCTGGGCGTCGGCGAGGTGGGGTACCTCATCACGGGCGTCAAGGATGTGCGTCAGTCGAAGGTCGGTGACACCGTCACCACGGCACGCAAGGGCGCGACGGAACCTCTGACCGGATACCGCGAGCCGCGGCCGATGGTGTACTCCGGGCTCTATCCCCTCGACGGGTCCGACTATCCGGACCTGCGCGATGCACTCGAAAAGCTGCAGCTGAACGACGCAGCACTGACCTACGAGCCCGAGACGTCCGTGGCGCTCGGCTTCGGTTTCCGTTGCGGCTTCCTCGGTCTGCTGCACATGGAGATCACCCGCGAGCGTCTCGAGCGGGAGTTCAACCTGGACCTGATCTCCACCTCACCCAACGTGGTGTACCGAGTGGAGATGGAAGACGGCGCCGAGCACATCGTGACCAACCCGTCGTACTGGCCGGAAGGCAAGACACGCGACGTGTTCGAGCCGATGGTCAAGTGCACCATCATCTCCCCGAGCGAGTTCATCGGATCCATCATGGAACTGTGCCAGGGGAGGCGTGGCGAGCTCGGCGGCATGGACTACCTGTCCGAAACGCGTGTCGAGCTCCGCTACACCATCCCCATGGCCGAGATCATCTTCGACTTCTTCGACATCCTGAAGTCGCGCACCCGCGGCTACGCCAGCCTCGACTACGAGGAGGTCGGCGAGCAGAGTGCGGCGCTCGTCAAGGTCGACATCCTGCTGCAGGGCGAGGCCGTCGACGCGTTCTCGGCGATCGTGCACAAGGACGCCGCAGCCGCGTACGGCAACAAGATGACGACCAAACTCAAGGAACTGATTCCTCGTCAGCAGTTCGAGGTGCCCATCCAGGCTGCGATCGGATCCAGAATCATTGCCCGTGAGAACATTCGAGCGATCCGTAAGGACGTTCTCGCCAAGTGCTACGGCGGTGACATCAGCCGTAAGCGCAAACTGCTCGAGAAGCAGAAGGAAGGCAAGAAGCGCATGAAGACGATCGGTCGCGTGGACGTGCCGCAGGAAGCATTCGTCGCTGCACTGTCCTCGGAGTCGTCGGCGGACAAGCCCAAGAAATAGTCACGGAGTAGTTTCACGGAGTGTGACGACGAGACTCCTGAACGAACTGACCATTCCGATCATCAGTGCGCCGATGGCAGGCGGACCGTCCACTCCTGAGCTGGCTGCCGCGGTCTCGCGGGCCGGAGGCCTCGGCATGCTGGCCGGCGCACTGCTCGACCTGGATGCTTTCGCGGCGAAGGTGGATTCGCTGCGAGAGGTCCTGTTCGGCGTCAACCTGTTCCTTCCCGACGACCCCTCCGGTGCTGATGTCGACGCGTACGCCGATCGAATCGCACCGTGGCTGGAGAAGTACGACGCTCCACGCGGTGAACTGACCAGGCGTGACGATTTCTACCCGGAGAAGTTCCGCTGGCTGGTGCAGAATCCGGTTCCACTCGTGTCGAGTACGTTCGGGACTTTCGGCGCGGCGGAAGTTGCCGCTCTCCACGAGGTCGGCACCGAAGTGTGGTGCACGGTGACCTCCGCACGCGAAGCCGAGGAAGCCGAGGCCAACGGCGTCGACGCGCTGATCGTCCAAGGTCCCGAGGCCGGTGGACACCGCGGAAGCTTCGACGGCTCGGCTCCGGAGGAACCGTTGGCGGAGCTGCTCGAGGTGGTGCGGCGGGCGTCCGCTCTGCCTCGTATCGCTGCGGGCGGCCTGATGGACGGCAACGACGTTGCACCGCTGTTGAAATCCGGAGCGGCGCACGCTGCTCAGCTGGGCACGGCGTTTCTGAACACGGCCGAAGCGGGAACGCGACCGGTCCACCGAGAGCAGCTGACCGCCACCGAAGAGACCGCCGTGACCCGGGCATTCTCGGGACGCCCCGCGCGCGGAATCGTCAACGAGTTCATGCGAGATCACTCCGGTGACGCCCCGCTCGCGTACCCGGACCTGCACTACCTGACCGCTCCGATGCGCGCGAAGTCCGGTGCAGCCGGGGACCCGTCGGCGCTGTCGATGTGGGCCGGAACCGGTCACCGACGCGCACGCGCGGCGTCGGCGACGGACCTGATGGCGGAATGGGCGACCCAGTTGCAGTGAGTCGACCACTGTCGTTGTGGGTGGAAAATGTAGGCCTGGGCCTACATTTCCACTCACGTCAGTTGGTGTGTGCCGGCTGGAAGTGGCCGGCGGCCTGGGCTTCCTCCGCGCGGATCACGTGGACGACCGCGTTGATCAGCGCCAGGTGAGTGAATGCCTGCGGGAAGTTGCCCAGGTGCCGTCCCGACCTCGCGTCGATTTCCTCCGCGTAGAGCTTGAGCGGGCTGGCGTACCCCAACAACCGTTCGCACAGGTGCTTCGCGCGCGCGAGCTCACCGATCTCGACGAGCGCGGACACGAGCCAGAACGAGCAGATGGTGAACGTTCCCTCCTCGCCCTCCAGACCGTCGTCGGTGGTGTCCACCATGTACCGCAGGACCAAGCCGTCGACGGTCAGTTCGTCGGCGATCGCCAGGACCGTTGCCCGCACGCGATGATCGTCCGCGGGGAGGAAGCGAAGCAGCGGAACCAGCAGCAGGGAGGCATCGAGCGACTCGTGTCCGTACCGCTGCGTCAGCACACCGCGGTCGTCGACGCCGTGTTCGAGAATGTCGGCCTTGATCTCGTCGGCGATCTCGTTCCACTGGTCCGCGTAGTCGGTCTCGCCGTGAATGGACGCGAGCTTCGCGCCCCGATCGAGCGCCACCCAACACATCACCTTCGACGAGGTGAAGTGCTGCGGCTCGCCGCGCACCTCCCAGATGCCGCGGTCCGGTTTCCGCCAGTTGGCGATGGCCTCCTCGACCTGACGCTTGAGCAGCGGCCACAGAGACTCCGGAACGTGTTCGCGTGACTTGACGTGCAGGTACACCGAATCCAGCATGGTGCCCCAGATGTCGTGCTGCTCCTGGTTGTAGGCACCGTTGCCGATTCGGACCGGCTTTGCGCCGTCGTACCCGGACAGGTGGGACAGCTCGCTTTCCTCCAGCGTCTTCTCGCCGCCGATGCCGTACATCACCTGCAGCGGATTGGCTTTGCCGTCCTCGGTCATCGACACGTCGGACATGAACGAGAAGAAGTCGTTCGCCTCACGGTCGAGTCCGAGGGTGTAGAGCCCCCACAGGGCGAACGTCGAATCGCGTACCCACGCATAGCGATAGTCCCAGTTGCGTTCTCCTCCAGGAGTCTCCGGCAACGACGTCGTCGACGCCGCCAGCAGGGCGCCGGTGGGTGCGTACGTCAACCCCTTCAGGGCGAGCGCGCTGCGCTGCAGGTAGCCGCGCCACGGGTGATCGGGGAAGCGGCCGATGGTGATCCACTGGCGCCAGCACTCGGACGTGCGCCACATCTTGTCCGCCGCTTCCTCGAACGTCTGCGGTGCGGGCAGATCCGACCAGGACAGTGCCACGAAGATGTTGTCGCCCTCGGTCATTCGGGTGCGTGCGCGCGCCTCGCGACCCTCGATGCCGATCCGGAGGTTGGTGGTGAGCTTCAACGTCGGTTGGTCACCGACCGAGCTGGCCTCGCACGTCGCCGTCGCCTCCTCGTACACCTTTCCCGTGTACTCCCAGCGGGCGGGCGCGCGGTGGTAGTCGAACGCCGGCTCGCAACTCATCTCGAGTTCGACGGTGCCGCTGACACACTTGACGGTGCGCAGCAGAATGTGTTCCGCATCCCAGTCCGACGGGGCCCGCTTGTGTGTTCGTGAGCGTTGATCGGTGTTGTGCCAGGGCCCCATCACCAATGCATCACGGACGACGAGCCAGCCCGTCTCGGTCTGCCACGTGGTCTCGACGATCAGTCCACCGGGCAGGTAGCGGCGCGCGGCGGGAACCGATTGGCCGTAGGGGCCGACGCGGAAGTGTCCGGCACTCCGATCGAGAACGGCACCGAAAATGCTGGGGGAGTCGGGACGGGGAACGCACATCCACTCGACGGAGCCGTTGCGGGCGATCAGGCACGTTGTCTCGCAGTCGGAGAGAAACGCGTAATCATCGATCGGAGGAAATGCGCTTCGGCCGGTGGTGATGGTCGACACCGGCGCTTCGGTACTCGACAACACTCCCTGCGGGTCAAGGCCGTCGCCGTCGGGAGAGCCTGGTCGGGGAATCGAATCGTCGGGCACGGGCACCACGGTGGAACGTTCGTCGAAGGCCGTCATCGCTCAATCATCGACGCCACCGGTGCCCGGCGTCCACCGGTGGCGATTTTCGGCGTGGCGCACGTGCCCTCTAGGCTGAGGTTCGTGCATGCAGTGGCAACGTGGTGGGACGGGATCGAGCTGTGGATCACCGGGCTGCCGTTCGTGCCGCAGTCGCTCGTCGTCCTGCTCGTTTTAGTTCCGGCTGCGCTGGGATCGGCTCGGGTGTTCGATCGAGTTCTGGCTGCTGTACTCCATGCCCTCGGACGTGACGCGCGTGCCGAGAAGGATGCGTCCGAGTCGCCCGTTGCGGAAGGTCATTGATGCCGAAGTCGAGGGTCACGCTGGCCCTGATCGCACTGCTCGTACTCGTCGTTCTGGCATGGTTTCTGACCAGGTGATCGCACGCGTACCCGCGCAATTAGAGTCCGCCGGGTTCCTCTGCTAGATTTCTGTCCGTGTCTGCCGCTGCCGAGTACCGGGTCCGCCATGAACTGGCGTTGATCGCGGTCGGCATGCTTGCAGTCGCGGATATCGACTGTTGTCGATCCGCGTCCTGATTCGCCCGCCTGACCGGACCTTACCTTCCTGCGCCTGACAAATGTGCGCTACGAGGTCTCGGATTCCTCGTGCGTGCGCCCCGGACGCTTCACCGTGCCATCGGCTGGGTAAGAGCGACGCAGGTGGGCGCGGTCTTCGATTGTTCTACGGATCTCGTCAACGACCAATCAGATTCACATTCGATGAAAGGCACTTCTCGATGAGGCTCAACTCTCGATACCTGCTCACCACTTTCGCTGCCGTGGGAACGCTTGTTCTCGCCGCATGCGGCGGAGGATCGAGCGATACCGTCGGAGCCGAAGGCGGGTCGAGCAGCGGTTCGACACTGACGCTCGTCGGATACGCGGTGCCTAAGAACGGGTGGGATGCCATCGGGCCTGCGTTCGAAGCCACCGAGGGCGGCACGGACACCGCCATCAACGCCGATTACGGTGCGTCGGGCAACCAGTCTCGCAAGGTTGCCGACGGTGCTCCGGCGGACATCGTGAACTTCTCCGTCGAGCCGGATGTCACGCGCCTCGTGAAGGCCGGCAAGGTCGACGAGAACTGGAACGAGAACGCTTACGGCGGTGTGCCTTTCGGCTCGGTCGTGACCCTGGTGGTGCGCGAGGGCAACCCCAAGAACATTCAGACCTGGGACGATCTGCTGAAGCCGGACGTTCAGGTGATCAGCCCGAGCCCGCTCAGCTCCGGTTCGGCCAAGTGGAACCTTCTGGCGCCGTACGCAGCCAAGAGCAACGGCGGTCGGGACAAGCAGGCAGGTCTCGACTACGTCCAGCAGCTCGTGTCCGGACACTTCCCGGTGCAGCCGGAATCGGGCCGCGCCGCCACGGAGGCGTTCCTGCAGGGACAGGGTGACGTGTTGCTGAGCTACGAGAACGAAGCGCTGCTGATCGAGGAGCAGGGCCAGCCCGTCGAGCACGTCGATGTGGCCGACACCTTCCGAATCGACAACCCGGTCGCCGTCGTGAACTCGAGCTCACAGCTGGAGAAGGCCAACGCCCTCAACGACTTCATCTACACCGACGAGGGCCAGCGCATCTGGGCCGAGTCCGGCTTCCGCCCGACCAACCCGGAGATCGCCGCCGAGTTCTCGGACAAGTTCTTCACCCCGCAGAACCTGCGTACCATCGACGATCTCGGCGGCTGGGACGTCGTGGACGCCGAACTCTTCGGTGACACCGGCGCAATCACGACGATCTACAAAGAGAACACCAAATAACCACCATGTCGACGACGCGTACCGACCCCGCGCCACGTAGGGGCAGAAAGTTTCGTGGCCCGGGGTCCGTCGGACCCCTCGGCCTCGGGGTCGCGGTGTTGTGGCTCAGCATCATCGTGCTGCTGCCGCTCGCCGCGCTCACCGTGAAATCGTTCGACGACGGCATCGTCGGCTTCTGGGATGCGGTCACGGCACCTCGCGCGATTGCGACGTTCGAGGTGACCCTGATCGTCTCGGTCGCTGCGGCGGTGGTGAACATGGTGCTCGGGACTCTCATCGCGTGGGTCCTCGTTCGTGACGAGTTCCCCGGCAAGCGGTTCGTGAACGCGTTGATCGATCTCCCGTTCGCGCTGCCGACAATCGTGGCGAGTCTCGTTCTGCTGTCGCTGTACGGGCCGGCGAGCCCGATCGGCCTGGTGTTCAACGCGACCAAGCCCGCAGTGGTCGTCGCACTGCTGTTCGTCACCCTGCCGTTCGTGGTTCGTGCCGTGCAGCCCGTGTTGATCGAGTTGGATCAAGAGGTCGAGGAAGCTGCGGCGTCGTTGGGCGCGAACAACTGGACGATCTTCAGGTCGATCATTCTGCCGGTTCTGCTCCCGTCCGTGCTGACCGGAACCGGACTCGCCTTCGCTAGGGCCATCGGTGAATTCGGCTCGGTCGTGC
The DNA here is from genome assembly GCF_000383555.1 of Rhodococcus sp. 114MFTsu3.1. Classification (NCBI taxonomy): domain Bacteria; kingdom Bacillati; phylum Actinomycetota; class Actinomycetes; order Mycobacteriales; family Nocardiaceae; genus Rhodococcus; species Rhodococcus sp. 114MFTsu3.1. Next base: position 109,194 of record NZ_KB911549.1, on the reverse strand, counting down.
TGATCGGTGGCAACATTCCGGGCGACACGCAGATCGCCTCGCAGTACATTCGCGAGTTGATCGAGTACGACCAGACCGTCGACGCCGCCGCGATCTCGGTCGTGTTGCTTGCTTTCGCGTTCGTGGTTCTGTTCGTCCTGCGCATCGTCGGCAATCGCCTGGCACGTCGTGAGGAGCAGATTCGATGAGGATCGGATTACCGGTCAAGCTGTCGCTCCGGTCGATTGCGTTGCTGTATCTCGCTGCCCTCGTGCTGTTCCCGCTCGGTGCCATTCTGTACCGCACGTTCGAGAACGGCTTCCTCGAGTTCTGGGGGTTGATCACCACTCCGGCAGCGCAATCCGCCTTGCAGCTGTCGCTGCTGATCGTGGCGATCGTCGTGCCGGTGAACGTGGTCTTCGGTGTCATCACCGCGCTCGCTCTGGTTCGCGGTCGGTTCCGCGGCAAAGGCGTGCTCGAAGCGATTGTCGACCTTCCGTTCGCGGTGTCACCCGTCGTCATCGGTGTGGCACTGATCCTGTTGTGGGGTGCGAACGGTTGGTTCGGTGGACTCGAAACCCTGGGTTTCACGGTCATCTTCGCGCTTCCAGGCATGGTCATCGCGACCATCTTCGTGACGCTGCCGTTCGTGGTTCGCGAGGTGGAGCCGGTTCTGTACGAGATCGGCGAGGAGCAGGAAGAAGCCGCGTCGACGTTGGGCGCGTCGTCGTTGCAGACGTTCTGGCGCATCACCCTGCCCGCCATTCGTTGGGGTCTTACCTACGGGATCGTGTTGACCGTCGCACGTTCGCTCGGTGAGTTCGGTGCTGTGATCATGGTGTCCACCAACCTTCCCGGCATCTCGCAGACCCTGACGCTGTTGGTTCATTCGAGGTACGAGGACTTCAACCAGCAGGGCGCCTATGCGGCATCGACTCTCCTCATGGCAATCGCCGTCATCGTGCTGTTGCTGATGACGACCCTCGACAAGAAGAGGACGAAGTAATGACCGTACAGAAATCGGACGACATCGAGATCTCCGTCATCGGTGCCAACAAGCACTACGGCGACTTCGCGGCCCTCGACAACGTCAGCATCGACATCCCCAAGGGTTCGTTGACCGCGCTGCTCGGGCCGAGCGGTTCCGGCAAGTCGACGCTCCTGAGATCGATTGCCGGTCTGGAACAGTTGGACTCCGGCCAGGTCGTACTCGGTGGGCAGGACGTGACGTGGATCAGCCCCCAGAAGCGCGAGATCGGGTTCGTCTTCCAGCACTACGCCGCGTTCAAGCACCTCAGCGTCCGGGACAACGTCGCGTTCGGTCTGAAGATCAGGAAGCGTCCCAAGGACGAGATCAAACGCAAGGTCGACGACTTGCTCGAGATCGTCGGACTGGCGGGTTTCCAGACTCGGTTCCCTGCACAGCTGTCCGGTGGTCAACGCCAGCGCATGGCATTGGCACGGGCCCTTGCCGTCGACCCTCAGGTCCTGCTTCTCGACGAGCCCTTCGGTGCACTCGACGCGAAGGTCCGTGAGGACCTGCGCACGTGGCTGCGGCGGCTGCACGACGAAGTGCACGTCACCACCGTCCTGGTGACGCACGATCAGGAAGAGGCGCTCGACGTCGCCGACCGGATCGCCGTTCTCAACAAGGGGCGCATAGAACAGGTCGGTTCGCCCGAGGATCTCTACGACCGTCCGGGCAACGATTTCGTCATGTCGTTCCTCGGGCAGGTTGCCAAGCTCAACGGTCAATTGGTTCGCCCGCACGACATCCGGGTCGGCCGAGACCCGTCGCTGGCTCTCGCTCAGGAGAACGGGACCGCCGAATCCGCAGGCGTCACGCGCGCCGTCGTCCAGCGTGTCGTGCATCTCGGGTTCGAGGTGAAGGTCGAACTCCAGAACGCGGCCACCGGAGAATTGTTCGCGGCGCAGATCACCCGCGGCGACAGTGAAGCGCTGCAGCTGAACCCCGGCGAAACCGTGTACGCCAGAGCGACGAGGATCCCGGAGATCGCGCCGACGGGTGATGCCGTGCAGACGGATCCGCTGGAGAGTGCCACTTCCAGCTAGCAGCAACGGATTTCGGCTCCATGGCGTCACGGTCCCGGCGCACGCGCGCCGGGACTGTAACGGCAGTCCGTGATAATCGCATCTCCACGTGACGTGGTCGCACCGCTACGCCCACCGTGACGAATTCCACCGGGAACCTCGGGATAGGCCCCGCTACCGTCGGGGTACATGCGAGAAATGTTCAGCTCTCACGCCCGACTGTCCTGGGTGCTCGCCGGCCTCGCCGGGTTGGTCGGTGCCGCAGCGTTCACCAACACCGGTGGATACTTCGTGACGTTCATGACGGGAAACACCGAGCGCGGCGCGGTCGGATTCTTCCGAGGTGAGAACGCCATGGCCGCTGCAGCGATTCTGCTGATCCTGACGTTCGTCGCAGGCGTCGTCATCGCGTCGCTGTGTCGGCGCCACGTCTGGCGCGATCATCCACACGGCGCAACCGTACTCACCACCATCGCGTTGGCGATCGCATCCGTGGTCGACGTCGTGATGAGCGGATGGAGCGCTCCGCAGGTGCAGTTCGTGCCGATCCTGTTCATCTCCTTCGCAATGGGCGCGCTCAACACGTCGTTCGTGAAGAATGGTGAAGTGTCGATCCCGCTGAGTTACGTCACCGGAACATTGGTGAAGATGGGGCAGGGGATCGAGCGTCACATCAGCGGCGGATCGGTCAAGGACTGGCTCGAATACTTCCTGCTCTACGCAGCGTTCAGTCTCGGCGCTCTCGTCGGCGGAATCATGAGCCTGGCCATCACCGGCCCTCAGGTGCTGATCGCCGCCACCGTCGTCTGCGCGGTCACCACGCTCTACACCTACCGGCGGACGGTGGAGGACTCGTCGATTCTCGGTTGATATCGCGGTGCCTCGTCGAACCTGGACGACACCACGCCCGCGACGAGCGGATGGTCGCCGAGCACATCGGCACGTAGGGCCGAGTTGTCGAACGCACCGAACACTCTGTCGATGAGCAAGCCCGGCGCGAGAAACCACGGGGCTACGACGACTCGGCGGGGCCCCGCCGCTGTCAGCCGCGCGACGGCGTCGGCAGGCGGGGATTCGACCCCGGTCGCGAAGCAGACCTGCGCACCCGACCATTCGGTTCCGTCCAGAAGACGTGACGCCAACGTGCGAGTGCGTCGATTTGCAAGCGAATCCGAGGATCCGACGGCGGCGACGGCAACGGCGACGTCGGGGTCGTCACGGTCGACGCCGGTGCCCAGTACGCGTGCGCGGAGCACGTCGACCAGCCGCGAATCGTCACCGAGTACATCGGCCTGAGTGAACGTCATCCACGGGTATCGGACGCGCGCCGCGTCGAGTATGCCCGGAAGATCGACGCGCGCATGGAACGCGCTGCCGAGCAGGAGCGGAACCACGACCGCAGACGAATGTCCCTCGGCCGCAACCTCACCGATGACGGTGCCGACAGCAGGCTCGGTCAGATCGAGATACGCCACCCGCACGTCCAGATCCGGACGGCGAAGTCGAACGCCGTCGACCACAGCAGCAACGGTTTCCGCGGAACGCGGATCGCGACTGCCGTGGGCGACGGCGATCAGGACGCTCATGTCAGGCCGGTACCGATTCCCCCAGCTCGACCGCGGACAGGGCGTCGCCGACGAGGCCGGCAGCAAGAGTGTTGCCGCCGGAGGGATCGATGAGCAGGAAGCTTCCCGTGTGCCGGTTGACGGCATAGTCGTCGGCGACGATCGGCTCGGCGACACGCACCGAGATGCGTCCGATGTCGTTCAGCTCCAACGATTCCGGTGAAGGATCGGCCGTGAGGTTCTGCTCGTCGAACTTCTCGACGAGTGTGCCGACGATGGCCTGGGTGGTGCGTGTGCCGTGCTTGAGCAGCAGGCGGGCACCGGGACGCAGGGGCTTCTCGGCGAGCCAGCAGACGGTGGCGTCGAATTCGCCGATCGGCTCGGGAGCGTCCTGCGGCGAGACGATGGTGTCGCCTCGGGAGACGTCGACGTCGTCGGCGAGGATCAGCGTGACGCTGCGCCCTGCGTGTGCGGAATCTAGTTCTCCGTCGGCCGTGTCGATTCGCTCGACGGTGGTACGGGTTCCGGAAGGCAACACGACCACCTCGTCCCCGGGGGTGACGGCTCCTGCCGCGACCTGGCCCGCGTAACCGCGGTAATCGGGGAAGTCGGCCGTCCGTGGACGGATGACGTACTGCACCGGGAACCGCAGGCCGACGCGATGGGGCTCGGCGTCGACGGGAACGGATTCGAGGTGCTCGATGAGCGTGGGGCCGTCGTAGTACGGAGTGTTGGTCGACCGGACCGCGACGTTGTCACCGTGCAGCGCGGACACCGGAATCTCGACGACGTCCTCCGACGCCCATCCGAGTGACGATGTGAGCGAGTTGAACTCGGCCGAGATGTCCGCGAACACCTGAGCCGGATCCTCGACGAGGTCGATCTTGTTGACCGCGAGAACCAGCTTCGGCACACCGAGGAGCGCCAGAACAGCAGCGTGACGACGAGTTTGTGTGATGACACCTTTGCGGGCGTCGACCAGCAGAATCACCAACTGCGCCGTCGACGCACCGGACACCGTGTTGCGTGTGTACTGAACATGGCCGGGAGTGTCGGCGAGCACGAAAGACCGTGCAGGCGTGGCGAAGTAGCGGTACGCGACGTCGATCGTGATGCCCTGCTCGCGTTCGGCTCGGAGGCCGTCCACCAGTAGCGACAGGTCGGGTGTGCTCAGGCCACGGTCGACCGACGCCCGAGTGACGGCGTCGATCTGGTCTGCCAGCACCGATTTCGTGTCGTACAGCAACCGTCCGACGAGTGTCGATTTACCGTCGTCGACGCTACCGGCGGTGGCGAGGCGAAGAAGCTGCGAACCAGATGTGGACATGCTCAGAAGTATCCTTCGCGCTTGCGGTCTTCCATGGCTGCCTCGGAGACGCGGTCGTCGCCTCGGGTGGCGCCACGTTCGGTGAGGCGGGACGCGGCCACCTCCGCGAGGATGGCCTCGTTGTCCGCGGCGTCGGACAGGACGGCGCCCGTGGTGGATCCGTCGCCCACGGTGCGGTAGCGCACCGACAGTGTCTGCAGCTCTTCGGCTTCCGTCGGACCGCCCCACACGCCCGGGGTCATCCACATGCCGTCGCGCTGGTAGACCGGGCGCTGATGGGCGTAGTAGATGCTCGCCAGTTCGACGTTGTCCCGCGCTATGTAGCGCCAGATGTCGAGTTCGGTGAAGTTGCTGAGGGGGAAGACGCGCACTTGCTCACCGGGGGAGTGTTTGCCGTTGTAGAGGTTCCACAACTCGGGGCGCTGCTTCTTCGGGTCCCACTGGCCGAATGCGTTGCGCAGCGAGAAGATCCGTTCCTTCGCGCGAGCGCGCTCTTCGTCGCGACGTGCGCCGCCGAAGACCGCGTCGAAGCGGTTCTCGGAGATGGCGTCGAGCAGGGGAACGGTCTGCAAGGGGTTGCGAATGCCGTCGGGACGCTCGGTGAGGCGGCCGTCGGCGAGGTAGTCCTCGACCTTCGCGACGTGCAGGCGCAGGTTGTACTTCGCGACGACGTAGTCGCGGAAGTCCAGCACCTCCTGCAGATTGTGCCCGGTGTCCACGTGGAGAAGCGCGAACGGCAGCGGCGCCGGCCAGAAGGCCTTGATCGCCAGGTGCAGCAGGACCGTGGAGTCCTTACCGCCGGAGAACAGAATCACCGGGCGTTCGAATTCCCCTGCGACCTCGCGGAAGATGTGGATTGCCTCGGACTCGAGTGCGTCGAGAGTGTCGAAGCGCGCGCTGTCGACACGGGGGCGATCCGTTGCTGTGTTCACGGTCATGAGGCGTGCAACCCACATTCGGTCTTGGCCTTGCCGGCCCACCGACCGCTACGCGGATCGGCGCCGGGGGCAGGTTTGACGGTGCACGGCGCGCACCCGATCGATGGATATCCCTCGTCGACGAGTGGATTGACGAGGATGGAGTGTTCGTCGATGTAGCGCTGCATGTCGTCGTCGGACCACGCGGCGATCGGATTGATCTTCACCAGGCCGAATGCATCGTCGAACGAGACGAGGGGCGCGTTGGCGCGGGTAGGTGCCTCCACGCGTCGGATACCGGTGACCCAGGCGCTGTAGTTGGCGAGTTCCTTGCGTAGCGGAGCCACCTTGCGCAGTGCGCAGCATCGGTTGGGTTCGCGTGCGAACAGGTCTTTGCCTTCTGTCGAATCCTGCTGCGCCACGGTCTGTTCGGCGCGCGCATTGATAACGTTGACGCCGTACACGGCCTCGACGGCGTCACGAGTGCCGATGGTTTCCGCGAAGTGGTAGCCGGTGTCGAGGAACAAGACGTCGACGTTCGGGTGTACCTGCGCGGCGAGGTGAACGAGAACGGCGTCCTGCATGTTGGACGCCACGATGTAGTCGTTGCCGAACTCTCGTTCGGTCCACTCGAGCAGCTCGACGGCATTGGCGCCGTCCAACTCCCTCGCGCCGCGCTCGGCGATCGATTTCAGCTGATCGACCGACAGGTCCAGTCTGGTAGTCATCGCAAATCCGCCTCGTCTGCTCGCACGGCCCACTGAGCGAACCGCTCGCCTTCGCCTCTGTGCTTCACGAAATTCCGCACCACTCGCTCGATGTAGTCACCGAGTTCGGTGCTGTTCACCTTGTGCTGGCGCAGCTTCCGGCCGAACGCACTGTCCAGACCGAGACTGCCTCCTAGGTGAACCTGGAATCCCTCGACCTGATTCCCGGCACCGTCGTCGACGAGCATTCCCTTGAATCCGATGTCAGCGATCTGGGAGCGCGCGCACGAGTTGGGGCAGCCGTTGATGTTGATCGTGACCGGTACGTCGAGCTGGGCATTGATGTCCTCGAGGCGAGCCTCGAGGTCCGGAACGAGAACCTGTGAGCGCTTACGAGTTTCAGCGAAGGACAGCTTGCAGAACTCGATTCCACTGCAGGCCATCAGGTTCTTGCGCCAGTGCGACGGCCGGGCAGGCAGTCCGAGTGCGTCGAGGTCCGAGATGAGCTGCTCGAGCTTGTCGTCGGGGACGTCGAGGACGATCAGCTTCTGGTAGGGAGTGAACCGCAGACGATCCGATCCGGCCTTCTCGGCTGCGTCGGCGACCTTGGCCATGATCGTTCCGGAGATGCGGCCGGCGATCGGCGCGACGCCGACTGCGTTGAGCCCGTTCTTGAGTTTCTGGACGCCGACGTGGTCGCGGGGGCGGGCAGGCTTTTCCGGCGCCGGGCCGTCGATCAGCTTGCGGTGCAGGTATTCGTCCTCGAGCACCTGACGGAACTTCTCGATTCCCCAGTCCTTGATCAGGAACTTCAGGCGAGCTTTGGTGCGCAGGCGGCGGTATCCGTAGTCGCGGAAGATGGAGACGACGCCTTCCCAGACGTCCGGCACGTCCTCGAGCGGCACCCACACGCCGACGCGCTGGGCGAGCATGGGGTTGGTCGACAGTCCGCCGCCGACCCAGAGGTCCAGTCCCGGTCCGTGCTCGGGGTGGTTGACTCCGATGAAGGCGCAGTCGTTGATCTCGTGCACCACGTCCTGCAGGCCGGAGATGGCCGTCTTGAACTTGCGCGGGAGGTTGGAGTACTCGGGCTTGCCGATGTAGCGCTCGACGATCTCGTCGATGGCGGACGTCGGGTCCAGTACCTCGTCCACGGCTTCGCCGGCGAGAGGAGATCCGAGGACGACACGCGGGCAGTCGCCGCACGCCTCGGTGGTCTTCAGGCCGACTGCCTCGATGCGACGCCAGATCTCGGGGACGTTCTCGACCTCGATCCAGTGGTACTGGACGTTCTCGCGGTCCGACAGGTCGGCGGTGTCGCGAGCGAATTCCTGGGAGATCCCGGCGAGGGTGCGGAACTGTTCGAGGTTCAGTGCGCCCGCGTCGCAGCGGATGCGCATCATGAAGTACTTGGCTTCTAGCAGGTCGATGTTCTCGTCACCGGTGAACGTGCCGTCGTAGCCTTGCTCGCGCTGGGTGTAGAGACCCCACCAGCGGAACCGACCGCGCAGGTCGCCCTTGTCGATGCTGTCGAAACCCTGCTTCGAGTAGATGTTCTCGATGCGGGCGCGGACGTTCAGCGGGTTGTCGTCCTTCTTGGACTGCTCGTTGGCGTTGAGCGGTTCGCGGTAGCCGAGCGCCCACTGGCCCTCGGCTCGGCGCTTGGTCGGCCTGGCGGTGCGCTCCCTGGGGGCGACGCGCGCAGGCGTGGACGAAGCGGCGGACGTGGCCGCGTCGGTTGTCGACGACATCGGTGTGCTCCTGGATCTATCGGCTTCCGGGCCGCCGCGGGGAGAGGGCTGGTTCTCGCCGCGTGCACGCGCATCCGGACGGATCGTTCTGACTTCGAGTGTGGGTGTTCGGTCGAGCAGGCCGGCGCAGAGCTCAGCTACAGACTCGACAACAAGGACACGAAGAACTGCACACACGCTTGAGATCGACGTGGCGACGCGCCACGAGCGGGATCCCGGAGTCAGTCACGCCGACCATTGTGCCACGTCATTCCTGCTGGTCCGACCGCAGCAGGGCTATTTACCCACGATTTTCGGTAAATAGGCAGGCAGAGGGCCGGAAACTCGCGGCGCGCCCCCGACACGAGGCTGCGAGCCCGCGAGGTGATTCGGTGCGCTCGACTTCTGGGACACTGGAGCGGTGAACCTGCTCGCTGCCCCGCCCGTCCCACTCGACCTGCCCGACGAGGCGTTCGACGGAATCGGACAGCGGCCGTTCGGAATCTACGTCCACGTCCCGTTCTGTGCGACGCGCTGCGGGTACTGCGATTTCAACACGTACACCGCCGGTGAGCTGGGGACATCCGCATCGCCGGAGTCCTGGATGGACGGCCTGCGGCGCGAGCTCGACGCTGCGGCCGCCGTGATGGACGCGCGTTCCGGGCACGTTCCGACGGCCGACACCGTGTTCGTCGGTGGCGGCACGCCTTCTCTTCTCGGGGGAGCCGGTCTTTCCGACGTGCTGGCCGCTGTGCGCTCGAGCTTCGGCCTGACCGAGGGAGGCGAGGTCACCACGGAATCGAATCCGGAATCGACGTCGCCGCAGTTCTTCGAGCATCTTCGTGCCGCTGGGTTCACCCGGGTCTCGCTCGGCATGCAGTCTGCCGCCCGGCACGTACTGGCCGTTCTCGATCGCACTCACACGCCCGGCCGGGCGGTGGCGGCTGCGAAGGAGGCGCGCGAGGCAGGCTTCGAGCATGTGAATCTGGACCTTATCTACGGAACGCCGGGGGAGAGGGACGAGGACCTCGACGCGTCGTTGGTCGCGGTGCTCGACGCAGGCGTCGACCATGTGTCCGCGTACGCGCTGATCGTCGAGGACGGAACCGCGATGGCTCGCAAGGTCCGGCGCGGAGAACTCCCGATGCCCGACGACGACGTTCTCGCGGGCCGGTACGAGCGGATCGATGCGGTGCTGGACGCTGCCGGCCTGCACTGGTACGAGGTGTCCAACTGGGCGACCGGCGCCGATGCGGAGTGCAAGCACAACATCGGGTACTGGGACGGCGGCGATTGGTGGGGCGCCGGACCAGGCGCACACAGTCACATCGGCGGCACGCGCTTCTGGAACGTCAAGCACCCGGCCCGCTACGCGGACGATCTGGCGTCCGGTGCTCTGCCGATCGCGGGCAGCGAACGGTTGACGGCGGACGATCGCCACCTCGAAGAGCTGATGTTGAAGATCCGGTTGAGAACCGGCCTTCCCGCCGATGTGCTGAGCGAGACGGAACGCAGTGCAGCAGCGCAGGTGGTTGCCGACGGCCTCATGACGTTCGGGGACGGACGCTATGTGCTGACCGACCGTGGGCGCCTGCTCGCCGACGCCGTCGTCAGGGCGATTGCGGCCTGACCGGTCGGGTGTGGACCGTCAGGCGCCGAGGACGTCGTAGTCGAACACGCGGGCGTGCAACACGGTCCGGTTCCGGAGCGCAGCGCGCACTGCACGATGCAGTCCGTCCTCGAGGTAGATCACGCCCCGGTAGTGAACGGCGTGGGGGAACAGGTCGCCGTAGAACGTGGAGTCCTCGGACAGGAGTCTGTCGAGTTCGAGCACCTTCGTCGTGGTGACGATCTCGTCGAGTCGCAGCTGCCTCGGCGGGATCTTGGACCAGTCCCGCAGAGAGAGACCGTGCTCCGGGTACGGCTTCCCGTCGCGTACGCCCTTGAAGATCATGCGGTGAACGTCGTCGAAGTCGAGTAGGTCACCGCACCACAGTAAGGCCTTGGACGGCTCGTGTTCGTCGCGGCTACTAGACTCAGACTGTTGACAACCGCGTGACCGAACGAACCGAAGGGGGGAACGTGTCGAGCACCGAGGACAGGCGATTCGAAGTTCTGCGTGCAATCGTCGCGGATTACGTCTCCACTCAGGAACCGGTCGGCTCCCGGGCGTTGGTGGAGCGTCACAATCTGGGCGTGTCGAGCGCGACCGTCCGCAACGACATGGCGGTGCTCGAGGCCGAGGGGTACATCGCGCAGCCGCACACCAGTTCCGGTCGTGTACCAACCGACAAGGGGTATCGACAGTTCGTGGACCGCATCGCGGACGTCAAACCGCTCTCGTCCGCCGAGCGCCGGGCAATTCTGGAGTTTCTCGAGAACGGCGTCGATCTCGACGACGTGTTGCGACGCGGTGTGCGGCTGCTGGCCCAGCTGACTCGTCAGGTGGCGGTCGTGCAGTACCCGACCCTGTCGGTGTCCTCGGTTCGTCATCTCGAGATCGTCGCGCTGACCCCGGCACGGTTGCTGATGGTGCTCATCACGGACTCGGGCCGCGTCGATCAGCGGATCGTGGAACTCGGCGACGTCATCGACGACGACGAGCTGGCGCAACTGCGGCGACTGCTCGGTGGCGCGATGGAAGGCAAGCGACTGGCTGCGGCGTCGGCTGCCGTCGCCGAGCTCGCGGAGAACTCGCCCGCATCCCTGCGTGACGCCATCATCAGGTCGGCAACTGTTCTGATCGAATCGCTCGTCGAACATCCCGAGGAACGGTTGGTTCTCGGGGGAACCGCGAATCTGACGCGCAACGCGGCGGACTTCGCGGGCGACGCGGGCTTCCCCGGGTCCTTGCGCGGTGTCCTCGAAGCGCTCGAGGAACAGGTCGTCGTGCTCAAGCTTCTAGCCGTGACGCAGGACACGCGCACGGTCACCGTCCGGATCGGCGAGGAAACGCAGGTCGAGGAGATGCGCGGCACCTCGGTGATTTCCACTGGATACGGTTCGGCTGGCATGGTGCTCGGTGGCATGGGTGTGCTGGGGCCCACGCGGATGGACTATCCAGGAACAATCGCATCGGTTGCGGCCGTTGCGAGATACATCGGAGAAGTGCTCGCAGAACGCTGAGCACCTCCAGCTCGACTGCATCGGCTCGATCAACCAAGAACAGATTCGAAGAAAGAGACTCACGTGGCACGGGACTATTACGGAACACTCGGGGTCGGTCAGAAGGCCACCGACCAGGAGATCAAGCGCGCCTACCGCAAGTTGGCGCGTGAGCTCCACCCCGACGTGAACCCGGACGAGGCTGCCCAGGCTCGGTTCAAGGACATCTCGACGGCGTACGAGGTGCTGTCCGACCCGGAGAAGCGCCGCATCGTCGATCTCGGCGGCGATCCGTTGCAGCAGGGCGGCGGCGGAGGCGGTGGCTTCGGCGGCGCGGGCTTCGGCGGAGGTCTCGGCGACGTCTTCGAAGCGTTCTTCGGCGGTGGAGGCCAAGGCGGCGGGCGTGGTCCCCGTGGCCGTGTTCAGCCCGGTGCCGACTCCTTGCTGCGCACCAAGCTGACGCTCGACGAATGCGCCACCGGTGTCACCAAGCACATCACCGTCGACACGGCGATTCTCTGCGACGTGTGTACCGGTTCCGGCACCAACGGGGACTCCAAGCCGGTGCGCTGCGAGACGTGTGGCGGTGCCGGTGAGGTCCAGTCGGTGCAGCGCTCGTTCCTCGGCCAGGTCATGACGTCGCGCCCGTGCCCCACGTGCCGCGGAGCCGGCGAGACCATTCCCGACCCGTGCCGTAAGTGCGCGGGTGACGGCAGGGTGCGGTCGCGTCGTGAGATCTCGGTGAAGGTGCCCGTCGGCGTCAGCAACGGAATGCGTATCCGCCTCGCGTCACAGGGCGAGGTCGGACCGGGTGGTGGCCCTGCCGGTGACCTGTACGTCGAGATCGTCGAGCAGCCGCACGAGGTGTTCGTTCGCGACGGCGACGACCTGCACTGCACCATCCGCGTCCCCATGGTGGACGCAGCACTCGGAACATCGGTGTCCGTGGACGCCATCATCGACGGACCGACCGAGATCACGGTCGACCAGGGCACCCAGCCGGGGTCGGTCGCGGTGCTGCGCGGACACGGAATGCCGAAGCTCCGCTCGGGCGTCCGCGGCGACCTCCACGCGCACTTGGAAGTCGTCGTGCCCTCTCGCCTGGACAGCAAGCAGACTCAGGTGCTCGAGGACCTGAAGCGGTTGCGTGACCGCGACGCCGCCGAGGTCGTCACCACCGGATCTCAGCACAGCGGCGGGTTGTTCTCCCGGTTGCGGGAAGCGTTCAGCGGTCGCTGACGATGGCGGCAACCGTCTTCTATCTCGATCCGCTGCCCGCGGTCGGTGGCGTCGCCGTGCTGGACGGCAAGGAAGGTCACCACGCCGCCACGGTCCGGCGCATCCGCGTCGGCGAACGGATACTGCTGTCCGACGGTAGAGGCGGCCTCGCCGACACCGTCGTGACAGCTGCGGAGAAAAACCGTCTCGAGCTGTCGGTGAACGCTCGATCCGCAGCGACGCCGCCGACTCCGACCGTCGGCCTGGTCCAGGCGCTACCCAAAGCAGAGCGCTCGGAGTTGGCCGTCGAACTGGCCACCGAAGCGGGTATCGATTCGATTCACCCGTGGCAGTCCGCGCGCTGCGTTGCGCGCTGGGACGGACCGAAGGCAGCCAAGGGCGTCGCGCGATGGCAAGGAGTCGCAGCCGCGGCGTCGAAGCAGTCCAGGCGACCGTTCGTGCCGTCGGTGAGCGACGTGCAGGACACCGCAGGCGTGGTCTCCCTGGCGCGCGACGTGGTCGGACGAGGCGGGGTGGTCGCGGTGCTGCACGAGGCGGCAACCGCCGAGTTCTCTTCGCTCCCGTTCCGAACCGTCCCGGAGGTCCTGTTGATCGTCGGGCCGGAGGGCGGCATCGACGACAAGGAGATCGCTCGGCTGACGGATGCCGGGGCGACCCCGGTCATGCTGGGGCCCACGGTGTTACGGACGTCGACGGCGGCAGCGGTTGCGCTGGGTGCGATCGGGGCACTCACCGACAGATGGAGGCACGCGCCCCTCGACTTCGGATCGCCGGAATGAAGCGAACCACCATCGCCTACGGTGACCACCCGCAGCAGTTCGGGCATCTGTATCTGCCCGAAGGTGATGCGACGGAACCACTTTCGGTCGTCGTGGTCATCCACGGCGGCTTCTGGAGTGGGCAGTACGCGCTCAACCTGGGAACGCAGTACGCCGTCGAATGCGCGCGGGCCGGGTACGCCGCCTGGAACATCGAGTACCGACGTGTGGGTGCCGGAGGGCTCTGGCCCGAGATCAGCAGCGACGTGGCGTCGGCCGTCGCCGCGGTCGCCACTGTGGTGCAGGACAATTCACCGCGCACGCTGAATCTCGCCGACGTGCGTCTGCTGGGTCATTCGGCCGGTGGCCACCTCGCGGTCTGGCTTGCCGGGGAGCGGGACGCCGCAATTCGGCCGTCGCGGGTGGTGTCGCAGGCGGGTGTACTCGATCTGGTGTCCCGCGCCTCCTACGAGCCGATTCGGGCACTCTTCGACGTCGACTACGACGACGCGCCGCAGACCTACCGTGCGGCATCGCCGCTCCATCGCGTGCCGACCGGTATTCCCGTGCACTGCATCCACGGGGCCGAGGACGTGCAGGTCTCGGTGTCGCAGAGCGAAGAGTACGCACAGGCGGCACGTGCGGCGGGAGACCACGTGACCTCGGTCGTCGTCGACGGCGAGGATCATTTCGCATTTCTCCAGCCCGGTAGCCGATGCTGGAAGCACTCTCTCGCCGCGGTGGTGGAGTGACGCTGCGGGCGGAGTAATTGGAATGCGCTCACATCCAGGAGCGTTAAACTTCCAACAGCCGAGTTCGAGACCAGACAACCGAAAGCAGGCCATAGCCACCACGTGAGTGAACACAGCGATCTTCCTGCCGAACGCCAGGTTCGGTCGAGTATGGAATTGGCACCAGAAGCGGTTCCGCCGCTGCTGGGACCGTCGGACGAGAACCTACGCACACTCGAGCAGATGCTGAGCGCGGATATCCATGTGCGCGGTAACGCGGTGACGCTCAGCGGCAAGGTCGCGGACGTCGCGCTGGCGGAACGCGTGATCTCCGAGCTGGCGGCCGTCGTCAAGCGTGCCCAACCTCTGACTCCCGACGCCGTCCGGCGCACGGTGGCGATGCTCACCGAGGGCGTCTCCGAGTCGCCGGCCGAGGTCCTCAGCTTGGACATCCTCTCGCGCCGAGGCAAGACCATTCGGCCGAAGACCCTCAACCAGAAGCGGTACGTCGACGCCATCGACGCCAACACCATCGTGTTCGGCATCGGGCCTGCGGGAACCGGCAAGACCTACCTCGCCATGGCGAAGGCCGTGCAGGCTCTGCAGGCCAAGCAGGTCAGTCGAATCATCCTGACCAGGCCGGCAGTGGAGGCCGGCGAGCGTCTCGGATTCCTGCCCGGCACGTTGCACGAGAAGATCGATCCGTATCTGCGTCCGCTGCACGACGCGTTGCACGACATGATGGACGTCGAAGCCATCCCGAAGCTGATGCAGGCGGGCGTCATCGAGGTGGCGCCACTCGCGTACATGCGTGGCCGAACCCTCAACGATGCCTTCATCATTCTCGACGAGGCTCAGAACACCACTGCCGAGCAGATGAAGATGTTCCTGACGCGGTTGGGGTTCGGATCCAAGATCGTCGTCACCGGAGACGTCACCCAGGTCGACCTGCCGGGTGGAGCTCGATCGGGTCTACGCGCCGCGAGCGAAATCCTGACCGAGGTCGACGACATCCACTTCGCGCAGCTGACCAGCAGTGACGTGGTTCGGCATCGGCTGGTGTCCGACATCGTCGACGCGTACGAGCGCTTCGAGTCCTCGCGCGAGAGCAACGACTCGATCGGCAACCGTGCGCAGCGACGCTCGGGTGGGGCACGTGCCGCACGCCGTTAGACTCATGGCTGCCCGAGCGGAGAATCGACAGAGAATGAGCGGTAGATGAGTATCGAGGTGGCCAACGAATCGGGGATGGATGTCTCCGAGCCGGAACTGGTGAGCGTGGCGAGGTTCGCGATCGCGAGTATGGACGTGCACCCTGCCGCCGAACTGTCGATGGTGCTGGTGGACTCGGCGACCATGGCCGACCTGCACATGCGGTGGATGGATCTCCCGGGTCCGACGGACGTGATGTCGTTTCCCATGGACGAACTGGAGCCCGGAGGCCGTCCCGACGCCCCCGAGCCGGGGCCGTCGATGCTCGGCGACATCGTGTTGTGTCCGTCGTTCGCTGCCGATCAGGCAGCCGCAGCCGGGCACCCGCTGGAACACGAACTCGCTCTTCTCACGGTGCACGGTGTGCTGCATCTGCTCGGCTACGACCACGCCGAGCCCGACGAGGAGAAGGAGATGTTCGGTCTCCAGAATCGCATCCTCGAAGAATGGTACGAGGATCTCCGGCGGACCGAGGAAGCCGAGATCCAAGCGGCTCGCGACGCACGGCTACTGGGCAAAACCGGGTTCTCCAGGGACGAGAACCTGTGAGCAGTGCACCCGCACTCATCGTTTCCGCAGTGGTGCTGGTGCCCGTCGCAGGTGTCTTCGCTGCCGTCGACTCGGCCCTCAACACCGTGTCGCGGGCACGGATCGAGGACATGGCCAAGGACGAGCGGCCCGGTGCAATCGGATTGCTCGAGGTGGTCGCGGACCGGCCACGCTACGTCAACCTGACGGTTCTGCTGCGCATTCTGTGCGAGATCGCGGCAACCGTACTTCTCGTCGGCGGCATGATGGACCTGCTGTCGGAAACACTCGCTCTGACGGTCACCGCCGTCGTCATGGTGCTGGTCAGCTATGTGGCGGTAGGTGTCGGCCCGCGAACGCTTGGTAGGCAGCACGCGTACTCGATTGCATTGTCCGCCGCGTTTCCGCTTCGAGCTCTCGGCTGGATACTCGGCCCGATCAGCCGGCTTCTCATCCTCATCGGAAATGCCATCACACCCGGTCGGGGTTTTCGCAACGGTCCGTTCGCGTCGGAGATCGAGCTTCGCGAGCTGGTGGACATGGCCCGCGAACGCGGCGTCGTCGCCGACGACGAGCGTCGGATGATCCAGTCGGTGTTCGAACTCGGGGACACCTCCGCGCGCGAGATCATGGTGCCCCGCCCGGAGATGGTGTGGATCGAATCCGACAAGTCGGCAGGCCAAGCCACATCCCTTGCAGTCCGCAGCGGACACTCCCGCATCCCGGTCATCGGCGAGAACGTCGACGACGTCGTGGGCGTGGTGTATCTCAAGGACCTCGTCCAGCGGACGTACTACTCCACCGACGGTGGCCGCGGCGTCAAGGTCGACGAACTGATGCGGCCTGCGGTGTTCGTGCCGGATTCGAAGGCACTGGACAGCCTGCTGGCCGAGATGCAGCGCGATCGAAACCACATGGCCCTGCTGGTCGACGAATACGGTGGCATCGCAGGGCTGGTGACCATCGAGGACGTGCTGGAGGAGATCGTCGGCGAGATCGCCGACGAATACGATTCCGCCGAGGTCGCGCCCATCGAGGACCTGGGCGACGGCACCTATCGTGTGTCCGCCCGCGTCACACTGGAGGACGTCGGTGAACTGTTCGACATCGAGATCGAGTCCGAGGACGTGGACACCATCGGTGGCCTGCTCGGCTACGAGCTCGGCCGCGTGCCGCTACCCGGTTCGCGCGTCGAGACACACGGCCTGATCCTGATCGGCGAAGGTGGGGCGGACCCACGTGGGCGAGTACGCATCACGACCGTTCTGGTGGAACGAGTGCCAGCTCCCGAAGAGGACGACGAGCACGACACGGCAGACGACGACGATCCCAGCCACACACGGCGGGAAGAGCTGGGAGACGAAGAATGACCGACGCAGGCACCGAATTTCGATCAGGATTCATCTGTTTCGTCGGACGGCCGAACACCGGCAAGTCGACGCTCACCAACGCGCTCGTCGGCTCCAAGATCGCGATCACCTCGTCCCGGCCGCAGACGACGCGGCACACCATCCGCGGAATCGTTCACCGCGAGCACGCGCAGCTGATCCTAGTCGACACGCCCGGACTCCACCGGCCCAGAACGCTTCTGGGGCAGCGCCTGAACGACCTGGTCCAGGAAACGTACTCCGAGGTCGACATCATCGGGCTCTGCATCCCGGCCGACGAGAAGATCGGCCCCGGCGATCGGTGGATCCTCGAACAGGTGCGTCACATCGCGCCCAGGACCACGTTGATCGGCATCGTCACCAAGATCGACAAAGTCAAGAAGGAACGCGTTGTACAGCAGTTGATGGCGCTCTCGAAGCTCCTCGGCGAGGACAGTCACGTCATTCCGGTCTCCGCCGCGTCGGGTGAGCAGGTGGAGAAGCTCGTCGACCTGTTCGCGTCGGAGCTGCCGGAGGGCCCTGCCTTCTACCCGGACGGCGAACTGACCGACGAGCCCGAAGACGTCCTGATGGCCGAGCTCATCCGCGAAGCAGCACTGGAAGGCGTGCGCGACGAACTCCCGCACTCGCTCGCCGTGGTGATCGACGAGGTCACCCCTCGCGAGGGCCACGACAACATGCTCGACGTCCACGCGATCCTCTACGTCGAACGCCCGAGCCAGAAAGCCATCATCATCGGCAAAGGCGGATCGAGACTGAAAGAGGTCGGCACCGCGTCGAGGCTGCAGATCGAAAAACTCCTCGGCACGAGGATCTACCTCGACCTGCACGTCAAAATCGCCAAGGACTGGCAGACCGACCCGAAGCAGATGGGCAAACTGGGCTTCTAGAAGCCCGAGTGGCGAAGATGCGCTACCCCCGCTCCGTGGGACACTGGAGTACGTGAGGCTATACCGGGACAACGCAGTCGTGCTGCGCCAGCACAAGCTGGGCGAGGCCGACCGTATTGTCACGCTACTGACTCGTGACAACGGCATCGTTCGGGCCGTCGCGAAGGGGGTGCGCCGCACGAAATCGAAGTTCGGGGCTCGGCTCGAGCCCTTTGCCCACGTCGACTTGCTTCTTCATCCGGGTCGAAATCTGGACATCGTCACCCAGGTGCACACCGTCAACGCGTTCGGCGGCGACATCGTCAGCGACTACGGCTGCTACACCACCGGCTGCGCGATCCTCGAGACCGCGGAGCGGCTGGCCGGTGAAGAACATGCACCGGCGAAACGTCTGCACCAGCTGACCGTGGGCGCGCTGCGCGCGCTCGCCGACCGATCTCACCCTCCTGAATTGATTCTCGACGCGTTCCTGCTCCGAGCCATGGGCTTCTCCGGCTGGGCGCCGTCGTTGACCGAATGCGCGCGGTGTGCAGCTCCGGGGCCGCACCGAGCATTTCATGTCGCGGCAGGTGGGTCCGTGTGCGTGCACTGCCGGCCTCCGGGTTCGGCGACGCCCATGACCGGCGTCGTAGACCTGATGGTCGCCCTCGAACGCGGTGAATGGGACTACACGGAAACGACGTCGACGGCCGTTCGGTCCCAAGCCAGTGGACTGGTCGCCGCTCATCTTCAGTGGCACCTGGAACGTCAACTCCGGACGTTGCCGCTCGTCGAACGCACAGCGCCGCATCAGGTCGGGCCTGGTGCGGTTCGAGCAACCGGCGTCGGGCAGGATGAAGACCGTGATTCTCCGACGCGAACCGCGCAGTCAGTCTGACGGTGACAGGGCGATTCGGCCCCCTGATCCACACCCGTCGGGAGCCACGCCTCCGATCATTCAGCCCGAACTGATTCCGCGTCACGTCGCCCTCGTCATGGACGGCAACGGCCGGTGGGCACAGGACCGAGGAATGCCACGAACCGCAGGTCACGAGCGCGGCGAGGCTGTGCTCATGGACACCGTTTGCGGATGCATCGACATCGGAGTCAAGTGGCTGTCGGCCTACGCGTTCTCGACCGAGAACTGGAAGCGCAGCCCGGACGAGGTGAAGTTCCTGATGGGCTTCAACCGCGACGTCATCCGGCGTCGCCGTGACGAGATGAACGAGATGGGTGTCCGAGTTCGGTGGGCCGGACGACGGCCTCGCTTGTGGCGCAGCGTCATCAAGGAACTGGAAGTCGCCGAGGAACTGACGAAGAAGAACACCGTCATGACGCTGACGATGTGCGTCAATTATGGTGGGCGCGCCGAAATCGCCGACGCAACACGAGAAATCGCGCGTCAGGTGGCGGCGGGAAAACTCGATCCCGAGAAGATCACCGAAGCCACCGTCGCCAAGTACCTCGACGAAGCAGACATGCCGGACGTCGATCTGTTCCTGCGTCCGTCGGGGGAGCAGCGCACATCCAACTTCCTCATCTGGCAGTCCGCATACGCGGAGTTCGTTTTTCAGAAGAAACTGTTTCCGGATTTCGATCGCCGGGACCTCTGGGAAGCGTGCATCGAGTACGCGTCCAGGGACCGTCGATTCGGAGGAGTGAAGTATGAGTGAGCCCACGACCCTGCAGTCGCGTGCCGAACTGGCGCTGTCGCAGTTCGCGACGGTCGTCGTCGGGGAGGAAGGCTCGCTCGGCTTCGACTATGCCGGGGCCCTGTGTTCCCTCCGCTCGGTGGCACTGTCGCCAGGGCTCGAGGTGCTGTCGCTGACGGCGGTGCTGGCGTGGGACCGGCCCCTCAAGGCCGCTCTGCACAAGAAGGTGGCGGACCGTAATGCGGACTCGCAGTTCGGGTCCATCTCGGTGAACGTCCACGAGAAATCGGCGGATGTGCTGCTGCGCTACACGTTTCCGGCGAGTGGCCTCGACGACGAAGCCCTGATGACCATGCTGGTGCTGGTCCTCGGGGGAGTGGAGAAAGCGCGCGAGGGCCTGCTTCCGTGACCTACTTGGCCCTGCACTCGTTGCAGGTGCCGAAGATCTCGATGGTGTGGCTGACGTCGGAGAATCCGTTGTCCTCCGCGACGCCCTGCGACCACTTCTCGACTGTCGGGCCCTCGACCTCGACCGTGTAGCCGCAATCACGACAGACCAGATGGTGGTGGTGGCCGGACGAGCACCGCCGGTAGACCGATTCCCCGGTGTCGATTCTGAGGACGTCGACGGTGCCGGCATCGGCCAGAGCCTGGAGAGTGCGATACACCGTCGTCAGCCCGATGCCTTCACCGCGCTTGCGCAGCTCGTCGTGCAGATCCTGCGCCGACCGGAACTCGTCGATGTTGTCCAACAGATCCGAGATGGCACTGCGCTGCTTCGTTGCTCGGATCCCGACTGCGACGGGCTTGCGGGTTCTCGTGCTCTCCGGCATCTATCAGCCTTCCTCTGCGTGGGCGACAGCGTCGACGACGATGTGAGCCAGGTGATCGTCGACCAGTCGGTACAGCACTTCGCGTCCATTGCGTTCACCCTGTACGACACCGGCGGCCTTGAGCACGCGCAGGTGCTGACTGATCAACGGTTGGGTCACTCCGAGGGCGCCCACCAGTTCGTGGACGCACCTCTCGGATTCACGAAGTTGCAGCACGATCGCGATTCGAACAGGCGCTGCCAGCGCGCGCAGGATGTCGCCTGCGGCCGTCAGTGTCTCCTTGGCCGGGACCGGCGCGGGCGGCGCAGACACGAACGGATCATGCACGTGGGCTTCGGTGGAGGGGCTGTGTGCAGGCTGTTCGTTGCCGAGGTGCGAAGGGTCCGTCTCCAGGATTGCCAACAGATTCTCCTTCATGTTCAGGGCTCGCGTACCTGCTTCACAGTAGTCCAGCGATCGTTAATGCAAATCACTTCCATTTTGATATGCACGAGTGCGCATGTCAAACGCGAACGGGAGCGTTCGGAGAAAGCGGCCCTCGACCGATAGTCTTGACGCCTGTACAAGTCCCTCTCGCAAGACACAAGATGGAGAGCTCCGCCAGTGGCACCCAAGTCCAAAGTCGAAACCGTCGCCAACCTCGCCAAGCGTCGAGGACTCGTCTACCAGTGCGGTGAGATCTACGGCGGTACCAAGTCGGCGTGGGACTACGGTCCGCTCGGCGTCGAGCTCAAGGACAACATCAAGAAGCAGTGGTGGCGCAACATGGTCACCAGCCGCGAAGACACGGTCGGCCTCGATTCCTCGGTGATCCTTCCGCGCGAGGTGTGGGAAGCGTCGGGACACGTCGAGACGTTCTCCGATCCGCTGGTCGAGTCGCTCATCACGCACAAGCGCTACCGCGCAGACCACCTCCTCGAAGCGTACGAAGAGAAGCACGGACGCCCGCCGGAGAACGGTCTCGCCGACATCCGTGACCCCGAAACCGGCGACCCCGGCCAGTGGACCGAGCCCCGCGCATTCTCGGGTCTGCTCAAGACCTACCTCGGACCGGTCGACAACGAAGAAGGCCTGCACTACCTGCGTCCCGAGACGGCGCAGGGAATCTTCGTCAACTTCGCCAACGTCCTCACCACCTCGCGCAAGAAGCCGCCGTTCGGCATCGGCCAGATCGGCAAGAGCTTCCGCAACGAGATCACCCCCGGCAACTTCATCTTCCGCACCCGTGAGTTCGAGCAGATGGAGATGGAGTTCTTCGTCAAGCCCGGCGAGGACGACGAGTGGCACCAGTACTGGATCGACTACCGCATGAAGTGGTACACCGACCTGGGTATCGACCCCGAGAACCTGCGCCTCTACGAGCACGCGCAGGAGAAGCTCTCGCACTACTCCAAGCGAACCGTCGACATCGAATACCGCTTCAAGTTCCAGGGCAGCGAATGGGGCGAGCTCGAAGGCATCGCCAACCGCACCGACTACGACCTGTCGGTCCACTCCAAAGCGTCCGGTCAGGACCTCAGCTACTACGAGCAGGCGACGGACACCCGCTACACGCCGTACGTCATCGAGCCCGCAGCCGGCCTGACGCGTTCACTCATGGCATTCCTCGTCGACGCCTACACCGAGGACGAAGCCCCCAACGCCAAGGGTGGCGTCGACAAGCGCGTCGTACTCAAGCTCGACCGTCGCCTCGCACCGGTCAAGGTCGCCGTACTGCCGCTCTCGCGCAACGCCGACCTGACTCCGAAGGCCAAGGACCTCGCACAGCAGCTGCGCGCCTACTGGAACGTCGAATTCGACGACGCCGGCGCCATCGGCCGCCGCTACCGTCGTCAGGACGAAATCGGTACGCCGTTCTGCATCACCGTCGACTTCGACACCCTCGACGACCAGGCTGTCACCATCCGCGAGCGCGACACCATGGCACAGGAACGCGTCGCCCTCGATCAAGTCGAGGCCTACCTCGCGGCCCGGCTACTGGGCGCCTAGTCCACCCCTCGCCGCAGCTTCGGCTCGGTCGAGACCCGCACGTAGCACCGAATGAGCCGTTCGGTCACTCCAAGTGACCGAACGGTTCATTCGCTCACCGGACGGGGCGCTGTTCGCTCACCGGACGGGGCGCTGTTCGCTCACCGGACGGGGCGCTGGTTCGGCCACCGGAGAGGAGCTAGAACCGACCGCCGCCGCCACCGAAGCCGCCGCCACCACCGCCCCCGCCGAAGCCTCCGCCTCCGAAACCACCACCGCCGAAGCCACCGCCTCCGCCGCCGCGGAGGACGCTGTTGATGAGGATGCCGCCGAGGACTGCGCCGGCGACGTTGCCCCCGCTGCTACCGCCTCGTGGGCGGTTGTGATTCTCCCAGTCCCGTACGTCGGCCTGCGCGGACTGAGATGCCCTCGATGCCAGCTGGGCTGCTGCCTGTGCGTGCTGGATTGCCTTGGCCGGGTCCGAGGATTCGAGTTGTCGAGCCGCAGCGAAGTGCCGTTCCGCTTCGGCGAGCCTCGTGCGAGCTTCCGCGCCGACGCCGCCGCGTCGGGTGGAGATGTAGTCCTTCGCTGCGGTGATCTGGGATTGTGCGCCACCGAGGTCGCGGGCCAGTCGTGAACGGAGCAGATCGTCCTGGGTCTTCGCCTCGGTGGCGTCGGCGATGACGGCATCGAGGTGTTGATCGGCAGCGACGAGTTGCGTGAAGCTGCCGAGCGGATCGGTCGCTTTGGATTCTTCGGCGATGCGGAGTGCCTGCTCGGCCGCGGCGCGTGCGTTCTGAAGCTTCTGTCCGCCGTGCTCGGCGAGCGTGGCGGCATTCTGGATGTCGCGACGAACGTCGTCGATCGCTGCGGGCAGTGTGGCAATTGCATTGCGAATGTCGTTCTGCGCGTGGTCTACTCCGTCGAGCAGTGCCCGAGCCTGGTCGACGGCTTTTTCCGCGGTCCGGATCGCGGACACGAGCTCGCCCTGTTGGCCTGCGGGTTTCGTCGCAGCCTCGCGGCCGACCTCGATGTTGCGCTCGGCCAGTTCGATGTCCTCCTGGGCCATGGTGATGTTCGACGAGATCGAGGCGAGCGCCGGCTCCGCGAACTCGGTGTGCAGTGCCTTCAGAACGGCATCCGACTCGGGTACGCGCACGGTGAGTTCGACGACGGCCTGCGTCAGCGAGTCGAGCTTGGAATCTGCGTTGATCAGCAGGTCTCGCATCGACTCGAACTCGGCGACCCGCGAATTCAGTTCGTGATCGGCGCGGCCACACGAGGAGATGATCTGGATGAGCATCGAGCGTCGCTGTTCCGGAGTTTCCGGGATGGCGTCGTCGAGGCGTTGACGGATCTCGAACGCGGTTCCGAGCGCCTTCTTCGCCTCTTCGAACGCGGTGATGAACGGGGCGGAGGTGGTGTCGCCGAATTCCGAGCGCGCAATCGACAGTTCTTCCTCGCTCGACCGGACGGCGTTGTCGGTTTCGACGAGCATCGTGTGCGCTCTCGCGTCGAGAATTTCCAGGGGTAGAGCGGACAGTGCTGCGGTGTCGGTGGGGTCGATGTTGTGTGCAGCGTCGATTCCCGCTTGCCTGCGTGCTTTGTTGCGCCGCGAGGAGTAGACGACGGCGCCGCCTCCGGCAACGACCACGACGCCTGCGCCGATCAGCCACGGTGTACTGGACCCGCCGCTGCCGGAACTTGCGTACGCTTCGCCGAGCGATCCTGCGGCAACGATGGCTGCGCCGGACCAATCCTGTTCTCGCAGAGCGGGCTCGACGTCGTCGGTCCGAATGTCCGTCTGCTCGCTCGCGGTGATTCGGTCCAACGACGTGTCGACGGCGAGGTAGTACGACCGGTCGACGGTGGCGACCGCCAACAGCACGTCGCGCTGCCCGAAGTCGCTCGCCTGATAGGTCTGCTGGGCCCATTGCTCGGCCGACAGGTTGTCGAAGTCAGCGACGTACGTGACCCACAGTCGCAGTTGTGCCGAGTTGTACAGATCGTCGATCGCGGCCTGAACGTCGACGAGTTCCGATTCGTCGAGCGCACCGACCGAATCCGTTATCTGGCCGGCGAGCCTCGACGGCGCTTCCGCAGAGGCCGGGGCCGTCACTCCGATCAGGGTGGCCAACCCGAGCATCGACGTGAGAACAGTGACTGCGAAAAAGCGTCGGACCGTGAACTGCGTCATGAGATGAGAATCTACCGTCCGGTGGTAACACCGCGGCACCACCCATGACAGGTGTCACGGCAACAACGTGACGCTCGGACGAGGGATGAAAGGCCGAACGCGAGCAGGGTAGTTCTCATGACAACAACACCTGCGGTGCATCTCGAGCACCTGAGCAAAGCTTTCGGGAAAGTCCAGGCCGTCGCGGATGTGAGTTTGCGCGTGGAGCCCGGTGAAGTGGTGGCGTTTCTCGGTCCGAACGGAGCGGGCAAGACGACGACGATCGACATGATGCTCGGGCTGGCCAAGCCCGATACGGGTACTGCGCGGGTGTTCGGCCGCTCACCCGCCGAGGCGATCGCCGACGGGAGGGTGTCGGCGGTGATGCAGAGCGGAGGGCTCATCCGGGATCTGTCGGTCCGCGAGACGATTCAGCTGACCGCGTCACTGTTTCCGCGCACGAGTCCGGTCGACAGCGTTCTCGAGCGTGCCGGGATCACTGGGATCGCTGATCGGCGCGTGGCGAAATGCTCCGGGGGTGAGCAGCAGCGGCTTCGCTTCGCCCTCGCGTTGCTGCCGGAACCCGATCTGATTCTTCTCGACGAGCCCACGACCGGAATGGATGTCGAAGGGCGGCGCGACTTCTGGAATGCGATTCGTCACGATGCACGCGGCGGCCGCACGGTCATGTTCGCGACGCACTATCTCGACGAGGCCGACGCGTACGCGGATCGAATCGTGCTCCTGCGCCACGGCAGGATCGTCGCCGACGGCAGCGCTGCGGAAGTCAAGAACCTCGCCTCCGGTCGAACTGTCACGGCAACGGCCCGCGGTGTGGATCAGACTGCGCTGCTGCGTATTCCAGGTGTGGACCACGTCGAGATGCGCGGCGAGCGAGTGATAGTCCACGGTAAGGATTCCGATGCCGTCGCGCGATATCTGTTGACGTGCACCGACGCCGTCGACGTAGAAATCGTCTCCAAGAACCTCGAGGATGCATTCCTCGCTCTGACAACCGATCTCGTAGGAAGTGCGACATGACCACAGCAACCGCTCCTCGCCCGACCCTGGCTCTCGGAGGGTTCAGCCCCACGTTTCTCGGACTGGAGATCAAGAGGTTGTTCCGCAATCGGCGGACCATTGCCTTCACTCTCGTCATGCCACCGGTGTTCTTCGTGATCTTCGGTTCGCAGTCGGCTTTCAAGTCCGACTACTCCTTCGCGCACGGCAACGTCACCGCGTACATCGCCATCAGCATGGCGGTCTACGGTGCGATGCTGGGCGCAACCAGCGGTGGAGCGATGGTGTCCGTCGAGCGGGCGCAGGGCTGGAGCAGACAGCTCCGGCTGACACCGCTGCGTCCGGTCGCGTACATCGTCACCAAGATCCTGGTCGCGATGACGATGGGCCTCGCGTCGGTGGTGGCGGTCTTCGTGGTGGCCGCGTTCGTCGGGGCGGACATGCCGATCTGGATCTGGATCACCAGCGGCCTCATCGCGTGGCTCGGAAGCGGCGTGTTCGCAGCCTTCGGACTGTTCATGGGATACCTGCTGCCGTCCGAGAACGTGATGCAGGTCCTCGGTCCGCTCCTCGCCGTCCTCGCGTTCGCCGGCGGACTGTTCGTACCGCTGGCAGACAGCGGATGGTTCCCCTTCGTTGCCAAGTTCACTCCGCTCTACGGGCTCGCGACGGTTGCCCGTGCGCCGTTCACCGATCCGACGACGGGGACGCTCGTGGTCGCTCTGGCCAACCTGGCCGTCTGGGCCGGTCTGTTCGTACTCGGTGCCGCCGTGTTGTTCCGCCGAGACACCAAGCGTGTCTGACCGATCCGCTGTGCGTGGAAATGTGTCCCCTGGGACACATTTCCACGCACGTACTAGCGTGTTCGCCATGACCCGGTCAGACACGGACGACTCCGAGGGACTTGGACGGACGTTCCGTTTCGGCTGGGTCTTCGGCATGATCTGGCTGTTCTATCTCGCGTACCCGCTGGGGGAGTCCCTGGCGCTGCCCAGTCTGGCCGGGAAAGTGGCGGGCGTGACCGCCGTCGTCGCGTTCGGTGCCCTGTTCGTCGTCACGTTCTGGGCATTTCGCACTGCGCGACGGGAAGGACCTGCGCTCGCCCGTGGATGGGCTTGGGCGAGCCTGGCCGGCATGGCGGCACTGACGCTGTTCCTCGCGGTACTCATCGGAAGTCAGGCGTTCGGCGCGACCATCTACATGGCGGTTCTCGCCATGATGACGTTGTCCACCCGTCAGGCGTGGGCGGTTGTCATCGCACTGGTCGCCGTCGTCGAACTTCTGCCCCGCATCGTTTCGTCCTGGGATCCCGGTTCCTTCTTCGCATTTCAGCTCGTGATCAGCGCAGTTGCGGCCTGGGGAATCACTCAGGTCTTCAAGCGCAACCATGAACTCGCCGAGGCACGGCAACAGCTCGCCGACCTCGCCGTCGTCGCCGAGCGTGAACGAGTGAGCCGCGATGTCCACGACATTCTCGGGCACTCGCTGACCGTCATCACGGTGAAAGCAGAACTCGCCGGGCGGCTCGTCGAGATCGATCCTGCCCGGGCGGCCGTCGAGATCGCCGAGGTGGAAGCTCTCGCTCGGGAAGCACTCGGCGATGTCCGTTCCACCGTCGGGGCCATGCGCACGGTCGACGTCGCAACGGAACTCGCGTCGGCGCGGTCGGCTCTCGACGCGGCGGGGATCGACGCCGTGTTTCCCACCGATGCCGACGTGGTCCCTCTCCGCAACCGTGAACTGTTCGGGTGGACTGTGCGCGAAGCGGTCACCAACGTGATCCGGCACAGTGGGGCCCGGCAGTGCACGGTGGTCGTCGAACCCGGTCGCATCGAGATCTCCGACGACGGCGTCGGCACGTCCGGAAGGATCTCGGACGACGGACACGGCCTGCGAGGGCTCGCCGAGCGCGTGAAGGCGTCGAACGGCTCGTTGAGCGTGGGGAAGTCAGCTGCGGGTGGATTCCGGGTGGAAGTGGTGGCGGCATGAGTATCCGGTTGCTGTTGGCAGACGATCAGGCTCTCGTCCGAGGCGCCTTGGCGGCGCTGCTGGACTTGGAATCCGATCTGGAGGTCGTCGCGGAAGTCGGGCGCGGCGACGAGGTGGTTGCGGCGGCCGTGGAGCATCGCCCGGACGTCGCACTGCTGGACGTCGAGATGCCCGGCCTCGACGGCATCGCAGCGACTGCAGAACTGAGAAAGCACTACCCCGGTTGCCGAGTGATGATCGTCACCACATTCGGCCGGCCCGGATATCTGCGACGCGCCATCGACGCGGGTGCCGATGGATTCGTCGTCAAGGACACCCCGGCGCGCCAACTCGCCGACGCCGTCCGGCGCGTTCACATGGGCCTGCGGGTGGTCGATCCCACTCTCGCAACCGAGACGTTGACCGACGGAGTGTCCCCGCTGACGGCACGTGAGCAGGAAGTTCTCCGTGCTGCTGCCGAGGGAGGAACCGCAGGTCGAGTCGCCGCTGCGCTCCATCTGTCGGAAGGGACGGTACGGAATCACCTGTCCGCGGCAATCGGAAAAACGGGTACGACGACGCGAGCCGAGGCAATCCGAGTCGCGCGGGAACGGGGATGGTTGTAGGCCGCCCCGCGTGCCCAGGCGCCTTCTCGCGGGTCGGGCTGGCAAACTCGAGGAGTGAACTCGACTGTCGACCGCGATCCGTACGGCGATCCCTACGGGGAGACGTACGAATACACCGAGCCCGAACCCGCGCGGCTCGGGTTCTTCGGCACGCTCGGTCGCTGGACGACGAGGCTCGTCGTCGGCGTAGTTCTGATGGGACTCGTCGTCGTCGGCGGCACCGCGGTGCGGGTCTGGCAGGTGGCCCGGATCGACGACCACACGCCTGCACAGGCGATCGTGGTGCTCGGCGCAGCGCAGTACTCGGGCACTCCGTCGAGCGTGTTCGAGGCTCGATTGTCACAGGCAGCCGCGTTGTACGAAGAAGGGGTCGCACCGGAAATAGTGACCGTCGGCGGGAAGCAAGAAGGCGACCTCTACACGGAGGCTGCGTCCGGCCGTAACTACCTCATCGATCAGGGAGTGCCGGCGGACAAGATCATTGCCGTCGAACAGGGCTCGGACACGCTGGAAAGCATCGAGGCGGTCAGCGAAACGCTTCGCGCACAGGGTAAGTCGTCCGTCGTGCTGGTGAGCGATCCGTGGCATTCGTTGCGCACGCGCACCATGGCCCGCGACGCTGGACTCGAAGCGTGGACATCGCCCACCCGCACCGGCCCGGCCGTGTACACCCGCGAGTCCCAGGCCCACGGAATCGCGCGTGAGACCGGTGCGTTGCTGTGGTATCAGCTGACGCACTTCACCGCGGACTTCTCCTACACGGCAGGGCAATGACAGTGAGCGACTACACCGACCACGACATCGAACGATTCGTCACCGAAGCACCCAAGACCGCCGGGCTGGACAGCGGGCAGGAAAACGCGTCGCATCGCAGTCAGTTCGCGCGCGACCGAGCACGTGTGCTGCACTGCGCGGCATTGCGCAGGCTCGCCGACAAGACACAGGTGACCGGGCCGCGCGACGGCGACACTCCGCGCACCAGGCTCACACATTCACTCGAGGTCGCACAGATCGGTCGCAGCATCGGGGAAGGACTCGGCGCAGACCCCGACCTCGTCGACCTCGCCGGTCTCGCCCACGACATCGGGCACCCGCCCTACGGGCACAACGGCGAGAAAGCGCTCGACGAGGTCGCCGCGAACTGCGGCGGGTTCGAGGGCAACGCGCAGAACCTGCGCATCCTCACCGGAATCGAGCCCAAGATCCTCGATTCCGACGGCACCAGCGTCGGGCTCAATCTCACCCGCGCATCGCTCGACGCCGCCATCAAGTATCCCTGGTTGCGCCCGTCGCCCGGCGCGAAATTCGGTGCCTACGATGACGATTCCGCCATCCTGGACTGGGTACGCGACGGCGCACCCGACCGTCGCAAATGCCTCGAAGCCCAATCCATGGACTGGGCCGACGACGTCGCCTACTCGGTCCACGACGTCGAAGACGGCGTCATCGACGGCCGCATCGCACTCCGGTCACTCGGCGACCGGGCCGAGCAACGAGAGCTCGCCGAACTCGGTGTTCGCGAGTTTCGCGGCCTCGACCAGAACGAGCTCGTCGAAGCAGCCGAACGCCTGTCCCGCATGCCGGTGGTCCTCGCTGTCGGTGAATTCGACGGCACCCTCGCCGCGTCGGTCGCGTTGAAGCATCTGACCAGCGAGCTGGTCGGGCGATTCGCCACCGCCGCCATCGACGCCACCCGTCAGAAATGGGGAACCGAACCCCTGTCCCGGTACGACGCGGACTTGGTCATCCCGCCGATCGTTGCGTCCGAGGTCGCTCTGCTGAAGACGATGGCCTTGCGCTACGTGATGTCCGACGCGAGCCACAAAGTGCGGCAGGCACGCCAACGCGACCGCATTCACCGCGTCGCCGAATGGGTCGAACGATCCGGGCCGGGTGAGCTGGACCCTATTTTCGTCCCCGCCTGGAACCGCGCGCAGTCCGATGCCGAGCGCACCCGAGTCGTGGTGGACCAGATCGCGTCGTACACCGAAAGCCGCCTCGAACTGATCGACAAGCGCAGCCTCGGAGCTCAGGCCAGCTGGGGCTGATCCGCTTCGTCGGAGTCGTGGGACAGGACTAGACTGCCCTTCGTGGCCGGCCGAATTCCTGAACGTGACATCGCCGCCATTCGCGAACGCACACGGATCGAAGACGTCGTCGGTGACTACGTCTCTCTCAAGCGCGCGGGCGGCGACTCGATGAAGGGCCTGTGCCCCTTCCACGACGAGAAATCTCCGTCGTTCCACGTCCGACCCAACCACGGGCATTTCCACTGCTTCGGCTGCGGTGAGGGAGGTGACGCCTACTCCTTCCTCCAGAAGATCGAGCACATCTCCTTCGTCGAAGCCGTCGAGCAACTCGCCGACCGGCTGAACTACTCGATCACCTACGAGGGCGGAGGGCCATCGGTTCAACGTGACCGGGGCACCCGAGCGCGGTTGATCGCAGCCAACTCGGCGGCCCAGGAGTTCTACGCCGCGCGTCTGCGTGAACCCGACGCCCAGGCCGCTCGGGACTACCTGACCGAGCGCAACTTCGACGGCCAAGCCGCGCTGGCGTACGGCTGCGGATACGCGCCCGACGGCTGGGACACCCTGACCAAGCACCTGCTGTCCAGCGGCTTCGAAGCCAAGGAGATCATCGACGCGGGCCTGGCGACACCCGGTAAGCGCGGAACACCCATCGACAGGTTTCGGCGACGGTTGGTGTGGCCGATTCGCAGTCAGAGCGGCGACACCATCGGCTTCGGCGCCAGGAAACTGTTCGACGACGACACCATGCCCGGCAAGTACATCAACACGCCGGAAACCATGCTGTACAAGAAGTCTCAGGTGCTGTTCGGGCTCGACATGGCACGCAAGGACATCGCCAAATCGCATCAGGCCGTCATCGTCGAGGGATACACCGACGTCATGGCCATGCACCTGGCAGGCGTCAAGACCGCCGTCGCCTCGTGCGGCACCGCCTTCGGTGAGGACCACCTGGCGATGCTGCGTCGACTCATGATGGACGACAGCTACTTCCGCGGCGAGGTCATCTACACCTTCGACGGCGACGACGCAGGCCAGGCGGCCGCGATGAAGGCTTTCGAGGGTGATCAGAAAATTGCCGGACAGACCTTCGTTGCCATCGCGCCCGAGGGCATGGATCCCTGCGAGCTGAGGCAGAAATCCGGCGACCCCGCCGTACGTGACCTCGTTGCACGCCGCACCCCGATGTTCGCCTTCGTCGTGAAATCCCTTCTGCGTGAACATGATCTGGACACACCCGAAGGTCGGGTCGAAGCGCTGCGCAGAACCGTCCCCGTCGTCGCGCGGATCAAGGACGCATCGCTGCGCGACGAATACGCGCGCCAACTCGCCGGCTGGACCGGTTGGGACGACACCGCGATGGTTCTCGCACGGGTTCGAGACGAAGCCAAGAAGGGCGCACGCGGAGACACGAAGAAACGCACACCGTTCGACAAGCGCCAGGCGCCCCCGGCGGAGGTGCCGGCCGGCCCGACGCGTCCACACCCCAAGGATCCGTCCCTGTGGCCTCAGCGTGAGGCGTTGAAGTCCGCACTGCAGAACCCGGCGATCGCCGGGTCGGTCTTCGACTCACTGCCTCCCGAGACCTTCACTCACCCCGCCTACGCCGCCGTCAGCGCAGCGGTGACCGCCGCAGGGGGGACCGCCGCAGGCCTCGGCGGAGGGGAATGGGTCGACGCCGTCGCCAAGCGGACCGAAACTGCGGTCGTGAAATCGCTCGTGATGGAGCTCGCGGTCGAGCACATCCCGGTGGCGGACATCGCGCTCACGCGATACATCGGCGGGGTACTGGCTCGTCTACAGGAAGTCTGGGTGGGGGAGCAGGTCGCCGAGCTCAAATCCAAGATGCAGCGCATGTCACCGCAGGACAACCAGGACGAGTACTACGCGCTCCTCGGCGACGTCATTGCCCTCGAACAGTACCGACGAAGCCTGCTCGAACAGGCCATCGGCAACGTCGAGGACGACTCCGCAGCCGGCTAACGCTTACGCAGCTGATCCTGGGGGATGTAGAGCTGCGTCTCGTCGTCGATGGGCTTCATCGGCTCGAGCTTCGGCTGCGTGTTCAGCGAATCCGACAGCTTCTGCCTGCTGACCTCGATGACCTTCTTGGTCGCCGGGCTACCCGCCACGGCGGAAGCCGTCTTACGAATCTGCTCGTAGCGACCACGACCAGCCTTGGCTCCGAGCACGTACGCCGCCCCAGCAGCCAGAACCAAACGAATCATCACAAGTCCTTAGATCAGTGTTGTGCACGCGTCCCACCATCCTGCCTGACGGGGCCCGAGCAGGGCGATTTGGTACTCCCATGGGGGTGTGCGCTATTGTTTCTCTCGGCCCGCACGAGAGTGCGAAGCCACTGAGTAATCCCCTGTAGCTCAATTGGCAGAGCTTCCGACTGTTAATCGGACGGTTGCTGGTTCGAGTCCAGCCGGGGGAGCTCGAGACCCCCATCCAGTCCCTGGGTGGGGGTTTTCTGCTGTCGAGGGCGCACATTCACCCACCTGTTGTGCGTGCGCAGACCTGCGCAACGCACAACAGGTGGGTGAATTTCGTCGCGGGTTGTGGATGTCATCATCGAGGACGTGAACCGCGACCGCCCGCCCGTCTTTCGGTTCAATCCGCGCGCGTACGAACTCGGGTTCTTCGAGGAGACGCAGGGGGAGTGCGATGCGTGCGGTCGACCGAGTGACCTGAAGTACCAGGGTTCGTTCTACTCCGTTGCGAAGGTCGAGTTTCTCTGTCCATGGTGTATCGCCGACGGTTCGGCGGCCCGAAAGTTCGACGGTGAGTTCAACGACTGGATCGGTATCGACGGCGTGCCGCCGTCGCCGGATGGTGTGATCAGCGTCGATGTCGACGAGGCCCGTGAGGTGTCCGACCGAACGCCGTCGTACCCCTCGTGGCAGCAGGAGCAATGGCGGTCCCACTGTGGCAGGCCCTGCGCATTCGTCGGATACGTAGGCGCGGACGAACTCGTCGTGTATCTGCACGAGAAGGACTTCGCCGCCGATGTCGACGGTGGAACCGGTTTCGAGCCCGTCGTCGTGAGGAAGTATCTGGAAGTCGAAGGTGATCTGTCGGGCTACCTGTTCCAGTGCTTGACCTGCGGTGCACACCGGCTGCATGTCGACTCCTGTTGAGGCAGTGCCGGATACAGGTTCAGGACGAGAGGAATCGGCTGATCTCGTCGGCGATTCGGTCGGCCTCCTCGGAGTCGACGGCGTGCGACGCCTCCGGGTAGACGACGACGGTGCCGTTGCCGAGTGCACGTCGAGCGACCTCCTCGGCGTCGGACGCGTCGTGCATGACCGATCGTCCGGCGAGTACCGCGAGGACAGGCATTCGGAGGCCTTCCAGGTCGCTCTCGGGGATCAGCGACGGTTGCGGCAGCTTGATCGAGTAGGCGCTCATGGCGGTTTCGATCATCCGAGCCACGGCGTTGTCCTCGACAGGTGCGCCGCCGGCTGTGTACGAGGCGAACGAATCCCGCCAGGACTTGGGTAGCCACGAGACAGATGCCGGGATGGCTCGAACCGCCGTCCCGAGCGGGATGGTGGCGAACGTGTACGCCGGGTCGATCAGCATCAGGGAGGCAACACGGTCGGGGTAATGGGTTGCCAGGTTGGTCGCGGCCCATCCGCCGATGGACAGGCCCAGTAGGTTGAATTCGTCCTCGGGGAGTTGTTCGAGAGTCTGGTCGAGCCAGGCCGCGTTGTCGTCGTCGTTCTCGATCGGGACCTCTTGCACACTCATTCCCGGTTCGCCCAGCAGGTCCAGTGCGTACACGTCACCGAGTGCGAGCAGCGAGGGCATGTTCGTGGCCCAGATAGGGCTGGGTGACGATCTACCGGGAAGCAGCACGAACGGGTGCTCCGTCCTGGTCGGTCCGGTGCCGTCGAAGCGGTAGACACGAACGAATCCGAATTCCGTTCGTACGTCGAGGGTTCGGTCAGGCGTCGGCATGTCCTCCCAGGCGCGTTGGTAATCGTCCACGAACTTCTCGTGCTTGTCCTTGGAGTTCCAATGACCGACGGGGCTGGGGGTGCGGAGGGCGAATGCGCCCGCGGTCACCGTTACCGCCACGACGAGTGCCGCGATCACCCATGCTCGACGCCTTCTCCTGGGGCGGGTTGGCGATGGATCGTCCATGACTACCTTT
This sequence comes from Rhodococcus sp. 114MFTsu3.1, assembly GCF_000383555.1. NCBI lineage: Bacteria > Bacillati > Actinomycetota > Actinomycetes > Mycobacteriales > Nocardiaceae > Rhodococcus > Rhodococcus sp. 114MFTsu3.1. The sequence continues at coordinate 74,652 of NZ_KB911549.1, read as the reverse complement.
CATTTCTTGACCTTATGGTCAAAAATTGGTCGATGTCGGTAACCTTACGTCATGTCTGCGCGTATGTCAGGGGCCGATGGACCGACCAGAATCGAGCGCGAACGGCGTGCGCAGATCATCGCCGCAGCTGTCTCACTGGTCGCCGAACACGGATATGCCGCCGCGTCGTTGGCGCGGATCGCCGATGCCGCGGGGGTCGTCAAGGGCACGGTGGTGTACCACTTCAACACCAAGGATGCGGTGCTCACGGCCGCATATCAGCATGTTCTGACCGCGCTGGTCACACACGTCGGCGAGCACGTCGACGCGTCGCCGCCACCGGAACGCCCCGAGGCATACGTGCGCGCGATGATCGGATACCTGGCGGATCATCCGGATCACGCACGAACCATGGTGCAGGCCGGACTGGCAGCTGCGAACAACGGCGCGTCCCGACACGAGAGGCAGGAGCGCTGGCGTCCCCTTGCGGGACTGTTGTCCGAGGCCAGGGGTGACGACCGGGGACCGGGACGGGACGAGCGCACACTGGCGATCCTCGCGGGAGGGATGATCGACGCGGTCGTCGACGAATTCCTGGAGGACCCCACCTTCGACACGGGGTCGGCGGCGTCGGAGATCGTCGAGATGGTCGGCAGCAGGCTCGGAGCCGACTCGTGAGGCGCCGCGATGAGTTTTCATGCCCAGCGCGGTCGACACGAGCATGACAACTCACACTTTCACCGTGCCCGGTGCAACTCTGACGTACGACGTCGTCGGTCCGTCGAGCGAAGACGCGGTACCGCTTCTGTTGATCGGTTCACCTATGGACGCAAGCGGATTCGGAACCCTGGCGTCGCACTTCACCGACAGGGTGGTGGTCACCTACGATCCCCGCAACACCGGTCGCAGTACATGCGAGGACGACACCGCCGCAGTGACAGCCGCTCAGCACGCGGACGATCTCCGCGCGCTCCTGTTCGAACTGGGCTCGGACACGGTCGATGTCTTCGCGACCAGTGGGGGAGCAGTGAATGCGCTGGCATTCGTGGCTGCCCACCCCGGACTCGTTCGAACGCTCGTCGCACACGAACCACCGGCCGGTGCGACGCTGCCGGACCGCGACCACATCCGCGCCGTCTGCGAGGACATGGTCTCCATCTACGACGCGCAGGGCTCCGGCCCCGCGATGGCTGCATTCATCATGCTGGTGATGCACCGCGGTGAGGTCGACCATGACTACCTCGATCGACCGGCGCCGGATCCATCGCAGTTCGGCCTGCCGACGGACGACGATGGATCGCGCGACGACCCGTTGATGTCCAACATGCGCGGTGGCGTTGTGGATTTCGCGCCCGACGTAGACGCGTTGAAGGCGTCCGGTACCCGCATCGTCGTCGCCGTCGGTGAGGAATCCGGCGGTCCGGTCGACGGTGAATTAGCCGGTCGCGCTGGATATGCCGTTGCTGCGCTGCTGGGCCGCGACGCCGTCGTGTTCCCCGGAGGACACCAGGGGTTCTGTGGCGGCGAGTTCGGCCAGACCGGCAGGCCCGTCGAATTCGCGGCAGCGCTGCGTTCCGTCCTGGATTGATCAGGTGTCGGATGTCGGCGCAATGGACGGCGCCGGTTCCGCTGTCGACGACGGTCGCGTCCGAGAACGGCTCCCGACGTCCCGCGATCGTGAGCGGTATCGTCCGGGCGGGATCTGTCGTTCGCGGCGAAAGGCACGACTGAAAGCGAATTCGCTGGCGTACCCGAGATCGGTTGCGATCGTGTCGAGGGAGTCGTCGGTATCGCGTAGCCGTCGGGCTGCAAGATTCATGCGCCAGTCGGTGATGTACTTGCCGGGAGTGGTTCCGGTGAAGACGGCGAATCGCCGCATCAAAGTCTGTTTCGACGTCGACACTTCGCGCGCCAGCGACTCCGTGGTCCACGGACGGCCGGGCTCCTCGTGGATCTTGCTGACTGCCGAGTAGAGCAACGGGTCACGAAGAACGCCCCACCAGGACGCCGACAGTTCCGTGTCGGTCGAGAGCCAGGCTCGCATGACTTCCACCAGGAGGACGTCGACCAGACGGTCCAGCAACAGATCCGTGGCGGGTCCAGGTGCGGCAAGCTCCCTGCCGAGGATGGTGACGATATCGGACGCACTCGCGTCGAGTTGCGGCGCAGAGAGATGAAGTACGGGAGGTAGAACCGCGAAAACGGGAACGGGAGCCGCGAAATCGTAACTGTACGAGGCTCCGAGGATGTGGGTCCGAGCGCCGCCGTCCCCGAGCGCGAGGGCCGCGCCGCGGAGCCTGGCATCGACCGCGGCCGCATTGTCGCAGGAGTGCACCGGAGCCGACGGTGCACTGGCGAGCGTGTGACCCGAGCCCTGGGCGAGCACTACGACGTCGCCAGGCATCAACATGCGGGGTGTGTCACCGTCGACGATCAGGTAAGCGATCCCGGCGGTGACTGCATACACGACGGCATCACGGTCTCCCGCCCACTCCACACCCCATTCGCCTGCGGCGGTGATCCGAGCGCCTGCACTGCCCCGTACCGACGAGACCGACAACATCTCGGAGAGAACATCCACCTGTCGAGACTAGCAACGGTCCACCGAAATGCTCATAACGATTGTTCGAATGGTTCATTCGGGTATTTTTCGGGGAGTTTCAGCCATGGATGCGTCGTCGTTGCGGTTCTAGCGTGGATCACAGCCGCGAGCACACAGCCCGCGACCTGGATGAGAGAAGTCTGATGAGCACACACGACAACACGGTTCCCGATGGCCTCGTTCCCAACGACGTACTGAATTCGACCACGCCTGTCGCGGTGTACGGTTTCGCTCGCGCCAAGGCAGGAAAAGAAGAGGCACTCGCACGCCTCATCCGTTCGATCGTTCCCGCCGTACGCGCCGAACAAGGATACGAGCAGTACTCGGTGCACACCACGCCGGCGCAGCCGGGTGCGTTCGCGTTCTACGAGCGATGGTCGACCGGGGCAGATATCGCCCGCCACCTCCAGCAACCGTTCATGCAAGCCTATTTCGGTGCGCTCCCCGAATTCGTCGAGGGCGACCTCGAGGCCGAATGGCTCCGGCCGTTGAGCGACTGAGCCGCACCGCCAACTCGGGCTGATCAGGTGTCGGATGTCGGTGAGATGGACGACGCCAGCTCCACCGTCATCGTGACACCGCCGCCGGGGGTGTCCGACACCGAGACCGAACCGCCCATCGCGTCGACGAAACCGCGGACCACGGACAGTCCGAGGCCGATGCCGGTGGTGTTGTCGGTGTCGCCGAGGCGCTGAAACGGCTCGAAGACAGCGTCTTTCGAGCCGAGCGTGATCCCCGGGCCACAGTCGGCGACAGTGATGATCGTGCGGTCGCCGACGGTTGCGGCGCCGATCCGGATCGTGGTGTCGGCGGCGTGCCTGGCTGCGTTGTCGACGAGATTGGCCAGTACCCGTTCGAGCAGAATCGGGTCGGCCGCGACGTTGGTGTCACCGACGTCGACGACGAGGTCGGGTGTGCCTCGCGTAGTGGAGTCGCACGCTGCTCGCACCGCGTCCTCGACCCGAACGGTCGACAGCGTGGGCCGAACGACACCGGCGGCGAGGCGAGACGAATCGAGCAGGTTCCCGACGAGAGCGGTCAACGTGTCGGTGGACTCGTCGATCGTCGCGAGCAACTCAGCGGTGTCGTCGGCGGAGAATTCGACGTCGGTGCTGCGCAGGCTGGAGACCGACGCCTTGACAGCGGCGAGGGGAGTTCGAAGGTCGTGGCTGACGGATGACAGGAGGGCCCGCCGCAAGCGGTCACCCTCCGCCACAACCGATGCTGTGCTCGCTTCCTCGGCCAGTTCGGCTTGACGGATGAGTCCCGCCGCCTGGTTCGCGACCGCTGCGAGTACTCGTCGATCGTGTGCACCGGTTTTCGATCCGGCCAACAGCAACGCGAAATCGGCGTCCGGCGTCTCGATCGCGGTGTCGGCCGAGGGGGCGTCGATGGGCGCGTCGCTACCGACGGATTCGACGACGTCGCCCGACCGTCGAATGATCGATACTGCACGCTGCGAATAGGTTTCACGGACTCGCTCCAGCAAGGCGTGCAGGTCGCCGCCGCGCAGAACCGTGCCTGCGAACAGTGTCAACAGCTCGGCCTCCTGAGATGCACGTTTCGCCCGCGCGGCACGGCGCGCGGCGACATCGACCAGGAAGGCGACGGCGACGGCCATGATCAGCAGCACCACCGTCGTGACGAAATTGTCCGGTTCGGCGATGGTGAAACTGTAGCGGGGGTCGGCGAAGAAAAAATTGAGAAGCAACCCGGCTATCAGTGCCGACAGCGCCGCTGCGGCAACTCCACCGAGCAATGCGACTGCAAGAACCACCATGAAGAACAAGGCACTCTCGCCGCCGAGGTCGAGATAGGGGTCCACGAGCAGCATCGCCAGCGCCGACAGGAACGGGACGACGACGGCTGCCGCCCAGGAGATAATCCGCCGGTGCGTCGGATCGGGTCTGATCAGTCGGGACAGACGCCACCCGCGGCTGACCTCGTCGTGCGTGACCATGTGGACGTCGATCTTCCCCGACTTCTGGATCACGGCAGCACCGATACCCTCGTCGAGAATGCGGGCCCACCGAGAGCGTCTCGACGTTCCGATCACCAACTGGGTTGCGTTCACGCCGCGGGCGAACTCCAGCAGGGTGACAGGAACATCGTCGCCGACGACACTGTGCATGCTGGCTCCGAGACGCTCGGCCAGTGCGCGGACCTTACCCATCTGCGGCGCCGACACTCCGCTGAGCCCATCGCCTCGAATGACGTGCAGCACCATCAGATCCGCGGACGACTTCGATGCGATACGCCGCGCCCGACGCACCAGCGTCTCCGATTCGGGTCCACCGGTGACCGACACGACGACCCGCTCGCGCGCCTCCCACGTCTCGGTTATCCGGTGTGCCGTTCGATATTTGGCCAGGGCCGCATCGACCTGATCGGCAATCCACAGAAGGGCGAGTTCCCGCAGCGCAGTGAGGTTGCCCTGCCGAAAGTAGTTGCTCAGTGCTGCGTCGATCTTGTCGGCGGCGTAGATGTTCCCGTGCGACAGGCGGCGTCGCAGTGCTTCGGGAGTGACGTCCACCAGTTCGATCTGATCCGCGGCTCGGACCACCGAATCGGGGACGGTCTCGCGCTGCGGGACGCCGGTGATGTGTTCGACGACGTCGTTGAGACTCTCGAGATGTTGGACGTTGAGAGTCGACACCACATCGATCCCGGCGGCAAGCAAGTCCTCGACATCCATCCAGCGTTTGCCGTTTCGGCTGCCGGGGGTGTTGGTGTGCGCGAGCTCATCGACGAGGACCAGACCAGGTCCACGCGCGATGACGGCGTCGACGTCGATGTCCAGCGCTTTGCTACCGCGATAGTCCACGGTGCGCATCGGGACCATCTCGATTCCCTCGAGCAGGGCTGCGGTGCGCGCGCGGCCGTGGGTTTCCACCACGGCCGCAACGACATCGCATCCGCGTTCCTTCCTGCGATGCGCTTCGCCGAGCATCGCGAAGGTCTTCCCGACGCCAGGAGCGGCGCCCAGATAGATGCGCAGTTCACCGCGGGCGTCGGGGGACATCAGCTGCAGCCGGGGGCGGTCAGACCCACCGCGACGTTGAGCTCCGGCACGTCGACTCGCTCGTTGCCGAGGAAACCGAGTTGGCGTCCCGAGGTGTACTCGTCGACGAGCGACCTCACCGTGTCCTGACTCAGCCCGTTCACCTCCGCGACTCGGGCGATCTGGATTGCCGCGTAGGCGGGGCTGATGTGTGGATCGATGCCGGATCCGGATCCGGTCACTGCGTCGGCCGGAACCTGATCCGGGTCGACGTTCTCACGTTCGGCGACCTGCACGCGTCGCTGCTCGACGAAATCGGCAAGCGTCTCGCTGCTCGGTCCCTGGTTCGAGGGAAGTGCGGCGGCGGGATCACCCGGTGCGAACGCGTCCTCGTCGGCCACCGATCCGGTGACCCGGGTGTGGAAGAACGGATCCGGCATGCCGTCCTCGACCTGAGGGTCCACGCCGATCAAGCTGCTGCCGACCACGCAGCCGGTGCTGTCGGTCAACGGCGACCCTTCCGCGGAGTCCGATCCGAGCCTGCTCACCGCCCACACCGCGGCCGGGTACCCGACGCCCAGAATCACCGTGAGTGTCAACAGGACGGCGAGTCCGGCGAGGATCTGACCGAAGAACCTTTGAACGAAGCGCATGTCAGCCTATCCCTGGGATGAAACGAACGACGAGATCGATGAGCCAGATACCGATGAACGGGGTGATCACACCACCGACTCCGTAGACGAGAAGATTCCGCCGAAGCAACGTCCCCGCGTTGGACGGCACGTAACGAACGCCCTTCAGCGACAGGGGGATCAACCCGATGATGACGAGTGCATTGAAGATCACCGCCGACAGAATGGCCGATTCCGGCGTTGCCAGCCCCATGATGTTCAGCGTGCCGAGTTGCGGATACACCACGCTGAACAGTGCCGGCAGGATGGCGAAGTACTTCGCGAGATCGTTGGCGAGCGAGAAGGTCGTCAGCGCTCCCCGCGTGATCAGCAGCTGTTTTCCGATCTCGACGACCTCGATGAGTTTCGTGGGATCGGAGTCGAGATCGACCATGTTGCCGGCTTCTTTCGCGGCCGATGTGCCGGTGTTCATGGCGACGCCGACGTCCGCCTGCGCCAAGGCAGGAGCGTCGTTGGTCCCGTCACCCGTCATGGCCACGAGACGACCACCCTGCTGTTCTCGGCGAATCAGTTCCAGCTTGTCCTCGGGGGTGGCCTCGGCCAGGAAGTCGTCCACCCCGGCCTGTGCGGCAATTGCTTTGGCGGTCTTCGGGTTGTCGCCGGTGACCATGACCGTGCGGATTCCCATTGCGCGTAGTTGCGCGAAACGTTCCGCGATTCGAGGCTTGACCACATCCGACAACTCGATCACACCGAGGACACGCGCCGAGTCGTCCTGTCCGGCGGAGGCGACGACCAGGGGAGTGCCGCCCATCTCCGCGATCGAGGTGACGGTCTCCTGTGCGTGGAAATGTAGGCCAGGGCCTACATTTCCACGCACCTGGGAGTCGACCCACGCGAGGACGGAATCCGCTGCCCCCTTGCGGATTCGAGTGCCGTCCAGGTCGATTCCGCTCATTCGCGTCTGTGCGGTGAACGGGACGAACTCCGCTGACTTCTCCGATTCGGTCGGGTGCAGGGGCAATCCGAAATCGAGCGCGCACAGATCCACGATGCTGCGCCCCTCCGGCGTTCCGTCCGCGAGGGAGGACAACCGGGCGGCCGCAGCCAATTCGTCGGCCGTGACGCCTGGAATCGGATGGAGCCCGGTGGCGCGGCGGTTTCCGTAGGTGATCGTGCCGGTCTTGTCCATCAACAGAGTGTCTATGTCGCCTGCTGCCTCGACGGCGCGCCCGGACATGGCCAGCACGTTGCGCTGGACCAACCGGTCCATCCCGGCAATCCCGATTGCCGACAGCAGGGCGCCGATGGTCGTCGGGATCAGGCAGACGAGCAGCGCGATCAGTTTGACGGGATCCTGCGCCTCACCCGCGTACGCGCCCATGGGGCCGATCGCGACGACGGCGAGAAGGAAGATGATCGTCAGGGACGCCAGCAGGATGTCGAGCGCGATCTCGTTCGGGGTCTTCTGCCTCGAGGCGCCCTCGACGAGAGCGATCATCCGATCCACGAACGTCTCGCCCTGCGCGGACGTGATCTCGACGACGATACGATCCGAGAGAACTGTGGTGCCACCGGTGACCGCGGACCGGTCGCCGCCCGATTCACGTACTACGGGTGCGGATTCGCCGGTGATGGCGGACTCGTCGACCGTCGCGATTCCCTCGATGACGTCGCCGTCGCCTGGGATGACCTCTCCTGCGGAGACGACCACGTGATCCCCGACGCGCAGGTCCGTACCCGGAACTTCCTCGATGCTTCCGTCGGTTGCCCGACGCTTGGCGACGGTGTCACGTTTGACGGCTCTCAGGCTGGCGGCCTGTGCTTTTCCGCGCCCCTCGGCGACGGACTCGGCGAGGTTCGCGAACAGGAGGGTGAACCACAACCATGCCGCGACGAGCCACGCGAACACCGACGGGGACAGCACGGCGAGGACCGTGCAGACCACCGATCCGACGAAGACGACGAACATCACGGGGTTGCGTGCGAGATGCCGGGGATCGAGTTTGGCCGCGGCGTTCGGCAGTGAAGTCCACAGCTGACGTGGACTGAAATATCCCGACCTGACCGGTGACGGTGACTCGTCGACGTCGGATTCGTCTGCGAGGAGCGGGGAGGTGGTGATGGTCATTGCAATGCCTCTGCTATCGGGCCCAGAGCGAGGGCCGGGAAGAATGTCAGTGCCGCAACGAGAACCACGGTTCCCAGTACCAGGACCGAGAACAACGGACCGGTGGTGGGCAGGGTTCCAGGATTCGGTGCGCTGCGCCGCTGGGTGACGAGTGATCCGGCGAGTGCCAGGACGAAAATGATCGGGAGGAAGCGACCGAGCAGCATCGCGACGCCGAGCGATGTCTGGAACCAGTCGCTCGTGACGGTGAGCCCACCGAAAGCGCTGCCGTTGTTGTTGGCAGTGGAGGCGAACGCGTAGAGCACCTCCGTGAAACCGTGGATGGAGCCGGGAGTGCCCGGTTCACCGGCGTTGCCCTGAAAACCGGTGGTGGACGACAGGATCACGGTGATCGCCGTACCGGTGAGAATCAACGCGGGCATGACGAGCACCGACAGTGCGGCGAGGGTTATCTGGCGTTGGCCGATCTTCTTACCGAGATACTCGGGTGTTCGGCCGACGAGCAGACCGCCGACGAAGACTGCGATGACGGCGAGGACGAGTAGGCCGTACAAGCCGGTTCCCACACCGCCCGGGGCGATTTCACCCAGCAGCATGTTCAGTAGCACCGCACCGCCGCCCAGTGGGGACATGCTGTCGTGTGCGGAATTGACCGCGCCGGTGGACGTACCGGTGGTCGCCACGGCGAACAACGTGGATCCAGGGATGCCGAAACGAACTTCCTTGCCTTCGAGCATCACTCCCGCGGCTCGGGCAGCCACACCGCGTGCGCCCGATTCTGCAGCAGCGGTCACCGCGAGCAGGGCGCCGAAGAGAACTGTCACCACGGCGAGCAGTGTCAGGCCTTGCTTTCGATCGCCGACCATGGTTCCGAACGTCCGGGTCAATGCCACCGGGACGAGCAAGATGGAGATGATCTGTACGACGTTGGACAACGGCGTCGGATTCTCGAACGGATGCGCCGAGTTGGCGGCGAAGATGCCGCCACCGTTGGTACCGAGCTCCTTGATGGCTTCCTGCGATGCGGCAGGAGCCAGCGCATTACCGGCCGTCGACCCGTCGAGTCCGGTGGACGCGAAACTGCTGGCGAAGGACTGCACAACGCCCTGGGTCAACAGGATCAGGGCGACTACGAAGGACAAAGGGAGCAGGATGCGAAGTGAACCGCGTACGAGGTCGACCCAGAAGTTGCCGAGTTCACCGCCCGTGCGTACGCGGACGAATCCACGGACAACTGCGATGGCCACCGAAAGCCCGACGGCCGCCGACACGAAGTTCTGCACGGCAAGTCCTACGGGCTGAGTGAAGTTCGACATCGTCGTCTCCGGCACGTAGGACTGCCAGTTCGTGTTGGCCACGAACGATATCGCCGTGTTGAACGCAACCGAGGGACTGACGCCGGGTAGGCCACCGTTCAGCGGGAGCACGCCCTGAACTCGTTGCAGCACATAGAGAAAGAACGCACTCGCAATCGAGAATCCCAGAACGGACAACGAGTACCCGATCCAGGTCTGCTGCGACCGTGAATCGATCCGACACAACCGGTAGATCCAGGTCTCGACGCGGAGGTCCGCCATCGCCGGTGACCGCACCACGGTCGCCGTCCCACCCGAGGCGGAGGCGACGTCCGGTGCTCGGTCGCTGTCGTGCGCGAACACTTTCGCCATGTAGTCGCCCAGCGGGACGTAGGCGGCCGCGAGTACGACTGCCACGACGCCGATCTGAAGGGCAGAAGCCAGAGCAGAGTTCATCGCCGTCAGAACCTTTCGGGATCGACGAGTGCAACGAACAGGTACACGATCGTTGCGGCCGCGATCACCAGCAGGATCACGCTGATTGCGCCGTCGAGTGTCATTTGGACACCCCGTTCGAGGCGATGGCCTTCAGGATCAATGCGCACACACCGAATCCGCCGGCCATGACCACGAGGTAGCCGAGATCAGCCATGAATTTCTTCGCCCTCTTTTTCGTAGCGTTCCGGCGGCCCAGTGCCTGCCGGTCGACTGCATGTCTACTGCCGTGTGTGCGCCGCGGAACGGATCCTTACGGATCCTTTACGGGACCGAACCGAGTTCTGACGCGAACAAGACGGCAGCGATGAATTTCGAGCGACACGACGGTCGGTACTGCAGACGACCTCGAAGGAGAAAGAACATGGGCACGATACGGCTGGAACTGTTCGCAACGCTCGACCTCGTGGCTCAAGCGCCGGGAGGCCCCGAAGAGGATCCCACCGGGTTTCCCTTCGGAGGATGGCAAGCACCTCTCATGCACGAACTCACCGGAGCTCAGGTGCAGGCTGCGTACGAGGGAACCGACGCGTTACTGCTCGGGCGTCGAACGTACGACATCTTCGCCGCGTACTGGCCGCACCAGGAAGGTGGTCAGGACGATTCGATCGCGACATTGTTCAACCGCGTCCCCAAGTACGTGGCGTCGCGCGGCACGCCCGATCTGTCGTGGAACGGTGCCACGCACCTGGGCTCCGACCTGGCGTCGGCGATAGGGGAGATCAAGAATCGGCACCAGGACATCAAGGTCGTCGGGAGCCTGAACTTCGTGCAGACGCTGGTGCGCGAGAAGCTCTTCGACCGCATCGATCTGTGGCTGTATCCCATAGTTCTCGGAGTGGGCAAGAAGGTGTTCGACGGTGGTGCGGTCCCCACCAACCTCGAGTTGCTGGCTCCGCCGGAGGCCACGGACAACGGCGTCACCTACCTCCAGTACGGGCGACTCGACGGCACGCCGCAGACAGGCGACATGTCCGCCGAGCGGCAGTGATTCGGAAGGCCCGGATGCACGTCAGGGTGCCCCGGACTTCTACCGGGACACCCTGCGCGGGCTCGGAGTCGGGGTGGTGTCAGGACACGATCGCGTCGGCTTCGATCTCCACGAACAGTGCTTCGTCGATGAGTGCGCCGACTCCGAGAAGCGTCGACGCCGGACGAATCGAGGCGAAGATCTCGCCGTGGACTGCGGCGACTTCCTGCCACAGCGACACATCGGTCAGGTAGATGCGGGTGCGGATGACGTCCTGCAGCGAACCACCCGCCTCCACGAGCGCGCGTTCGATGGTCTCGAGTGCGGCTCGGGCCTGCTCGGCCGCGGTTGCTCCCTGACCGGTGGTGCCGGACACCGCAATGTGGTTGCCGATCCGGACTGCGCGGCTGTACCCGATCTTGGGTTCCCACTCGGACCCGGACGAGATGTTCTGTCTTTGGCTCATGGGGCCCAATTATGCTGCTCTACTTGTAGAACCCGTCGCGCAGGTTGATTCCGTGCTCCACCCACACCTTGAGGGCAGCGAGCATTCCCGTCCAGCCCTGGCAGTTGCCGAACGCGCTCTTCGCACCGGCAGGCGTCGGCCTCCACGAGGACTCGGTGATCGTCACGAGTGTCCTGGTGTCGTCATCGAGCGGCTCGAACTCGAAGGTCGTCGTGGTGCTCCCGTCGTCGGAGGACGTACCTTCGCCGTCCCACCTGATCACGATCCGGTTGGGTGGATCGGCGTCGATCACCTGAACGGGGAACGCGCCGGGAAAGTCGTGGAAATCCCAGGTCACCTCGGTGCCCGCGTCGAGCCGCCCGTGTGCACCTCCGGTGGTGAAGTACCTCGACAGCTGCTCGGGGTCGGCGACGGCCTCGTAGACATCGGCGACGGGTCGGGAAATTCGTCCCGACACGGTGAAGGACAGTTCGGTCAGATTCTCGGACATGTTGTATTTTTACAACATGATGGCTTCCGGGCACAAGGGTGACGACGACGACCGCGTGTTCAAAGCGCTTGCATCGCCGCTACGTCGACGCATGCTGGACGCCCTGAAAGAAGCTCCCCGTAGCACGGGCGAACTGTGTGCGCTGTTTCCCGACATCGACCGGACGACAGCGCTGCAGCACCTGCGAGTCCTCGAATCCGCCGAACTCGTGACCGGTCGCAAGATCGGCCGCGAGCGCCACCTCGCATTGGCGCCGCTGCCGATCAAGCGAATCTCGGACCGGTGGATAGGGGAGTACACCCGCGCCGCCGTCGACCTGCTGGGGCGCCTCGACGAGTCGTGACCGAGCCGGGGTCAGACCACAGGCGCGGTGACGGCGGCCAGTGCCTCCTCGATGACGGACACGACCGCGGCCGGCTCGGCAATCATGACCAGGTGAGGTGCACCGATCTCGACGACGGAGCGCAGCCCCGCACGTTCGTAACCGAAACGCTCCACATCGGGGTTGATGGTGCGGTCGTTGCTGCTCACGATTCCCCAGCCCGGCTTGGTCTTCCACGCTGCGACGGGCGCCGCTTCACCGAATGCCGCTGCTGCCAAGGGTCGTTGAGACACTGCGAGTACTTCGGCAGTCTCCGGCGGAATGCCGGCGGCGAAGACCTCGTGAAACGAGTCGATCTTCACCGAGACGTCGGTACCGTCCTCGGAGCCCGCGACGGGGAAGGGTGTGTAGACGAGATTGGCAGCGAGGTCGGAGTCGGGGAACCTCCCCTGCAGCTCACCGAGAGATTCACCCTCCTCGAGGGCGTAACCCGACACGTAGACCAGGCCGACGACGTTGTCTGCGGCGCCCGCCACCGTGATGACAGCGCCGCCGTACGAGTGCCCGGCCAGGAGGACGGGTCCCTCGATCGACTCGACGATGGATCGGATGTACGCGGAGTCTCCGAGGAGGCTGCGGTTCGGCACCGCGGGCACGAGAACGCGGTAGCCCTTGTCGATCAACCGTCGTGTGACCGGTGTCCAGCTCGACGCATCTGCGAAAGCGCCGTGAATCAGTACAACCGTGGGAGTGCTGGCCATGATGGTGCCTTCCGGAAGACGAGAGAACGGTGTGTTCCTAACGAAACTCTCGTCTCCCGGGCCGACGATGTCGTCGCGGCTGGCCGCCAGATACCCTGCGCGCTGGTGGGGGTTCGCCCTACCTGCCAGCAGGGGTGGCATCCGTCTCATCGGTCCGATTCGACGATTCGGTTCAACACCTCCGGCGCCATTCCGAATCCGACGAGGCGGTTCAACGGGATCGACGCCATCATGCGCACCATGTCGACGCCCAGTGCGTCGTCGGAACCCGATGGTGCGGAAGGGAACATGTCGGCCAGGGCGGGAGCGGTCCGCGGGTCGGCGAGTGCTTCTCCGAGAGTCGAGTTCATGGTCAGCGGGATCTCGACGGAATCGCCGGAAATTGCCACCGTTGCCGACGCGCGGATATCGCGACTCGACGCGCCGACGTCGACGGTGTAGTCACCGTCCTCGACGGCCCATCGGTCCGTTCGAGTTTCCCAGTAGGCGAGCGCGGATCTGTCGAGGTGAACCTCGACGCGCTCGTCGGCACCTGCATCCAGCTCGGAGGTGACGGCGAACCCTTTCAGCTCGCGGGGCGCTCGAACGAGCGTCGAATCGGGCTTGCCCACGTAGACCTGAACGACGTCGCGGCCGGACCGGGAACCGGAGTTCGTGACGGTGACCGACACGGTAACGCCGGAGTCCGTCACGGACACGTCGAGATCGGAGTATCGAAACTCGGTGTAGGACAATCCGTGTCCGAACGGATAGGTCACCTCGATCTCGCGGGCGTCGTACCAGCGATACCCGACGAAGATGCCTTCCCCGTAGCGGACGTGTGAATTCTCGCCCGGGAAGTTCAGATAGGCCGGCACGTCCTGGATTCTCTCCGGAACCGTCTCGGTCAACCGGCCCGACGGATTGACGACGCCGAACAGAACATCCGCGAGAGCGCCGCCTGCTGCCTGGCCGAGTAGGGCGCCGTCGAGGATCGCAGGGACGATCGTCGAAATCGGCTGCAGGCGAAGAACACCGCCGTGGGACAGTACGACGACGGTTCTCGGCTGCGTCCGCGCGATGGCTGTGATCAGGTCCAGCTGATCCTCGGGAATGTCGATGTCTTCGCGGTCGAATCCCTCGGACTCCTGACGTGCACCGACTCCGACGAACACCACGGCCACGTCCGCGTCGGCGGCAGCAGCGACTGCGTCGGCATGCAGTGAAGCGTCGGCATGCGGTGGGTTGTCGGTCGTCGTGAAGCCTTGGTGGTATGTGACGGACGATGCGTGCCGCCGGATTTCGTCGACTGGCACGTCGAGGTGGGTGGGATTGACGTGCGAGCTGCCACCGCCTTGATAACGCGGCTCCTGTGCGAACTCGCCGATCACGGCTATCCGGTGATCGGGTCGCAGAGGGAGAACGTCGCGGTCGTTTTTCAGCAGAACGACGCTCCGTGCAGCTACTTCGCGTGCCAGGGCATGATGAGCATCGAGGTCGGGCGCGGTGGCTCCGTCATTGCGGCGCACGCGTCCTGCGAGTCGAGCGACGGCCTCGGCTGCGCGGTCGACTGCAGCCATCGGAACTGCGCCGGACTTCACGGCCGACTCGACCTGTGCATCGGTTGCGCCGCCGCGGCCGGGCATTTCGAGGTCCAGACCGGCCGCAACCGACGTCGGACGGTCGGCGACGGCACCCCAGTCGCTGACGACGACGCCGTCGAAACCCCACTCACCGCGCAACACGTCCGTCAGCAGCCACGTGTTCTCGGAGGCGTAGACGCCGTTGATCTTGTTGTACGAGCACATCACCGTCCACGGGTTCGCGGTGCGCACGATGTGGGAGAAAGCGTTCAGGTAGATCTCGCGGAGCGGCCGCGCATCGACGTCCGAGCTCGACCGCATTCGATCGTGCTCGGTGTTGTTCAGCGCGAAGTGCTTCAGCGACGCCCCTACGCCGGTTCTCTGCAGACCGCTCACCCACGCCGCACCCAGGATACCTGCCACGACAGGGTCCTCGGAGAGGTACTCGAAGTTCCTGCCGCAGCGGGGGTCTCGCTTGATGTTCACGCCGGGGCCGAGAAGCACGTCGACATCGAGGGCGCGGGCTTCGACGCCGAGGGCCTCGCCGACGCGACCGACCAGTTCGGGGTCCCAGGACTGGCCCAGTCCCACAGCGGGCGGAAAACATGTTGCAGGGGCGCTGCCGGCAAGTCCGA
Organism: Rhodococcus sp. 114MFTsu3.1; assembly: GCF_000383555.1. Taxonomy (NCBI): domain Bacteria; kingdom Bacillati; phylum Actinomycetota; class Actinomycetes; order Mycobacteriales; family Nocardiaceae; genus Rhodococcus; species Rhodococcus sp. 114MFTsu3.1. The sequence continues at coordinate 59,311 of NZ_KB911549.1, read as the reverse complement.
GGTGATCCGTCGCCCCGGTCTGCTTTCGGACGCCGTGTGGGCCGTCGGTCAGCATCAGCGACGGCACGGATCCGGCAGCGCGGGTGGTCCAGAAGTCCGCTCCGCTTCCCAGCGCAATCTTGTCGGCAAGCGACATGTCGGTGATCTCGGTGTTCTGGTCCATGGCTCGCCTCGTCGTCGAAAGGAAGTGATACCAAAACAGTACGTCGCTCGGTTTTGGTCTGCAACGGACCCGCCGTACAGTTCTCCTCGTGGCTCGACGAGGTGCGTACTCGAAAGGGGTGGCCAAGCGGGAGGAAATCCTGACGACGGCCCTCGAGATCGTCGCGCGCGATGGCTACAGCAAGGCCACCGTGCGAGAACTGGCGGACGCCGTCGGACTGAGTCAGGCCGGTCTGCTCCACTATTTCGGTACCAAGGAAGTGCTGTTCACCGCGATTCTGCAGCGACGCGACGAGGTGGACGTCGACCGCGCGCTCGGTGACCCCGGCGAGGATTCCTTGGTCGAATTGGTCGAGCACAATGCGGAGGTGCCGGGCCTGGTGCAGCTGTACTCGCGATTCGCCTCCGAGGCGGCCGAGAAGGATCACCCGTCCCACGAGTTCTTCCGTGAGCGCTACCGGTTGTCTCGCGCCGGGCTTGCTGCCGAGGTCGAGCGCATGCAAGCGTCCGGTGAACTACCGTCGGATCTCGATGCCGAGCGCATCGCGATCATGATGTTCGCCATGATCGACGGACTGCAGACGCACTGGATGTTCGACCCGGAGCTCGACATGGCGCAGCATGTGTCCTACTTCTGGGAAGTACTGCGACGGGCCGGTAAGTAGTTTCCGAATCAATCAAATAGGTAAGCTCACCGCATGACGTCCACACGGTGGCTCGACAACTCCGAGCAGCACACATGGCGTGCCTATCTCGACGCGACCCGCCTGCTGGTGCGCGCGCTCGACGGGCAATTGACTCGTGACTCGGGCATCTCGTTCGCCGACTACGAACTACTGGTCGTGCTGTCCGAGGCGCCCGGTGGCAGGCTGCGCATGAGCGAACTCGCCGACGCCGTGACCACCACCCGCAGCGGCGTCACGCGCGCAACCACCAGGCTCGTGGACGCCGGTTGGGTGCACCGAGTCAAATGCGACGACGACAAGCGTGGGATGTCGGCCGAACTCACCGACGCGGGGATGGCAAAGCTCGCCGACGCCAGCCCGGGACACGTCGCTGCCGTGCGGGAGTTGATGTTCGATCGCCTGACAACCGAAGACGTCGCGTCACTGGGACAGGCATTCGATCGCATGAGGTCACACATCACCGGTTGACAGGTTCGATCACGAGCGCGGCTTGCCTGTCGACCACAGCACCCACAGGACGAGCAGCGGTTGGAACAGCAACCGGACGAAACGCTTTCCGTCCGAGTCCAGGCCGAAACCATCACGCTTGTTGACGAACTGGGCGATGTTGCCGGGAAAGATCGCGACGAAGAACGCGGCAACGAGGCGACCCAGCAGGACTCGATCCTTCTGCACGACGGCAAGACCGGCGCCGAGCATGATCTCGACACCCCCCGACGCCATCACGACGCCGTCCTCGTCGAGGGGGATCGATTTGGGAACCTGCGCGCGGAAGGTGTCGCGGGCCCAGAACAGGTGGCTGACGCCGGCGAAGACGAGGATGCCCGCCAGCGAGTAGCGGGCAACCGTGCGAGCGGGGGTGGTTTCGGGAAGTTCGGTTCTCGACATGTCCGGCCGCATACCCCGCACCGCGTGCAGTCATTCCTCGATCGTGGTGATCGGCTCCGCGGAGTCGGCGGTCAGGTGTCGTCGCCGGGGCGGGGGACCGGGGTCTCCCAGCGTCGGCGACGCTCGTCGTCGGTTTGGTCCCACCAGGGTGTGCCGCGTTCGCCGAGCGCAACCTTGGAGGCCTGAACTCCTGCCCGTGACTCCGGGGCGCCGCCCGTTGCCTTCACGTCTCGACGCCACGCCATGAGTATCGACCGTAGCTCCGCGGCTCGGTCCTCCGGAATTGCCGGGTCGGTCGCCCTCCATCGGCGACCGTTGATCACGACGTATCGACCGTCTTCGGTGCGCTCGGGGCCATCGGGCATGAAGTCGACGGTACGCATTGACATGCAAGCGCGTACTTGCCTATTGTTTTCCCATGCCCGAGGACTCGGGGACTCCCGAACTGTTCAAGGCGTTGTCTGATGCCACCCGTCGAGTGATTCTGGACGAATTGGTGCTCCGCGACGAGCAGACGCTGTTCGAGTTGTGCACCCGACTCATCTCGATCCACGGGTTTTCGTTGTCCAGGCAGGCGGTGTCCCAGCATCTGGACGTGTTGGAGGCCGCCGGATTGATTCGCTCGGAACGCAAGGGCCGCTATAAGTTTCACTATCTCGACACGTCACCGCTTCGCTCGATAGGCGACCGATGGCCGGTCGCCGGAGAACAGGAGAAATCATGAAGATCTACATCACCAGCCTCATGGTGTCCGACCAGGACAAAGCGCTTGCGTTCTACACCGACATATTGGGATTCGTCGTCAAGCACGCCATTCCGCTGGGCGAACACAAGTGGCTGACGTTGGTCGGTCCAGGCAACGAAGACGGCCCCGAACTCGGCCTCGAACCTGCGGAACACCCCGCGGTGAAGCCATTCCGCGACGCCCTGATGGCCGACGGCATTCCTGCCACGTCTTTCGCCGTCGACGACGTCCGCGCCGAATACGAGCGTCTTGTCGGCCTCGGCGTCGTGTTCACGCAGAAGCCCACCGACATGGGCCCGGTCACCGTCGCGACGTTCGACGACACCTGCGGCAACCTGATTCAGATTTCCAGCTACGCAGGCTGAAATGGAGCGCAGGCGTGGCTCGGGCGTCTAGAACGCGTCCCCGGTGCGCCACGCCATCTCCTGCAGTGTCCACGTGTTGTCGTCGGGATCGGCGAATGCCGCGTACTTCACCCCGCCCCCCACATCCTGGACGTCGTCGACCCGAACGCCGCGGTGTTCCAACTCGGCCCGCGATGCCTCGATGTCCGCGACGACCAGATGCAGCCCTTTGGTCGAACCGGGAGGCATCGAGTACGCACCGAGCCCGGTTCCCATGCTGATCGAACATGCCGACCCGGGAGGGGTCAGCTGAACCACGCGAACACCCTCCGCGGGAGTGACATCCACGTCGGCGACGAACCCGAGCTTGTCCACGTAGAACGCTTTGGCTCGATCGACGTCGCTCACCGCGATAGGGATCAGTTCCAACTTCATGTCCATGTGTCCTCCTCGAGCCCGGCACCTCGGCAGAGCCTAGCGCTGCTCTACCGGCCGAAGTCGATCTCGTCGGTCGAAACCGTTCCGGCTTTCCTTCCCGGGGCGCGCTGGTTGTCCCAGTACAGATTGGTGTGTGCGATCACCTGTTCCGGGCTCGGCGCACCCCACTCGGTCAAATCCTCCGTGGTGTGCGCGTCACCGACCAGAACGGTGTCGTAACCGCGGGTGAGCGCGCCGTGCAGTGTGCTTCTGATGCAGAAGTCCGTCTGGGCGCCCGCGACGACGATCCTGCCGACGGCCGACGTCGCGAGGACGGCGTCGAGATCGGTGTCCTCGAACGAGTCGCCGTACGTTTTGTGAATCACGGGTTCGGACGCGTCCCGTCTCAACTGTGGCACGTACTCCCAGCCCGGAGATCCCACGACGAGGTCGTCGGCCGAGTGCTGAACCCACACCACCGGCGCACCAGCGAAGCGTGCCTTCTCCACCAAGTCGACGATGCGACCCACCACGGTGTCGGAATCGATCGACGCCGCCATTACGTCGACCTGAACGTCGACGACGAGCAGCGCGGTACGCGGGCGGTCCTTCCACATCGTCATGCGACGACGATACTCAGTACACGTCGCGGACGTACCTCTTCTCGGCCGACAACGACTTGACGTAGGCGTCGGCGCTGGCTGGAGCGAGCCGACCATGCTGAGCGACAATTCCTTTGAGTGCGTTGTCGACGTCCTTCGCCATGCGTGACGCGTCGCCGCAGACGTAGAAGTGTGCGCCCTCCTGGAGCCACTTCCACAGCGTAGGACCGTGCTCGACCATCCGATCCTGCACGTACACCTTGGATGCCTGATCCCGAGAGAACGCGACGTCGAGGCGCGTGAGGGAACCGTCGTCGAGCATCGTCGTCAGCTCGTCGCGGTAGTAGAAGTCCGTTGCGGCATGTTGCTCACCGAAGAACAGCCAGTTCGGGCCGGTGTGGCCGAGAGCGCGCCTCTCGTGCAGGAAGGCGCGGAAAGGGGCGATTCCCGTCCCTGGTCCGACCATGATCATCGGTACGGTCGGGTCCTCCGGGGGTTTGAAATGCGCCGACTTCTGAACGAAGATTCCCACGTCCACACCCTCGGCGTGGTCGGCGAGATACGTCGAACACACACCGCGACGCGGTATGCCGTGCACGTTGAACCGCACCGTGGACACGGTCAGTTGCACTTCGCTCGGGCTTTCCTTCGGGCTCGACGAAATGGAGTACAGCCGCGGCTGCAGCGGCTTCAGTACCGTCAGCCACTGGTCCACGTCCGCTGTCACCGGAGCGTGAGCCAGTACGTCGATGGACTGCCGACCCCACATCCAGTCCGCGAGCGCACTCTTGTTCTCCGGCATCAGCATTCGTTCGAGGTCGGCGTCGTTGGTGCGGGAGTGCACGAACTTCAGCAGGTCCGGTGTGGCCTTCGCGATCTCGAGCCGGTCGCGGAGAGCGATGCGAAGCGGCATCGACTCGTGCCCGGCAAGGTCGACGACGGTGTCTCCGTCCAGACCCGTTGCGCCCAGCCATTCCTCGACCAACACGTCACTGTTGCGCGGCCAGACGCCGAGCGCGTCACCCGCCGAGTAGGTGAGCGTGCCTTCCGGCAAGTGGAATCCGAACTGCCTGACGTCCTTGCTCGAGCCGGCCGCGCTCAGTGGGGTGTTTCGTACCAGTGCAGTGGGCAGCGGCGCCTTCTTGCCGTACGACGGCGCTCCGGCGGCCGATGCTGACGTCGGAGCGATCACGGCCGGCGGGACGGGCTGCGATGCCGTGTTCAGCTTGGCCAGCACCCGTTCGAGCCACATCGCCGACGCTTCCTCGTGGTCGGGTTCGCAGTCGACTCGGCCCACGAGGCGTTCGCCGCCGAGATCGGCCAATCTGCTGTCGAGTCGACGCCCGTTGCCGCAGAAGTCGTCGTAGTTTGAGTCTCCGAATGCGAGCACCGAAAAGCGGTGTCCGGTCAGATCCGGGGCGTCGTCCCCGCTGAGTCCGTCGAGGAACGTCGCGCCGTTGTCGGGTGCGTCACCGTCACCGGTCGTGCTGCTGATCAGCAGCACGTCTGTGTACTGCGACAGACGAGCGGCCGGAAAATCGTCCATGACGTGCTCCGTCACCGCGATGCCGGCGTTTCTCAACGCATCCACGCTGGAGTAGGCGAACTCCTCGGCCGTGCCGGTCTGCGACGCCCACAGGACGAGCACCGCTGCCTTGTCCGATGCATCCCGCCCGAGCGCGTCGCTCCCCGCCTGTGCGTCCAGTGCGGCTACGTCCTGGCGCGAGAACAGGCCTGCGAGCAGTCCTTCCACCCACGCTCGGGTCTCGGGGGAGAGGGGAGTAGTGGCGGGCAACATGGGAGTGCCGGCCAACGAACCATCCGCGCGGAGACCGGCGAGAAGGCCTGCGATGTAACGCTGTTCGTGCACGGGAAGTGGTAGCGCCGGTCCGGCGTGATCGCCGACCAGGCCGGCCAACGCGTCGATTGCCGAAGGCGAAGCCGAAGCGGGCACGGGGTCGCTTTTCTCGACGGCCCCGGCAACCTTGGTCAACGTCACGGCGCACACCTTGAACTCGGGCTGTTGGGACAACGGATCGATCGCGTCGTTGGTCACGGCGTTGATGGACAGGTATTCACCGAAGGAGTCGTTCCAGTGGAACGGCGCGAAGCAGTCTCCCGGTCGGACGCGATCGCTGATCACGGCAGGCAGCACTGCTCGGCCACGCCGGGATGCTACTTCGATCCGGTCGCCGTTCGCAGCGCCGAGCCGTTCGGCATCGAGGGGATGCAGTTCGACGAAGGGACCAGGGTTCAGCTTGTTCAGTTTGGCCACCTTTCCGGTTTTCGTCATGGTGTGCCACTGGTGCTGAAGTCGGCCGGTGTTGAGCAGGAACGGGTAGTCGTCGTCGGGCATCTCCGCCGGTGCCATGGACGGTCGAGCGAAGAATTGCGCTCGGCCGGTCGGCGTAGGAAATGACAGGCGCGGAACCGATCCGTCGCTCAGCACGCGCTGAGTCTGGCTGATCCCGTCGTTGACGTAGCGAATGGGATGCCGGTCGGCGTCGTCGTGCGGCGGGCACGGCCACTGCAACGAGGTGGCGCGCAGACGGTCGTACGTCGCTCCGCGCAGGTCGTACCCGGTTCGCGGATTGGAGAACTGTTTGATCTCCTCGAAGATCTCCTCGGCGCTCGAATAGGTGAAAGCGTCGGCGAATCCGAGCTCGCACGCCATCGCTGCGATGATCTGCCAATCCGGCAACGCCTGCCCCGGAGCGTCGACGGCCTTCTGGAACAGTGTGAGGTTGCGTTCGGAGTTGATCATGACACCCTCCGATTCCGTCCACAGTGCGGCGGGAAGGACGACGTCGGCGTATCCGTTGGTCTCGTTGTCCGCGAACACATCCTGAGTGATCACCAACTCGGCACGTTCGAGTCCGGCAATGACTGTCTTCCTGTTTGCCACCGAGGCAACAGGATTGGTGCAGATGATCCAGCATGCCTTGATGTCGCCGTCGGCCATGCGTGAGAACATGTCGATGGTGCCGCCGCCGACCTCGGTGCGGAGTGTTCCCGGAGGAAGATCCCACCGGTTCTCCACGAACGTCCGATCCTCCTCCGACAGCACGGACCGCTGACCCGGTAGACCGGGGCCCATGTACCCCATCTCGCGGCCGCCCATGGCGTTCGGCTGACCGGTCAGAGAGAACGGACCACTGCCGGTACGGCAGATCGCCCCGGTCGCCAGATGTAGATTGATCACGGCGTTCGTGTTCCAGGTTCCGTGCGTCGACTGGTTCAAACCCATTGTCCAGCAGCTCATCCAGTTGTCGGCCTCGCCGATCCACGTCGCGGCCGTCCGTAGTGCCTGCTCGTCGATGCCGGTTCTCCTGCTCACTTCGGCCGGCGTGTACTCGGCGAGGAAGCTCTCCATGGCGTCCCAGCCGTCGGTGAACTCGTCGACGAACTCGCGATCCACGTGACCGTCGGCGACCAGAAGGTGCAGGAGACCGTTCAACAGGTCCAGGTCGGTTCCGGGGGTGATCTGCAGATGCAGGTGAGCTTTGTCCGCGGTTGCGTTGCGCCGAGGATCGACCACGATCAGCTTGGCGCCCTGCTTGACCCGATCCATCATGCGTAGAAACAAGATGGGGTGACAGTCGGCCATGTTCGCCCCGGTGACGAAGAACACGTCCGCGTGATCGAAATCCTCGTACGAGCCGGGAGGGCCGTCCGCTCCCAACGATTGCTTGTAGCCGGTACCTGCGCTGGCCATGCAGAGCCGCGAGTTGGACTCGATCTGGTTGGTGCCGATGAAACCCTTGGCCAACTTGTTCGACAGATACTGCGCCTCGAAGGACATCTGCCCGGACACGTAGATCGCAACGGAGTCGGGTCCGTGTTCGTCGAGGATCGCCCGCAGCCTCCGCGCCGTCTCCTCGATCGTCCGACGTGTGTCCGCAGGCACCGGGTCGTCCCCACGCCTGGCTCTAGTCAGCGCAGTGGTGAGGCGCCCGGGAGCCAGCAGCATGTCCGACGTCGTCGAACCCTTCGTGCAGAGTCGGCCGAAGTTCGACGGATGAGACTTGTCTCCGACGGACCTCTCGACCGTCGCCGGGCCGTCGGGTCCCCGGGTGATCTGCAACGTCATTCCGCATCCGACGCCGCAGTACGCACACACCGTCTTGACGGTGTCCACACTGACGTCGACTGTTTCTGTTGCCACGAACCCACGATCATCGTCCGAGGATTCCCATCGATGACCTGTCGGTTAGGCCGATGTGACGTTGTCCTCACGGCTGCCCGGTGCACGACGTGAAGTCGACCGGATCGGATCCGGACGAATCCGATGAATGGGATATTTCCGCTGGTAGACGCTTTGACTTGCGCGAGTACTCCTGCGAGAGTAGTTCCGTGTCGTCCATCCGCCTGTTCATCCTGGGGTCTCTTGCCCAGCGTGGTGAGATGCACGGACATCACCTCAAATTGCTGGCCGAGGAAGAGCACGTCCACATGTGGACCGACATCTCCGTCGGCGGGCTGTACGGCGCGCTGAAGCGGTTGCATGCCGAAGGTCTGATTTCCGATGTACGCACCGAGCAGGAAGGCAACTTCCCGGCTCGCCAGGTGTACGGCATCACCGAGGCCGGTCGCGTCGCACTGAGCGAACTCAGACGTGACGGACTGACCGACTACGTGCTACGACCCGATCCGTTCGACCTGGCCCTGAGCAGGCTCGACCCCGACCGTCTCGACGAGCTTCCCGGCATCGTCACCGGGCGCATCGCGATGCTGAAAGAACTACTGCACACCGCCCGAGAAGCAAATGCACGGGCGCGGCCGTACTTGTCGAGGGCCGAGACGTTCGCTCTGGAACATCGCGAGAAACGCCTGCACGCAGAAATCGACTGGCACGAAAGCCTCGTCGACGCCTTACCCGACCTCGTCGCCGAGGAACGTGCACGCACACACTTTCCGCCACCACGTCACTCACCGCCATCACACCGATCGAAGGGCTCTTCCACACCATGACCGAAATCAACTCACGAGCCTCGGCACCGGCCGCGGTGGTGCCGCGCCGCTCATGGCAGGCGCTGGTGGTGCTGCTGCTCGGAATGTTCATGGCGCTGCTCGACACCACCATCGTCAACGTCGCACTCCCGACCATCGAAACCAGTCTCGACGCGTCCGAGGCCACGCTGTCCTGGATCATCTCCGGGTACGCCCTCGCGTTCGGGCTTGCGCTCATTCCAGCCGGAAAAGTAGGTGACCGAATCGGTCACAAATGGGTGTTCTTCGCCGGATTGGCACTGTTCACCGTGGCCAGCTTCGCATGTGGGTTGGCTCAGAACGACATCCAACTCGTCGTCGCCCGTATCGTCCAGGGGCTGGCCGGTGGCATCTTCGTCCCCGCCGTGACCGCGTTCATCCAGCTGCTGTTCCCAGGGCAGGTGCGGGGCAAGGCCTTTGCGATCATGGGCGCAGTCATCGGCGTCTCCACCGCGCTCGGTCCCATAGCAGGCGGTCTCATCATCGAGGCGTTCGGAAACGAGAACGGTTGGCGCGGAGTGTTCTGGGTCAACCTGCCCATCGGCATCGTCGGACTGATCGCCGCCGCGGTTCTGCTGCCGAAGCGATCCGAGACGGAGACCACGCCGCAATCCGGAATCGACTGGGTGGGCCTCGTTCTCGTCACCGCAGGTCTCGTCGCGCTGCTCGTACCGCTGATCGAAGGCCAGGACCAGGGCTGGCCACTGTGGACGTATCTGACGCTCGTCGCAGGTGTGCTGTTGATCGCTGCGTTCGCCGTATGGGAAGTCCGATACACACGACGCGGACGCAACCCGCTGGTGCCGCCCAAGCTTTTCACCCACCCGGCCTTCACCGGTGGCACCATCCTGGCGCTCGTGTACTTCGCGTCGTTCACCAGTATCTTCTTCACGCTGTCGCTGCTGTGGCAATCAGGTCTGGGCAACTCCGCGCTGTCGTCGGGAGCAGTGATGCTGCCGTTCGCAATCGGAAGCATCATCGCGTCGTCGCAGAGCAACAAGCTCACCCAACGCCTCGGGCGCACAGTATTGCTGCTCGGGACGTCGTTCGTCGCCATCGGTCTGATCTGGATCTGGATCGTTCTCGCGACCACCGAGGCCGCAGACCTCACCAACTGGAAACTGCTGCTGCCCTTGTTCATCGGCGGACTCGGCAACGGCGCCTTCATCGCACCGAACGCGCAGTTCATCGTCGCGACGGTCGACCGTCAGGATGCGGGAGCGGCCAGCGGCGTGATCTCGACGATGCAGCGCATCGGCAGCGCCGTCGGCATCGCGGTGATCGGCAGTGTCCTTTTCGGATCGCTGACGATCACCGGCCCCGACACCGTGGCCAGCGGATTCATGCACGCCGCGTCCGTCGCAATGGCCGTCAGTGCGGCATTCGGTGTCGCGGCACTGCTGCTCGTCTTCGCTCTGCCCAAGCGAGTCGACGCACCAGGGCCACCTGTCCGGAGTGAGTGACCCCTACTAGGGGAGGCTGCGCTTGTGCGCTTCGATCACCGATCGCGCAAGCGCAGCGATCTTCACGTTCATGTCCTGCGACGTCTTGCGCAGCATCTCGAACGCCTGATCGTCGCCGACGTCGTGCGTCGCCATCAGAAGGCCGATCGCCTTGCCGATCTCACGGTTGCTCTCCAACCCGGCACGCAGGGTGCTGGCTTCCTCGCCGCTCGCGATCGCCGACACCGTCACCGCGGCGAACGCCGAGATCACGATGGCGCGATCCGCGACGGCACCGTCGAACGCCCCAGGGGTGTCACTGAACAGGTTGAGCGCGCCCACCTTCTTGGTGCCCAGCAACAACCGAAAACCCATCGCTCCGCGGACCGGAGTCCGCGTCACCACGCCTCGCGCAAGCGCCGGCCACTGCGTCGGCGACAGGAAATCGGGTTCGATCTGAGCAGATTCCTGTTCGATCGCGTCCAGACACGGGCCCTCGCCGGTGGCGCGCTCGATGTCGTCCACCGTCCGCGCCACCTGATCGGACGCACCCACAGTGACCGGCTGACCCCGCTGAACGACCATCAAACTCGCATGGTCACACCCGTCGACCAGCAGCGTCGCAGCAACACAGATGGCTGAGTACACCTCGTCGGCGCTGGTACCGCGATACACGATGTCCGCAAGAGCCGCGAACACCGTCGCCGGATCGGTCGACGCGATTCCGTTGGCGTGTAAATCACCGGTCATGAACACTCCGATCGGGGTGTGCGGATATCGCACAGGGTCTGGTGTCGCTGCCCTGGACTCGAGAAGCTGCATTCGACCGTCAAGGATACCGAGTGGTCACAGTGGATCGATCACCCGGCGCACAGGGGCGCCGGCGCATCCTCGGCAAACGGTTTGCCCGGAGGCTCGATGTAGGCAGCGTACAGAACCGCGGGGACGTCGCCGAGGTTGGCGCCCTGATGGACGTGGCTGGCGTCGACCTCCTCGGCAACAACCTGACCCGCAGGCGTCGACACCCTGGTGCAGTCGTGCAAAGTCCTTGTCAGAACACCGGATTCGACGTACGCGTACACCGGACCGTCGTGATAGTGCCATCCCGTGGTTCCGCCGGGTGCAATGGTGATCCGGCGCGCAGTGAAATCGGTGCCGGCGAACTCTGCGCTGCCGGCGATCAGCGGAAACGAAACATGAGCCAGAGTTTCCGCTGTCACTCCGGCCGGAGGCGTCGCACCGGCAAGAGCAGGGGAGAGGCCGGCCAACGCGACACAGGACACGCCTACCGCGGCACAGCGAGAAAGCACGGACATGTGGTTCACCTCTCGTGGAAGGGCCGACCCGCACCCAGCGTAGATACGCAGGTCAATCGCGGAGTCGGTATCGAAATTTCCGCGGCCGAGAGCGGAGTCGGGAGGAGTGACCGACGCGATCGTGAGGCTGGGTAACCTGCAAGGGTGGACGAGCCAGCGCATGCCCCCGATTCCTCCGTCTTCGAGTACGGAGTGGACGGGCCCAAGGTCATCCTCGCCGGGATCGACGGCTCCGATTCGGCCTGGCGTGCCGCAGCCTATGCCGCCGGACTGTCTCGCCGGCAAGGCTCGCTGCTCGTCCTGGTCTACGTCCAACCCATCGCAACCGCCGCCTGGGGCCAAGCCGGAATCTCTCTCGTCGAAACCGGCAAGGAAATCGCCGACGAACTCCTCGCCTACATTCAGAAGTCGACCCACGACACCGACGCGATCCGGTGGGAATTCCGCACCGCGACCGGTGACCCCTTCAACGGCCTCGTCGCCGTCGCCGACGAACTACGCGCCGACGCCATCGTCGTCGGCGCCTCCGAGCACGCAGGCCATCGAATGTTCGGATCCGTCGCCGTGCGATTGGTCAAAGCCGGGCGATGGCCGGTGACCGTGGTGCCGTGAAGCTTGCCGCTGATCCAGGCAACGGTGGACATATCGAGCTCGATCAGCGAGAGAACGGAATGAAGCGTCGAACGTAGCTGCGGCGAATGGCATACCGGAGTGCTCTGGTCAGCGCTTCGTCTCGAATTCCAGCGTCTTGCATTGCGGCGAGACCTTCCCGCAAGAACGTGCGCTCACCCTCGCTGACATACATGGTCCGGACAGCTTCAGGACTTATGGATCCGGGGAGCGTGGGGCTCTTTACTCCCGCTGTCCTGAGACCGAGCTTCGTTCGAACGCACTTGCCGCATTCTCCGCAATTGAAAGCCCCGTCGGTGTTGAGCCAGCACACACGCAAGTTGTTCATCGCAGTGTCCGAATTGCTGATTCTCCTGATCTTCCCGAACCGGCCGACGTCGAGTTCGTGGTGCTCGAACGACACCGAGTCGCTGGACCACAACGGGTCGAGGGACGGGTGCGAGCCCCATGGGTGCAACTGATCGCGACTGTAGGACGAGGGAATCACAACCGTCCCCAAGTGTTTCGACAGTGCAAGTCCGACGTGGGCGAGCGACGGCCCGTGAAAGACGTGCCCCCAATCGAGAGCCAAAGGGTCCCCGAGTGCCGACCGGACCGTGGTCTGGACCTCGATGAGGGGCTTACCGAGTTCTGCAGCAGAAGCGCGGGCGCCGGTCAACGCTTTCCGGGCCAGTTCGGAATCGCCGACAGCGATATCGAAACCGTGAACGAAAATCAGGTGAGTTATGCGATCCGCTTGCGTGATCGCCGAATAGAAACTGTCGACGCCACCACTGAAGAAACAGCCGACGCCGGTCGCCCGCTCAGGAAGCGCCCTGGTGGGCGGTGATTGCGCTGCAGAAACTTCGATCCGACGATAGGTCCTGTACCAGTCGGCCAACACTTTCTGGGCCTTCGTCGCACCATCGAGAGCCGTCGGGTCTACCGTCCCGTCGATGACGAGATCTCGGTGCCGACGCATACCCGCTGCCAGCGCCGGCGCAAGCCACGGTGTCGCAGAGTGATCCAACGTGTAGTTCGACTGCGTGGAGACGTCGAAACTGCCGCCACCGGGAACATCGATGACCGCGGATATCTGCTTCGCCGACGCCGACTGGACTCGGACGCGTACTGAGTTCACCGGCGAATTTTGACACGAAACCATATGGTTTTACCGAGGCGTGTCGGTGCGCGGTGGACCAGACGTGGGGCGGGCGGGGCTCGAACCCGCGACCAATGGATTATCGGCAGCGACGACTGAACAATTTTTGTTGTTACCTGAAAAGAACTGTGCAGCTGGCATTCTCGGCGCTCCGTTGTTCTGGTCAGTTCTGGTTAATTCCGGTTGTTTCCGATTCATAAAAGATGGATAAACGATGAGTCGGTGGACGCGCATCCGTCATTCGCGTGACTGACAAGTAGAGAAACAGTCGCCACGGTCTGGTAGAAGCTGTCTATGACCATTCCACCGCCCGACGCACCTCCGCCGTCCACTTCCGGACCGGCGGCCCAAACTCCAACACGACAACCGCGGCGTCTCCACCCCGCCATCTACATGCTCATAGGGTCGTTGGCGACTCTAGCTGTCGGGGGCGTCATCACAGGAGGCGTTCTCCTCCTCAACCGAACGAGCGAAGCCGCCACGTTCGCCATAAACGGGACGATGTCTCTGACTAAATCCAGCGGCTGGGAGTACGGCGGAACAGGCTGTGTAGGCGACGGCGGCTACGACGACATCTACGCCGGGGCCGCAATCAAAGTCTCGAACGAGTCAGGAACCGTCCTCGCCACCGGGCGGCTACGCGACGGGGTCACAGATTCCGGCGCATGCACCTTTCCCTTCACCGTCGACTCGGTACCCGCAGGAGAGAAGTTCTACGAGGTCGAGGTCTCACACCGAGGAGGCCTGACCTACGACGAAACCGAGATTCAACAACCCCTTTCATTCACACTTGGCTGAGGCACAGACTCGAATCCCAACACGACAGAACGGCGAACCCACATCATGCCCACCCCATCCTTTTTCAATTTCGACACCGACGAACTTGCGTCCTACGACCAGACAACCGTCGACCAAGCGCTACGAGACCACCCCGCGATCTACCTCAACCACCTTGAGATCGCCGAACACCTCGACGCATGGGCCGAGGCCATCGACAAAGACCACACTCAGCCACCAAACAGCGACGGCGCCTACCAAACCGCTATCCGTGAAATCGCGGCCCACCTCCGCCAAGCCGACTACGTTCCTGGCGGAAGCATGCTCGACGGCGGGGTGAGATGAGCGTGCAATACCCACAACTCCCCGAAATTCCGGCCGAACTGCGCACCACGTACTCACTCGCGGAATCGCTCCGCCTGCTCAAACTCGACGACGACTACGACACCATCGACCTATACGTTGGCGTGGCCGAGGTCCGCATCGTCACCGCATTGCGCGACCTCGAGCAACGAATCGTCGAGCTTGAGAATCGCAAAGACTGACCCCCAGGGGCACGCACCCTCCCATGGTCAGCCAGACTGCCACCCCGTCTGAGGCAGATCTTGTTGTGTACGGGTCTGGGGATTCCTCGGAAAGGGGTGGGGCAGGAGCCCTGACACCGTCTGGGTCGCCACCCCGGGTAAGCAGAACTCTCGCTGCCGCAGGATAGAGCTTTTCGATCGGGGAGCCGCCTTTGAGGAGCAGCCTCCCACCAGAACCGTCTAATTCGCGGCAGTGGGAGTTTGCCTTACCCGGGGTGCCGGCGGCTGCGGCTCAGAGGTCCTTCCCCCTACCCCCGTGCGCGGACTTGAGCACCGTGCACCGCGGAGAGCGGTTCGCCGAGAACCTCTCCACCGAGGGCGGTTCACCGCTTTGAGGAGGCGCCTGTTTGGAAGTGGTGCAAGCGGTCCGACCGGCGCATGCGGTGCGTTTCAAGCCCGTTCGGCGAGATCCTCTGAACCTGACAGACCTCCGACCGGTCTCCCCCGCGGCGAAGCTCGAGAGGGGGTGGGGAAGGTATTGGCCCCTGGGTGGTGTTTGCGCTGGTCAGGATCATTTTGTTGGCGTCGACAAAAAGGTCACGCAGTGTGTTGGCGTCGGCATCGTGGCTGGTCGGAAGGCACGCACTCTCAACCACGGTGTTCAACGCTGTGGTTGGTGCCGGGCACATGCTTGTCAGGGCCGTGGCGGCGCGGCCACTGGCTGAGGTGTCGGTCCTTCAGCCATGGAGAGTTTCTCCACGGCTGCACCGGGATCGATGTCTGCCATTCCTTCGGGGAGGATGCTCAGGTCTGCGAGTTCGCGACCCTGTCTGCGAGCCGCTGTGAACCACTGGGCCGAGAACGATACGCGGCCGGTCTGCAGTGTCGTCTCGAAGACTTCGCCGAGAGTGAGTGCGTCGCCGTCGGCGTGCTCTCGATACCAGTCGTACTGGGTGTAGTCGGGGTTGATCGCTTGCCGTGCCGAGAGTTGCTCGGGGTCGACGGGTGCGGCCGGGAGTACGTCGCCTTGGTAGGTGAGGTACCGGCCGTCGTCGAGGATCAGCACGGGCGTTCTCATAGGTCGAGGATACGGGTCAGGGACCAGCGGAGCACGTCGATTGCTTGGCTGTCGAAGGCTGAGACCTTGAGGAGTTGAACGGGATCGTTGTTGATGATGGCCGCGACGGACTCGGCGAACCACTCGGATCGGCCGGATGCTTTGTTGTTCATGCTGCCGACTCGGTAGTACGCGTCGGCCATCCCCGCGTCGTGGACGCGATCGTGTGCCCAGACGAGGTATGGGTCGTCGGACACAGTTGTGACGGTCTTCGTCACAACTGGTTGGCCGGGCTCTTGCCAGTCGACGTCGAGTGGTCGTGCGCTGAGGGCGGTGTCGTCGACGGCGTGGCTCATCTCGTGGAAGACGGTGTTGGTGGATCCGCTTGCGAGGTTGCCGTTGAGTAGGACAGCTTTGGCGGTCTCGTCGTAGACGGCGTTGATGTCGTCGAAGGTGCGGCCGTCTGCGTACTGGACGCCTGCCCACTTGGCGCCGCCTGCTGTTTCGGTGAGCTTGGGTGAGAGCTGGACGGTGACGCCTGCTTCTCCGAGTCGTTCACGCAGATGCTCGGGGTAGCGTTCGACGTTGTCCTTGACGGCCCAATAGGTGGCTGCGTCCATGTCGGCGTTGTAGAGCTGCGTCTCGACGGGCGCGGGCAGCGGCAGCGGTTCACGTGTGTCGAAATTCGACACAACTGCATCGGGCGCGGCAGTGATACCTGTCCGGGATCCGCGACCGGACAGTGGGACTCCTCCACGGTCGAGTAGGTATCCGTTGAGTCGTAGCAGTCGGAGGGCGTCGGCGCGGTCTTCGGCGATGTCGTAGATTGCGGAGGGCATCAGTCGGGGCGTGGTGTTGGGTGTGCGGCCGCGTGCGCGGATGATGCGGCCGGCGACACCACGTCGCGTGGTTCCCTCGGTGGTGTACTCGAGCTGGCGTCCGTAGACCTGCGCCTGCTGCAGTCCACGTCCTGCGTTCACGACTTGATTGATGTCGGCGCCATCGCGGATGGCTTGGGAGTTGGCGACGCCGAATGTCCGATCCTGCTCGTCGCGGGTGAGGCGCTCGAAGTAGCGCTGAGGGTTGACGGTCAGGTCGTCGGCGATCGACTCCTGTGCGGGGATGCTTTTACAGTCGCACCGTGGGTGGCGTTTGAACCCGGCGTTCCATCGATAGAACCGTCCGGCGAGGATGACGCATCGCGAGCACGACGGCGGGTTGAGCATCCGCACGTACCCGAGGCCGGGTCGGGAGACGGTTTGGATCGACTCGGCGGCTCGGGCTGTGTCGGCGAGAGCTGTCTGCACGAGCATCTGCAGGTACTCCCCGCCGATAGCTAATGCCGCTTCAGCTGGGACGCCCTGCATGACAGCGCTTTTCGCTTTGATGACCGAGCTGTATGCAGCTTCTTCGATGGGGATACCGGCGCCGGTGACTCCGACCAGTGCGGCGGGTTCGAGTTCGGCGACCGGATCGACGTCGATGTTCATTTCCTCGAGCACATTGGGCACGTAGGCCGTTGCCCGCGTGATCGCGGCGGCCTGGGCATGCTCGACGGTTTGGATGAGAGTCGGGGACATTCGATCCCAGGACTCGTCGAAGTTCTTCTCGTCGAGCTTGAGCCACAGCCGTTTCGCCACAGCGAGGGTGGCGAAGGTGATCTTCTGCTGTCCGAGCCAGTAGTTCCCGGCTGCGTCGGGTAGCGGCATCAGGCGACCGCGCTCGGTGGGGAGATTGCTGCACATGAGGCGTCTCCAAGATCGGGAGTGTCGCCCGGCCCACAGCCAGCAGCTTCTGATCGGAAACGGTAGTGCACACCGAAAGGCGTCCACTGATTGGGGACACCTTTCGGCGTGTCGCGGTGCGAGTGGTTCGCACCGGGGAGGGCGCTGGTCGGATTGTTGACGGCGCGAAGGAGGCTGCGCCGAAGCGCATGGGGTTCGCCGTCTAGCCGGCCATACTTCCGCGGTGATGCCATGACGAGCACCTGCGGTGAGCTTGACGCCGATATTGACTCGGGCCATGCGTGACGATGTTCGTCACGCACGCCTTCGTGTGTTGAACCATCGCAGGATTCGCCACAGTTGCCGAGAAGCCGAAAATCTTGAACTATCCCCATCACCGGCTCACCTCAGACGCGGTGAAGAGCAGAACGGAGCTCGAAGGGGTATAGGCCCTGGGGGTGTCTGGGCACGACTGGGCAGTTGTGGGCCGTTTGACCATGACTGCCCGCGGCCGGTAGGTCGTCACGATTCTCCGATCCTGGTTGCGCGCGAGAACCATTCGTCCTCTTGCCGGGCCTGACGGATACCTGCTGCGACTTCACGGCGGTCGTAGCCGTTGTTGTTCACCGTGATCGGCCGAGCCTCGCGGCGCTCGGACACCGACGCTGCAGGCGCCAACCGAGCCGCACGAGACAACGCCAGCTCCTGCGCGACGCTCCGCCGCATGGACCCGGTCAGGACTTCCTCGTCCTGACCGGACATGTTCAGGCCGAACGTCCCTGACTTCCAGACACCGCCGTTGTCGAACAGCTTCGGGGTAGGGATCAGGCCCTTGCGCAACAGTTCGATCCAGTCCGGTGTGCCGGGTGTCGTGGGGAGCTGCCCGGCTATCTCGTTGGGTGTACCTGGTTTCGCGTTGTCGAGGAGCTTCGCGTTGTCTTCGAGGTGTTGCTTCTGCAGGTCCAGGGCGCCCATTCCGAATGCGACGGCTGCTTTCGCGAGCGGACCCATGTTGTCTGCCTCGTAGTATCCGAGGACATCGGCGAAGGTCTCCGACACGAAGCTCTTAGCGAGGTCTCCGGCGACGGAGGACCACTGGTCGGCTGTGTACGCGCCGGTGCTGCTGCTCGACGACGACCCGGACTTGTCCTTCGCGAGGGCGTTCTTTGCGCGCTGCAGAGCTCGATCGGCGGCACGCTTGTCTTCGTCTGTGGACTCGGGGTCTGCGTACACTTCGTTGCGTTTGAGGTTGGCGTCGACGACTGCGGCTTCTGCATCGAGCGCCGAGAGTTGCTCGTCGCTGTAGTTCGTCGTGAGCTCTGGGGCATCAGGCGCTGGGGGAGCGTCGAGCCCTTTCGCTGCGGCGTCCTTTTTCGCTTCGAGGTCCTTGACCTTCTGTTTCGCCTTCTCGACCTTGATCCGCGCCTGGTCCTTGTCAGCCTCGGACTTCTTCGGATTGCCGAGGGCAGCCTGCAGGTCTTCCTCGGCTTGGGTGATCGCGATCCGGGCTGATTCGAGCGCCAGATCGTCCTTCTCAGCCCACGTTGCCTTCCGCTTCGACGAATACCCACCGGAAGTGGTGTACGTACTCGCAGAGTCGAGGCCGGACATGCCAACTGCTGCGCCCCCGGAAGCCGGATCATACGGAGGAGCGAACAACTCCCAAGGCAGGTAGTACTGACTGCCGAACTGGGAATCGAACGCTCCCGCAGCGGAACCGCCGACAGTGATGCCGTTGTTCGCGCCACCCGATTCGTAGTTGACGCCGCCGATCGTGGCGGCCATATGCTCTTCACTGGTGCCCACGACGAACGGACCCTGCGTACCGGGGACTAGCCCAGGCCACTCACCGGCGAGCAGTGAGTAGGTGGTGCCGAGGCGCCCGGACTCGCCCTGTCCCATGGCCGCCCGCTGGAGGATTGCCACGAAACCAGAGCAGTCGGCACCGGAAACCTCTGCGCCACCCCAGACATACGGGTTGCCGTTCGCGCGGCGGCCGACGTCACGAACACGGTCCAGGGCGCCACCCTCAGCAAAACCTGGAAGACCCACCATCGGACCGCTGGATTTGTTGCTGTGCAACATTTCTCGGAATCGATAGACGGCGTCCTGGCCGCCCATCGCCTGCACGTCTCCTGCGTCGAGGACATGCTCACCGGTCGATCCGCGCCAGTACCCGTACCCCGGCGAGTACATCAGCATCGAGTCCGAAGTGGTTGTCCCCGGTCCGCTCAGAGCACCGTTCGGGATCTGCGCGCCACCCTCGGCGAATGTCTGTCCGGGCACAGCGATGCCGGCGCGGATTGCATCGTTGACCCGTCGATCGACCTCACCTGGGTTGTTGACGACGACGTTCACCCCGACGGTCTTGTCCGGGATGTTGCGGTCGATCACGGCCTGGATTTGTGCGAGCACCTCTGCGTTCGGTGCGCTGATCTTGACCACACCGGGCTTGCCGTCGACCTCCTCGACCTTCGCTCCGACGATCTCGAGTTCCCGTTTGGCGTCCGCCGTCAAAGCCTTAGTTGGGATCTCGACACCTTCGGCGTTCTGGTCCAGCAGTCCGCGAATGATCTGCAGCTGCTGTTCGACAGTGTCTGCGCCCTTGAGCGCTGCGAGCATCTCGACGTTCTTCGGGATGAGCGCTTCGGTTTCGAGCATCCGTCGCAGCGCATCGACGCTGACGCCGGTCGATTGGGAGAGCTGCTGCAGCTGGGAGTCGTTCTGTGCCCACACTTGGGTGAGGTCGCCGCCGGACTCGGCGACGCCCAACGTTGCGTCCTTGATGTTCAGGAGAACGTCGCGGAGCCGTGATCCGTTGGCGGTCGCGGTGTTGACGGTGCCACCCTCACCGATCAGTGCGTCGCCGATGCCACCGGCCGGATCCCACCCTGCCGCAGCGTCGGCGGTTGCACGCACCTGGTCGTTGTATTTCTGGAGGGCGTCGGACAGAGGTATCGGTTTGCCTGCGAGCACGTCGAGTGCCACCCGCATCGCGTCGATTCGTTCGCCGGCTGTCGCGGACTCGTCGGACAGTGTCGCCACCGCGACCTGTAGGTCGTAGAACCCTGGGGTGGTGTTCTTGGCGACTTGGCGGGCCTGCTCGATACCCTCGCGCACCTCACGAAGCTTGGCGGCGGCCTCGACACCGCCGTCAACGGACGATCGCAGCTGCGATGTGAGTTGCGCGAATTCGAGGTCGGTTCCGGATACTGCTGCGGCCAGGTCGGCGTCCGACATGTTCAGTGAGTCGAATGCGTCCTTGGTGCGCTTTGCGGCCTCCGCGGTTTGCTCGAGCGAGTCGTACTGCTCGGTACCAGTCCACCATTCACCTTGGAACGGCGCTGCGATGTCCTTGCCCAGTGCGGCGAACGGCGCCCAGAATCCCGGTGCTGTGTCTGCGAGGCCCTGCAGGTCGGCGCGCACCGTTCCGATGGATGCCGAGATCGCGGACATGGCGGTGTCGGACATCTCGCCTTGAGATTCCTGGAATGCTTTCGCCACATCGCGCTGCGCTACAGCGAGTTTCGACGACGAGTCGGCGAGAAGATCCTGCTGGCGGGTCGCCTTGGCGTTCTCGGAGATGATCCCACCGACCGCGGCAGTGGCAGCCATGATGCCGAGCATCCACGGACCGCCAAGGGCGCCGATCACTCCGCTGGCTGCGGACTTGAGGCCTCGCATTCCTGCTACTGCAGCGCCACCGACGACGCCACCGAATTCGGATGCGCGTGCGGTCGCGTTGCGTAGGGCCGAACCCAGAACGCCGGAGTTCCCTGCGGCGGCACGTTGCTGGTTGGCGAACTCCCGAGTCCGATCAGTGACGCCGCGGTAGCCCTCAGCCATGTTCCGGATCGCTGGAGAACGTCGCTCCAGGGTCGCGAGACCGGCTGCAAGCTCTGAGATGGGCTCGGCGTTTTCTTCGATGGCGCCGGTGAGCTCGCTCGCATCTTCGGTGAGACCGGCGAACGGGTTCGCAGTATCGGCGTCGGATATCCCAGCGAGCGCGGCTTGCATCTCGACCTCGCCGGCCAATTCCTCCCGGAACTCGGAGATCGAATCGCGCCAGCCGCTGATTGTTTCGCCGATGGTGTCGTCGATGCCGGTGACCTTGACCGCGGCCAGGGCGACGGCTACTGCCTGAACAGGGCCGGGCAGGTCGCCGAATGCCGATGCGACATCCCCGACGAGCGAGGCAACTGGGGCCAACGTGCTGCCGATGGTGGAAAACCCGTCGATGATGCCGGGGGTGACGTTGGTGACGAAGTCGGCGCCCTTGGTCGCCAGTCCTTCGAGAGGGCCGTCGACGAGATCGTAGATTCCCAGGGCGAGGGTTTCGGCCGAGTTCTGGACCGATGCCATCGCACCAGGCAGGCCCTGGACCTTGGCGGCAGCCACCTCGGCGGCTGCACCCTGTCGGTCGACCGCATCTCGCATCGAGTCGTAACCTTCACGACCCTGCTCAGCAGCCACACCAGCCAGACGCATAGCGTCGGACCCGAACAGTGTCGCAGTCGCAGCCTGGTACAGCTCGGGGCTCATCGATGCCGCCGCGGCGTCGAGCTGCCCGAACAGTTCCGACATTCCGACGAACTGACCCTGCGCGTTGTACACCGTGAGACCGAGTTCCTCGATCGCACCCTGCGCGGGATTCGACTGATCGGTGAGCGCGAGCAGCGTCGACTTCAGCAGCGTGCCAGCGTCGGATCCCTGGATGCCGGCGTTCGCCAGCAAACCAAGCGTCGCGGCCGTGTCCTCGATCGACAACCCGAACTGGTTCGCGACTGCGCCGGACTGCTGCAAACCACTCGCAACGTCGGTGATCTCCGCCGACGACGCGTTCGCAGCGTTCGCCAGCACATCCGAGACCTTCGCCGCGTAGTCAGCATTCAAGCCGAACGACTGCAGCGCCTGGGATTGGATGGTCGCCGCCGATGCGGCGTCGATCTGCGCGGCCGCCGCCATCTGCAGCGTGCCCTTCGCAGCGTCCATCGACTCCTGAACGGAGAAACCGCCTTTGGCGAGCTCCGTCATCGCGGCCGCCGCGTCGTTTGCGGAGGTACCCGGCAGCTGGATGTCGTTGCCGAGTTCCTTCGCCCGCTGCCCAGCGGCTGCGAGCTGCTCAGCAGTCGCTCCCGACACAGCCTGAAGGGTGTTCATCGTGACCGTGTAGTCGTTACCGATCGAGATGATTTCCTTGACCCCGGCCGCGACAGTCGCGCCGCCGATCGCCAAGCCCATCGCGGCACCGAAAGCCTTCGCCTGCGTCATCGCAGGCTGCATCGCCCTCTGAAGCTGAGCTGGAGCGTCCCGGCCGTTAACGGCAACTTCGACGTCAATGCGTCCACCCGGCATCAGCAGTCACCACCGATGCTGAGACGGTTGATGCTGTCGCCCACTCTGGCAATCGCGTCGCTCTTCTGAACCCCGAGTTCGGCTAGTTGCTCGATGAGGTTGCCGACGACGCAGTTGCCGAGAACGGCGATGGCGTAGGAAGCAGTGAACGGAAACACATCCGGGGAGCCCGACATCGTTGCTCTGACCAGCTCGCAGCTGTCCGCGAAGCTTGCCTCGTCCATCACGTTGAAGGCGAGGCGGAACGCATCGCTCGCGACTGCGTCCTTCGTCGTTACGGCGACGGGGTTGTTCTCCGCATCGAGTACGACGATGCCGCCTGTGGGCTGGTCGGTCATCGCGGGTCAGCCGGCCGCGGTTGCGCCGGTGATCTTGATCGCGGCGTCAGGTGCCGTGATGTAGGGGACGCAGACACGACGCCCGCGGATGCGCCACTGGTCGTTGTCGTCGTCACGGATCGACTTCGTCTCGATGACGTCGCCGGTGTACCCCTCGCCGAGCTTCTCGTCGGCGATGCCACCGAGGTTGCGCGAGTCGATGACCCAGACGCCGGATCCGCCGGGAATGTTCGGCGTCGGCAGGATCGTCAACCCTGCCAGCTGGAAGAACTCGCCGGTGTAGACCGCGTTCGTGGTGTCCTCGCGGGCACGTTGGAGCGCCAGAGTCGGATCCGAAGCCAGATCGGCCCAGGTGTCATCGTCGACGACGAGTAGGTCAGGATCGTAATCCTTGTTCAGCTTCCGGATCTTGGCCCTGGCCCGCATGACATCTCGGAGGATCTTCGTCGACGTGGACCACTGGCCGTCGGTCACCGGCTGTGTCTGGGTCACGGTCGATGCGATCAAGCTCAGTGCGAGACCGTCTACGGTTCGGATCAGTGTGTTGACGACAGTTTCCTGCGCCCGCTCGACGGGGGAAAAGTTCGAGCGCTTGATTTGTTCGTCGGTGATCGGGACGTCCTGGCCCCATTTCACAACGTTCACCGCAACAGCCGTGCCGTTGCCGACGTTCGCCAGCGGGTACTCACCACCAGGGGTCACGGCCTCGGGTGGGCGGGACGTGAACAGGGGATCGTCCTGCTCGACGATGACGGATCCACCGCTGACTTCGGTGCGGCCGAGCAGAAGACGGTCTGCGATGAACCGCTGCTTCGCGATCTCGTTGACGCGTTTCGCGACGACCGACGGGGAGTTGAGGTAACGGGAGATGGATGCGCGGTCACCCGAAATCACGGGGGGGCCTGCTGGATAAACCTGTGGCACTGGATGCTCCTGAGAGACTGGCGGAGCTGGGCGCTCCTGCGTTGTGTCAGTCCTCGGTGCGTGCGATGCGTTCGGCGTGATACGCCTCAACGACGGCCCGGGTGAAGATCCATCTGGAGGAGCATCGCGCTCCGCCGATTTCGAAGGCCAATCGCTGGCAACTTCGTTGGCTCACTCCCAGGATCTCGGCCGCTTCCCGAGTCCCGATTGTTTCGGTCGGAAGTGAGTGTGGTGCAGGCGCATCGAATGTCGTGTCGCGTTGGCGCGTACGCGACAGGGCGAGCTGTGAGTCCATCGCCTGCCTGGTGCGCCGTGTCAGCAGATCGAACGTGGGCGTCGATGGCCGGTGCCCGTTTCGGGTGGCCATCAGAAGTAGTGCACGGTGGACGAGCGCCAGGGCTTCGCCCTGCACGAGGAGGGTTTCACCGTGTACCTGCGCGGGAGGCACGGGATAGTGCGCGGGGTCGATCGGAGGGGGAAGCATTGCGGCGATGCGCCTTTCAAGGTGTGCCCGAATGGACCCGACTCACGGTCGGGTGTCACTGTTCGGCCTCGGCGTCGCGCTGAGAGAGGCATCGCGCCTCATCTGCCTGGTGCTGGTCGTCGGGTACAGGGATCGCCCCTGCACCCGACGACTCAGCGTGTGATCCGTCTACTCAGTGCTGAGATCGCTCGTCGGCGGCCGCTTGGATGAGAGTTCGAATCGTGTCCTGGGTGTAGCCGACGCGCTGAAGCTCGAGCAGCAGCGGACGGACGACACACAGAGCGATGTCCTGCAATCCGAATTCTGCGACACGACGCCACGCGGGCCCATGTACGTCAATGGCTTCTTGAATGTTTGCTCGTACCGCTGTGTGCGCATCGTGGTATTCAGCGGCCGACGAGTTCTGCAGTAGCAGCGTGGTGAGTTGGAGTGCCTGTTCACGAACCTGCGAGGGTAGGACTGACGCTTCGGGGAAACCGTCTGAGCCGATGACCACTTCAGGCTGATCGTGGGGTGTCTCGTTCGTCATAGGGTGGTTCCTTCTTTTTGTTGGTGGGTGTGCGACGGATGGCGCACTCCCGGGTCTGTTGGTCAGGCGGTTTCGCGTCGTTGAAACGGTGGCAGTGATCGCGTGGGTGGTCGGTATACGACGCCGGCGACGACACCGCTGACTTCACCCGGCCGGAGCGTCGACGCCCACGTGACGCACTCGGCGAGCACCGGGCAATCCCGGCAGATCGCTATCGCCCGCTCGTGTCGCTGCTGCGTCGACGCCGCAGTTTCCTTGGCATCATGGTCTGCTGGATCGAACAGACCCCATTGCCCTGCGCATGCGGCGCCGTGGAGGTCTGGGGCGGCGTTGACGGCGGCGGCGAGCGCAGCCCAGGTTGCGGTCACGGCAAGCTCCAGACCATCTGCCCGTCAGACCATCCGAACTTGAGCTCACCCCTATGCCACATCGAGATGGCTGCCGCAGTGACGTTCATTCCGATGAATTCGGAGAGCGCGGCCTCTAGGTCCCCGCAGGTAAGTTCACCAGATTCGGAGTTGGCCATTAGTTCACGCGTGAAGCGCTTCTGGTCGAGCTCGCTGATGGGTACAGGGTTGTTCATGCCGATGCCTTTTCGTAAGAGGGGTCGAGGCGCCACTCGGTGGCTGTTGAACTGCCCCGTTTCTGGACGTGCGCGGCAAGTGCTGCGGACTTCAGCGCTGTGCGTTCGGGACCGGACCGATCGGCTTCGGCTGCCGCATACACCTCGCTCGCACGGACCCAACCCCCGTGCGCCCTGAGGAACGCCAGGAGCCACTGCGAAGCGCTGACCCACGTATCTGTAGCGCCCTCCCCGATGTTCCATAACGCAGTGCCTCCAGCGCGTTTCTCGGCAATGGCGACGAGGGGAGACTGACTGGCGGCCTTGCGCAAATTCTGGAGGTTCCATCCGGCGTCCTGCCCGGCGGTGTATACGGCGAGACTGTCTGCGGTCGAGTGGCCTTGGTCGACAAGTTCTCGGATGTGTCGCTCGAACCATTCCCGGCAAGTTCGGGGTGCGTCCTTAGCGGTGTCGGGAACGGATCGGAGTGTGGTTGGTGATGGTGTGTGAATACTTATCTCCGAGTTCACCGGTGAACTCAGGTTCACCCCGTCTGAACTGGCAATCTGTGGGGTGAACTGTGGTTCACCGTGAACCTGAGGAGCAACATGATCGGATATACCCAACTGTTCAGTGTTCATCCCCTGTTCATCCCTTCTGACCAGCGGATATGAGGGATGAACAGGGTGTTCAGTGTTCATCCCTGAGAACAGCGAGTACTCGGTGCCGCGGCCGCTCGAATCAACGAGGATCATCCCCTCTGAAGCGAGGCCCATGATGGCCTGATCGAACAAGTCGCGGTACTCCCGGCGACCGAGCGCGGCACGCAACTTTGCACCTGCCAATGATCCGTCCGAGAGCACGGACAGGATGCGCTTTCGGACCGTGGTCAGTCTGCGCAGATCGACAGCCTCTTCCCCCACGGCGCGACTGATCGCCCGATCTCGTACCTTCGCCCTGTCGGCCCGACGCGCTTCGCCGAGCACCCATTCTCGTGTCTCGTTCGACTTGTCCAGGACTGCACCCGAGAGTTCCCAATCGAGCTCTGAGACGACATGACGGTGATGTAGGACTGCGAGGGTGGCGGCTACTTTCAGCCGGGTCAGCATGGCGTGGCCGTCGAGGGCGTCCTGCTGTCCGCGTTGCCGTGCGATGTGCGCGGCGATGATGGTCTGCTTGATGTGCTCGGGGCCGTAGACGATCTCGAGTACACCGTCCTCGCCTGGCCGCCAGAACGGCAGTCGAGTGTTCAGCGGCTCGGGATCGGCGATGACATCGGCGGGCATGTCGGGATCGATGGTGGGAAACCACAGAAACCGCTGCGGTGTACCGCCGGTGGTGTCCGCGAACAACACCTTCGTGTGTGTTGGCTGCGCGCCGACCGACAGGCACAGGCGGTAGGTGTGCGGTGCGATGATCCGCGTGGTGGCTTCGCTGGAGTTCGCCTGCCCGAGCTGCTCGCCCATCGCGGCGGATTTGAGCTGAGGCAGCAGGATGGACCCTTGTCGCTCCGAGACGCCGGTGAGGGTGTCGATCTCGGGGACGTTGATGATCGCCCGGGTGATCCGCTCGACGCCTTCCTTCTTCGGCGGCATGAAAGTCGCTGCGATGCCCTCGCCCGATCCAATCGGCCGCTCGATGATGGGCGTCGGCCACGCAAGGCGAGCCACCTTGTCACTGATGCCCTTACCTCCACCTGATGGCGCCACGAACGCGCACAAGAGATTCAGCGAAGCGCGGCCGCCGATCACTCCGGGGAGTTGCACCTCCGGTCCGACACTCGCGGCGACTCTGAGGAGGACGCCGCCGAAAACTGCCCATACTGCGGCATAGCGGGCGTGTGCCCATTGTCGGATGGTTTGCAGCTCGGGAGTTGCGTCGAAGAACTCGTTGGAGATCACGCAGACCTCCTGGATGAGTACCACGAATTGTTGGCTAGCCATTCGCGGCGCTGGCGTATGTACCTCGAGGTAGCAGCCCAATCACGGGATTGAGAAAACTCGTGCGAGAAATCTACGGCAGCGTCTTGCCGCAGCCATTGCTCCAGCGCCCACCTGTAGCCGCTCACTACAACGGCGTGGCGCCAGCGAACATCCTGATCGTCGAGCTCGACCCACGACGGTGAACCGATGATTGGGACACCACCGAGCGCTTGCGCACTTGTGAGGATCGGCGAAAGGCGTTCGTGCACGGCAAGAAAGTCCACTTCTCTGGATTCCGGCCCGCCGATAAGCAGCGGGGCGAACGGGATAGGTGTGCTCATGCGGCATCAACTCCTCGCCAGAATCGGGTGAGGCCGCCGGATCGGGTGGGTCGGCGGGATCGGCCGTAACCGACGCACACGATTAGGCCCTGGTCTTGGGCTTTGGAGAACACGGCGCCCCATCTGGCGGGGTGGTCGAACTCGATGCCGCAGGATTCGGTGAGGTCGTACGCTTCGAAATCTTTGCGGGTCTGAGCGAGGAACCGGATGGCGTCGAGAGCGGGTTCCATATCCCATGGAGTGGCGTTGTCGATGGCCTGCTGCAGTCCGGTCAGCGATGGCTGATTGTCGTCGGGTAGAAGGCCGGGGCCTTCACTGGGTAGCATTGGCGGTGTTCGCCTTTCGTTCGGTGTGGCGGGGTCGGTGCCAGGGGTGGCTAAGCCGACCCCGCCTTTGCTGTTAGTTGTCCGACATGTGGACCAGCAGTTGAGCTATTCAGTTGTCGTGCGGCTGTTTTGACGCGAGTACCGCTCGATAATCATGTCGAGGGTGACGATCAAACGGTCTCGCTGCTCCTGGGTCAGGTTGTTGATTTTCAGTGCCCTCAGCTCGGCTGAGGTCATTGCGTTCAGGTTCACAACGCCTCCCTTAGCTCAGCTGCACTGCGGATTTCATTCTCGTCACGACGCAGAATGCGGGCGGCGATAACTTCTTGCAGGCCGGGTGCATTGGTGGCTACGGCGTCGACTAGCGCGACCCACTCGGCTTCGTCGAGCTGGACCGCCAGGCCCGAGTCCCACCTGATCGTGAAGTAGGACCCGGTGCGTGTGATGTCGGGGTGGGTGCAGTCGGCGTGCACTGTAAACATCGGCACTCAGACCACCTCCAGTGCGCCAACACCCGTGGTGTGCCGAACGATCCGGGCAAGGTCGGTGAGCAGGCCTGCGAGCTGCTCGGCATCGTCGAATCCGAGCCGAACCGCGCCAGCACCGATGTCGAGATCAATCCCGAGCATTGGGTTGAGCGCTGCCGTGACCACGATGTTGCGGCTGACTCGAACAGTGCCGCCGACGCCGATCACGATACGACCTGCGACTTGGTCTCGACAGCAACGGCATGGCTGGCTTCACGGATCAACTGAAAAGAGAATGCAAGTGCTTCGCGTGGCAAAAATCCGACGTCAGCGCCACAGTTCATCGATAGATACGGCTGCGTGATTCTCCCTGCACTGTCTTCCTGCCAGAACGTTGACGCGTAGACCTCCTTGTTGTCGGAGCTGAGGATCATGCTTGGCGTACCAACGGTGCCGGACGACCGATGAAACTCACCCTCGAATGCACCGTCTTGATGCTCGGTCTCGATGTTGTCGGTCAGCGCGGTGTAGTCGGACCAGATCTCGACGGCGACGTGCAGGAAGTCGTCGACGTGCTGCGGCAGGACTGTGAGGTCGCAGAAGCATTGACCGCCATCCTGCTCGCTGCAATCGATCTCGATCTGCGGTACGTCGGAGTAGGGGTCGTCTCCATCCTTGGCGTCATGCCTTTGGATGCGGGCGGTGAACGGTCCGCGGATGGCTTCAGCCAAGAGAGTCAGCTCCATGCCGTTGTAGCCGAGTCGGGCGATGACCTCTGCGCTTGTCGGTGCGTCGGCGACGATGGTCATGCTCGGCCCCCTATCGGGCACACACCGGTGGTCTGATCTATAATGGTGCTCATCGAGTTACTCCTTCGGTTGAGGCATCTACTGGAGGTTGAGTTCGACGCCCCTCGGCCACATCAGGAGTTGCCGCTCCGTGGTCGGGGGGTGTTTTGTTTGAGCGTGACGTTGTGTCACTTTCAAGTTCATACGGGTCTGGCGTCAGTGGCATGTCAGGCTGCGTCCGATCCACCGAACTGGGCGTCTTCCCATGCGACGACATCGCTGAGTCGGTAGCGAACGAATCGGCCGATCTTTGCGTACTTGGGGCCCTTGAGTCCCCAGTACGCCACCGTCTTCTCTGGGACCTTCAGTCGGGCACTGACCTCCTTACGCGTCAGCCACGAATCCTGTTCTGACGTGGGTGGGGCTGAGATGTGCTCTGTGGGCATTGTTTCTCCTATTGCGGAACTCGCATGTGCGATTTGCGGTTTCCAGCATGGACCAGTCGCGTCCAGAGCGCAACCCGCACTTTCGGTTCTCGCTTATGCTGTTCGTTATGGATCCGGAAGAACGAGTAGGCGCACGCCTGGCTGAACTGCGAAAACGCGGAGGAATGAGGCAGGAAGACTTCCTACGAATGCTGGAAAGTCGCGGCGTGTCGTGGTCGCCAACCGTCCTCTCGCGCATCGAGTCTGGGAAACGATCCATGAAGCTATCGGAAGGATTCGCGGTCGCTGATGCTCTCGGCGTAGACCCCGCTCAACTGAGTCCAGTGCAATCAGCCTTGGGCTACCGGATCGAGAGTTTGATGCTGCGGCTACGGGAAACCGATCAGCATGTTGCGGGTGCGATCCACAACCGCCGACGAATTGTCGAAGCCCTGTATGCACACGCTCTAGCGGCTGAATTGCAGGCCGGCAAAACTAATTTCGTGGTACGGGGAAACGGGTACGAGTTCATCGACATCCTGGCTCGCTGGTCCAACAACAACCGAAACGGAATCCCCTACAGCGCATACCAAATGGAAGACGGCTTAGCGTTGCTCGACATCCAAGACGACGAACAGGATCCCCCAAGTTTCGATCAATCCGATGACGACGATGCATCCAACAAAGAGCACATCGATCACTACAATCGACTACTTTCCAGAAAGTTCCCCGGCTTAACCTTCGACCAACCCGACGGTGCCTACCAATTCACGGTCGATGGCATCGAGGAACCTACGGTTCGCGCGCTTGCCAGTGACGGGGACCCGGGGTTCTTAGATGGGTTGCTGTTCGGTGGCAGGTAGACCGCCGTTACGAATAGGCCAGCACGGGAAGATAACTCGTAAAGACCTTGGCGGGGGAGTGTGGTTAGCGAAGTGCCGCTATCGTGACGACGATGGAGTGGTTCGGATCGTGGAGCGCCGCACGCCTGCGGGCATGGGAGACGATCAGCACGGCAAGCAGGCCGAGGATGCTCTGCTCGACTCACTGGCAGCACGCCATGCGCCGAGCGAGGAAGAGATAACCGGCGACACCCTTGTCTCAGCTCTATGTGTGACCTACCTGCAGCGACTCGAAGACGAAGGCCGTTCCGCAGCGACCCTCGACACGTACCGGTTCGCTATGGCGAAGCTGAACACCTGGACAGCCGGTCTGCGCGTCCAGGAGGCGAAGCCGGGACGCATGGACACGGTTCTGCGGTCGATGAGCAAGACACACGGCGCGACAATGGCTCGACAGGCGAAGACGGTACTGCGGGGCGCCCTTGGCATGGCTGTGCTCGCTGATGCAGTCCCAACGAACCCATTGCGAGACGTCCGACCGATCAAGGGGAAGGTCGGCCCGACTGGCGCGAAGGCGATCAGCGCGGACGAGCTGCGCAAGTTGTTCACCGACCTCTCGAGGTCTGAGTACTGCCGCCAGCACGATCTTGTGGACCCAGTCACCATGCTCATTGCGACGGGCTTACGGCGATCCGAGTTACTTGGTCTGCTGGTGTCCGAGTTCGACGGGTCGACGATCAAGGTGACAGGCAAGGTCGTCAGGGTGAAAGGATCCGGTCTGGTCCGGGTGCCCGCGACGAAGACGGCGGCCGGTGCCCGTACGATCCCGCTGCCAAATTTCGCGATCGACATGCTCGAGCGCAGAGCAGGGGAGGCGCACCCGACAAACGACGGCGTGATCTTTCCGTCGACGGCCGGGACGCTACGAGATCCGAACAACTTCGGCCGAGAGTGGCGGAAGGCCCGCGATCTGCTCGATGTACCCGACACGACGACGCACTCGTTCAGGAAGGCTTTGGCGACGCTTATCGACGACGAGCGGCTGCCGGCGCGGATGGGCGCCGATCATCTCGGACACCGCAACGTCAGCATGACGCAGGACAGGTACATGGCACGTGGCCGCATCCACACCGAGGTCGCGGATCTACTTGAACGCACGGTCATAAGTGGTGAATAAACGATGAGCTGCAGGATGCTGAGGTCCTTACAGGCCATCTGGCGTGGGGCGGGCGGGGCTCGAACCCGCGACCAATGGATTATGAGTCCACGGCTCTAACCGACTGAGCTACCGCCCCATCTCGCGCGAGGCGAGCGGTTACGAATGCTACAACAATCACACAGCTGCGATGGTGACCGGGATACCGTTCAGAACTGCGTTGGCCGAGACCGCGTCGACCTGTTGAGGGTCGGTGATGTCGTTGACACTCGGACCCTTCACGGTCGATGCGACGGACAGTTCGACGCCTGTGCGTTGGTGGCCGAAGCCGTGGGGCATGCTGACCACTCCGGGCATCATACGATCCGATGCGAGCACTTCGATGCTGACCGAGCCTGCTGCGGACGTGACCGTCACCAGCGCCCCGTCGCCGATCCCGCGTGCGCGCAGGTCGTCGGGATGGGCGAGCAGCTGGTGCCGTGGCTTGCCCTTCGTCAGTCGAGCGGTGTTGTGCATCCAGGAATTGTTGCTGCGGAGGTGTCGTCGCCCGATCATGAGCAACTGACCGTCCGCGGGCACGGACGCCGTCGTCAGCATGTCGTGCACGGCAGGCAGATCGCCCACTACGACATCCTGAACCAGCTGAATGCGCTTGTCGCGGGTACGCAGTTTGGCCGGAAGCCCAGGCCTCAACGGGCCGAGATCGGTGCCGTGAGGGGACTTGGACAGAGCCCGGACCGACAGTCCCTTCCTTCCGCTGCGTAGCAGTGCATCCACCGTTCGACGCGGCGAGAGGCGTAGACGTGCCTCGGCCACAACCGATTTCGGTGACAGGCGTCGTCGAACGCGGTCCACCGGAGACTGCGCCAGCGCCGCCTGATACCGGATGCCCAGGTCGCGGAAGATCTCCCAGTCCGCCTTCGCGCCCGGTTTCTTCGGCAACACCGCGGGCATGAACTTGGCGGTATTGCGTACCGCGAAGGTGGAGAAGATCAGATCGTAGTGATCGCGTTCCAACGACATCGTCGGAGGAAGGATCACGTCGGCGTGACGCGAGGTCTCGTTGATGTAGAAATCGAACGACACCATGAAGTCCAAATCGGCGAAGGCCTGGTCGAGTGTGTCGCCACCGGGCATCGACAGCACCGGGTTGCCGGAAAACACCGCCATCGCACGGATGCGGCCGTCTCCGGGAGTCGTCATCTCGTCGACAAGTGTGGAACTGGGGAACTCACCGGCGAACTCGGGCAGGTCACGCACCCGTGAGCGCCACTTGTCGAAGTGGCCGCGGCCCACGATCTTTCGCTCCACCAGATCGATCGCGGGGTCCGTCAGAAGCGCCCCGCCCACGCGGTCCAGATTGCCGGTGAGAATGTTGAGGACCTGAATTGCCCACTGACACACGGTCCCGAACTTCTGCGTGGACACGCCCATCCGCCCGTATGCGACGGCAGACTCGGCGCCGGCGAACCGGGTTGCCAGATCGGTGATGGCCTCGGCCGCCATGCCGACGACGGGAGCGACGGCTTCCGGTGCGAAATCTCGCACGAGAGAAGCGATCTCGGACACCCCGTCGACGTAGTCGGCAACGCGGGTCGCGCCTGTCTCGAGAACGACGTTGACAAGTGCGAGCAGCAACAACGCGTCGGTGCCGGGACGTACGAAATGATGCTCGTCGGCGACGTCAGCAGTTTCGGTTCGACGCGGATCGACCACGACGAGTGTCCCCCCGCGGGCCTTCAGATCTCGAACACGCTGCGCAAAATCCGGAACGGTCATCATCGAACCGTTCGACGCCATCGGATTGCCCCCGAGAACCAGAAAGAAATCCGTCCGGTCGATGTCCGGGATGGGGAGTACGAGTTGATGCCCGTACATGAGGTGATTGACCAACTGGTGGGGGAGCTGATCCAGCGACGTCGCCGAGTACCTGTTTCGGGTCCGCAGCATCGACGTGAACGGAATACCGTGGGTCATCGCGCCGAGACTGTGCACGTTCGGATTGCCCTGGTAGATCCCGACCGCGTTGGCGCCGTGATCACGGCGCGTGGACACCAGACCGTCGACGACGATGCGGTAGGCCTCGTCCCATTCGATTTCCTGCCACCCCGAATCGGTGCGGCGTACCGGCTTGATCAACCGGTCGGGATCGGCATGCAGGTCGATCAGCGACAATGCCTTCGGGCAGATATGACCCCGAGACAACGGGTCCTTCTTGTCACCGCGAATCGAGGTGACGGCGTTGTCCTCGACCGTGAACTCGAGACCGCACATCGCCTCGCACAGATTGCACGTCCCGAACTCGACCGTCATCTCGTTCTCCCATCGTCCCGGTCACGCCCAGAACACTCAGCCTGCAGGCTCCACTCTCGCCTCTGTCAGGTCGTTTCTGCTGGCTCCACTCTCGCCCGGCCGAGCTTAACCCGAACGCGATACCCGGCCGGGCGGTATCGTTTGCCCTGTCGGCGGATCTGTCGACCACCACATGCACTACACGTCTGGGGATCCTCATGGACTTTCGCACAGCAACGATCAGAGGTACAGCAGTCCTGGGCGCTGTCGCCGCAGGATCGCTGGTGTTCGGTTCGGTGGCCAGTGCTGCCCCCTCCGACACCATCGTCAACTCGCCGTGCTCGTTCTCTCAGATCGTCGCCGCGACGTACGCCGTGAGCCCGGAGGAAGGCGCGGCCCTCGCATCGTCGCCCCTCTCGTCGTCCTTCGCCGCGTTCCTTGCCGCGCCGCCGTGGCAGCGTCAGATCTTCCTGTCTTCGCAGCCGGCCGTGGTCGATCGCGTCAACGCCTTCTTCGGCGGGCCGGGCTCCGGATTCGTTCGTACTGTGTTCGACACCTGCACGCAGTACTGACAGCGAATTCGGGACCAGCCGGGGGCACACTAGAGTTGCCCACGTGCACAGTCTGGATTTGATCGCAGGATGGCCCGTGGACAATGCGTCGGCGACGGTGGTGTCGACGGCCGGGACGCGAGAACACTACGGCGACCAGAACCGGATCTACGAGTTGGCGTCGGTGACGAAACTCCTGGTGGCGTACGCGGCGTTGGTCGCCCTCGAAGAAGAAGCCATTTCGCTCGACCTGCCCGCCGGACCCACTGGCTCGACGGTTCGCCATCTGCTCGCGCACACCTCGGGTCTGGCGTTCGCCGAGCAGAAGGTGCAGGCAGATCCGGGAACGAAGCGGATCTACTCCAGCGCGGGATTCGAGGTCCTCGCGGACACCATTGCTGCTGAAACGTCGATCGCGTTCACGGACTACCTCGACGAGGCCGTCTTTCAACCGCTCGGGATGACCGACTCGACGCTCCCGGGATCGGCCGGACACGGCGCACGGTCAACGGTGCAGGACCTGGAGGTCTTCGCCTCCGAACTCCTCACGCCGACGCTGGTGTCCGCGGAGACTCTCCAGGCTGCAACGTCCATCCAGTTCGACGGGCTGCCGGGAATCCTGCCCGGATACGGCAACCAGAAGCCCAACGACTGGGGGCTCGGATTCGAGCTTCGGGACGGCAAAACTCCACACTGGACCGGGGCTGCGAACTCGCCGCGAACGTTCGGACACTTCGGTCAGTCCGGAACGTTCCTGTGGGTGGACCCGGATGCAGGTCTGGCAACGGTGGTACTCACCGACCTTGCGTTCGGGGAGTGGGCCAAGCCGCTCTGGCCGGAGTTGTCCGACGAGATTCTGCACAACAACCCCCGCTAGTCCATCGCGACACGCCGGTGCACTGGCGCAACAGGGGTAACTCGGGGCACACTGGTACATGCACACGCGTGTACGAGACACATCGCAGCAGATCGAGGTCGTTGGGGAAGACGTCCCTCGTCGAAGCTGGAGGTGTTTCTAATGCGCGAGTCCAACCAATTCGCGGATGCGACGTCGGGTGTTGTGTACATCCACTCGTCGCCTGCCGCGTTGTGCCCGCACGTGGAATGGGCACTGTCCGACGCCCTGAACTGCAGGGCCAACCTGAAGTGGTCCGCGCAGCCGTCCTCGGACGGACAACTGCGCGCGACGAGCAACTGGGTCGGCCCGGTCGGTACCGCCGCCTCACTCGCAGGGATTCTCCGTGCGTGGCAGATGCTGCGCTTCGAGGTGACCGAGGACCCGAGCGACGGCGTCGACGGTGAGCGATTCGCCCACGTTCCCGGCCTAGGTCTGTGGCGTGGGACGACGAGCGCCAACGGCGACGTCATCCTCGGCGAGATGAGGCTCAAGTCGATGATCGACGGCAATTCCGGCAACCTCGCTGCCGAAATCGAACACGCCCTCGGCAGCAGCTGGGACGAGGCCCTCGAGCCCTATCGAACGGGCGGCGCAGGCGCCGAAGTGACCTGGCTGAGCCGTAACGCCGGCTGACCGACTCACCGCACCGGCCGTCGCACGTCCGGTAACGTGACGACCGTGTCCGAGGTGGGCATGTGGGTTGGTATGTGTGGCTGAGTAGTGAGACAGGGTGGTTGGGATGTTGTCGACCGGTAAGGTCATCCGATTCGACGAATTCAAGGGTTACGGATTCGTTGCTCCGGACGAGGGCGGCGAGGATGTGTTCATCCACGTCAACGATCTGGATTTCGACAAGCGGCTGCTGGCGCCCGGCGTGCGCGTCGAGTACGTCGTCGAGGAAGGCGACCGCGGTCTCAAGGCCGCCCAGGTTCAGATCATCGATTCGCCGAAGCCAGTAACTCGTGCAGCGGTTCCTGCGGTCGTCCCCAATGCGGAAACGACGGAGTACGACGACGTCGTGTGCGACGTTCTGTCGCTGCAGGAGTTCTCGGCCGAACTGACCGAAGGTCTGTTGCGTGCGAATCGCGGACTGACTGCCGAACAGATCCTCGACGTCCGGCAGGTCGTCATGCGAATCGCGCAGTCGCACAAGTGGCTCGAGGGCTGAACGAGTCGGTGGAACGAACGTCTGTGCCCCGGCGACCGAAGTCGCCGGGGCACAGTGCTGTTCGCCCCTGATCAGAGCGGAATGTTCTTGTGATTTCCGCGAAGTGCCGGTGCCGAGGACAACGCCTTCGCGACGATGGAGCGCGTCTTCGCCGGATCGATGACCTCGTCCACGACACCGATGGCCACCGCTCGATCGACACCGCCGGCAATCGCCTCGTGTTCTACCGTCAAACGGTCGTGGAGCGCATCACGCTCGGTGTCGGGTGCAGCGGCCAGCGCCTTTTTGTGCAGAATGCCCACGGCCGCCTTGGCGCCCATGACCGCGACCTCAGATCCGGGCCACGCGTAGACCGCCGTCGCACCCAATGCTCGGGCGTTCATGGCGATGTAGGCCCCGCCGTAGATCTTGCGGGTCACCAGCGTCACCCGAGCGACCTTCGCTTCGGCGAAGGCGTGGAGAAGCTTCGCTCCCCGGCGTACGACGCCTTCCCATTCCATGCTCACACCCGGCAGATAGCCGGGAACGTCGACGATGACGACGAGCGGGATGCCGAAGGCGTCGCACAGGCGAACGAAACGCGCTGCCTTCTCGGCGCTCTCGGAGTTGAGGCACCCACCCAGCCGGATCGGGTTGTTGGCGATGACGCCGACGGTACGTCCACTGAGACGACCGAGACCGACGACGATACTGCGAGCCCAACCGCCCTGAAATTCTTCGAAGGTCGACTCACCCTCGACGTTGTCCAGAAGTTCGTCGATGATCGGATGCACGTCGTAGGCACGACGATTCGACTCGGGCAGCAGTGCGCGAAGATCGGTGTCACCGTGCTCGGCTGCCGCGATGTCGAAGGTGCCCTGTTCGCTGAACATCGATACGAGCCGGCGTGCGCGGGTCAGTGCATCCAGTTCGTCGTCGGCGACGATGTGGCACACGCCCGACTTCTTGAAGTGGGTGTCCGGGCCGCCGAGCGACGCCATGTCGACCTGCTCGCCGGTGACGCTGCGAACCACGTCGGGACCGGTGACGAACACGCGTCCCTCGGGAGCCATTATGACGACGTCGGTCAACGCTGGACCGTACGCGGCGCCACCGGCTGCGAAACCGAGAACGACGGAAATCTGTGGGACGAGGCCGGAAGCGCGGACCATGGCCTCGAATACCAGGCCGACGGCGTGCAGCGCTTCGACGCCCTCGGCAAGGCGGGCACCGCCGGAATGCCAGATTCCGACGATCGGTGCGCGGCGTTCGATGGCGACGTCGATGGCGTCGACGATGTGTGCGCAACCGTCGACACCCATGGCGCCACCCATGACCGTGGCGTCGGAGCAATAGGCGATCGTGTGGACGCCGTCGATGTCGCCTGCAGCGGCGAGAAGGCCGGACTTGTCACGATCGTGCAGAGGAGTCATCGTCCCGGCGTCGAACAGCTTCTCGAGGCGGGTAACGGGATCGCGGGGGTCGGTGGACTGACCTGAGCGAGTGGCGGGGGACAGGATGGTCATCGCGTTCTCCTTCTACATGCCCCTCGCACGATCGAAGGGGCGATCCCCGGACGGGAGCGAGAGTGCGCTCCCGCCCGGGTGCTACGACGGTGTCGAGCCGGTTCAGGCCCGACCGAAGGCGAGCGCGACGTTGTGCCCACCGAATCCGAACGAGTTGTTGATCGCGTAATCGATTTCGAGGCTGCGGGCTTCGCCCTTGACCACGTCGAGATCGATTTCCGGATCCTGGTTATCCAGGTTCAGCGTGGGAGGAATGATTCCCTCGCGGACCGAGAGAACGGTCAGCACCGATTCGAGGGCGCCGACAGCGCCGATCGAGTGTCCGAGAGCGGACTTCGGCGCGTACACCGCTGCATGGGTACCGACTGCCTTGTTGATCGCGAGCGCTTCGGCGGTGTCACCGATAGGTGTTGCCGTTGCGTGCGCGTTCACATGCTTGATGTCGGACTTCTGCAGACCAGCGTTCTCGATTGCCCGCTGCATGGCACGAGCAGCACCCTTGCCCTCCGGGTCGGGTGCCACGAGGTGGAAACCGTCCGAAGTGATGCCTGCGCCGAGCAGCCGGGCGTGAATCGTCGCCCCACGAGCCTTGGCGTGCTCCTCGGTCTCGATGACCATGAGTGCGCCTGCCTCGCCGAAGACGAATCCGTCGCGATCCTTGTCGAACGGTCGCGACGCGCCCTTGGGGTTGTCGTTGTTGGTGCTCATCGCTCGCATCATGGAGAAACTCGCGATCGGCACCGCGTCGATGTATCCCTCGACGCCACCGGTGACCACCATGTCGGCGTCACCCATGACGATCATCCGCCACGCATGCGCGATGGCTTCCGATCCGGAGGAGCATGCCGACACAGGCGTGATGACGCCTGCCTGTGCCTTCAGCTCCAGGCCGACGACCGCTGCGGGTCCGTTCGGCATGACCATCTGAACCGCGAGAGGAGACACCTTGCGGTAGCCGCCCGACTTCATCTTGTCGTTCGCGTCGATGAGGGAGTCACCGCCGCCCAGACCGGTGCCGATCGACACTCCGAGACGGAGCGGATCGACCTCGGGGCTGCCGGCGTTCTTCCACACCTCGCGACCGAGAACCGTGGACAACTGCTCCACGTAGCTCAGCCTGCGGCACTCGACTCGGCTCAGAAGCGTCGCCGGGTTCACCGCGAGGTGTCCGCCGATTCGAACGGGAAGGTCGTACTCGGCGACGAAATCGTCTTCGAGCACTCCGATTCCGCTCTCGCCGTTCAGTAGACCCTTCCACGTTGCGTCCACATCACCGGCGATGGACGTGGTCGCAGCGAGGCTGGTGACGACGACACTCGGGAAGCGTCCGTTGTTGGTGGATGGGTTGGTCACGGTCCGACTCACTCGCTCGCGGAGTCGTCGAGCTTGGCCTTGATTGCCTCTGCGGCTTCCGGGTTCTCCGCTTCGAGCTTCTGGATGTACGACACTGCGTCACCGACGGTGCGAAGACCGGCGAGGTCCTCGTCGGGGATCTTCACGCCGTACTTGTCCTCGGTCTGCACTGCGATCTCGACCATGGACAGGGAGTCGATGTCGAGGTCGTCCACGAAGGACTTGTCGATGGTCACCTCGGAGGGCTCGATACCCGTGACCTCCTCGATGATCTCTGCAAGTCCGGCGATGAGGTCTTCCTGGCTGGCCACTTGAGTGGCTCCCTTCTTGTTGGTGTCTATCTTTTTCGGGTCGGCACGCCGTGAATCGGCATACCGAAGTCATGGGTGCGCACTCGTACGTTCATCGAGCGAGTGCGCGGCGAGGCTGCCTGTCATCGGCGGCCGCGGGTGCGGTCAGATCAGGTCCGCCAGCTTGGCGATGTCCTCGGGTGTCTTGAGGCCCAGGTTCGGTGTGCCCTTCAGTTCGCGCTTGGCGATACCGACGAGCGTTCCGGCCGGCGGCAACTCTGCCACAGCCGTGACGGCGGCGTCACGCATCGTCGCGGTGCAGAGGTCCCACCGCACAGGCTTGGTGACCTGTGCTGCGAGTTTGGTGAGTGCGTCCGCACCGTTGGTGACCGCCTTGCCGTCGGAATTCGACAGCAGGGTGCGGACAGGGTCGGACGGGGTGATCGCGGCGGCAGCAGCGGCGACTGCTTCCTGCGCGGGCGCCATGAAGCGAGTGTGGAAAGCACCGGCCACGGGGAGCGAGCGGACCCGTGCCTTCTCCGGCGGGTTGGCGGCCAGTTCCTCGAGCGCGCTGTGCAACCCGGCTGCAACGATCTGCCCGGCAGCATTGATGTTGGCGGGTTCGAGTCCCAGC
The DNA here is from genome assembly GCF_000383555.1 of Rhodococcus sp. 114MFTsu3.1. Taxonomy (NCBI): domain Bacteria; kingdom Bacillati; phylum Actinomycetota; class Actinomycetes; order Mycobacteriales; family Nocardiaceae; genus Rhodococcus; species Rhodococcus sp. 114MFTsu3.1. The sequence goes on along the minus strand of NZ_KB911549.1, from coordinate 18,717 downwards.
TCCTCCAGCCGAGCGAGCACAGCGGCCTCGTCTCCGCCGAGCACAGCGGACATGCCCGTCGGCTCCAGAGCGCACGCCTTGGCCATCTCGGACCCGCGCACGGCAGCGAGGGTGACGGCTTCGTCGGCGGAGATGACGCCGGCGACGGCGGCAGCGGCAAGCTCACCCACGGAGTGTCCGGCGATGAGCGCGTCCTGCGGCAGCAGGTCCTGGCCGGCGATCTCCTCGAACGCGAGGAGAGCCGCCGCGACGACGAGGGGCTGGGTCACCGACGTGTCGGTGATTTCCTCGGCCGTCGCGGTGGTACCGAGCCGTGCCAGGTCGAGTCCGGACGCCTTGGACCACAGGGCCACGCGGTCGGCGGCTCCGGGTAGTTCGAGCCATGGCAGAAGCATGCCGGGTGTCTGGGAGCCCTGGCCGGGCGCAAGCAACGCAATCACATCGTTAAGAGAACACCGTGACTACCCGTTTGGGAGATGTCGCTCTCGATGAACTCTTACCGCCCAATTTGTAGGGTCCCAACAAATGCTCGGCCGGAGTCGCGACATCGCCACGGTCCGCATTCGCGTTACGTGACGATTTCCCCGAATGTGACGTGTGGGATTTGTGGGGCTGGATAGTGCGGTTCGTGATGCGTTTGAGTCAGTCTGCCCACCGTTGCCGCAACTCGAAGCACGTACGCATCCCTCGGAGTCGTGGGGTCGCGGCCCGTGACCTCTGTGATTTTCTTCAAGCGATACCGCACCGTATTTGGATGAACAAACAGCAAACGTGCACAAGTCTCGACAGCGCCCCCGCTGTCGAGGTAAGCGTCCAACGTGTCGGCAAGGCCGGGGCCCGCGCTCGACAGCGGGTGCACGATCAGGTCGTTCAGAGCGCTGATCGCAGCCGAGTCACCCAACAGTGCGCGCTCCGGCAGAAGCTCGCCCGCGTGCACCGGACGGGGCGCACCGCGCCACCCCGCAACGGCCTGCATACCCGCGAACGCCTCCACCGCGCTGGAATGTGCGGCGCCCAGAGTCCTCGTCGTGGGCCCGATGACGACCGGGCCGTCGGAGAAATTCTCCAACATGTCCGCCAGAAACGCCGCGCTCGCAGAATCGTCCACGAGCTGCCCACTGACCACCATCACCAACCGAGTGCCCTGAACCACCGCGAGCGCCGCTCGACCGTGCTTCTGTGCGACGGCGTGAACGGTGCCGACGACCGACACCCCCTGATCGTCCGGCGGTGTACCGACGAGAACCGTCGCCGGCGCTGTCGCGTCCCAGTTGAGCGTTGCGGCACGCGAGAGCATGTCCGAACCCGTGTCACCTCGCACCACAGCGTCGACGACGAGAGCTTCCAGGCGGGTGTCCCATGCGCCTCGGGACTCGGCGGCACTCGCATACACCGACGCCGCAGCGAAACCGAGCTCGCGTCCGTACCGCAGGACAGCCTCGGTCAGTGCAACGAGCTGCTGATCGTTTCGAGCCAACGCAGGAAGCCACTGCTCGAAGAACTCCATCGCGACCCGCACCATGTCCACCGTCTGGCGAAGCGTCAACCGTCGGGCCAGATCCTGCGGGATCACCTGAAACGCGTCCAGGCTGAAGCGGATATCACTCTGCGGGTTCTTCAACCACTCCAGGAAGTTGTCCACCGCCGTCTGGATCAGCAACTGCACACTCGCACGCTGCGCGGCATCGAGACCACCGAAGAACGGCAGCTGATCCTGCATCGCGGTCACGGCCTCGGTGGAGAGCCGCCCCGAGAACTGCTTGACGCGCCGCAGCAATGCGTCGGGAAGGGGGTCGCGCTTCTGGCGGGCCGACGTCAACGCCGTCACCGGCAGATGCACCTCGTTGTCGGTGATGTATTCCTCCCCGGCGGCGGATGCCGTTCTGTCGCCGACTCCGGGCGGTGTGTCACCGGCGCCGGTCGGCGTTCTGTCTGCGACCACAGGAAAAACCTACGCCCGTCCACTCGTCCGCGGGGAAGCGGTACGAATGGACGGGCGCACTGGTGGTCTCCGGTCGGTCGTTACGCCGAGCCGGTGTCCGCGAACGACGTGGGAGCCGCCGTCACGTCGTCGATCTTGTACTTCTCCGCGGCCTCGACAGCCTTGGACTTGTCGATCTCACCCGAGGCCGCGAGAGCGGACAACGTCGCGACGACGATCGACTCGGCGTCGACGTTGAACACCCGTCGAGCCGCGGGACGCGTGTCCGAGAATCCGAATCCGTCGGTTCCGAGGGTGACGTAGTCGCCCGGAACCCACTGGCGGATCTGATCCGGAACGGCCCGCATCCAATCCGACGCCGCGACGACCGGTCCGGCAGCGTTCTGCAGAGCCGTCGTCACGAACGGGACGCGCTTGTCCGCACCGGGATTGCGAAGTGCTTCCTGCTCGGCTTCGACACCGTCGCGGCGGAGCTCGCCCCACGACGTCACCGACCAGACCGCCGACCGGACGCCCCACTCGTCGAGCAGAAGCTCACGAGCCTTGCGGGCCGACACGAGACCGACGCCCGACGCGAGGAGCTGTGCCTCGGGTCCGTCGCCGTCCTGCGGAGCCTCGAACCGGTAGATGCCCTTGAGGAGGCCCTCGACGTCGAGGTTCTCCGGCTCGGCCGGCTGCACGTACGGCTCGTTGTACAGGGTGATGTAGTAGAAGATGTTCTCGCCGCCGAAGCCGTCCACACCTTCGGTGCCGCCGTACATCCGTCGCAGACCGTCCTTGACGATGTGCGCGATCTCGAAGGAGAACGCCGGATCGTAGGCGACCGCGGCCGGGTTGGTCGACGCCAACAGCAGCGAGTGACCGTCCGCGTGCTGCAGACCCTCACCGGTGAGCGTCGTACGTCCCGCAGTGGCGCCGAGGACGAAGCCGCGGGCCATCTGGTCCGCCGCTGCCCACAGGCCGTCACCGGTCCGCTGGAAGCCGAACATCGAGTAGAAGATGTACAGCGGGATCATGACCTCGCCGTGCGTCGCGTAGGACGTTCCGACCGCCGTGAACGACGACGTCGAGCCGGCCTCGTTGATGCCCTCGTGCAGGATCTGACCGACCGAGCTCTCCTTGTAGGCGAGCATCAGTTCCGAGTCGACCGACGTGTACAGCTGGCCGTTGCGGTTGTAGATCTTCAGCGACGGGAACCAGGAGTCCATACCGAACGTGCGCGCCTCGTCCGGGATGATCGGCACGATCCGGTGGCCGATCTCCTTGTCGCGCAGCAGCTCCTTCATGACGCGCACGAGCGCCATCGTGGTGGCGACTTCCTGCTTGCCGGAGCCCTTGAGCAGCGTCTTGTAGGTGGCATCGCCCGGCTGCGGAAGCGGCTTGGGGCTGACCCGACGCTCCGGGACGAACCCGCCGAGCTTGTTGCGACGATCGAGCATGTACTGGATCTCGGGAGCATCCGCACCGGGGTGGTAGTACGGCGGCATGTACGGATCCTTCTCGAGCTCCTCGTCGGAGATCGGGATGTGCTGCAGATCGCGGAAGGTCTTGAGGTCGTCGAGCGTCAGCTTCTTCATCTGGTGCGTGGCGTTACGACCCTCGAAGTGCTTGCCGAGCGTGTAGCCCTTGATGGTGTGCGCCAGGATGACCGTCGGCTGGCCCTTGTGTGCCATCGCAGCGGCGTACGCAGCGTGGACCTTGCGGTAGTCGTGACCGCCGCGCTTGAGGTTCCAGATGTCGCCGTCGGAGAGATCCTTGACGAGCTCCTTGGTCCGCGGGTCGCGGCCGAAGAAGTGGTCGCGCACGTAGCCGCCGTCGTTGGCCTTGTACGTCTGGAAGTCGCCGTCCGGCGTCGTGTTCATCAGGTTGACCAGGGCGCCGTCGCGATCGGCGTGCAACAGCGCATCCCACTCGCGGCCCCAGACGACCTTGATGACGTTCCAGCCTGCGCCGCGGAAGAACGACTCCAGTTCCTGGATGATCTTGCCGTTACCGCGGACCGGGCCGTCGAGGCGCTGCAGGTTGCAGTTGACCACGAACGTGAGGTTGTCCAAGCCCTCGGTCGCGGCGACGTGTGCGAGGCCGCGCGATTCCGGCTCGTCCATCTCGCCGTCGCCCAGGAACGCCCAGACGTGCTGGTCCGAGGTGTCCTTGATGCCGCGGTCGTTCAGGTAGTGATTGAAACGCGCCTGGTAGATGGCGTTCATCGGACCGAGGCCCATCGACACCGTCGGGAATTCCCAGAAATCCTGCATCAAACGCGGATGCGGGTAGGACGGCAGTCCGCCACCCTGCGTCTCGTGGCTGGCTTCCTGACGGAATCCGTCCATCCGCTCGGCCGGGATACGACCCTCGAGGAACGCGCGGGCGTAGATGCCGGGGGAGGCGTGGCCCTGGATGAAGATGTGGTCGCCGCCGCCCGGGTGGTCCTTGCCGCGGAAGAAGTGGTTGAAGCCGACCTCGTACAGAGCGGCCGAGGACGCGTAGGTCGAGATGTGTCCGCCGACGCCGACTCCTGGCCGCTGAGCGCGGTGCACCATGATCGCGGCGTTCCAGCGGATCCACGCGCGATAGCGGCGCTCGACTTCTTCGTCACCGGGGAACCACGGCTCGTTCTCGGTCGGGATGGTGTTGACGTAATCGGTCGAAGTCAGGGACGGCAGCGCAACACGTCGTTCTCCTGCGCGCTCGAGCAGACGCAGCATCAGGTAGCGCGCGCGGTTCGGACCCGACCGCTCGAGGAGGCCGTCGAACGATTCGATCCATTCGTTGGTCTCGTCGTTGTCGATGTCGGGCAGATACGAGGCGACACCCTCACGGATGACGCGTACCCGACCCTCCGAGCCGATGGGCCCGTTCGTCTTGCCTGCAGATTGTGTGCTCTGCCGATCGTCCTGGTTCAACTCGGACAACGTGTGTACTCCTCCATGTGGCGGTCGCTCGGTGCGGCGGCCGGTCCATGCAACTCGCGCTCTGTGACGGCGAGCTACTTCTCGGTTTCTCGGTGACTCCGCTCAATCCTCCTACATATGTTTCACCGACGTAGTACGGAGTCCCAATACCCACCAGTAGAAATTTATGTACGCAATTTCGGCGCGGTCAGCTTGCGCGAACGGGAGAAACACTGTTCGCTTGCACTACTTCACCCACTATGCAAGGAGGTCACCACCGTGGTCGCCGCGGCGGACGCTCAGAACTACGCTCAGAAACTTGGAATCACCCGCGACTTGGTCGTTCAGGAGCTGGGCTGGGACGAGGACACAGACGACGATCTGCGGGCCGACGTAGAGGACACCATCGGCGGTGAAACCCTCGACGAGGACTCCGACGAAGTCATCGACGTGGTGCTGCTGTGGTGGCGCGACGGCGACGGTGATCTGGTCGATGCACTGATGGACGCCATCGGTCCGTTGTCGGACGACGGATTCGTCTGGGTCCTCAGCCCCAAGACCGGCCTTCCCGGCCACGTCGAGCCCAGCGAGATCGCCGAGTCCGCCCCCACGGCGGGACTGACTCAGACGTCGGCCGCCAACCTCGGTGACTGGATCGGCAGCAGGTTGGTGCAGCCGAAGACTCGCGCGGTCAAGCGCTAACGATCCGTCGACAAGGAAGTTTGATTCCATGCCACTCGAGGTGGGCGCGGAGGCGCCGGACTTCACCCTCAAGGATCAGAACAATCAGGACGTGACGTTGTCCTCGTACCGAGGCGACAAGAACGTACTGCTCGTGTTCTATCCACTCGCCTTCACCGGCACGTGCCAGGGCGAGCTGTGCAAGGTTCGCGACGAACTACCCAAGTTCGAGAACGACGACACCGCGATCCTTGCCATCTCGGTCGGTCCACCGCCGACGCACAAGATCTGGGCAGCAGAACAGGGGTACACATTTCCCCTGCTGTCCGACTTCTGGCCACACGGTTCGGTCGCACAGGCCTACGGGGTGTTCAACGACAAAGCAGGCTTCGCCAACCGCGGAACCTTCGTCATCGACACCGACGGCATCATTCGTTTCGCCGAGATGAAAGAGCCCGGCGAAGCGCGTGACCAGACCGCTTGGGAAACAGCTCTCAGCACAGTCCGTACGTGAGTGGAAACTAGGCGATGGCCTACATTTCCACTCACGTGGGCTGACCTGCGGAATTGTAGATTCCCGGCGGACAGGATAAGTTTTTCTCCGTGTTCCGGTGGCCTCGGTCATCGGGATCCGGGCGTATAGCTCAGCGGTAGAGCTCTGGTTTTACACACCAGCGGTCGGGGGTTCGAACCCCTCTGCGCCCACCACATTTCGTCGATCGTCTGGGTTCGACGACCGGTCTCGCGCAAGTCGGCAGGCAATCGAGCTGCCGCAGAATGCTTTACAGGCCTACCGCCCTGAGTAGTGCTGTGTGCAGAACCTCAGTCCGTCGGCTTCGTTGTTCCGGCAATGCGGTCCGCCAGACGCGCACCCTCTTCGATGAAACGGCGGCGCCCCAGGGTCGTGAAGGATCGGTCGTCGGACAGGAACGCCGACGCGAAAATCTCGATCTCGGAGATCGTCGCCACCGCGATGACTCCGGCTTCCGCAGCCGGCACCTTCCCTCTGACCTTCTTCGCGGCTGCCGCCAGGACGGGAATCAGAACGAGCGCGTTCTCGCGCCGAATCGCCTCCACTTGCTGGCTCGCGCCGCGGGAGGCGACGAAATACACCGTTGCGGCTGTTCGGTTGTCGCCGAGCCACTTCACGAACGGCGCGACGAGTGCTCCCATTTGCCGCTCGGGAACAACGACCTCCGTTGCAATGCGTTCCACTTCGTTCACGTAGTCGGCGGCGAACTCCCGCAGACCCTCGAGAAGAATCTCCTCACGGGAGGGGTAGTGGTAGTAGATGGCCGCAGATGTCATGTCGGCGGCGGCCGCGATGTCGGCGACAGTGATCGAATCAGCGGGTCGAGCGGCGAACAGTTCGAAAGCGGTGGAGACTATGACGCCCCGCCGCGACGGACGGTGAGCGGGCCGCTTGACTGTTGCCGACATTCGATCTCCTCTGTAACGGGGTCATGCAACACTAGTGCTTCGGCGAACGAGAGGTGAGACTTCCAGGTGAGCGAGAAGGGGGCGGGCGTCGGCATGGGCAAGAAATCACCGCACAGACCATCGAGGCGGCACGAGATCGTGTCGGCGGCAATCAAAGTCTTCGCAGCAAAGAGCTTCTCGGACGCGAGTATTCAGGACGTCGCGCTCGAAGCAGACGTCGTTCCATCGGCCGTCTACTACCACTTCGCGGGTAAGGACGAGCTGTTCGAGCTGGCCATGCGGCAGGTGCTCGACATGGTCGACGCTGTCGTAGCCCAGGTTCGTGCCCAGGAAGGCGACGACGATCCGTCGCTCGAGGCCGTGATCCTCGCCGTGTGGAAATGGGTCGAGTCGCATCCCGACGAGTCACGCCTGCTGCACTACCATCTGCCCGGTGCCACGGCTGAGGCGTCGGTGCTACGACGTGAGTTCGAGGAAGCTCACGTGCAACGCGCGTTCGAGTACCTGCCGCCCAGCCCCACACCACTGAGCCGGCGCGCTGCCGCGAGTCAGCATGCCACGCATACCCTGTCCACTCGCACGCTCATCGAACTGCTGATGATCGTGCACGCCCTCCGCATGGACGAAGGTCCGTTGAGCAAGCACGCATCCAAGAGTTTGAGCCGTGCCGTGGTGACGGTCGGCCAACGCATCATCGTCGGCGCGGGGGCGGCTGACGATTCCTGAGGTGCAGGCGCTCGTATCGAACGCGCTCGTCCTCGAGTGCCGCCGTCTTGCGATCGCTCTGGAGATTCGATGGGAGACCGTGTAATTCGAGCCGGCGGGCGCGGTTGAGCTCCATGAACGCCACGGTGTAGAAGAGTGCGAGCAGCACGCTCAGCAACACCATCGCTCCGCGCAACCACAGTGCGCCGGGAAACAGCACGAAGAACCCGATGAAGATCGGGAGGAACGGAATCATGGATCGGAGAAGGTGTCTCGGAACGGCCCCTCGCCCGATCAGGTCGTTGCGGACCCAATCCTGCATGGACATCGGAAGCCTGCGCCCGGCCACGTAGCCGAGCCACTGCAGAAAGTTCGGTCGTGTTCGTGGTGTCGTGCTCATTGCAGCGCCCCTGCATCGATAGCGGCTCGGTTGATGCGCCCGAGCACCGTGCGAAGTTCTTCGAGTTCGGTGATCTCCACTCCGAGTCGTTCGACGACGGCAGGGGGAATGTTCTCCGCCTGCGTCCTCAGTTCGGCACCGTCTGCGGTCAACTCGACGGCGAGCTGACGCTCGTCGCTACGGCTGCGGGTTCGAACGAGGAGACCGGCTGCCTCCAGCCGTTTGAGCAACGGGGACAGGGTGGGGGAGTCCAGTTGCAATGCCGCTGCGATTTCTTTCACCGACCGCGGCGAGGACTCCCAGAGCGCCAGCATGACCAAGTACTGAGGATGAGTGAGCCCCATCGGCTCCAGGAGGGGCCGGTAGACGGCGAGAACGGCTCGGTTGGCAACCGCCAGTGCGAAACAGACCTGCCTGTCGAGAGCGAGTGGATCGTCGTCGGACACGCTTTTGATAGTACACGAATGGTTAGTGCACTAACTATTTACTGCTTGTACTGCCAACGTCGAGCCCAGAGCGACCATGAACGCTGCGATCGCGCCGTCGAGGACCCGCCAGGCCATCGGTTTCGCAAATGCCGGTTGCAGAAGGCGGGCACCGTATCCGAGCGCGGTGAACCACAGGACGCTGGCGGTACACGCACCGATTCCGAACCAGATTCGCGCGGTGTCGTACGTTGCCGCCACTGATCCGAGGAGGACCACCGTATCCAGGTACACGTGCGGATTCAGCCAGGTCAGCGCCACCGCTGTAGCGAGGACGGTGCCGATCCTGGCCGGTTGCGACGCACGATCCGCGGACATGGCGGACGGGCGCAGAGCGCGACGCATCGACAATGCGCCGTATCCGAGAAGGAACGCAGCGCCGCCCCAATAGGCGATCGTCATCAAGGAGGGGGAGTTGTCGACGAGGAAACCTGCCCCGGCCACGCCGGCCGCGATGAGGACGATGTCCGACGCCGCGCAGACCGCGACGACGGGAAGCACGTGCGTCCGCGCGATCCCCTGCCTCAGAACGAACGCGTTCTGAGCTCCGATGGCCACGATGAGCGACAGGCCGAAAGCCAGGCCCGCGAGGGTAGGACCGAGTGCGCACGTCATGAAGCAAAGATTAAGAACGGTCAGATCTGAAGTACAGCGAATATATCTTCACCATGATTAGTATTACTTATGCGCGAACCCGACCTGTCGCAGCTTCACGCTCTCGCCTCCGTCGTCTCCGAGGGCTCGTTCGATTCCGCAGCCACGCAATTGCACATCACTCCTTCGGCGGTCAGTCAACGGATCAAAGCGTTGGAGACATCGGTGGGGACGGTGCTGGTTCACCGCTCCAAGCCGGCCCGGATCACCGAGGCGGGGATGCCCTACCTGCGGCTGGCGCAGCAAATAGGAACGCTCGTCGCAGAGCTGACTCCAGGCGCGCCCGCGTCGGTACCGATTGCCGTGAACGGTGACTCGCTCAACACTTGGGTTCTTCCTGCAGTGGCACAGCTGTCGCACCGCATGGAGTTCGACATCAAGAGAGAAGACCAGGATCACTCCGCGGAATTGCTACGTCAGGGAGTTGTCGTGGCGGCGGTCACCACGTCGGCGGATGCCGTCCAGGGGTGCTCCGTGACCCGACTCGGGGTGATGAAGTATCGGCCGATGTGCTCGCCGGAGTTCCGGGACACATGGTTTCGCGACGGACCGTCGGGCGACGCATTGTCCCGTGCTCCGATGATCGTGTTCGACCGCTCCGATGATCTACAACACCGATATCTCGAACAGTGGGGTGTGACGAGGCGTGCAGGTCCCACGCACTTCGTGCCGTCGTCGGCCGACTTCGCCGAAGCGGTGAGGCTCGGAATGGGCTGGGCCGTCCTGCCCCGACAGCAGATCGACAGAATGCGCACAGGAGTGGACGTCGTCGACCTCGCGCCGGGCACCGGCGTCGACGTCACGCTCTACTGGCAGCAGTGGACGTTGAAAACGGCCGCTTTGGCCGAGTTGGCGTCGGTGATCGCCGTCGCGGCGGCAAGTTCGCTGGACTGACCGCCCGGACTGGACGCGGGAGGAGGCGTGTTCATCAGCAAAGAACGCTCAAAAAGTCATCAAGTCGTAAATCTTTCCTGAAACAGGATCTTGGTATATGTTCTCGGGACAGAATAAGTCCGTGCGGTTTGTTGTTATTCACAGCCTGCACGGACGGGTCTGTGTTCACGGGAGCTGTCAGCCCGCCCTTGTCCCCGCCCGCCCCTTGGCAGAGTCGAAGCGAGTCCGGCTAGTGGTCGAAATAGGAACCGAACCACCGAACACGGTGCCCACCGAGCGCACGTGGTCGCTCTCGGCATGGCCCGTTCGGGCCAAGGTCGCGGCCGTCGTCGCGCTGCCGTTGATCCTCGCAATGGGTTTCGGAGCCCTGCGCATCCAGACCGAACTGTCCGCCGCAGCCGATCTGTCTGCCGCTGCAGACAATTCACGAATCGTGGCGCCACTCCTCGCCCTCGACCGGGCAGTCGGAGATCTCGCGCTGAGCGGTGTGCCGGGCTCGGGCGAGGAAGTGCAATCCGGTCTCACCGCCGTGCGCGACGCACTCGGAACCAGCGGTGACCAGGATGGCGGAGGCCCCGAGGCAGGCGCCCTCGTCGACTTCGAGAGCGCCGTCTCCGGCGCGGAGCAACTGAGCGACAGGCTGCGGCAAGGCCCGGTAGCCCCCGTCGAGCGCGTCGGTGTCGCATCGGCCGTCACCGAATCGATTGCAGAGCTGATCGCCGACGGCCTGTCCGTCGAGAGCGCCGAGCCTCGAACCCTCACGTCCACGATCGTCGACGCCATGTCCGGCCGTCGCGCCGCGCAGACCCAGCAGCTACTCGTCTCCACCCCCGACGTCACGATTCTCGACGAGGTCAACCGGGCCGCGGGCAGTGAGGCCGCCGACATCGCGGCACTCTCGACCGTGCTCGGTCCGGAGTCCGCCGAAGTGCAAGCGCTGCAGGCACAATTCGACACCAGGCTCGGAATGTACTCTGCGGCCGCAAGCGGTGGACCCACCAATCCGTTCCTCTCGGCCGGACGGTCCACCGACATCTACACCTCCATCGCGGACCGCTACGCAGGCCGCCTCGTCGAGACACTGACATCCGAGGCCACCGAGAGTCGATCGGTGGCGCTGCGCGACACTGCCCTCGTACTCGGCTCGGTCCTCACCGCGCTCGTGCTCGCGCTGATCGTCGCTCGCTCTCTCGTCCGCCCCATCCGCAGGCTCCGGTTGGGCGCTCTCGGTGTCGCTCGACGCGCGCTCCCGGCTGAGATCGAAAGGATCAGATCCGGTGGACACACCCCGGAGATCGTGCCGATCCCCGTCCACACACAGGAGGAGATCGGGCAGCTTGCCCGCGCAGTCGACGCCATCCACGAGGAAGCGCTGCAGCTCGCCGGCGAACAGGCGCGACTTCGAGTGCAGGTCGGCAACATGTTCGAAACGCTCTCTCGCCGAAGCCGATCGCTCGTCGATCAGCAACTGGCCTTGATCGAAGAGCTGGAACGCGACGAGGACGATCCGCGCCGCCTCGACAGTCTCTTCCGCCTCGACCACCTGGCCACCCGGATGCGCCGAAACGGTGCCAACCTCATGGTGCTGGCAGGCACCCCGTCGCGCCGCGCACAGGGTGACCGCCCCGTCGCACTCGACGCAGTGATGAGCGCGGCCGTGTCGGAGGTCGAGGACTACCGCCGCGTGCTCATGCTCGACGTGCCGGAAGCCGCACTGACCGCGGCAGCAGCAGCCGACATCGTGCACCTGGTCGCCGAGTTGATCGACAACGCGCTGCGCTACTCACCGCCCGACAGTGCCGTCGCCGTCACCGCCGCGCGCGCAGTCGAAGGCGGAATCCTGCTCGAAGTAGCCGACCGCGGGCTGGGAATGCCTGCAGCGGACATCGACGAAACCAACGAACGTCTCTCTGCCGGCGGCGAAGTCACGCCCGAAACTGCGCGTCGAATGGGCCTGTTCGTGGTCGGACGTCTCGCCCAGCGCCACGGAGTGACGGTACGACTACGCGCGACACAGGTGCAGGGAGGAGCGTCGGGAGTGACCGTCAGCGTTCACATCCCCGTGTCACTCGTCGTGACGGCATTCCCGACGGCCGAGAACGTCCGCGCCAACCGCAGGGATCTGTCGGCCGGTCGATCGGCATCTGCGCTGCCACCGCGCAACGGGGCACCTCCGAACACCGCGACGGACGCCGAAACCGCCACGGAGCGCACGGGTCCGGTGTCGCTCATGGCGCTCGACGGACTCGCGACGGCCGGAGTGCCGTCCCCAGGTGCCGACGCACAGGCGCCTGCCGAGCAGAACGGATACGTCGCCCAGACGCGGAACGGTCGTTCCGACACCAAGGACGTCACCTCCGCATCGCTGCCCCGGCGTCGTCCAGGCGCGAGCGGCGTCGACGAACACATCGCCCTGTCGTCCGGCAGAGCAGAATCGGCCCCGTCCGGCGACATGGCAGCCGTCAGACGGACCTCGGACACTTCGTCGTTCTTCGGCGCCCGCCCGGCGGCACTCGCGGCGAAGAACGACACCGCACAGGGTACCGAGGATGCGCCCCCACCACCGCCGGATCCGCTGGCACCGCCGACCCAGGCGATGCCGATCTACCAGCGAATGGTCTCCGAGTGGCTCGTCGACCCTGCTACCGGACAAGGCCGTTCGCGCACCTGGTCGTCACCGGCGGACGCAGGCTGGGCCGCCGCCGAGAACGCCGACGACGCACGCGCACGCACCAGAACGGACTCCGGGCTGCCGCTGCGTAAGCCAGGTGCCCGCCTGGTCCCGGGCGCCGTGGACACCGGACGAACCCCGACGCACAGCCGTGACGACGCGCCGACGTCGTCGCGCACACGGTCACCCGACGCCGTACGCGAGAAACTCACCAGTCACTTCACCGGTGTCCGCACCGGGCGCGCCGAAGACGTCACCGGCCGACACAGAACGGAAGAAGGCGAATGAACCACCCCATCGCGTCGACCCCCGATCGGTCCCTGGACTGGCTCGTGTCGAACTTCGCACGCGACATCGTCGGAGTCGCGCACTCCGTCCTGGTCTCGGCGGACGGGTTGCTGATGGCCACCAGCGAACAACTTCCTCGCGAACGCGCCGAGCAGCTGGCCGCGGTGACGTCCGGGCTGGCGAGCCTGTCCTCCGGCGCAGCGCGACTGTTCGACGGTGGTCCGGTACTCCAATCCATCGTCGAGATGGAGAACGGGTATCTGCTGCTGATGAGCGTCGGCGATGGATCGCACCTAGCCGCACTGACGGCGGCATCGTGCGACATCGGCCAAGTCGGTTACGAGATGGCCGTGCTGGTCGATCGTGTGGGCAGTATGGTGCAGCCGGCCGCGCGGATACGAGATCGGTGATGCACGGTGGCACCGTCGGAAATACCTGAAGTAGACGACGCGCTGGTCGAGGTCGCCTCACCCGATCGATCGGGCGCATCCGAGTCGACCGACGAGTCTGCACCCGAAGCTCCTGTGAACGTGGACGATTCGGACGAGTTCGACGCCGCGGCACCAACTCCCAATCTGGTGAGGCCGTACACCCTCACCGCGGGCCGAACCCGATCCGAGGTCTACCTTCCTCTCGAAGCTCCCGTGCACACCGTCTCCCCGGTCGTGACGAGTATGTGGCCGCCCAGCGACATGAGATCGAAAATCGTCGCGCTGTGCACGGAGAGCCCGTCCGTGGCCGAGATCTCCGCGCGCCTGAGCCTGCCCCTCGGTGTCGCCCGCGTACTCGTCGGCGACCTCGTCGAATCTGGAACATTGCGTGTGTCGGCGACTCTCGACGACGACGCCACCGCGGCCGAGCGCCGCGAACTCATCGGAAGGACACTTCGTGGACTACGCGCACTCTGACACGAGAGGTCGGACAGCGGCTTCGACGAAGATCGTCGTCGCAGGTGGATTCGGTGTCGGCAAGACGACACTCGTCGGCGCGGTGTCGGAGATCGTGCCGCTCCGAACCGAAGCGATGATCACCGACGAATCCGAAGGAATCGACGAACTGGACTCCGCGGGCAGTAAATCGACCACGACCGTTGCCATGGACTTCGGCAGAATCACACTCTCCGACGACCTGGTGCTCTACCTGTTCGGTACTCCGGGCCAGCGGCGATTCTGGTTCATGTGGGACGACCTGGTTCGCGGAGCCATCGGTTCGATCGTCCTCATCGACACGCGTCGTCTCGACGACTGCTTCGCGGCGATCGACTACTTCGAAGCTCGTGGACTTCCCTTCGTCGTCGCCGTCAACGAGTTCGACGGTGCGCAGCGTTTCGAGATCGACGACATCCGCGAAGCGCTCGCGATCGCCCCGTTCGTGCCGATAGTCAAAGTCGATGCGCGACGCGCGGATTCCGTACGCGGCGCCCTCATCATCCTCACCGAGTACGCCCTCGACCGCGTGCACTCGGCAACCTAGGAGCAGCACCATGGATCATTCACACGAGATGCAGCATTTCTCGATGGGCATCTGGCTCGTGTTCCTCGCCTACGGGGTGTCCGTCGTGGGCTGTGTCGTCGGCCTCGCCTGCACCAGGCAATCCGCGGTCGTCTCGTCACCACGTGCTCGATTCGGATGGTTGGCGATGGCGGCGGTCTCGATCGGGGGCATCGGTATCTGGTTGATGCATTTCATCGCCATGCTCGGATTCACCGTGACCGGCAGCGTCGCACGGTACGACCTTCTGTGGACCGTCGTCTCGGCGTTGCTGGCGATCGGAGCGACCCTCGTCGGACTGCTCATCATCGGCCGCAAGGTCAACATCTGGACGCTCCTCGTCGGTGGCGTCGTGATGGGAATCGCCGTCAACGTCATGCATTACACCGGAATGAACGCGGTCCGTATCCAGGGCGCGGTGTCCTACGACACGACTCTCGTTGCTGTCTCCGTGGCCATCGCCGTCGTCGCAGGCACATTGTCCCTGTGGTTCACCCTGGTCCTGCAGAAACCGATGTTGTTGTTGGCCGCAGGTCTCGTCATGGGCGTCGCCGTCGTCGGAATGCACTACACCGGAATGGCCGCCATGCGCGTCACCGTCGACCCGGACGCACCTGTACCCGCGGGGCTCGAAGTGTTCGGATTCCTGTTCCCGGTCTTCGTCATCGGACTCCTGGCGCTCGCGGCACCGATCGCTGCGCTGTTCACCCTCACCGACGACGAAGACGACGACATCGAATCGATGCAGCTCGACCAGCCGCATGCGGCCTCTCGCGTGAGCTAGGACAACCTGGCGCAGATCGCGCGGCCCGCGTCCGTACCCGACCTCCACGCACTCTCGACACGAGGCGGCGCCGACGGACTCCACTGATCGCCCGCGAAGTACACGGTTCCGTTCGCGAGATCGACCGAACCGAAAGTCGAGTCGTGTGCCTGCGCCGGCTTCGCGAAGGTCCACCGATGAACGTGCGTCCACGACGGTGCCGGCAGCCCGGTCACAGATCGAACCGCCGCCACAGTCTGCGCCACCGCCGAGTCCGGGTCACTCAGATGCGCACGGGCGAACTCCGCCGTGGTGTGCGCGACGAGTACCGGCGCCGAATCGCCCCGCCGCGCTCCGTCGTCGGCGAGGAACTCGATCACGGGATGCGCATTGACGAACGCTGCTTTCTCGAACGGCAACGGCATGTTCTCGAACCCGGCGACCAGGGTGAGAGCCGCGTCGTAGCTCACCGGGTCCGGCACGTCGGCGAGTCTCGATGCCTGCGGATCCGGCATCGCCAACACGACGATGCCGTCGGGAAGTGTGGTGAGCTCGGTGGATTCGGCCTTGATCTCGCCCGGGCCGGCGGCGCCCAACACGTCCCTGACCAGTGAACGCAGCCCGCCCGGAGTTGCCCACCTCGTCGGACCTGTGGTGGTGGTGGTGTCAGCGTCGGGAGCCAGTACTCCGAACGTGTCGGTCCACGGCCTGGCCAGACCGGCTGCTTCCCACGCCTCGACCAGCTCGGCGAAACCGTCGTCGCGGACGGTGAAATAGCCCGCGCCGATGTCCACACGGCGACCGTGCAGTTGCGGAGACGCCATCCGCCCGCCCACCGCACGGCCGCGATCGACGAGACGACACTCGACGCCGCCGTCCCTGAGCGCGACCGCGCATGCGGCGCCGGCCATTCCCGCGCCGACGATGGTGACCGGAGTTCGCCCGGTGCTCACGATCGGCTCGTCGTCGACACCGAGCGCCGTCCCGAAATCCTCATACGCGAGACACTAGTCGTTCCACGGTCCACGACGTGCGACGTCCGCCCAGTCGACCAGGTTCCAGAACGCCGTGACGTAATCCGCCTTGACGTTCTTGTACTGGAGATAGAACGCGTGCTCCCACATGTCCAACAGCAGTAGGGGAGTGATCCCGACAGGGACGTTTGCCTGCTGGTCGTAGAGTTGGAAAGTGAGCAGTCTCCGCCCCAGTTCGTCCCAGCCGAGAACAGCCCAGCCGGAACCCTGAAGTCCGTTCGCCGCAGCGGTGAACTGTGCACGGAACTTGTCGAACGACCCGAACTGATCGTCGATGGCGGCTGCGAGTTCGCCGACCGGCTTGTCACCACCGTCCGGGGAGATGTTGGTCCAGAACTGACTGTGATTGCGATGCCCGCCCAGATGGAACGCAAGATTCTTCTCGTGCAGGAAGATCCGTGAATGATCGTCGGATTCACGTGCAGCCGCAAGCTGTTCGAGTGCGGTGTTCGCGCCCGCGACGTAGGCCGCATGGTGCTTCGAATGATGAAGCTCCATGATCTCGCCGCTGAGGTGCGGTTCGAGGGCAGCGTAGTCGTACGACAGTTCGGGTAGTACGTACTTGTCGGTGGTCATGATCTCGCTTTCGGGTCTGTTCGATCGGTACATGACCATCCTCGAACCTCGACCGCACTCGAGGTCAAGCCCAGCGCCGTACTGGTTGTGCGCGTGGGCTGTGGCCGTGAGCGGTCAGAACACGGTGCGATACAGATCTGCGATCTCGTCGGCCGTCGGCACGACGGGGTTGTTGCCCGGCGATCCCGACGCCAATGCCTGCTCCGCCATGAGCGGAATCAGACTGTCCCACTTGGCTTCGTCGATACCGTAGGTGCTCGGGCGTGGAACCTCCACGTCGGCGCACAGAGTGTCGATGAACTCGATCAGCCGCGCGGACGCGATGTCGTCGGAATCCGTGCGTTCGGCCGCCCCGAGCTGGCGAGCGCACTCGGCGTACCGGTCGCGAGCCCCGGGGATGGAGAACGCAGTGACGGCGGTGAGCAACATCGCGTTCGACAGGCCGTGTGCGACATGGAAGTGCGCTCCGATCGGACGGCTCATACCGTGAACCAGACAGACACTGGCGTTGGAGAACGCCATACCCGCCTGAGTCGACGCATGCATCATTGCCTCGCGCGCTTCGGTGTCGGAGCCATCCCGGTACGCGCGCAACAGAAACCGGCCGATGGTCCGCATCGCGGACAAAGCGAGTCCGTCGGAGATCGGGTTGGCTTTCTTGCTCACATAGGCCTCGATCGCGTGGGTCAACGCGTCGACGCCGGTGTCCGCCGTCAAGCGGGGCGGCATGGATGCAGTCAACTCGGAATCCACGATCGACGCTATGGGAAGAAACGACAGGCCGGGACACAACATCTTCTCGTCCGACGTGACGTCCGTGATGATCGTGAACTGCGTTGCCTCCGAACCGCTTCCGGCGGTCGTCGGGATCGCGATGATGGGTAACGCAGGCCCGGTGTACTGGCGTGGCGCCTTGTAATCGCGCATCTCGCCGCCCTGCTTCGACAGCACCGCGAGGGCTTTGGCCGTGTCCATCGGGCTGCCACCGCCGAACCCGATGACAGCATCTGCGTCGTGCGCTGCCGCTGCGTCCAAGCCCGCGTGCAAGGACTCGGTGGTGGGGTCCGGGACCGTGCCGGAGAACAGTGCACCCTCTTTGCCTGCTCCGGCAATGATCTTCAGAAGCCGTTCCGCGGAGCCGTTGCTCACCATGAACGCATCGGTGACGAGCAGGGGCCGATGCACGTTCAAGTCGGTCAGCACGTCACCGAGGCTCTCCACGGCTCCTGGCCCGAGCTTGAGAAAACGCGGGAACGAGATGTTGGCAACCATGTACTACTCCTTTGTAGATACGTCAGCGCACTTACCTGCACACTATCGGCCACCGACGCGGCCTGACCCCCGTCGTGAGTGGAAATGTAGGTGCCGCTGGTCGCTTCGCGGGCTTCGCTCCTGAGCCCTGGCCTACATTTCCACTCACGTGGGGTCTAGTTGTTTTCGGGGAATCCGAGGTTGATGCCGCCGTGGCTGGGGTCGAGCCAGCGGGAGGTGACGGCTTTGCCGCGGGTGAAGAAGTGGATTCCTTCGGTGCCGTGGGCGTGGGTGTCGCCGAACAGCGAGTTTTTCCAGCCGCCGAAGCTGTAGTAGGCCATGGGGACGGGGATGGGGACGTTGATGCCGATCATGCCTACTTCGACTTCGTTCTGGAAGCGTCGTGCTGCGCCGCCGTCGTTGGTGAAGATGGCGGTGCCGTTGCCGTAGGGGTTGTTGTTGATCAGTTCGAGGGCTTGGTCGTAGGTGTCGACGCGGACGACGGAGAGGACGGGTCCGAAGATTTCGTCGGTGTAGATGGACATGTCGGT
>NZ_KB911548.1:339872-342982 GCF_000383555.1 Rhodococcus sp. 114MFTsu3.1 | reverse complement strand
CACCGTCCCGGTCACCCCCAACGGCAAACTCGACCGCCGCGCACTACCCGCACCCGACCTCACCGGAGCACTCACCGGCGGACAACACCCCACCACGGTCACCGAAACCACCCTCGCCACCGTCTTCGCCGACATCCTGCACCTGCCCACCGACACCCCACTGTCGATCGACGACGACTTCTTCCGCCTCGGCGGCGACTCCATCTCCTCCATCCAGGTCGTCACCGCAGCCCGCCGCGCCGGCATCACCATCACCGCCGCCGACATCTTCACCCACCGCACCATCAGCGCCCTGGCACGAATCGCCGACACCCACACCCAGACCCACACCGAAACCGGACCCACCACCGTCACCACCGCACCACTGCAACCCATCGCCGCCCGCTACGTAGACCGACCCGGCTTCGACCACTTCACCCAATCCTTCGTCTTCACCACCCCACCCGACCTCACCACCGACACCCTCCACCGAATCCTCACCCGCGTCATCGGACATCACCCGACCCTGCAGGGCCGCCTCGACATCGACAACTCCGGCGCACCACACTTCACCGGCGCCGCCACCCCGATCGAGGTCACCGCCCGACTCGACACCACCGAATTCACCGACGGCTGGTCCGGACCGCGCTGGCCTGCATACGTCACTGCCGAGACGACACGGCTCTCCGGGCAACTCGATCCGACGAACGGGATTCTGTGGCGCGCCCTGTGGTGCACCCACTCCGGTGACACCAACCCCAACGACACCGACTTCGGTGACACCACCGGCCGCCTCGTCATGGTCATCCACCACCTCGCCGTCGACGGAGTCTCCTGGCGCATCCTTCAAGACGACCTCGCACACGCCTGGGCACTCGAAACCGGCGCCACCGAAGACGACCTGCTCCCCGCCGGAACCTCCATCACCACATGGACCCACGCACTGACCGAACGCGCACGCGACCCCCACCTCACCGACCAACTCGAGCACTGGAACACCGTCGCCGACGCCACACAGCCTCTCTTCGGCGAGCGGAGCGTCGACCCGGAGCGCGACACTCACGCCACAACCGGACAGATCGAGGTCACGGTTCCCGCCGACCTCACCGCTACCCTCATCGGCGACATCACCACCGCCCTCTCGGCGAGCGTCGAAGACATCCTCCTCACCGCACTGGGCATCGCGACCTGCACATGGCGCGCACGCCACGGCCTCGAGCCACGCCCGGTCACCATCGGCATGGAAGGCCACGGCCGCCAAGAAACCCTCGTCCCCGGAGCAGACCTCTCCCGCTCGATCGGCTGGTTCACCACCTGGTACCCGATCCTCGCCGACCTCACCGACCTCGACCCGATCGACACCATCACCGACCCCACCCTCGCCGCCGACGCCGTACTACGCATCAAAGACACACTCGCACGCGTCCCGGACCGCGGCATCGGCTACGGCATACTCACCCACCTCAACACCGAAGCTGCTCTCCCACAGAACATTCCGGACATCGGATTCAACTACCTTGGTAACTTCACCAGCGGCACAGCTGGTGACCGCTCCTGGACCAGCGCCCCCGAAATCCCGGGCATCCGTGGACACGTGCCCGCAGAGCTTCCCGCCGCCGCAGTTGTCGACGCCAACATCGCCGCGGTGTCGGACGCCGACGGCGCGACCGTCTTCGACGGTTCCTTCGCCTACGCCGAGAAAATTCTCACCACCGAACAAGCACACGAACTCGTCCAGTTGTGGACAGCCACGCTGCGATGCCTCGCCGCCTACACCGGCCGCAGCCGACGCTCACTGACCGACTTCACCGCCACCGGTCTCACCTACAACGATGTCACCGCATGGGAAGAGCGTTACGGCGACCTCACCGACGTCCAACCACTGACACCACTCCAACACGGCATGGTTTTCGAATCCATGCTCGGCGCTGTGTCCGGTACCGACGTGTACCTCACCCACACTGCGGTGACGGTGACCGGGCTGCTCGACTTGGACAGGCTCCGCATCGCCCTTGATCGACTCACGGACACACACCCCAACCTCAAGGCCGCGATCACACCCGCTGCGAACGGCGAATACGTCGCAGTGATCCCCACCGATGCCACCGTCACTCTTTCGCATACCGATATCGATACGTACGACACGGACGCGATCGCGGCGATCATCGACGCAGACCGGACGATCCCGTTGGCGCTCGACGAGGCGCCGTTGATGCGCGTCACCGCGGTCACGACCGCAGCCGACCAGCACACCCTCATCCTGACCGTCCACCACGCCATCACCGACGGCTGGTCCACCCCGCCCCTGATCGCCACACTGCTCCGCACCTACAACAACCCCACCACACCCGCACTCCCCGACACCACCTACCCGAGCTTCCTCCACTGGCTCACCCACCACGACCACACCACCTCACTCGACACCTGGAACACCGCCCTCGCCGACGTCACCGAACCCACCCTCATCGCCACCACCGACGCAGCCACCACCGACACAGCACAACCGATCGAACTCACCCACACCATCGACCCCATCCTCACCGACCAACTCCACACCCTCGCCCGCACCCACAGCACCACCCTCAACACCGTCCTCCACACCGCCTGGGCACTGACCCTGAACGCCATCACCGGACAACCCACCATCACCTTCGGCGCCACCGTCTCCGGACGACCCGCCCACATCGACGGCATCGACACCGCCGTCGGCATGTTCCTCAACACCATCCCCACCCCCGCCCACCTCGGCCACAACCCCACCGTCGGCGAACTCCTCGACCAAATCCACCACCACAACACCACCGTCCTCGACCACCACCACACCCCACTACCGGACCTGCACCACCTCACCGGACTCCCCGCCCTCTTCGACACCCTCCTCGTCTACGAGAACTACCCCATCGACGACAACAACACCGCAGTGGACGACGACCTCACCGTCACCTCGGTCGACATCCACGACTCCACCCACTATCCCCTCACCCTCGGCATCCTGCCCACACCCACCCACATCACCATCGAACTCTCCTACCAACCACACCGCATCACCCACCACACCATCACCACCCTCACCACACTCCTCGACACCGCCCTACACACCCTCGCCACCGCACCCCACACCCGAATCGCCG